>NZ_AYXE01000003.1:0-706288 GCF_000502235.1 Mesorhizobium sp. L103C119B0 | reverse complement strand
CCTGCATCACCGCACGGAGCACTTCGTGCAATCCATCCGGGTTCGAAAGCAAAATGTCTTTGACGGCAGCGCTGGTCGATTTACCTTCTGTCTTGGTCATGGTGGCGTTCCTTCCAGGGAATCGGTGACGTTGAACATCACCAGCCTGCCATGACCGCCCCCTCTCAGCGAATTTGCAGAACTCTCAGCACACTACCGAGGCTGGCTCCGGCGGGGTCGCATCCGGGGCTTTCGGAACCCGACGACAGCACATTTCGGCTACACGTCGTGCTCTTGACCGCCGCCCTCCTGCTTCGACGATTTGACGCGTGGGGTAAGCCATGAACCAGGTCGTCGGGTTTTCTGCTCCATCAGTTCCCGTGGTCGACGCCGCCGGCGAGCGCGCCCGCTGGCGGTTTCTGTAATTCTTCACCGCGCATATCCGCAATCCGAACACCCGCCGCGCTTACAGCAGGGATGTCGGCCAGTTCCTCGAGTGGTGCCAGGCGCAGGGCGTGCGCGACATTCCTGACGGACCGCAAAGCGCCTAATCTCGGACGTAGATCGAGTTTTTTCTGCAGCTTCTAAGCGGACGTGCGAATTCAATGCTCGACTGGCGTTGGCGTCCAAGCGCGGTACTAGCTTCTCCGGCCTCTCATATTTTGTTCACCGTCGCCTTTGCACTCATAATGTCACAGGGTGCGCTGATCCCTTCTCGGCAATATGACAGCCATGACGAGAGAGGCTTGAGAATCACCGCCAAACCGAACATAACAGGAACAAACTGGTGCAGTGGTGTGAGGAAGCTGGTGTTTTAATGCGCTTTATCTGGAAGATGGGTGCCATCATACGTTGGCAGAAAATAGCGTGCGGCCGGGCTCTGAATATGCGATGTTTCTTAGGCACGGGCTGGTGAGATTGCTTGCCCCGCCGCGTTCGCGAACGATCCGTTCTCGTGAACTACAGCGTCCGCTTGCTCCGAGTCCGTTTGAAGTTAGGCGAGCAGAATGACTATCTTCTCCGAAAAATTGCGCCGGTTGCCTGAGACAATCGAGTTGGCGAGCGCGCACGGAGTTGGCGACATTGCTTTCGCTCTCTCACAAGGGAAAGGACGGCTCGCCGTCGCTATTGCCTCGGGGGGATCCGTAGTTACGGCAGAATTCTTCTCGCGCTGCCGGACAACATTGCAATTGGGTCCGACGATGGTGATGACACCCATGCAGTTCGTCCTATCTATGGAAAATTGGGATGGATGCGATATCTGGTTGTTCAGCGCCGGAGCGAACAATCCTGACATCGCGGCAGCCTTCCGTGTCGCAAATGCATCCAGCTGCAAATCGATCCAGTTGATGACAGTTCAGTCGGAAGGCGCGACAACCATTGTGGCCTCAGATAGTCTTCGCGCCAAAGTGATTGTTACGCCAGTTGCTGATCCCAAGGATGGGTTTCTGGCGACGCATTCAATGATTTCGATGGTGACCGCCTTGTTGATGGCGTCAGATCTCACCACTGAACAGCCGCAACGCGGGAGATTGGCCGAAGAACTCCGAAAGCGCGCGGAAGAGGTGCTAAGTGCACCTCAAAGCCCAGACTTCGGTTTCCAGGTTGGGGATACTCTGTTCGTTCTGCACGATCCGCAAAACGCAGCAGCTGCAACGTTGATTGAAACTTCTCTTTGGGAGACCGGAATAGCGCCAGTACAGAGGACTGATTTCAGAAACTTCGCTCACGGTCGTCATGTTTGGGCGGCGAAGCATCCAGAGACCATGTACGTGCTGGCTTTGACAACCACGGAAAGTGGCGATGTTTGGAAGCCCATCCGTGCAGCGCTTCCTTCCCAGACCCGGATTCAACATGCTGAGTTCGATCACGGTGGCCGATTGGCCAATGCGGTCAGCATTTTGTGGGGTCTATCCTTCGTTCAGCACCTCGGAAACGCTACGAGTATCGATCCGGGACGCCCGGGGAGAGGCCCGTTTGCCGAGGCGATATATGACAATCCCGCGCTCGACACGCTTTCGCGAGATTTGACTTCATCGGTTCGACACAAGGCGTCCGCGCGGATGCACTTTGATCCTATTGATGAGCGATCAGCATCACTTTGTTCCGTTGGGCGAGAGAGGCTGCTTAGTTTGGCAGGCGCGAGCTTTGTCGGTCTCGCGCTCGATTATGATGGGACGGTCGTACCGAACGATCCGCGTGAAGCCCGGCTCGGTCCTCCTCCCAAAGCGATTATGCACGAACTGGTCAGGCTGGTTGATGACGGCATCCAGGTGGGCTTTGCGACAGGACGCGGCGGCTCCGCTGGCGAAAAATTGCGAGACGCCCTTCCGAAGCGGATATATAGAAATGTCCTCATGGGTTATTATAACGGCGCCCACATTCGAACGCTCGACGTCGACATAGCCGAGGACCCCCCGCAACGAAATCCGAACATTGCCGAGGTTACCCGGTGGCTAACGGGCTCAGGCCTGCTTCGCGACGGAGTCGAGATCAAGGCTCGTCCAATTCAGGTATCGATTGACTATGCCGATGTCATCGACATCGAGCGTTTTGCGGAGAGCCTGGCTGCTTGCCCTCAGATAGTCGAAGGCAGCGTGAAGGTGCTGAGATCTCACCATAGCGTCGATATCGTCTTGGCATCTACGTCAAAGCTGCGCGTTGTAGAGGAGCTCGCCCGTCGATCCGGCGATGCGAGCAAGGCCGTTCTCGGCATCGGAGATAGTGGCTCGCCATTGGGAAATGATCGGGAGCTATTATCTGGACCGCATTGTCTAAGCGTTGGCAGTGTTTGCGGCGCTTCAGGCGGCGCTTGGACGCTGTTTGGATCAAAGTTGCGCGGTCCGGATGCTCTCCTGCGCATTTTGCAGGCCGCTCGTGCGAAGGGATGCGAAATGATAATTGATCTTTCTGCTCTGAAGCTCGATCAGCACTCTTGAAATGGTGACCGAGAAAAAACAGAGTGAGCCAGCTTGTGACCGGGAGAGTCCGATGAGTGCAGTCGACGTGGTCGGCACAGGATTTACCGTTCTCGACCGCATCTACGCGGACTCGTTGGCGGTGTCGTCCGAGGATCTTGGTGGCTCTTGCGGGAATGTGTTGATTTCGCTCGCCATGCTTCAGCGGAATGTGGCGCCGGTGTTGAGCCTCGGTGAAGACGAGGTTGGCATCCGTCTTGTGGTCGCATTCCGGCACGCGGGAGCCGAGACGCGATACATCCGACAAACAGAACACATCCGCTCGCCGATCCTTGCTCAGCGTCTGCATGGGCCTGGGGTACATACATTCGAATTTAGGTGTCCAGAAACTTCCATCGATCTTCCGCGATATCAGCCGATAGACTGGGACGATGTGAGCCGGGCTCTGCCGGCGATCAAGAATTGCAATGTCTTCTATACGGATCGATTATCCGGAGCGATCGTCGATGCGATGGAAGCTGCGGCCGACGCAGGGTCCATCGTTTATTTCGAGCCATCTACGATTGGCGATAAAGAGCTTTTCAGACGCGCAGTCGCTGCAGCGTCCGTTCTGAAGTTCTCAGCAGAGCGTCTGGCAACACTGGCGGGGCAGGTCGCCCCCCACGACGCCCTTTTCCTAATCGTGACGCACGGAGAAGCTGGTCTGGAGGTACGACGGGGAGCTGAGAAGGCGTGGTGCAAATCCTACCCGGCACCCGAATTGCGCGACACCTGTGGTTCTGGCGATATGGTAAGCGTTGGCGTGATTGATTGGCTGCTGACCCGCCGCGAACGCGCGACCCGGAAGATATCAATTGACGAATTCGTTGTCGGAATCGAAGCCGGACAACGGCTGGCTGCCGAGAACTGCGCCTATCTCGGTGCTCGCGGTATCTTCCGCGAGCGTGGTGCAGAATACGCGCGGTCTGTCTTGCGGGGGTAAACCCGATGTCGGCAGTTTCAGATTTGCATTGGCTCTTCTTACGCCGCCTTCGAGACGCCGTCGTTCTGAAGCTTTGCACGGAGTTCCATCAGTAGCTCTCCAAGCATATTGCGACCCTGACCATTCACTTCTCCCCAGAGCCGATTCACCTCATTGTCGACGGTCGCAGTTTCAATTAGTCGAGCTGAGCCCGTCGATACCAGCAATTCGCGAAGATCTTCATGCTGAGTGAACTTGGCTCGGAGCACGCACCTCATCCTGTCAAACTTTGTCCGTGACCAGCCTGGGCTGACATCCCAGTAATATAGCCCGTGCGCCGCCATCGCCAGAAGGGCGGGAGACGGTGCCGCCATAAGCCATGCTTTCACTTCCGGCTTACGCGCCTTGCCGGCCTGATAGGCGTGCTCGCTCGTCGCAAAGCGCTCGCCTTCGAATTCAATCTCGCGCCGGAATAGATTGCTGAAGGCCCCGTAAGGCTTCTCGCTGGCACGATAGAACCGGATTTCCTGGCCAACATCCGTCACGAAAAACTCCATTGTAAATTCGCATCGTTTAGTGCATGCAAATTTACATGAAGCCGAAGCAAATTGAAAGGGCGGAGTTGGTCCGCCATATAAATGAAAAGCGCTTGGAAGCAGGCCTTTCCTACGCGGAACTGGCCGATATTGCTGATGTCGACGCTAGCCAAGTTTCGCGTATTTGTCGGGGGCAATTCATTACGTTCGGAGCAAGCGTCGTGCGAATTTGCACGACCCTCGGGCTGCAAAATACGCAGGGTGAAGGAACGACATGGAAACGCAGTCGGCGCGCATTCGATCCGAACTGGGCAAAGCTGGAGCGCTCAATTCGGCGTGCTTGGGACAATACACCGGTCGGTGCGGAGCGGCTTGCAAAAGTCATAGGTGCGGTTGGCGAAATCACCCGCAAGTGAATCCCGTGAATTAAGGTAAGGACAGGTTGATTTCGCTGGACGAACGCACTCCTCCCTGCGGTATATCGCTGCGGTCGGGTAGAGGTGTCATGGGGAGTTCTGATGAGGAAGGATTTGGCGGAAAGCCTGCTGGCAAAAATCATGGAATGGTCTGACGAGGAAAAGGCAGCGGAACGCGCTTATCTCGAAAGCTTTGCCAGTTACAAATACGACGAATATCAGCAGTTCTCGCCAGGCAAACGGTTCATCGAGAGTCTGGCGCTCTGGCTTGGGCAGTTCACCGGGGGTGAAGAGCGTCGCGCGGCTTACAACTTCGTGCGAAAGAGGCTGCTTTTCATATCCACAGATGAAATGAATCATCTGGTGGAGCTTACCTTCCCGACGATCATTCGCCCAATCCTAATCGCTGACACTGCGACCGAACTTGGGGTCGATCCACATAAAGTGAAGGCAATCGTCGACACGGTGGTGTATCGAACTCGACTTCGCCAGACACTGGTCCTAGGCCTGAGCGACGGTGCGCGAACAGACTGGTTTCGTCGCGCGAATCCGCAAGAGATGTCCAATGAGCAAGTCTTTCATGCCTATGACGTTTCGGATCCGAAAAGCGAGGGCATGGTCCAAGACCTTCGGAAGCACCTAACGAAGATCTTGGGTCGAGAACCCCATGATCATGAGGCCCGGTTCCGGTACATCGTACTGCTCGATGATTTCACTGGCAGCGGTACGAGTTTCATTCGAGAGGATGGGCAAGGTGGTTGGACCGGGAAGATAGCAAAGATCGTTAGCGGCTTAATGAAAGCAGGAAACCTTGGAGACGCGATAGCGAATTCCGGCGTCAAGATAATCATCATTCTCTATGTCGCCGGCGATCAGGCAATCGAGCACATTGAAAGCCGTTTGCCCAAGTTGACCTTCGGAAAGGGCACAATCGAGTTCGAGGTGGTTCACAAACTGGGCGAAACGACGCCGCTCGGTGATGCAAGCGACAGCCCAATCCTGGGGCTCGTCGCAGATGATCGATATTTTGACGACGATGCCGACGATGAGCATTCTAAAGTAGGCGGTACAAGCAAGCGCTACGGTTTCGCCAATTGCAGGCTACCGCTCGTGCTAGCTCACAACACTCCCAACAACTCGATCTATCTGCTCTGGGCAGAGGACGACCAATCGGTTCGGGGCCTATTTCCGAGAGTTAGCCGCCACAGAAAGCTACAGTAGGTGAGAAATCCATTCCGAATGCGCGCATCCCAGCGCTCGACGAGTGACGATGAGTTTGTTCGTCTTTTCGGCGTGGGTGCTTTGGAGGTTATCAAGTCCTTCGATGACCCTTGGAACGGTCTCGTCTTTCTTCGAAGTGCACCTGGTGGCGGAAAGACTACGTTTCTGCGTATTCTTACGCCGCGTCCGCTGAAGCTCACTGACAACCTCGCAGATCAGCATCAGCAGGTGAAGGCGACGCGCGACGCGCTGAGAGAGGTTGGCGCCATCGGTCGCGACGGACCGCAATTGCTTGGTGCGATGGTCGTCTTCACCAGTGAGTACAAGGAACTGAGTGCCTTTGACCGCGGCAACATACTCTTTCGAGAGCTATTGAATTCACGAATTGTGGTCGCGACACTCAGGTCGGTGCTGGAACGAGCGGAACGTCAATTTCCCGACGATCTTGACCAATTCAGCTTTGAATGGGAGCCGGAATCAGACGCGACTATTCCGGGCCGCGCTACAGGAAAGGAGCTTTTTACCTGGGCCTCGCGCATCGAACGAGATTTCTATGATCGAATGGACGATCTGGGTTCGCCTGCGTCGATAAAAGGTGGGCACGCGCGCTTGGACGGGCTCAAGTGGTTTGCGCATGTTCGCATAAGCGACGCGCAGGGTGATATGGAGGTCAAGCGCGTCCTTCTCATGGACGAACTCCAGACGCTGGCTTCTCCACAGCGTGCAAGCCTGATTGAATTCATAACCAATGCGCGGGAGCAGTGCGGAGTATGGATCGCTGAAAGGCTAGAGGCTCTTACGCATAAGGATCTGCTTTCCGAGGGCGCGCTCCGCAAACGAGATTACGAGAACGTCGTTCAACTGGAAGAACGTTGGTCTGGAACAAGAACCAAGTCCTATACCAAATTTGTGGAAACGATCGCCAATCTTCGGGCGGCCAAGGCTGATGGTTTCGAAGGGCGCGAACTGTTTCCGCTCATTGGTGAAACCGACGACATACCGAGCTTGGAGACCGCTCTCACTGGCCGTATGGCGGAAATCGAGGCCGAAGTTGTTAAGATGGCCGGCGTTGGCCCTCGTTATTCGAATTGGCTTGCCAATGCTCGCGGGCTAAGCGGCAACCTTCTCGAACGCGCCTTCAAATGGCAGTTGCTCAAAATTCTGGTCATAAGAGATACGAGACGAACGCAGACAAGCTTCGATTTCGATTCATTGACATTGGATGAGTTCGGAGCACGATCAGGCAGCGGCACGGACCGAGCAGCAGAACACTTTCTGCGATCAGATGTGGGAGCGCCAATCTATTTCGGCCGTGAGTCTTTGAGCGCCGTATCATCCTCCAATGTGGACCAGTATCTGGAGGTGGCAGGCGCATTGTTTGAAGAAATCTCTGCGAAAATCCGGTTTCACCGAGATCAGCCGGTGCCACTCACGGCAGCGCGACAGGACGCACTGATCCGGGGCGTTGCGAAGGATCGGTGGGATGGGCTTCCGCGCCGCCTTCCGCGTGGTGTCGAGGCGCGCCGCCTGCTCGAAGCAATCGGCGAATACTGTCGCCAACAGACTTTCAGAAGCAGCGCCCCCTACGCACCCGGTGTGACCGGAATTGCGATCACCATGGACGATCGAAAACTGATAATTGACAGCGAGGACGCTGAAATCTCGCATTTTATTCGACTTCGAGACGTCATGACGTCTCTCGTGTCGCATAACCTGCTGATGCCACGTCTCGACCATAGAAATAATGGTCGGGAATATGTCGTGTTCTATCTGAACCGACTTCTCTGCGTACATTTTGGCCTGCCACTTGGTTACGGCGGCTGGAGACATCAAACACTGAAGAGCTTGCTTCACTGGCAAGAAGCAGGAGCGAAGGCAATCGCGGTGGCCGAGGAGGCAACTCTTGTCTAGTCCTAGCCCGGCAATGCGATGGGATCCCTACTCCCTCACACTCGACTCCGATTTCACCACGTTCTGGCGACGGCGCTTGTCGGCCAAGAAGCGTAAGGTCCTTCTCGTGATTGGTCGCGGTTTCGATATCAGAACTCTTGAAACTGCTCGACGCTTGCATGCCCTGGACGCCGATATATCGGTCTGGCAGTTGGTGTTCGACAACGGATTGGGCGACAGCCCGAAGCGATCGGAACTCACGGCGACCAACCACGAAGGACTCTTGAAACTCGTTCCCGCGGAAAAGATCGTTGCTGTGCCGATCGAGATTGGAGGCCCCGTAGGCGCTGCTGTAACTCCACGAAATACCAAAGCTTCATTGGACAGAGCGGGAGATTGTCACGACTTTGACGATGTCATTGTCGACATCAGCGCTATGCCGCGCATGGTGGCACTTACCGCTGTAAGCGTCCTTCTCTTCAAACTTGATAAGCTGGCCGAAGCAAACGGCCCAAGCGTAAATCTTCACGTGACCACATCCGAGAGTGTTTCTGCGGATCTCGGCGCGGCGAAAGGCAGTCTCAGGGACAGCGTAACCTTCGTTCTTGGCTTCTCCGGACATCTTGAAGAGCAGACTACTCAGAATTGGCCGCGGGTGTGGTTTCCTGTTTTGGGTGAGGGTCAGCGTGACCGACTGCATCTCATACAAGACCATGTGAACCCGGATGAGATTTGCCCGGTTATCCCTTTTCCTACGAGAAAGCCACGGCGAGGGGACGAGGTGGTCGGTGAGCACCGTGACACTCTGTTCGACGACTTCAAGGTGGAGCCGGCAAACATCTTGCTTGCAAGCGAATACAATCCGTTCGAGGCATACCGCCAAATATTCACGGCCATGGAACGATACAAAAAAGCCCTCAAACCTATGGGTGGCTGTAAGCTGTTTGTGTCGCCTCTCTCATCAAAGCTGCTTTCGATTGGCGTGTTGCTCGCGTGTTATGATCATAAGTTTGGAAAGGGCTCTAGCGACGGCTTTGACGTAGGCATCCCCTATGTCGAGACAGCTGTATACGGAGATCCGGAGCAGAATGCTGAAACTGCCGATTTTGAACTTCACTCGTTGTGGATACGCGGGGAATGGGAGGAGCCGATTCCAGCCACCGCGTCGGCAGCAGTGACGGCGGCAACATAACACCGAATGAAGATCATTGCCGGCCCGTTGGAGGCTGAACCACCGGAATGGCTGGTTACTCGTTTTCGCCTTTCGAAAGTCGCCGTTCCGGTCTCGGCCCCTATCTGCCGGGATAATCCTTCTCATCTGGAGGTCCAGTGGATTCCCGTTGGTTGGTTTAGGTCGAAGCGGAATGGCGGCTTGTAAGCTGCAGTCAGCCAAATTAGACATTCTGCAACTCGGTTCGAGCAAAAAGTGACACTCTTAGACGGTTCGGTGATCACCGATCGTTGGGCTCGCGGGATCTGTGACCAGAATGTTTGTTGTCGACTCCGGAGAAGAATTTGAACGTTTGCCCTGATTGCTTTTTCGCAAGCGGATTGAAGAGGCGGATCCAAGAAGAGAGACGATCTTTTCCTAACGGGGTCTCTTGCGATTTCCACTCTACGAAAAAGGGAATTCCGATCACGGCAGTTGCCGCCATTGTTGACCCGGTGTTTAGAGAGAATTTCGTGGGCGGGCCGTATGACGCCTATTACGATAGATATGTCGAGACTGCGGGAGCTGACCTTGAAGATACGCTACTCGACTTAACGGGTGCGGACGACACAAGGGCTATTGATGGGTTAATCGCTGAACTCATTGACGCAGACAATTATTGGCCGCCCGACGGTGAAGAAGCATTCTACGATAATGACTATCGGTACTCGAGAGAGCAGACGGGGCTAAGCGAGCACAACCAGCTTTGGTCGGCATTTAAGACCAGTCTGATGCACCAGCGCCGGTTCTTCAATGCGGAGGCGGAGGATCTTCTACGGCGCATTTTTGAGGATGTGCACCAGCAGCGAGACATCAACCGTTCAGGGCCTGTCTACATGATAGACCCTGGAGGGCAAGGGGCCAACTTCGTACGCGCGAGGGTTGCCAATGAGCCTGCCAAGCGCCAAGAGATTCAGGCCGATCTCGCTGGGAAACTGGGGCCACCGCCAGAGCGACTGCGAAAGCCAGGCCGCCTGAACCCGTCGGGTATTTCGGCCTTCTATGGTGCATATGATTCCGACACCTGCATCGCAGAGCTTAGACCTAGTGTCGGTGAGTTTGTGGCCGTCGCCGAATTCCGCATCACGGAGCCCATCTGCGTGTTAGACACCACGTTGTTTGGTACTAGGCCGAAGGCGTATGACCCATTCGCAACCAAGGCCCGGAAACGAGCTGCGCAATGGTTGTTTATGACAAGCTTCATGAACGAGATTGCTCGTCCGATCCTCCCCGAGGATGTCCACTTGGACTACGTACCAACGCAGGCTGTTGCAGAGTACCTTTCGAATCGCGAATTCGAGTTCGCTCGTAGGAAGCGCACAATAGATGCGATAATCTATGGATCTGCGCAACATCCCGGTGGGCGGAACATAGCGCTCCTGGGATCAGCCTCTGTGGTTGGGCCTTTAGCCGAACCGGCGAGTGAGACGCCACCATCGAGCGACTCTGGCCTATGGTCGGATTGGCTCTCGCCGGAACCTCCGCCTAGGACGCGGATCGTGCCTATTCCCGAGAGCTTTCGCGTGCATCGCGTAGACGGGGTGACTTTCAGCGCTCCGGCTCCCGAGCCCGTTCACGGCCAAGAGGAAGATCCCGACTAACCTTTGCCAATGAGATTATCCTGATTGTCTCGACTGCGACGTGCCACCAGAGGATCAAGGCCTAACTCCACCAGTCTGCTTCGAGGACGTTTTAGGAGTAGATCAAACGACCGAAATGGGGGCGGAAGCTAACCAGGCAAACTTTGCCTTGGCAGGACAGGAATGGCAGCTTTCCGCCGACGTCTCCTATTACCAGACCGTCCGCAACCGGCCCCCATACAAGTCATTCGCTCGTCGCCCTCCCCATGACACTTCTTGGCGCCCCAGTCTTCCAAGCCTGCAACGTTCACTGCATCGCACGGGCGCGTATATTGGGTATCTTCGATATTCTGAAACGTCACGTCATGCTGCTTCCATCTACTACCAAACAGTGGAGGCTGTGCCCGTGAAACCGACGAAGCTCCTTGTCGGCCAGATCGTAGTTGTGTTCGCCATCGTCATCGTTGGCGTATGGGCGGCAACGCAATGGTGCGCCCACATGCTGGACTATCAGCCGCAGCTTGGCGCGCCATGGTTTGCCGCGGCGGCCCGGCCGATCTACAAGCCGTGGAAACTGTTCGAATGGTGGTTTCACTTCGACGCCTATGCGCCTGAGGTCTTCGACAAGGCCGGCATGCTTGCCGGAGCCAGCGGATTCTTGGGGTGTGCGGCCGCAATAGCTGGCTCCCTCTGGCGCGCGCGGCAGAGGGGGTTGGTCACCACCTACGGTTCCTCACGATGGGCCGCGGCTCGGGAAATCGAGAAGGCAGGCCTGTTTGAGCCGGCCGGCGTTTTCCTTGGCAAACTGAAGGATCACTATCTGCGACATGACGGGCCGGAACATGTCATGGCCTTTGCGCCGACACGTTCGGGCAAGGGCGTGGGATTGGTCGTTCCAACGCTTCTTTCCTGGACCGGCTCGGCCGTCATTCACGACATCAAAGGCGAGAACTGGCAGCTGACTTCCGGCTGGCGGTCGAAGTTCTCTTTCTGCCTCCTGTTCAATCCGACCGACTCGAGATCGGCGCGCTATAACCCGCTGCTGGAAGTGCGCAGGGGTTCAGATGAGGTCCGCGACGTTCAGAACATCGCGGACATTCTCGTCGATCCGGAAGGCGCGCTGGAGCGGCGGAATCATTGGGAGAAGACTAGTCATTCACTCTTGGTCGGGGCCATCTTGCACGTGCTCTACGCGGAAGAAGAAAAGACGCTCGCGCGCGTCGCCACTTTCCTGTCGGATCCGCAACGCTCGTTTGCCGCGACACTGCTGCGGATGATGACCACCAACCACCTCGGCACGGCGGACACACCTCGGGTCCATCCCGTCGTGGCCTCGGCGGCTCGCGAGGTGCTGAACAAGTCAGAGAACGAGCGTTCTGGCGTTCTCTCGACCGCAATGTCGTTTCTCGGGCTCTATCGTGATCCGACGGTTGCCTCGGCAACATCGGCCTGCGACTGGCGCATTGCCGACCTCATGGATGCGGAACGACCGATGTCGCTCTATCTAGTGGTGCCGCCATCGGATATTTCGCGCACCAAGCCACTGGTGCGACTGGTGCTCAATCAGATCGGCAGGCGACTGACGGAGCGGCTGGAAGGTGACCCGAAGAAAAGCCGCAAGTACCAACTGCTCATGATGCTGGACGAATTTCCGGCTCTTGGTCGCCTCGACTTCTTCGAGACCGCGCTCGCCTTCATGGCGGGTTACGGCATCCGCGCCTATCTGATCGCGCAATCCTTGAACCAGATCTCCAAAGCCTATGGCGAGAACAACGCCATTCTCGACAATTGCCATGTGCGCATTGCCTTTTCCTCCAACGACGAGCGCACGGCCAAACGCATATCGGATGCGCTCGGTACGGCGACGGAACTCAGGTCCATGCGCAACTACGCCGGCCACCGGCTGGCGCCCTGGCTTTCGCACGTCATGGTCAGTCGCCAGGAGACCGCTCGCCCGCTGCTGACGCCTGGCGAAGTGATGCAGTTGCCGCAAGCTGACGAATTAATCCTTGTTTCCGGGTTGCCGCCGATCCGCGCCCAGAAGTTGCGCTATTACCAGGATCCGAATTTCACCGAACGGGTGCTGCCGGCGCCGGTGTTGCGCGACGGTCTGTACGCGGACTGTCCTGCGTCGCGCCCCGACGATTGGAGCGGACAAGTCCGCAGTGTTGACCGCCGTCTCGCTGCCGATGACGAACACGCCGGCGCGGCAATCGAAGAAGGGAGCGGCGTGCAACAGCAGCGTCATCCCGGCCTGCCTGAAGACCACGTCGTCGTCTCTCGGGAGCCTGATCAGGATGACCTCTTCAATCTGTCGGACGATGACGCCGAGGCACTCGCAGACAAGCGCGTCATGGACCGGGTTTCTACCGCGGCGAGCGCCTACGGCCTCAACGAGGGAAGCGGCGACGACAAGGACATCATCCCCGGCTTCTGAACGCTTTCCGCAACTGAGGCGTATCTCGGCGTAGATAACGCCCATAAGCGATTTTGCGGATCTCGGCGATGTTCGTTCGCACCGGCGCATCAGCGCCGGCCAGTCGGAACGAGACGTATGAAGCCCCATCGCATTCGCCACCAGTTTCTGCTCGAACCCGAATTGAGCGAGAAGCTGGAAACCCTCAGCCGCAACCCGTCGACCACGAAATCGGCAATCGTCGCGAAAGCGGTCGAGGCCTTCATCGAACGGCGTGGTGAAAACGAGCTCGACCAGCGCTACGGCAAGCGGCTGGACCGTCTTTCCCGCGATCTCGACCATGTCAGGCGCGACGCCGAAATAACTCTAGAGAGCCTGGCGCTCTTAATCCGCTTTTCAATCACGCTTCATGCGCACACGCCAATTCCGGATCGGGCGACACAGGCGATCGCCCAAGAGCGCTTTGACAAATTCGTCGAGCAGGTCGGTCGCCAGATAGCCTCCGGGAAGCGCTCGCTTGGTTACGGCAATGGCAACGGAGGCGAAGGATGAACTCTCATCCCGCAGCGGACCACCGCCGCCGAGCCATGCTGCGCACAGCCATGGGCGCCGCGATCACCGAGGCCCTTGCCGATCCGACCGTCATCGAGGTGATGGTCAACCCCGACGGCGCGCTGAGGCTCGACCGGTTGGGAGAAGGCCGGGTCGATACAGGCGTGCATATGCATCCTTCCGAGGCGGAACGCATCATCCGGCTCGTCGCCTCCCATGTACGCGCCGAGGCGCATGCAGATAGTCCGATTGTCAGTGCCGAATTGCCATCAGGCGAGCGCTTCGAGGGTCTGCTACCGCCGGTCGTGCTGGCGCCATGCTTCGCCATCCGCAAACCGGCGGCAAAACTCTACACGCTGGCCAACTACGTCGCCGATCGCGTCATGCTCCCGCTGCAGGCTGATGCCCTGAGGAAGGCAGTGCGCGAGCGGCGCAACATCCTGGTCGCCGGCGGCACATCGTCGGGCAAAACGACACTTACCAATGCTCTACTGGCAGAAGTCGCCGAATGCGATGAGCGGGTGATCCTGATTGAGGACACGCGCGAGCTGCAATGCGCGGCCAAGGACTGCGTTGCCATGAGGACGAGGCGGGGCTCCATCACACTCGCCGATCTCGTACGCTCGACCTTACGGCTGAGGCCCGACCGCATCATCGTCGGCGAAGTCAGAGGCGCGGAAGCGCTCGATATGCTGAAGGCATGGAACACCGGACATCCCGGCGGCATTGCCACGGTTCACGCCAATTCGGCACGCTCCGCACTCTATCGTATTGAGCAGCTCGCCCAGGAAGCCGTTGTCACCGTTCCCCGCCGGCTGATCGCCGATGCCGTCGACTTGGTCATCTTTATTGCCGGAAGAGGACCCGCGCGCCGCGTTGACGCGATCGCCGAGGTCACGGGTCTCGACGGCAGCGGCGACTACGCCGTCACCCCGCTCACACTTCCGCAACTCCAGCAGCTCTGAAAGGTCACCTCATGCGCAATAAGCTTCGCTTTCTTTCGTTCGCCGCCGTCGCGCTTCTTCTCACGGCCCAGGCCCACGCTGCCGGCTCCGGCATGCCGTGGGAACAGCCGCTGCAGCAGATTCTGGAATCGGTGCAGGGGCCGGTCGCCAAGATCCTCGCGGTGATCATCATCATCACCACCGGTCTGACCCTTGCCTTCGGCGACACGGCGGGCGGTTTCCGCCGGCTGATCCAGATCGTCTTCGGCCTGTCGATCGCCTTCGCGGCCTCGAGCTTCTTTCTTTCCTTCTTCTCCTTTGGCGGCGGGGCAGTCGTCTGATGAGCACCGGAGAGCAGCATATCGAAGGCTTCGAGGTTCTGGTCCATCGGGCGCTCACCGAGCCGATCCTGCTCGGCGGCGCGCCGCGGGCGGTGGCGATCCTCAATGGCACGGTGGCCGCGGCCATCGGCCTAGGCCTGCAGCAGTGGATTGCCGGTCTGATCCTCTGGATCGCCGGCCACACGCTCGCGGTCTTTGCCGCACGGCGTGATCCGGATTTTGCCAGCGTGCTTGTCCGTCATCTTCGTCAAAAGGGCTGGCTTGCATGCTGAAGCTTTCCGAATACCGCGGCAAAGCCGACCGGCTTGCCGACCATCTGCCCTGGGCAGCACTCGTCGCGCCCGGCATCGTGCTCAATAAGGATGGCAGCTTCCAACGGACATTGCGGTTTCGTGGCCCCGACCTTGAAAGCGCGACGGAGGCCGAACTCATCGGCATATGCGCGCGGGCAAACAATGCGCTGAGAAGGCTCGGCTCTGGCTGGGCATTATTCTTCGAGGCCGAGCGCATCGAAGCGCTGGGCTATGCGAGCTCGGCCCTTCCCGATGCTGCCTCATGGCTGATCGATGAGGAACGGCGCGCGGCCTTCGAGGGCAAGGTCGCGCATTTCGAGAGCATCTATCATCTGACCTTGGTCTTCATGCCTGGGCCCGATGGCCAAGCGCGCGCGGAAAGTGCTCTCGTCGACTCGCATGACTTGGGAGGGGAAAGAGACTGGCGCCAGGAGCTTGCCCGGTTCCGAGACGAGACTGACCGCGTTCTCGATCTTCTTTCGGGCTTCGTGCCCGAGGTGCGCGCGCTCGACGATGCCGAGACCCTGACGTACCTGCACGGCACGATCTCGACACGCCGTCATCCGGTTGCCGTGCCGGAAACGCCAATGTATCTCGACGGCGTCCTGGTTGACGCGCCGCTGACCGGCGGCCTAGAGCCGATGCTGGGCGAGCAGCATCTGCGCACGCTCACAGTTCTCGGCTTTCCGAACGTCACCCGGCCAGGAATCCTTGATGCGCTCAATAACCAGGATTTCGCCTATCGCTGGGTGACGCGCTTCATTCCACTCGACAAGGCGGAAGCCACGAAGACGCTGACTCGGCTCCGGCGGCAGTGGTTTGCCAAGCGCAAATCGATCGCGGCTATTCTGCGCGAGGTGGTGACCAACGAACCGGTGCCTCTCGTCGACAGCGACGCCGACAACAAGGCGCTCGATGCCGATGCAGCACTGCAGGCATTGGGCGGCGATCATGTCGGCTTCGGCTATCTCACCACAACGGTGACGGTGTGGGATCAGAACCGTAAAGCCGCCGCGGAAAAGCTTCGCGCCGTCGAGCGGATCGTCAACGGGCTCGGCTTCACCACCATTCGCGAAAGCATCAATGCCGTCGAAGCGTGGCTTGGTTCATTGCCGGGTCATGTCTACGCCAACGTTCGCCAGCCGCTCGTTCACACGCTTAACCTTGCCCATCTCGTGCCGCTGTCGTCCGTGTGGGCAGGTCCAGCGGAGAACGAGCACCTTGCCGAGGTCACCGGCGATTACGCTCCGCCGCTTCTTTTCGCCGAAACCAGCGGCTCGACGCCGTTTCGGCTTTCGACCCATATCGGCGATGTCGGCCACATGCTGATTGTCGGGCCGACCGGTGCCGGCAAGTCGGTTCTGCTTGCCCTGATCGCTTTGCAGTTCCGGCGCTACGCTGGCGCGCAAATCTATGTCTTCGACAAAGGCAATTCGGCCCGCGCCGCCGCGCTTGCCATGGGCGGCGACCACCATGCGTTGGGTGCGAATGGTGCGCTTGGTTTCCAGCCGCTGCGCCACATCGACGACCCGGCCACACAGAGCTGGGCGGCCGAATGGATCGCCGGCCTCATTGCCCACGAGAATGTCACCGTCACCCCGGAGGTGAAGGAGGCAATCTGGTCGGCGCTCACCAGCCTCGCCACCGCGCCGGCGCAGGAACGCACGCTGACTGGCCTGTCGGTCCTGCTTCAGTCCAATGCGCTCAAATCGGCATTGATGCCCTACACGCTCGACGGACCATTCGGCCGCCTGCTCGATGCCGATGACGACCGGCTGGCCATCTCGGATGTGCAGTGTTTCGAAACCCAGGAGCTGATGCACAGCCAAGGCGCTGTGCTGCCTGTGCTCACCTATCTGTTCCATCGTCTTGAGGACCGGTTTGACGGGCGGCCGACGCTGCTCATGCTCGACGAGGCCTGGGTCTATCTCGACAACCCGCTCTTTGCCGCCCGCATCCGCGAATGGCTTAAGGTGCTGCGTAAGAAAAACGTCTCCGTCATCTTCGCGACGCGGTCGCTTGCCGACATCGCCGGCTCTTCTATCGCACCCGCAATCATCGAGAGCTGCCCGCAGCGCATTTTTCTCCCCAATGATCGTGCGGTGGAGCCGCAGGCACGGGCAGCCTATGAGCGCTTCGGTCTTAATGAGCGACAGATCGAATTGGTCGCCCGCGCCACGCCGAAGCGCCACTACTATCTGCAGTCGCGCCGCGGCAATCGCCTCTTCGAGCTCGGGCTAGGCCCGATCGCTCTTGCGCTTTGCGGCGCCTCCGACCCGGCCGCGCAGACCCTGATCGACAATATTCTTTCCGAAGAAGGGCAGGGCAGCTTTGCCGCCCGTTTCTTCAGTGCGCGCGGCCTGGATTGGGCTGCCGAGCTTCTCCAGCAATTTCCTCAACCTAACAAGGAGCAATCGTCATGATCGGACGCCGCCTTTTTACTAGCCTGGTCACCGTTTCCCTGATTGCCAAACCGATCGCTGACTACGTCCAGCCGGCCTATGCGCTCATCGTGTTTGACCCGTCCAACTATACGCAGAATGTGCTGTCGGCAGCACGCGCATTGGAGCAGATCAACAACCAAATCCAGTCGCTTCAGAACCAGGCGACCATGCTGCAGAACATGGCGCGCAACCTTCAGCGCCTGGATTTCTCTTCCGTGGGCCAGCTTACCGGCTCGCTCCAACGGATTGACGGTCTGATGACCCAGGCGAGCGGCCTGAGCTTCGATCTCGACAAGCTGCAGGACCAGTGGCGCCAGCAATATCCGGAAAGCTACGACGCCACCATCAAGGTCAGCGATGTGGCGAGCGCCGCGCGCGAGCGCTGGCAGAGCGCCATGCAGGCGTTCCGCCAGACCATGAGCGCGCAGTCGCAGATCGTCGAGAACGTGCAGGCCGATGGCGACCTGCTTACCGATCTCGTCAATCGCAGTCAGGGCGCGGCAGGTGCCCTCGAGGCAAGCCAGGCTACCAATCAGCTGATCGCGCTTTCGACCAAGCAGCAGATGCAGATCCAGACGCTGCTTGCGACCCAGTTCCGGGCCGAAGCCGAGGATGCGGCGCGCAAGGCGCAGTCTGAGGAAGCCGCTCGCGAGACGACGAAGCGTTTCCTGGGCACCGGCACGGCTTATCCCGGCAACTGAGCGGCAGTTCTTCAAGACAACGAGGAAGGCGGCGACATGAACGACCTCGGAGTCATCGATCGCTTCATGGAGACCTTTACCCGCTACATTGACAGTGGGTTCGGTCTGCTTTCGGGCGACGTCGCCTTTCTCACCACCATTCTGATCGGCATTGACATCACGCTCGCGGGCTTGGTCTGGGCGTTCGGCGGCGAGCCCAACATTCTCGGCCGGCTTGTTCGCAAAGTGCTCTATGTCGGCGCCTTCGCCTTCGTCCTGAACAATTTCAAGAACCTCGCCGACATAATTTACCGCTCCTTTGCCGGTCTCGGCATCAACGCATCGGCCGGCAACCTGTCCGCCGACAGTCTCCTGCGGCCAGGCCGCATTGCCGCGGCCGGCTTCGAGGGCGCCTGGCCGCTCCTCAATCAAGCGAGCCAGCTAGTAGGCTTCCCCGAGATCTTCGGTAACGCGCTCACCATCTTCGTGCTGCTTCTGGCCTGGTTCCTGGTCCTCATCGCCTTCTTCATTCTTTCCATCCAGCTCTTCATCACCATCCTCGAGTTCAAGCTCACCACGCTGGCCGGCTTCGTCCTGGTGCCCTTCGCGCTCTGGAACCGTTCGGCGTTTCTGGCCGAGCGCGTGCTCGGCAATGTGATTTCGTCGGGCATTAAGGTGATGGTGCTTGCCGTCATCGTCGGCATCGGCTCCACGCTCTTTGGCGAGTTCGCTTCCACCCTGCAGGGCCAGGAGCCGGACCTGGCGGCGGCCATGTCTCAGGTGCTGGGTGCGCTGGCGCTGCTTGGGCTCGGCATTTTCGGCCCCGGGATTGCCTCGGGTCTTGTTTCCGGCGCGCCGCAGCTTGGCGCCGGCGCGGCACTTGGAACAACGGCGGCCGCAGCTGGATCAACGCTCGTTGCCGGAGGCGCTGCGTTTGCCGGCGCGCGCATGGCAACAGGCGGCGGCCTCGCCGCAGTCCGTGCCGGCGCGGCCATGGGGTCCGCTGCCACCGTCGCTTGGCAAACGGGGCGCGCGACATCGCCCGAGTCCGGGCTGTCCGGGGTAGCTGCTGGGCTGCATGGGGTTGCGAGTGCCGCTAGCGGCGCCGCGATGCGGGGAATGCGATCCGCAGCAGAACCATTCCGCCGTAGTGCCGACGCCGGTCGCGATGCCGGCTGGACCGCGACCGGCGGCATGCCGACCGCGTCAAAGACAGGAACCTCGCCCGCTGCAGCCTCTGACCCCGCGCCGGTCTGGGCAAGGCGTCTGCGTTCCGAACAGACCGCACGCGCCCATCGCAATGCTGCCACGCAGGCGGTGCGCGATGGAGATCGGGGCGGAAGCGGCGCCAATCCCTCCCTCAATGACAAGGAAGACTAGATGCTCTTCAAGCGACCCGTTCAGCGTTATGGAAAGACGCCCGAACCCGTAACACCCTACCAGAAGGCCAGCCAACTCTGGGATGAGCGCATCGGCACGGCGCGCGTCCAGGCCAAGAACTGGCGCTTCATGGCCTTTGGCTGCCTGGCTCTGACGACGGGGCTTTCCGGTGGGCTTCTGTGGCAGTCGATGCAGGGCCGCGTCGTGCCTTATGTCGTCGAGGTCGACCGCTTTGGCGAGGCGCACGCGGTCGCGCCGGCAGTCCAAAACTACCAGCCCGACGATGCCCAGATCGCCTGGCATCTCAGCCGCTTCATCCAGAATGTCCGTCCGATTTCCACCGATGCGGTTCTGGTGCGGCAGAATTGGCTGTCGGCCTACGACTTTGCCACCGACCGAGCGGCGCTCTTCCTCAACGAATATGCCAAGGCGAACGACCCTTTCGGCCAAATCGGCACGCGCAGCGTGTCAGTGCAGGTGACCAGCGTGGTCAGGGCTTCCGACAGCTCGTTCCAGGTCAAATGGACCGAGCAGGTGTTCGAGCGCGGCAGCCTCGCCAGCACGACGCGCTGGATCGGGATCCTCACCATCCTCATCCGCCCGCCTAGGACAACCGAGCAGCTGCGCAAGAACCCGCTCGGCGTCTTCATCAACGCCATCGACTGGTCGCGCGAGCTCGACAGCGCCGCGCCAACCCCCGTTTCCCCTAAGGAGCCCGCCAATGACAAATAGAGCCCCATTGCTTCGTGCTGCCTTGATCCTGTCGGCGTCTGCTGCGGTTCTTTCGGCCTGTGCCTCGAAGCCAGTGCCGCCGCCTCAGATTTCCTATGACCACGAGGACTTCAAACCAGCCGCGATCGAGAAGGCGCCGGAGAAGCCGGTCAAGGTCGTGGAAGTGCCGAAACCGTTACCGTTGCCTGGTCAGTTGATGCCCGCACCCGGCAAGCCCGCCCCAGATAAGCGCTCGCCGGAAGAACAGGTCGCCGATGCCAACAAGGCGGCGACGCAACAACCCACCAAGTTTGGCTATGTCAATGCGGTGCAGGTTTACCCCTTTGCCGACGGCGCGCTCTACCAGCTCTACGCCGCGCCGGAGCGCGTCACCGATATCTCATTGCAGCGGGGCGAGAAGCTGACCTCGGTCTCAGCCGGCGATACGGTCCGTTGGGTGATCGGTGATACCGTTAGTGGCTCAGGCGATGACCAGCGCACTCATGTGCTGGTGAAGCCATTCGCGCCGGGGCTTGCCACCAATCTGGTCATCACGACGGACAGGCGATCCTATCACCTGCAGCTTCAAAGCACTGAGAAAACTGCCATGGCGGCGCTCTCCTGGATTTACAGCGAAGACCAACTCGTGGCGCTTCGGCGGCGCAACGCTCAGGCAGAGGCTGAAATGCCCGCGGCCTCGAACGTAGCACTCGAAAACATCCGCTTCCGCTATTCGATCACCGGCGACACGCCGCCGTGGAGACCGACGCGCGCCTTCGATGATGGCAGCAAGGTCTACATAGAGTTCCCGAAGCGCATTGATCAGGGCGAGGCGCCACCGCTCTTCATCGTCGGTGCTGACGGGGACAACCAGCTCGTCAACTATCGGATGCACGGCAACTACTACATCGTCGAGCGCCTCTTTGCCGCGGCTGAACTCCGTCTCGGCGCCAAGCAGCAGCAGGTGGTGCGCATCACCAGGACCGACGGACGGCAACTGCCGCGGCGGATATCGCTCTTTTCGCGTTTTGGCAGGTGAGGGGAGGCTCATGACCGACACGTCCCGCCCCAATGTTCCGCCCAAACTCGATCCCGAACAGCTGCAGCTGCGGGCCTCACCGCGCCGGGCCGTGCGCTTCAAGCGCGGCATAATCGTCGCGATCGCAGCTGTTGGCTCCGCCACCATCTTTGGCGTGACGATGATGGCGCTGCAGGGGCCGGCACTGCGCCTGAAGCAGCAGGCTGAAGAGCTTTACAGCACCGACCGCAACCCGACCGCCGAGGGACTTGAATCGCTGCCCAAGGACTATTCCGGGAGCAAGCCGAAGGCTCCGGTGCTTGGACCGCCGCTGCCCGGGGATCTCGGCCGTCCTATTCTCGAGCACCAGCGCCAGCTTGGCATCGCACCTGGGCAAGACGTTTCCGCCGAGGCGCAGCGGCTTGCACAACAAGCGATTGAGGCGCGCGAGTCGCAAGTCCTCTTCCGCATCGAAAACCGGCCCCAGCAGACGGAAGCTTTTGGCAATGGGCAGGGCGGACGTTCGCCTTTCGAGACGGCGTCTCCGCAGCCAGATACCGAAGGCCAGCGAGCTTCCGTCGCGCCGGCCGAGGGCGACCAGAACAATCAACAGCGCAAGCTCGATTTCATCGATCAACGGAACACCGGCGGGATCTACAACCCGCATGCACTGCAGACGCCGGCTTCGCCCTATCAGATCATGGCCGGTAGCGTGATCGCTGCAAGCCTGATCACCGGCATCAATTCCGATCTGCCCGGCCTTGTCGTCGCCCAGATCACCCAGAATGTGCACGACAGCGTCACCGGCAGCATCCTGCTCATCCCGCAGGGCTCACGGCTGATCGGCACCTACGACAGCGTTGTAGCCTTTGGGCAAAGGCGCGCTCTGTTGGTGTGGCAACGCATCGTGATGCCGGACGGCTCCTCTACCGAAATCGACAATCTGCCCGTGACCGACGCGGCCGGCTATGCCGGGCTCGAGGACAAAGTGGATTTCCATACTTGGCAGCTGATCAAGGGCGTCGCGGTGGCCACATTGCTGGGGGTTGGTACCGAGTTGAGCTTTGGGGAAAATGAAAGCGACTTGGTCAAGGCAATTCGTGAATCCGCCCAGCAGAACGTCAGTCAAGCCGGCCAACGGATCACGGAAAAGAACCTGAACGTCCAACCCACGATCACTGTCCGCCCTGGTTGGCCGTTGCGCGTCGTCGTGCACAAGGACCTCGTGTTGCGGCCATATACGGGGTGAACAGGAGGACTTGATGGCTAATTTGAAACTCGGAAAACTTCCGGACCGGACACCTTCGAAGATCACCATCACCGTTGGCGCCGACTTGAGCCAAGCACTTAATGACTATGCCGCACTTTACCGTCAGACCTATGGCGAGTCCGAAACCGTGGCTGAACTGATCCCCTTTATGCTGGTCGGATTTCTGGAAGGTGACCGGGCATTTGCCAAGGCCAGAAAGGAAGGTTTACTGGGCGCTGGCGCGTCGGAGAAACCACGAAGGCAATCATCTTCCACGCTGGACAACGGGTAGCGCTTGGTGTCGTTTGGTCGCACGCTAGGTTCTTGATCCTGACCGCGTTGCGGCCGGTCCCAGCGAGCGCTTCGCAAAATTGAGATCAGGCTTTCGCTTTACGCGTTGAGGTAGGTTTTCTTGGCCGGAGCAGCCTTCCTTCCCAAACCTAACGATTTTGCAGCGCTTATCAGGCGGCGAATAGTTCAGGGCGACCACGGGATAGTCCTTCGCCAGTCCCCACCTCGCCTGGTATGTATCGGGGCCGTGCATGCGTGCGATCTACCGGTGGGAGTTTTTCTCGAGCCTTTCGGCCCGTCCGCCAGTTCCTTCGATCATTTCTTGAGCAGCGAATTCGCTTCCTCCCGGAAATATTCCCCAAGATGGTCAAGCAAAGCATGGATCGAACGCGGATGGCTTGGGGTCTGCGAGGTGAGCGGGGTCGCCACGCCGAATTAGGGCATGTAGCCAAGCCCACTGCCGCGGTTGCGGTTGGTCCGGCAAAGCGGCGATGAGCTCTGCGGTCTCGGCGTCGGCCTGTTGCTGTCGCAACGCGACCAGAGCCGCCTTTTCAACCGCTTCTGACTCGCCGTCGACCAAGCCTTCGAGAAACTCCACAGACTCCTCGATCGGCATCCATCCCGCAAGTTCGGCGACCATCAGACGGTCCGAACTGTCTGTGCACTCGCTCATGCGAGTGATCGTCTCGACCAAGCGTCGCCGTGGTGCGGCACGGCACAGCAAGCGCCTAATTTGATGGCGAACGGGAACCGGCGCTGCGGCGTGGTCGCCCAGCAGGACGTCCGCTGCCCTTTCGGCATGAGCTCCAACAACAGGTAGGCGGCCGACTCTGCGCGGGACGCAGCACGCCGGCGGTGATGAGCCGATCGCGAGTCGCGTCTGCAACGGCCAGTCTGGCAGCAACGCTGGCCGTCCACGGATAGATCGCACTCCCATCAAGTAGCGTGCCAGCGAGACGGAGCAAAGCATATCCGTCGCTGGCATGGAACGCGCCTGGGTGCGGTCTATCGTCGCCCTTCGCCAATATCCGATCGATTAGCTCATATTCGCTGACAGCCGGCCCAGCGCTCGCTTCCGGGAATTCGGCAATAGATCGCCGCCAATGTGGGACGTGTAAGCGACAGCAGCACGTCGTCAGGGAGGAACTTAGGATCGCGGCCGGACCGGCGGAGATGTTCACGCACTTGCGCCAAGGTGAAGTCAGGCACGGCCACTTCGCTCAGCCCCTCGGTCGTCTGATGCAGCAGCCTCGTCATACGATTCTCCGCTGAAATCACCGTCCTGATACCCAGGCGCGCCCAGGGCACCGCTGCCAATTCGGCGGCTAGATCCGGATCGGGCCAGGTGGTCGAGGAACAAGGTCAGCCAGACGCCGTCCTTGTTGCCAAGTTGCGGAAATCCTCGCAATTGGCAAGCTGCGGTCAAAATCGGTGCGCCAAATGGTCTGACGAACTTATACATCCAGGACAGGTAAGACCGGCTATTCTAGCCTTCGTCAGATCACAGGTCCACCATCGCCGAACCTTCGAGCGAGAGCAACAGCCGAAACCTGGCAGCGGCTATTCCCGAACGAATTGATCCGCACCTGCGTTGATTGAAGCCCACATATCGTCGGGTTCCTCGGCATCGGCAACGTTTTGCGTCATCTGCCAAAGAGTGTCGAGAACGTCTGAACCATCTGCAGCGGTAGTCAGTTGCCCTACCCAAGCAGTTATCGCTGCTACCGGCCAGGCGACGACAAACGAGATTAGATCGCCATTTACAAATCCGGCCACGTCTCCGGTCAAGGACTTCCCGCTCCCGCTTTTCGCGGTCGTATATGAACCGGACACTTTGTTCCCCACAACGGCAAGAAACATCTTCGAACCAAGCTCGTTTTTCCAATGTCCGGCAAAGTCGGGACCGTTGCCTGAAGTCATCGAAAGCAGCTTGAGCGCCGTCTCAACTTTTCGCACGTTACATTCCTCCCAAGGTCGACCTTGTGTGGCTTATATCCAAAGGGAGCTTGACGAAGCAAGGCACGTTCCGTCAGTTGTGGGAGAAAAAGGGGTGATAAGCAATCAAGACAGAAAACCAGCCAGCCTAGATTCACCACTCGTCATGGCCGATGAATCCAATGCGCTGACGACGGCGACAAGAGACCGCCGCCCTCCGGAGCCAATCCATCATTCCAACCAATCTTTCTGTCCCGCATTGCGCTTTGTTGCCGGCAATAGAAGAACGACTCTGTCCAGGATCTGATTTCAGACAGAATTGTTGCCCGCACCGGACGGCAGTTTCTAGACGCAGATATTGAATGCACCCCTCAGATCGGCGCACTCCCCCTGCGCCACTGAACATTCGCTGACTAGCATTGGGCTTGTTCTCGGATTGCCGCTTCGTGTTCGCGTACGAGTTCTTGGAAGCTAGCGAACGCGACGTAGAACAGCATCTGTTCTCGCTCCAGCAAGGTCACAATCTTGGCAAGGTCGAGCGGCTCACGTCCGCCGAACCCGTAACGGACCTGGCCCGTCTTCTCGTTGACGATCCGCGTTACGAGTTGCGTCATTCCAACCACAAACCGCGGCGAGAAACGATGATTGTAGGCATTGCGGAAATCGTCGGTGCCACCGCGGAAGGCACTTGCGCCAATGGCGTCAAGCGCGCGCTTAAGTCCTTTGTAGCCTCGCCAAGACTTGCCATACTTGTCAGCCACGTGGGGATAGATGTCGTAGTCGAGCGGCAGGTCGTCGCTCCAGGTGGCTGGCCGCTTGAGCATATTCGCCTGATGGCACAGATGGGCGGCGGCGAAGCCGAAGCGCCCCTTGACTACATAGGGAGAGTTCAAGGCGTTGGTGGCGAGTGTGTCGATGAATTCATGGGTCGCGTCAAATTGTTTCTTCTGCGTTAGCGACTGGATCACCCTTGACCAAGCTGTCAGGCTATGGACGTCGTTGGTAAATCTATTGATGGTATTGGCGAGCTCACGCCCAAATTCGTCGAGCATCCACGAATACGCCATCCATTGGACGCCAATCGGATTGGGCAAGTTCGACCAATTGTAGGGCATATAGCGCCCGGTGAGCGGCGTCCCCTTTAAGGTTTTCCGGAACTGTCGATAGAGCGAGATCCCCATAGCGAGAGTTGTACTCGACGGCGTTCAAAAAGCCATACGCGTCAGTCGCCATTTCAATCGGATCGCGCCGGTATAATTCGGCTTAGGGATTGGGTTCGAGGGCGTCGCGGATATGACGTTTGCATGGCGAACCAGCGCGATGGCGGCGCATTGACGGTCGGGAAATGGAACTTTTCCGGTGTCCTCTACCAGTTGCTTGCAACGTTGAAGGCCGGCCTCACCGCAAAGATCGAAGAAGTGGTAGCCAACCGCGACGGTGCCAGCGTCCGCATCGTCGTCGAGCGCGCGAGAGGCGGCGATGCCCAGACGCTCCAACCTGTGGTCCGCAGGGTCGACTAAATCAAGATCCGCCGGGGAATGGCGCCTTGGACTTCGCGCACGATCGTTGAAGAGGTGCTGCCAGATCTGTTTGAGGCCGCGGGCAATGGTGCACAGCCAACCGAATTCCGGTTCATCACAATCTCGATGGGACGGATGCGTTCGCAAAGTTCGTCGAGTCAATCGGCAACGCGCATCGAAATGGCAAAGGTCCAGCGGATCTCGATACCTTAGAGCTGCGCTTTCGCTGGCGGACGGAAAGAATATCACCGGAAGGTGTTCAGCCACATCGTCGAGACCTTGGACGCTCCTGAAGTGTGGCGTTTTCTGGCGACCCTCATAGTGGCGGGCTGGTCGGAGGCAGCAATCACCGATGAGATCGATGCTATGCAGGCCGAACTCGTCGATGAGCGCGAGGAGATCTCCGTCAAGCGCAAGGCGTTTGTGGCGCAGCTCCTCGGCTTAGGCACGGGGTCGGCGTGTCGCTTTTCGCAAACGCCCTGCTTCAAGCGGTCGATCTCATCCTGCGCGGCTGACCTTGGCGCGGCGCATACCGTGGATCTTCGTCAAATCGAGACGCCCTGCAGGTGGCGAGATATGATCGGACCATTGGATGTGCGGGGCGTGCCGGCGTCGATCGAAGCCCCACTTTCGGTTCCGGACAAGGCAAGACCTGTCGGCTGTGCCGCGCCGCACAGGAGATGATTGATGCCGGCCAATGCGCGATGTTGTTGGCGGCGAGGGGGGAACTTGCCGACATCGAGGCCAAGGAAGGTGTGCTTGTGAAGGTCGGCAACAGGGCGGTATCGCGCTGCGGCGGCGATGAATGCCGCACGGTGCACAGTTGGCTTAGTTGGGCTGTGTTGTGGGTCACTGGAGGCTGCACTGCTGAGAGCCTCACTTGACCAAGGCTGCTTCGCGCCTCATGTCGGTCACAGGCCCGGGCGTTACCATTCCCCGAAAGCGGACATTGCTGACGACGGCTACCCAAAGCGCATGGGCCTCGATCGACATTCATTCAAGCAACCGACAGATAGACACGCTACATTTTGAATCCAGCGCGTCTTTCAATTCCACCGTACCCGGATGCAACCAGCCAGTCCGTTCATGGTCTTTGCAGGGACCCCCGCGACTCCTGCGTGGCTCCCCGATCGCGTATGTGCCACAACGTGTTCGATGAAGTCCAGAGCGGTTTCGCAATGAATTCTGTGCGTTTCAGCTTGCTCAAAGCCGAACGATGCCGGACGATTTTCAATGCAGCCCGCACGCGGGGGTCATGACCATCCATGCTTGGAGCGCCTTATGGTTCGTCTCATCGGAGCTTTGCTCAGGTTTGCCATCGAACCGGCCTTTATCGAGCTGAAGGCAGCCCTACTCGCCTACTTGTTAGCGAGCGCCACCTGGAGCGCTGCGGCAGTAGCGTTTGCCGGGTTCCTTTTCATTGTATCTGTTCCAAATGCGGTAGCGATTTTTGAAGGGACCAAGTCCCTTTGGTCGATCTATTGGATAGTCCACAACTCCGACAAGAACTCAATCCGGACCGCAGACGTCATCCCCAACGAAGTTCTGGCGACAGAGTACGGCTACCTGCATAGAGCATTTAGGTCTGGACCGTTTGCGAAAAATGCGGGCAACATGAGAATACTTTATGATTCGACAGGTCGATTAATGGATTATCAATGCGGTTTTAACATGTTCGGAAACTCGTACTTATTTATCGGCAGCGACCTAAGTATGAAGACTATGCCGGTCTTGCAGAAATACCTTATGCTTCACGAAATCGCTCACGGATCTATGTTGGGAGGTGTCATATGGGTTGGCGCAAAATGGGTGATCTTGAGTGGAGTCGTCGCGTGCGTCTTTGGCCTCGCGGTTGCTAGACTCTCATGGTTCGGCGGCGCCTCCATAGCGCTGACGCTGCTTGTCGCATTTGTGTTTTCTCGAAAGGTCGTAGTCGAAAGCGCAGCCGAGACCTTCGCAGACGGTTATGCGCTCACTCATATCGCTCGCGAGAGTCCGGAGTTAGCGATGGCCTTGATTCGGAAACTTCTGGAGCGAATTGTCGATTCAAATAGCTTCACTTCGCAATATGATCGACTGATTAACAAATCCCGTGTTGCTAACCTCGCGGGCTATCTCAATAGACTAGAGCGGGGAATTTCCGTCGAGAAATTTGCCGGACATCGTCCGACAAATTGGCCGCACTATGCGTCAGCCTGCCTATTGTTCTTCTGGATCTATTTGAATGCCGATATCCATCGTCCCGCCACCGGACTGTTGGCTACAGTATTCGCCCTCCTCGTGATACTAACGATCTTCGCTCGCAATCAGGCCGTCCGGAAGATGCTCACGCTCGACACGGCCATCCAAAAAATGCTGGGAGAAAGTCACCATGCCATCTGAAATCGACCAATGTCTAGAGATTGTGAAGGCGTTGCGCCCTGAGGCGGCCAGTGCGATATCATCGCAGTCGCTCGATCGCCTCCTGACGGAGTTCTATGAGGGCGATCCGAAATTAGGCGAGGCGATAAAAGCACGCTCTGACCAGTACAATCCGAGGGCGCCGATATACCTTTTTCTCTATGAGATTGTTACGTTCTGCTCTGTCGTCTATTCCATATATGATGTTATCGATAAGGTAGATAAAATTACTGACATTATAGCCGATCGAAATATCCAGCTTAGTATCGTTGAGCGCGCTATAAAAAAACTCCGAAAATTTGGATTGTCTTATCCGGCTGACAAGCTGGAGCGGATCCTAGATGAGGTGCTGGACCATCTCACAAGGCCACAGCCGAGCAGCACGGGTCAAGGTGAACCACCCTCGGCAGCAACGTAGTCGATGTCCACTGGATCGGTGCCCTTGCCGTGTTCGAGGTCGAAGGGGGTGAAATCTACAACCGGATTTCTCAGTTGAAGAACATGGAAGAGGAGGCCGACAAGGCTGCCAAAGAGTGGCTGGAGCAGAGCGGCGACCGGCTTATGTTTCGGAATTGGTGACCCAGCGGGTCTGTCTGATAAACCTTTCCCGCTCTTTGAAGATATAGGTGAAAAGTTCCAACTTCTCGTCGGATAGGAGCGAATTGTCGCCCCACCGCTCATAGCGAGATCGGTCCGCTCGACGAACTGAGACCTGAAGTTTCTCATCTGCATTGGTGATGTGGCTGCGGACGATCGAGAGAAACTCGTTATGGGGGTAGTCGCCTCCAAACTCAATATCGGCGGTTGTTGTCTCTTAGATCCCGCGACTCCTGTTGTGGCACCTCAGGCGCGTACGTGCCACACCCCGTTCCGCGGTTCGCAGCGAAACTCTTGCTTTTATGCTCGCTCAATCTAGCCATTTTTGGGACCGCAGACGTTCATTCCCCCAAAGGCTGTGCATCGGCCCGCGTCAGGCGATTGTTCTCTATTAGAGCTGTGATGCTGGGCGATCGGACAGATCGACAGCAGGTCCTTTTTGACGCACATTACCTTGGGGAAACGAGGGGGCAGCCAAATGCGCAACTTGGTTGTGGATGCTGTGGGCATCCCAAATCGACGGATACTGCTACAGTGGCTGGGTGGTGCGGCAGCCGCCGCGATACTGCCCGCCTGCGTAACGCGACCGCTACCCCCGGGAATCTGCGTTGCAGATGGACGGGGCAACATCATTGATGTCCACTGCCACCTCTTCAACGCTTCGGACGTGTCAGTTGAAGGCTTTGTCAGATATGTCGTGCTCGGCGAGCACCGGGAAGAGATCATTCCGGACCTAAAAGTTGCCCGGGCGGGCGGTATTGTCGACGCGCTGGTTGTGTTGCTGGTTTTAATCCTCAGTGCCAATACGATTACCGCGAAGCGAGAAGCCGCCAATCTGCGCCGCCATCAGCCGATGGAAACACCCGAACACTTGGACAACCGCCAGACCGAGGCAGTGGCAGATGCACTGCTGACTCTTGATCAAAGCCAGCGCACGCCAAACAAGGTCGTTCAATCGATCGCCGGCGACCAGGCCGAGCCCGACTACTCTGATCTGCTCAACCAGATCTACGCCGAAGCCGGCGTTGTGACGGCCAAGGCACGTGGAGAGCCGCTCGACAAAGCCAAATCGGTTGAGGTGGCCCGTCAGCTAAAGGGCAAAGGTTCGAAAATTGCACGTTATATAGATTTCGCTCGTCTGCTGCTGGGCAGCCGTGAGGCCATCGCGCGGGAATATATCCGGGTCTTCGCAGACAAGCGCTGCGTGCAGATGATCACGCCGAGCTTTCTCGATATGCATCGTTGGTTGGGCAAGCCGCCAATCTCGTCCATCGCCGAACAAGTGGATGTCATGGATGCGCTTCAGGTTTCCATAGCGCAATCTACCGGAATGCACATGCACAGCATGGTGGGCTTCGATCCGCGCCGCTCGGCAGAAGACCGCGACGTTTTAAAGGTAGTCAAGCATGCCATCAACGACTGCGGCTTCGTTGGCGTCAAGCTCTATCCGCCGATGGGATTTCAGCCCATTGAGAACCGCAAGCTCGGCGTTCCGAAAGTACCAGAAGGCCCAAAAGGGGAGAGCATTGAACACGCGCTTATGGAACTATACGATTGGTGCGCGGCCGAAGATGTGCCGATCATGGCGCATGCGGAAAACAGCCTTGGTTCAGTTTGCGGCTATGGGCGTCGTGCAAGCCCCGAGTGGTGGCGCAAAGTGCTTGCCAAGCCGAACTATGCTCACCTTCGAATCAACCTTGCCCATTTCGGCGGCTTCGACGAAGCACTCGACATTGGGGGCAATGCCCCTCAGGGACTAAGATGCGAGGCAGATAAGTACTCTGGGCCAGTGTGGGAGGAAATTATCGGTGCGACGATCAAGGACGATGGTCGTGGCTTTCTGTTCGCTGATTTGAGCTATCTCAGCGAACTGACAATCCCGGATAGCCAAGAAGAAGAGCGCCCTGAGATCCGCCGCCGTTTGGAAGCGTTCCGTATCGCTTACGATCCAGACGTGCGCCACCTGATGTACGGCACCGACTGGACCATGATCGCCAAGGAACTCGACAACAACAACTATCTCGCAAATCTCGACGCGCAACTTCGCCTCGCCGGCTTCACGCCGGACCAGTTGCAGAATATCTACTGGCGCAACGCCGTCCGGTATCTGGGCTTGGGTCGCGGAGAAAGGACACGCGGTCGCTTGCAGCGCTACTGCGCCAAACGACACCTCCCTGACGCTTGGCTGATGGCCTTCGATGCAGGTTGAGCGCTTCAAATTGGATTTCGCGGAACATGTGGTTGATCATCTCGCGTATAGCGAACCAGCCGAAAGCCAACAATGCACTCGCAAGCGCAAGCAAAGGGCATAACAGAACAACCACAATGGGATCAGAAATTGGCCTCGGGTTGATGAATATACAACGCAGGATGCAATTTGCAGTCTCAAGTACCTCTTAGCTGTCTTAGTGCGCCGCAGCAAAATATGAAATTCTTAAGCAAATCAAATGGTTGGTCAATATTTCAAAATCCACTGAGAATGCATATCAGTGCAGTCGAGATGCATATCTTGACTTTCTAATGTGGCGAGTTCAGTTTGTCGTCGCCAATGTTAAGGGGGAGGATGAGTTATGGTAGCAGAGCTCGAGGGCCTCGATCTTGATATCTCTGAGTATGAATATGACGAATTTGTACTCGAGTACCAGAGATTGGGAGGGAAATTTCCGATCATAGATGCCAGCAGTAAAACGACAAATATCACTAAGTGCCTAAAGAAGGAGGGTATAAACACAGTCATACGTTATTATTGTCGCGCCTCACAGGGATCGTGGAAAATCATCAGGGAACCGGAAGCAACAAAGCTTATTGCGGAAAAGCTGAGCATTGCGGTCGTCCATGAGATCGGAACGAGCCTTTCGCTCTTTTCTTATGCATCTGGGAAGTTGGATGCCGACTATTCGATTAAGTATGGGCGTGAGGCGATCGGCCAGCCCAGCGGCTCAGCCATCTATTTTGCCATCGACTTCGATGTCAGCGAGTCAAGCATAATGCAGCGCATTGTCCCGTACTTTCAAGGTATCAGGGATTCAATGGCTGCTGCCGGCTCTATTTACAAAATCGGCGTGTATGGAAGTGGGCTAACTTGCTCGACGCTGCTCAAAAAGGGCCTTGTTGAGTTTACATGGCTTGCACAGTCCACTGGTTGGAGCGGTCATGGGGCCTTCAAAGACAGCAATCTTTGGAGCCTTCTGCAGAAGTACCCGTCCACTAACCTGTGCGGGATCGGCGTTGACTATAACGAAGCTCAAGGTGGCAAAGATTTCGGCGCGTTTAGCAGTCTTGCTGCTCTCGTAAAGCCAACTGCGGCGGCCGCTGACGAAGAGTGGGAAATCCTGCTCGCCGCGCGTGCACTACAAGGTCTCGATCCGGACATGGAAGCCCGCACCCTTTTGCTCATCCAGGAATGCGCGAAGCAGGGCGTCAAGATGGTGGCGTCCGGCGGAGTTAGAACGCCTCAGGTTCAGGCCAAGCTTTGGAAGCAATCGCGAAGTGCTACGCAGATCAAGGCGGCTGTTTCCTCCCTTCGGGCGCAAGGCGCGCCCTTTCTTGCAGATGTGCTTGAGCAGACGAGTGCACCCAAAGGGCAGCATGTGACGAACGCGCTACCAGGCATGAGTTGGCACCAATGGGGCGAAGCGGTGGATTGCTACTGGGAAGTCAACGGCAAGCCCGAATGGGATCCTGATGCCGTTCATGGCGGGGTCAAAGGGTATCACGTTTACGCCGACCTCGCCGAGACCAAGCAGATCGGGCTTAACGCAGGGGGGCATTGGTCGAGCTTTAAGGACTGGCCGCATGTCCAGCTCAGAAAGGCGGCAGGCCCTAAGAGCCTTTATACTGTTAAGGAAATCGATAAGCGTATGAAGGATCTGTACGGCGAGCGCCTCGACGTCGGACCCGACCTCTTCGAGCCGCATGAGGGCGGTTATGCACAGGCGGACGAGACTGGATTTGTGGAAGCATTCCGGAATGTCATAACCGATCTACGCGAGGCGAGCGGCACGGCCGTGAGCAACAAACCCTATTTGTTCCCGGATGGCATCTACAAGGTCGAACTTACCTTGGGGATAGGTGGAGGAGCTTCGTCGGAAGAGGGAGCAAACAACCCAAGCTTGGCAATTCCCGGGTCTGCCAAGATTATGATCTCCGGGATCAACAAAGAGTAGAAATCGCAAGTCGCGGGCGTCCTTGCGTCGCTCGCTCGGAGTAGCATCATGCCGCTCCTGTATCGATACCCGGAGATCGTGCCGTTCCTCGACGACACGGATGACTACGAGACGATGCGGCGGAGGCGCGCGTCGGCGACGTGACGTACTAGTCGTGACGCAGCGCGGGCTCCACGACGGGGGACAGGTGCTCTTCGAGCAACGCGAGGAAGGCTGGGTCGTCGTCGCCGGCGACACGATCGTGCGCATTACGGCCAAAGAGGAGCCCAAGGAAAAGCCGTCGATAGGTCGCCGAAAGAAAATCGAGGAAGAGGAAGTTTCGACGAGGGCTGCCGACGATATGGCGAGCATTGCGAAGCTCCTCCCGGTTGCCGTGGATAAGCTTTCGTCGAAGACGGGTCCTGACGGGATTGGAAATTGCCCGGCTGATGGTTGCTATGGAGCGGGTCACGTTCACGTACGCAAAGATCCTTGTCGCTTTTACGCCGCGCCCGCTGCTGGCCGAGGGTTTCGATCCGGCGATGATTGCCAACGTGTCTGAAGACCAACTGGGCGCGATGACGGCTGAACTTGGCGGGCTAAGCAGTGAGTTTTTAAGCGCTGTGGAGCGACGTGGCTCCGTGAGCCTGATACTGGTCGTGGCCAGTCGCTATTTTGACCGACTGATGGATAATGCCAGGGTAGTGCGATATCTGGCGCGCAATTTTCCGTGCGATTTCGAAGAGTTTCACAATTTGGCGATGCCGCGCCCAAATGAGTGGATTGGTGTAACCATCATACGTCCTGGCTAGTCCGCAGGCGCATGGCAGCGACGGCGGCTTTGCTTCGATGTCGAGGCGACGCGACTTTCAAATCGATCGATGGCAGGTAACTGCAATGCCATCGGTCCGCGTCGGGCCCCAAACCGGTCGTCAGATAGTTCTACAATTCGCGATCGACTGGGGTTCCCGGAAGCTTTTCGAACTTTCTGGGTCGCTTCGCAGTCCGAATTGCGGGTGCTCATGGACAAAGTAGGATACCAGATTCGGCTTTTGCATGGCTCTGGAAGGGATCGACCCCTTGGCACGTTGCGCCCGATAGCGCGACGGCACGACTTCCAAGTACCATGTTATGAACGGCCGCTTCGCGCCGCATGCCGGTCATTCAGAAACACGCCGCTTCTTTCGCTGCCATTGCGATGGTCGGTCGGGCGATCTCAGCTATCGACCCCGGCTCGCTACGTATGCATTTTAGCTATACGATAATGAACCAGTATTGTTTGCTCTGATACACTGCGCGCGGGCAACACGCCTAGGACTTTTTTGCTTCGTCTCCAACTATGGCTGTTGATCATGTCCGAACGAGCCACGAGCACAAAATCCAAGCTAACCATCCTGGAAACGGTCTATCCGCCGATTTCCAATCAGGAGGCCGTCTGGCTTCAAAATGATCCAGAGGTTGAGGCGCTGTTCAGGCAGAGCGACTTCTACGTGATCGCCGGTCGCGCCGAAGCCAAATACTTGAACCTCGTCATCGACCCCGACACCTACGTTATAACCTTCGACTTCGCGATTGGGGACGATTTCCGCGACCCCGTCGAGATCCGCATCCGCGACCTGCCGGCCGTTGGGCTATCGGAAGCCGAATCCTTTTGGATCGAAGCTGGCGAGAAGGGTATCAGGGTCTGGGACGGACCTATCGGCGAGCTCGGCTCTAACGTTCTGGAGTGGTTCACGACCGAGAAGTTGATCTGGAATCGGTCACTGGGGTCGCGCCGGTATCCAACGCTTCGATCGTTACCGCGAGGCCGCGACCTACGATCTCCTCTATGTCGGCATCGCCAAAGTCGGAGACAGCTTCGACCGTCTCATAAGCAATGGGCACAAGGCCCGCACGGCGATTCTTGGCAACGAGCCCCAGCGCTATCCCGGAGCGCGGGTGACCGACGAAGTCTATTTGTTCCTGTTCAACGTCCAGCCGCTGATCATGACGACCTCCGAACCGGAGCATGACTTCGAGAAAGAGGATTTCAGCGGCGCCTACGATCATAAGCGCATCGTCGCCGACGCCGAGAAGGCCTTCGTTAGCCTCCTGAAGCCCGATTACAATGTGGTGAGGTTCGCGAGCTACCCGAAGGGCACGGACGGCCTCAACGGCTCCGACTTCGTTCGCTACGGCTACGCGATCTGCGAGGCAGTTTCCTTCGACACGCCGCATGGGCGGATCAGGGGAAGCCGGGACGCAGCCACCGGCTTCATTACCAATGATGCTGACAGCATCTTCATCGAAGGAAACACCGTGAAGCTGTTCGTCTCGGGTGTCGACTTCCCGGCCGATCCGCCGCTGGCCGCAACGGACGCGGCTTCGCAAGTCAACCAGAAGGAAGAAAAACAGGGGGGTGTATGATCAATCGCGGTTCCGAATGGCATCGATGGGAGCCGCATATCCATGCGCCCGGCACCCTGTTCAACAACCAGTTCAAAGGCCCGAACGCCTGGGGCGACTATCTAACCAACCTTGAACAGGCGATGCCCGTTATCCGCGCGATCGCGGTGACCGACTATTATTGCGCCGACACCTATCAGGACGTCGTCCGGGAGATGAGGGAGAACGGCCGCCTGCCAAAGGTTGCGCTTGTTTTCCCCAATGTCGAGCTCCGGCTCGACGTGGCGACGGTGAAAGAACGCTGGACCAACATCCACCTGCTCGTCTGCCCCGACGATCCGAAGCATGTGGCGGAGGTGGAGCGATTTCTCAGCCGACTGAGATTCGAAGCCTTTGGCGACAACTTCGCCTGCACGCGAGAGGACCTCGCGAAACTGGGCCGGAAATCCAAGCCGGAGCTGAGCGACGAGCGGACCGCGTTCCGCCACGGGGCTTCGCAGTTTAAAGTCAACTTCGGGAAGTTGCGCGAAGAATACGGCAAGAGCGATTGGGCGAAAGAAAACATCCTGATCGCCGTCGCAGGGGCCGAAACCGATGGCACTTCCGGCATCCGGGATGCCAATGACGCAACCTTGCGGCAGGAAATCGAGAAGTTCGCGCACGTCATTTTTGCCAGCAGTCCGGCGCAGCGCGATTTCTGGCTGGGGCGGAAAAGCGGCGTCGGAGAGGACGTGCTTCGCGAGCGATACGACGGCTGCAAGCCCTGTCTGCACGGCAGCGACGCGCATGAGCAAGCTACCGTCGCCAAACCCGTGGGCGACCGCTATTCCTGGATCAAGGGCACGATGGAATTCGATGCGTTGCGCCAAGCCTATATCGATCCCGCCGGTCGGGCCTATGTCGGCCCTCATCCCCCGTTTCGGGCCACCCCCGCACGTGTCATTGCGGAGATAGAATTGATGGGTGCGGACTGGGCACAGACGCCTAGGCTCGCCCTCAATCCGGGTTTGGTCGCCATAATTGGTGCGCGCGGCTCGGGCAAAACCGCGCTCGCAGATGCGATTGCGGCGGGCTGCGACGCCACGGACGGCCGCTTGAGTAACGCGTCGTTTATCGTGCGGGCCAGTGAGCATCTCGACGGCGTCGGCGTCCGGCTGACCTGGGAGACCGGGGATCCATCTGTGCGCCCTTTGCTCGACGATGCCTTCGATCCGTCGCTCTATCCGCGGGCGCGCTATCTTTCACAGAAATTCGTCGAAGAGCTGTGCTCGGCCGACGGGCTCAAGGACGAATTGCTGAGCGAGATCGAGCGGGTCATCTTTGGAGCCCACAGCACGCTTCAACGCGACGGCGCGACCGATTTCGGCGAACTGCTGGAGCTGAGGACGACCGTGTTGCGCGACAACCGCAGCCGCGACGAGGACGCCATCGCGACCCTCTCCGACCAGATCGGGCTCGAACGCGAGAAGCAACGCCAGATCACCGGCCTCAGGTCGCAAATCACTCAGAACGAAGCACTGATCGCCGGCTACATCAAAAGCCGAGACACATTGGTGACCGTCGGCAGCGCGGAACGTATCGCGCGGCTGAACGCACTGACCGAAGCGGCCGATCACGCCCGGACCCAGATGCGGTTGTGGTCGCAGGAGAGCCAAGCCCTGCGGTCTTTGCAGAACGACGTGTCGGATTCCGGACCAACCGTGCGCCGATGGCGCTGCGGATGACCAAGCAGAACTTTGTCGGCGCGCATCTGGATGACAACGCATGGGAGGTATTCCGGCAGACCTACGCCGGGAATGTCGATGGGACATTGACCGAGCGCCTGGCCAAGGCCGAGCAGGCAACGGCCGGGTGGCGGGGTAAGGAGATGCCACGTAAGGCGAGCGACCAGGAGCCTTATGTAGCCGACGATGCCGACCTGATGCGATTGTCGCTCGGCGAACTTGAGGCTGAGATCGGCCGTATTCAGCGCTTCATCAACATCGATACCGACACCGCCAATCGCCTGCGAACGATAACCTCCAAGATCGGGGACGAGAACGCTGCACTAAAGCGCCTGAAGGAAGCGCTGGCGGATTGCGAAGGCGCCGCGGTGCGGACCACCCAACTTCAGTCCGATCGAGAGCAGGCCTATTTGCGAGTCTTCGTGTCCATCGTCGCGGAAGAGCAAGTGCTCCATGCGCTGTATCGCCCGCTCATGGATCGCCTCGCGCAGGCGTCCGGCACGCTGCGCAAATTATCGTTCTCGGTATCTCGCCATGCGGACGTTCATCGCTGGGCGACTGAGGGCGAAGGCTTGTTCGACAAGCGGCGCACCGGCCCTTTCAAAGGCGTGGGCACGTTGGAGACCTGGGCCAACGCGTTGCTGAAGCCGGCGTGGGAATCGGGCGATCCGAAAGCCGTAGCCGATGCGATGGTGGAATTTCGTCAGGCCCACCAAGCCGAGCTTCTCGATCTCTCCGAGGTGCCGCGATCACAGCAAGCGGATTACCGCTCCTGGTTGAGGCGGTTCGCCAAATGGCTCTATGGCAGCAGGCATATCGAGATCATCTACAGCATCGACTACGAAGCCGTTGATATCCGCAAGCTCTCTCCAGGCACGCGCGGCATCGTCCTGTTGCTGCTATATCTCGCCTTGGACGACAGCGATGACCGCCCGCTAATCATCGACCAGCCGGAGGAGAACCTCGATCCGAAGTCGATCTTCGACGAGCTGGTCGAGCTGTTCATCGCCGCGAAGAATGTGCGCCAGGTCATCATGGTGACGCACAACGCGAACCTCGTCGTCAACACGGATGCCGACCAGGTCATCGTCGCGTTTTCCGGCACGCATACGCCTGGCAAGCTGCCACCCATTCGCTACTTGTCGGGTGCTCTCGAAAGCGCGGAGATGCGCAAGCATGTCTGCGACATTCTGGAAGGTGGCGACCGCGCCTTCAAGGAGCGCGCACGGCGACTTCGCGTCCGTCTCGATCGATGAGGACGGACGACATGGAGAGCGAATTGGATTCCGTTCGCATTGGTCGCATCGGCGAACGGCAGTTCGAAGTGCTCTGCGAGCGCGCAGGCCTCTATTGCAACAAGAGCGTCGTCGACATGATGGGCTGGGATTTCATCGTGGAGTTCCCGATGGCGCCGGCCGGTCAAGCGCTACCTCTCGATCAACGCCCCACCAACGCCGCCCGGGTTCAGTTGAAGTCGACGCTCGGCCGTACCGGCAATCGTATCCGCCTCAGCCTGTCCGCCATCGATCGCTTGGCCAAGGACCCTCGGCCGGCGCTCATCGTTGTGTTTCGGCTGCGAGCCGACGGTGAACTCCAATCCGCTTATCTTGTCCACCTTGTTGGGAATGAGCTCGCGCGCGTACTCAGGCGATTGAGACTGGCGGAGGCTAGCAAGGCCCACGACATCAACCACACCGATATCAGCTACGATTATGAGAAAGTCGGGGTGCGCTTCGAGCCGACCCCCACAGGCTTATTGGCGGCCATAAGTGCAGCCTGCGGTCAAAATCCTGGCGCCTACACGATTGAGAAGCAACGGCAGCTCGCCGAACTTGGATATGAGAAGGGTCAGATCGAGGCCGAGGCACTTATCCAAATCGAGGGTGGGAGCATTTCAGCAGTCTATTGCTTGGCCTCGCGCCCTTGAAGCCGCACCGGCTCCGCGTGTTTGACAGCCGGTTCGGCATACGCCTTCTTTATCAGGGCACGCTGTTCGACGACATCGGACAAGCAGCGCGATTCGACGGCGAAATGTTCATCGGCCCTCCGATGGCCGAGCCGCATGGAGCAGAGCTTCTCATCCGCGTCCCAGACTTCATCATCCGGCTGACACGGCCGGCGCTCAAGTTCGAGAGCGTCGGCTCGATCGATGACACGGAGCATTCGCTGGAGGAATGGGCGGAGCTGCTTCGCGCGCTCACGCTCATGGCGACGGGGCGAGCGACCCTGACGATTGCCGGAAATGACCGCATCCCGTCAATTACCTTCCCAGTCGATCAACCCATAACCGGACCGTACCTCAAGGAGATTCCGCTGATCTCCGCATTCTTGGATGGGTGGCTTCAGCTCCTCACGAATGCAGGCCTTCGCTCCACCGCTAGATTCAAGTTCGATGCGTTCTGGGAGGCAAATGAAGCACGTATGGCGGTGGACATCCTGCTCAATCCGAAATCGCAGGCTCGCTTCGAGTTCCAGACCCTCGAGATTGAAGAACCGTCGTCGCCGCCCGAAGGCCTGTATTTCAGCAGCTCGTCGTTTGCCGACACCAGCATAACCTTCAGCGCGAAGGTCTTCTTCGAGCAGTCCGATGATCCGGAATGGCAGTATCGGTCGACCCGTTTCGAAGCTCTCGATGTCCGACCACAGGTCGATGACCTTGAAGAATACGGTAGGGAGCAGGCGACGGCCTGCGATCTAAGGCTCCTTATCGACCCCAGGAACATGACATTGGCGCCTCGGATGGATACGCCCCCAACACCCTCGCACCATGAGTGAGAGGCGGCAACGGGCGCATACGGGCTTCGTTCAAATAGTAGTCAGTCAACCAGCGTGCGAGCGTCGCTCCAGGCAGCGAGTAAGCTAACAGCGGATGCCGGGGGATACGTCCTCATATGGCCGCTATGAGCCAATCACAACCGGAAGCAGTCAGTCTGCTTGCGGCCCCAAGGCTGCCGGACCGCAATGCGCCCAATCTCAGTCATTCGATCGCCGGATCTCGATTCCGGGAGCTGCCGTTCGCCGACTTGGCCATGGATCCCTAGCTCACATTCTGATTAGTCTTGGCGTATTGCTCCGCTGTCAGTTCCCCGACTGCTTGAATATTCGCCCGGTTGGTCGAAAAGGACGCAGCGCTGCTGAGATTGGGTGAATCCGAAGGCGATGCATTGGTCCAGTGCCGAGCAGCCCCGTTCGCACTCGTTGCGAGAGCGGGCGCTCAGCACCCGGAACCCGTTGCCTGAAAAAGCCTTGCCGTTGAAATACTCGAAATAGGGAGCCGCACTCGACGCCGGCGGCATGTCATCTCCCGAGATAACGCCGCTAGTAGCGCGGGCGTTCATCAAAAGTTGGCCTTGTCGCTCCTTGAGAAAGCACTTTCTGTTCCACGCGTCGTAAGTGAAAGCCCTGCACCAGCTCTCCGAAGCTCGGCACATGGATTCACACTGTTCCACGTTGTCAGCTTGACGGGTCTCTGCGGCCTTACTCTTTATATCCCTGTTGAGGAAACGCCTGAAAGATCCGGATGGTGGCGCGACGGCCACCGCCTCCTCTTCCAACTCGCCAGGCTCCGGCGGCGGTTCTGCAGCCTGTGGAGAGGCAGGTGGATTGACTGGTGGATGATAGCCAGTGACCAGACTGCGAGTGCCGGCCGTGTGTCCTTGGCTTTCCTGCGCGCCTGCTACGCTCGAGAACAGCCTGCAGACGCCGCCATGCGACGAATGATCAAAGCCCGCGCACCCCGAGCGCGCGGAACAAAGCTTGCTGCAGGCCTCAAGCGGCACGCTGACCGTGGCGCTGACCGCCCCGTTCAGGAAGGTCTGCGGGTAGCGGAAGAGCTCCTGGGCCGATTGCGCGTTTGCGGGCCGACCTCCGGCCGGCGGAACAACAGCAGCCGCAAATGCGACCACAAACCCTATCAGTAGTCCAACGGTTCTGCCGCTTAATTGCCGAATGCGATCAGCAAACCTCCGCGGGCACGCAGGATGCATGTCCGATGGTGGCTCGGACACTTGGAGCACCTGCGGATTGTTCATCTGTGACATTGGTTGCCTTTCTCCGCCGCTTTCCGAAGAGAGCCTCAAAAGCTTCCGGGACCGCTCAGCGGACATTTCCGGGATGCGAGAACCGAGAAGGTCCCAAAATGGTTGTTGCAGATGCGGAACTTAGACGGACGTGCCCTCGACGCCGAGGAGGTCGGATCTGGTGAGGCCGCTTTTGACTTTGCTGCCGGCCGCTGACTTGTCGCCTCTCGTTGTTTTTTACGTCTTGGTTTCGCTCGGACGATCGCCGCAGGCTTGCCAGTCTTTTGCGATGTGGCGCTTTTCTGCTTCGTCGCTTCCGCTTCCGACGCACCCTGGCTCGGCTGCGATGTCGGTTGAGCTGCGACTGGCGGATTGGCTGGCGGACGGTAGCCCATGACGAGACTGCGTGTTCCGGCGATGTGTGGCGGGCTCTCACCCGCGCCAGCCACGTTCGCGAACAGCCGACAGAAACCGTCGGACGACGAGTAGTCGAAGCCGATGCATCCCGAACGCGCGAAGCAGAGGTTTCTGCACGACTTCAGCGGCACGCTGACCGTCGCGCTGACGGTACCATTCAGGAGGGTTTGTGGATAATTGAAGAACTCTCCTGTCGACTGCGCGTTCGCTGGCAGAATCCCCGTTGGCGGCACGACAGCAGCAAGCGCGCCCGCAAGTCCCAAAAGAAGTCCCGCCATCCCGCGACGAAGACCACCTGCCAGCATGTTTCCTCCTCGCCTGCTCAGCCTCGCGCTACCGTTCCTGTAAAATGGTCGTGTCCTCGGAAACGGCCGGTGCGAGCTTCCTTTTCAGGCGCATGATGTTCTCGTAGGATTTCTGTATCCGCTCAAGCATTTCCGGGTCCTTGCGCGCTTCCTCGGACAGGAGGGCGGCAACTTTTTCCGGGACCAGGGGGTCTGGATGTTTGTCGTTGGCAAATATCAGGATGTCGTTCCCTGCCAAAACGGCTCGGCGCACCGAGTCCTCAAAGGTGATGGTGTCGGTAATGGCCTGCATCTGCATGTCGTCGCTGATAACCACGCCCTTGAAGTGCATCTTGTCCCGCAGCAGCCCGGTTAACGTCGCGCGGGAAAGCGAGGAGGGGATTTGGGCCGAAAAGGAAAGCTTGTTATTTATCACATGGGCGGACATGACCATGTCGACATCTCCCGACGCGATCAGGTTCTTGTAGGGGAGAAGTTCCTTATCGCTCCATGTCTTGGAAACGTCGGCCATGCCCTTGTGGCTGTCCTTGGTGCTGGAACCGTGCCCAGGGAAGTGTTTCAAGACCGTTAGCACTCCCTTCGCCCGATGCGCTTCGACGAAAGCCTTCGCGTATGCCTCGACCGTCTGCGGATCGGCGGAAAAGCTCCTGCCAAGCTTGCCAATGATGGGATTTGCCGGGTTGACGTTGACATCGACGACGGGAGCCAAGTTGAGGTTGAATCCCAGATCCGAGAGAGCGGAAGCGAGGTCCTGGTAAATCACGCTGGCCTCGTCTGGACTCATGGACTTAGCCACAGTCGCCTCGCTCGGCGTCTCGTTGAACCCCATGGCTCCAGTGAACCTCTGGATACGGCCGCCCTCCTGGTCGACAGCGATGAGCAGCGGGCTTGCCGCGAAACGCTGCAGGCCCTCGTTCAGTTGCCGCACTTGCTTCAGGCCGTCGATATTGCGCCCCAGATAAATGACGCCCGTGATCTTTCCTTCCTCCGCTTGCCTGACGACTCTCGCGTATCCCTCGGCACCGGGCTCGCTGCCGACAAAGCCAACCAGCACCATCTGCCCGATCATCTGACGCAGCCTGGCGTCTTCGATTATGCGATGCAGGTCGACGTTTGGGATGCGGGCTCTCGGCACTGGGGGGTCAGCCTTCAGCGGTGAGGAAAGGCCAAAAAAGGCGCAGGCAACAGCGGTGAGAAATGCGATCCGCGGCGGCATGTTTTAGTCCCTCGGAGCGACGGGATGTACAAAGTCGGGAGTGACCGTCCGGCTGTTTTTTCGCGCCGACGTCATGCCTTTTCGCCGCACCGGGTACAGGTTGGTTCCCTGGACCAGGAAACATCGGTTGGGTCTCACGGTCACCCACGTAAACCCACCGCATCCACCGTCCGAGTGACATTGCCCCATGCATTCCTGATAGGAGATCGCAGGCGATTCCATGCCGTTTCCAATGAAGCCGCTCAGGGTGAAAAGCTCCCAGTCGGCAGTCAAGGTCGGAGGAGGGGCCGATGGTTTAGCCTTGAAATAGAGGCCGGACCGTCCCAAAGGGTAGGATTGCACGAAATCGAAGCCCGATTTTAAAAAGCATCGATTCACCTCCTGATTGTAGGTGAACGCCCGGCAGGAGGTTCGGCTGTCACACAGAGCCGAGCAGCTTTCGGCGTTGGGCGCATCGATGCCTTTTGACACGAGATCGCCCCCCCAAAGGTCAACCCCGCTGAAGGACGCATAGTACCAGGACTCGGCATTGGCGGGATCGTGATAGCCTGGAATCCGCTGGCGGGTGCCGCCGGTCGAGAGCGGGTCAGGTTGTGCTGAGGCGACCGCTGGAAACAAACGGCAGAGGTTGGTTGAAGAGGAGTGATCGAACCCGGCGCAGCCCGAACGCTCCAGGCAGATTTTCCGGCAGTCGTCCAAAGGTCGCCGGAACTCGGCACTGGGGGTTCCCCTCAATGCGGTCTCTGGATATTCGAGAAGTTCGCCTCCTGACGCCTGCGCCAATGCCTGCGTAGCAATTCCAGGCATCGCAAGCGAAAATGTCAGCAGAAACGCCGCCGACGCTGTTCCGACCACGCGCAACCAATGCCGCCTCCGCTGCATTCCGCTTCCCTTGGCCCAACCCATGAAACCGATATGTAAGAGCGGTTGGGTCAAGGACTGATCGACCCTTCGCAGTAGGTGGTGCGAAGGAAATTCTCGTATGCGTTGGCGTGGTTCGAGCCCGTGTCGCTAGCGTCGACGCAAAGCGAGCTCAGCAGGTTGTTGGCTTGCGCATTGCCCTCTAGCGCGAGTTCGAAATACGAACGCGCCGCCTTATTGGAGTCGATCGCGTCCACGCGGTCCGGCGCGAAGGTCCTTGGATCATACCATTTCGCCATTTCGAGCTTCGCGTCCTGGTTGCCTCTCTGCATTGCGAGATTGATCGCCTGCAGCCCGACGCTCCGGTCTCCGCGCTTGAAAGCCTCCTCGCTTAGCGCGAAGAGTTCATGGCCGTCAGTGTCGGTTTCCTTGAGCTTCGCCAGCCTGGCTGCAAGCGGAGGATTTGTCGGGTCGGTGTAATTTGAAAGCAGGCTGCGCGTCGCAGCGGTCGAACCCACGTTCACGCGTCCGGCGCCCACGCTCGCGAACAGGCGGCACTCGTCCTTTTGAGAATGGTCAAACCCCTGACATCCCGAACGCGCCTCGCAGAGTTTCCGGCATTCTTCTATCGGCTTGGAAAACTGGGCGCTGACGATCCCGTTCAGCAGAGTGTCCGGGTAGTTGAAAAGCTCGTTCGCCGCGGAATTTTCCTGTGCTCCCGCTGACAGGGTCATGCCCAGCAAGATTGCAGCAGCCATAGCCGCCATGTACCCCCTGAAGTGGAGGAAATACTTGTCGAAGCTGCTCTTCAGCATGCCATTGTCCCTCTGACGGTTCCATAGGCGGCGAATTGCCGGACCTTGTGATTTTCAATCATTATTCCAGCGTCCCCTCGCAATAAGTGTCCTTCAGGAACCCATTGAACCCAAGGTCTTGAGGAGAACTCGCGCTCTTTGCGCAGAGGGAGCGGAGCATTTCCCTGGCCGCTGTCTCGCCTTCTACCGACAGTTCGAAATAGGCCCTCGCCGCCCTGTTCGCATCCGGTCGATCTGCTCTGCTGGGCTCGAAGGAGCTTGGATCGTACCAGCGCGCAATCTCGAGTTTCGCGTCCTTGTTGCCCCGCTCCATCGCAAGATTGATCGCCTGCAAGCCGATTCCGCCGGCGCCTTCCCGGTATGCCTCGCCGCTTAGGGCGAACAGCTCAACGCCGTTAGTGTCCGTCAGCCTCAGCCTCTCGAAACGCGCGAGCAAAGGCTCGGGGTTGTTGAACCAACCCCTGCTGTCGGCAATGTAGTATCCTCCCCCTGCCAGAAGCAGCGCCAACGGGATCAGTAGGTACAAGAACCGCCTCTTCTTTGGCGGCTGGGCCAAAGGCTGGGGTTTCGGCTCCACCACCCGTGGCAGCTCAACAACCTGTTCGAGGGCCTCTTCAAGCTCCCGTTCTATAGCCTGAGGAATGGACATCTTGAAAGGGGTCAGTTCCTGGGACCAAGCTCCCGGGCTGGGTGGGATCGGCGGCCAGAAGGCGCTCCCCTCAATGTCATGGCCTTCGACTTCGATCTTCACCTGCAGGTCGACCGGGATCTGGTCGCAGACCTCGGGTCCGACGACCAGCGTGGCCGAATTCGCGCCGCGGCTGACGACCGCTGCCTCTACGGTTGCGGGACGCGCCTGCCATCCGGCGGCGCCAAGATAGGGAGCGTCCTTGGACTTGCGCATGATCGACAGTCGCAACCCCGGAGAGCTGCCTAGTTCCTGCGGGAACGTGATCAGGGCATGCCCGAACAGGCGCGTCTCGTCCTCGCTGACTTTGACCGCAACCTTGTTCATCGAGCAGTCCCAACGGGCGCACCAAGCAGCGGCGCGGACTCATCGAGCGCGTCCAGTATGGCCCTCAGGCGCTCGTTCTCCTCGACGTTTATAATGATCCCTTCGCCCGAGAGGACGTTGTCAGTAACCACTTGGTGGAAGGCGTACATCCACTCCGAGAGCGCGAGGTAGGAGAAGTTCCGCCGCTCCACCCCAAGCCCGTCGCAGTCTGAAACGCTCGGACGGCGGGCAAAAACCCTAACTTCACCGTTCTCAGTGCCGTCAGGAGCCAGAGGCCGCTTGTTCTCGGGCATCGCGTCGAAGCCAAGCGTGCTGACGAAACGGTTGATGTGGCTCGTGGCAAGAAAGCCAGCCTTCTCGAGCAGGATGTCGGACCTTTCGACTGAACTTCCCGAGAGCTTGGCAAGGTCCCTGGCTATGCGCTCTTCGAGCCCCGATCGCCGCGCGGCAGATGTAAGCTCGGCGACCAACTCGCTTGCGGACTCTTGCCCGAGGCCAATGGCCTGCAACGCATTGTCGTTTCTCGCGAGTGCGAAAAGGCCGTCCGTCCAATGCCTGATGGCTGACCGGGCGAGATAGGCTTCGCGCGGCAGCGCTTTCTGCGAAACCGACTCCCCGGAGGAAACCACGGCCGCGGCCACCTTCTTCTTGCTGCCGGGCAATGGAGGGGCGCCGGGCCGCGGAGGCGCCGGTCGCTTCTTCGCCGCGGCGTCTGTCCGTCCTTCGGAACCTTCCTCCGGCGCGTTCTGCCGCTTGAGGCGGTTGCCGTACTCGATGTGAAGGTGTTCGGAGATTCCGTTCTGCGATATCTGCAGCATCTTCATGGCGGTCCCGAACTGGTCCCGCTCCCAAACCTCGGTGAAGTTTGCGAGAATCTGGTCCGAGACTTCCCGACGCTCGGCTATCCGCTTGTTGATGTCGCTTTCGATGAAATACGGAGCGAGCACACGGCGGATATCGTGGGCTATGTCCCCGACGCGGCCTCGTATCTGTGAATACTTGATGTCGGGACGACAGATGGCCGCGAGGTTCTCCGCCAGATAGCTTACGCCGCCATCGTTCAGCCTGAGGGCCTCGTCGAAGGCCTTGGCCGGCTCGCGGAAGTGCTGCTGAACTTCACTGACCTGAAGATACGCCTCGCGCAGCGCGGCGACCTTCGCGACCTTGTCGGGCAATATCTCGGTCTCCACGCCGCCTTTGTACTTGATCAGGGACTCTGCCTTGAAGTTCGGGTTGCGCAGCCAGTAAGAGTTGTTGAAAGGCCTGTCCGGCATCCATTCGAACGGCCACTTGTGGGCCTTGCCGAAAAAGCGCGTTAGCGAGGCGCCCAGGCGCGCGCTGAAACGATCCGCCAGGCTCTGTCCTTCCTCGCCCGCCTTTTCGCTGAAGTGCATGTCGAACATCGTCAGCACCAGGAACAGCGCAGTCTCGGTCCGGGCCCGATCGAGCGGGCTTTCCCCGTGCGAGGTTCTGATCCAGTCGTCGATCATGTCGGGAAGGGTCGCGACGTCCTGGTTCGAGGGCTTGATGCACAGCAGCATGCTCGAAAGCTCCTGCTCTGCAACGTAGCGGTCGAAGAGGTAGGCAACCTTGCCCCGGACGAAGAGTTCCTTGAGCGCGTCGGGGTTGCCCTCGATGAAGGCCTGAAGGTCCACCTTCTGCCTGCTGCGAGCGCCCGGGAAGTCCAGGAGGTCTGTGTGCTCGAAGAACGGCCATGGCTGTTCCGATATCGCAATCCGGAGTTCAGCCACCAATGCGGCGATAACGGGTCTCGGCAACGAAACCGTCGATCCTTTCATTGGCCGGATCAGCAGCTCGTCCTGGCCGGATTTTCCGAGCCCCCGCAGCGTCTCGACGTCTATGATGCTGCTTTCCCGGGGAACCAGCGCCTCGACAGGGCAGTAGGCATCCTTGGCGAACCCAAGGCTCTCAAGGGCGGTGACGAGTTCGACGAAGAGATCGGTAAATTTCTGCAGACCGCCCCATAGCACGGAAAAAAGGTCGCCGCGGTCGGCAATGGAAAGCCGGGAGCCAAGGAAGGCCGCTTCCTCCCAGTAGGCCCCTAGCGTCTCGATGTTCGGCAACCCGGCGAACTGCTTCTCGAAATACTCCTGGAGGTCCCACACGTCCTCCTCGGCCAGGCCATCCGTCGCTGCCTGCGGCATAGCCCGGCTCTTCGCCCTTTCCAGGGTGGACAGGACGGTGTCGGAAGTCAGCGGCGCGCGTTTCTTCGCGTCTCCGTCAAGGAAGAAGCTGTTGCCCAGGACCTTGGCCACGTCCGTTTCGCTCAGCATCCTCAGCACAACGGGCGCGCCGGGCGGACTTGGCTCTTCTCGAACCGAAAAGCGGGTGACAAGCCCGGTCGACTCCCGATCGCCACCGGGGTTGATCTCCCGGATGAAATCGACCTCCCGCCCGAGATCGCCGAAGCGAGCCATCAAGGGCGCGCTTCCATTGCGGGCCAGGACGGACACAAGATAAGACTTGCCAGCCTGGCTGGGGCCGAACACCCCGACGCACATGGGGCGGTCTATGGCCAGCATCGCCTTCCGGGTGGCAACGATCGACTTCTTGAGCTGCTGCTCGGCGCCCGAGCGCGTGCTGCCGACCCGCTCCGCGTTTGCTGAGGCTCCGATCCAGACAAGGCCCTCCTGCGCCGATTTCAGCGCCGTGTCGCAGGTCTTCTTCAACTCTTTACGCATGCCTTCAGCTTTCACTGGATGGAGATAATTCCGGTATCGAGCCAGTAGCCGTCGCCCGCCTCGACCGCGAGCGTGTCCAGCTTCAGCTCCATGATGCGCTTGACCGGAGAGCCGTCGGCGTCCTCCGCGTCCTGAACCACGAACTCCTCGCGGGTCGCCTCGCTCGTAAGAAGCGCGATCTCGTTCGCCTCGTCGTCTTCCGGCACCTGCACATTGCGCGCGATCGTGACGCGGACCGGCTTTCGCACGCTCCGCGCCGATCGCGTCTGCGCGGTGGTCAGCTTGTAGAGCGGAGTCGCCACCCAGCGCTCCAGTGGAAGCTGCCTGAAGCCAATGCGAAGCGGGCTGTGGTAGTCGAATTCCGCCTCGGCTTCCGCCGTTGCGGCATCGAGGTCGATGTCCGAGAAAAGCAGGGTTTCGTCCGGCAGCACGGAGCTGCCCTGAAGCCGACCGATGTACCGGGCCGTCGACTTCATCCGGAGGTACTGGGAATAGAGGGTGAAGTTGGTGATCTGCCGTTCCGCGAGCGCGCACAGCATTGCGCCCACGACCGCGGTCGTCTTTGGATCGTCGATGTGCGTGTTGCTGACGCCCCGGAAGGGATACCACGTGCCGACGCGATAGTCCTTGATCGGAATGACGCGGTCAGGCCGGACCGACATCTTGTTCATGAACAGGCTTATCATCTGTGGCAGGCGCATCGGCCGCCCGGTCAGCAGCACCACGTCAGCGTCCAGATGGTTGATCGCTTCCGCGATGTTGTCGAACACGCCGTCGAAGATCGACAGGACGCACTCTTCGACCGCCAGCGGGTCGACTGCTATGTCGCAGTCGGAGACCGTGAACTCTCCGGCTCCCAGAGCCCCTATGCTGTCCTTGAGATATCCGAGGATGCGCGCGTCAACCGGAATGTCGCCTCCGGCCGTCGTTCGTCCCCCGGTCTCGAAGAAACTGCCTGCCTTCCGGATTTCCGTCTTGCGGCTCGTCGCAGGCATCGCTTCGCATTCGGACAGAACCGCGATGGCGATTGGCTGCAGAACCTGCAGAACGAACTGGCGTCGCAGGTGCTTTTCCTGCTCGGACATGTTCGGGTTGTCGCCTGCGAAGCGGTCCTTGAGATAGTTCCGCGCGTTCGGGAGGCCCGCTTGAGCCAGGCCTTCCTCGAGCCTGGGTATGACAAGCCGCTCGATAACCACCTTGAGGAGGTCGTCCCCCGCGATACGGAATCCCTCCCGAAAGTTCTGGTCGGGGAAAAGGGCGACATTGTCGGTTTGAAAATAGGTCGTAACCATGAGGTCGGTGGTGCCGCCGCCCACGTCGACGCTGGCGACGCGCAGGGACCGTTCGAGCTTCTCCTTGGCCTTGGACGCCGGGAGCGCCTTCGGCCTCTCCCTGTCCTTGCCGAGCATGTCGAACAGCGTCCTGATCGACCCGCCCAGCTTGTGCACGGCCTCGCCGTAGAGATAGACCAGATGAACTGAACTCGCCTCGTCCCAGGAGCAGTGGATTTCCGGACGCTGGCTGTTTATGCCGCTGTCGCTGTCGCCCCATCCCGACAGGGACCAGAGAAGCTTGACCGCGGCTTCTGCGCGCGACCGCAGGATGCGCTGCTCCTGGATCGGGGTCGCTGACGGGATCGTCAGGATGATCCTGCGCAGGCGTCGCGGAGAATCTTTGAGTCTTCTCTCCCGGCGGGTGCCGGGGTTGTTCATCATCGACATCGCCTGCGCAATGATTTCGACAAGCATGAACGTGAAGAAGGACGACCTCGAGAAGCAGAAGCGGCTCGCCGTCTGCAGTTCGCTCTCTTTGACTTTCAACCTGAACTGGCGCCTGTCGCTCTCGAGCTGTTCGAGGACGTCGCCACGGTCGTTTATGAAGCGGTACATGGAGCGCTCGATCAGCGGCTCGGTTCCCGCATGGCCCGCCGAGGCCGAGCGGAACTTCCACTCCTGGAGAACCGGATCGGAACTCCACAGGTACCGCTTCGGCGAAGAAAGCCCCGTGGCCGCCTCGGTGCCTTCCGACTCCCCGCGCAGGCGGGAGGCCTCGGGGCCGATGCGGAGCAGGCTTGGCCAAAAGAATGCCCGCGGTCGGCCTGACCGCCTGGCGATGTCTTCCGCTCCGAATTCCCCGGCCACCAGTTCGCACTGGCTTTCGAACGGATCGCGATAGACGAGTTCGGGCTTGGAAAGGTCGCGCAATTCCAGCACGACGGAGTTGTTGAGGTCGACGTTCACGTCGTCCGGGAACGACTGGATCAGAAGTCCGCACGACCGCGAGTTCCCGATGTCGAGCACCAGGTCGACGTCGACTGGATGGACGTTCCTGTTGTCGCTGACCGTGTCGATGAGGGTGACGCGAACGGGCTTGATCACGCTGGCGAGAAACTGGACGAAGGTTATGTAGCGGGCGAGGTGCTCGAACTGGAAAGGAAAGTCATCGGGCCTCAGCTCCTTGCCCTTCCTCTGAAGCTTCTTGAAGGAGTGGAGGATGTCCCTCAGCCAATCGTCCAGCCATTTCTGGGCGTCCACGGGCCCTTGTCCGGGAACGTCGACCTTATGGGACAGGAACGAGATGACGTCTGGAAGCTGGCTGACGAACCGGAACGATTCTGTCCGCATCGCGTCTTCCGGACAGGGCGCGAGATAGGGACGGTTCGTCTTGCGGGGCGCAAGCGAGCTGTCGAATGCGAAGATTGCCCTGTGCGTTCCCTTCCGGTCGCCATGGGCGTTCCTGGTTTCCGTAACCCTTACCCGGACCCAGTCGGTCGGGCCCTGTGCGTAAATTTCGTTGCCCAGCGAGTCCTTTCCGGGTTCGATCTTGAAGAACGGCACCGGAACCCAGCGGTCGAGGAAGGTCTCGAGCGCCCTCGACTTCGCGATGTCGTATACCACGTCGTCGCCACTCGGGGGATACGGCGGCTGGTCAGAGTCGGGGTCGTCATCGTTCCAGTTCGGAAGCAGGCGGATCAGCGTCTTTCCATCCGACCCCGTTTCGCCCGGCGACACACGCTCGATGAACGACCTCGTAAGACGCGGCGAAGCGTCGAAGTCAAACCCGAACTCGACGAACTGGATGCCGCTGTCCGGCACCAGCGTGAAGCCGTCGCTGAAATCGGCGAGGTTGGTCAGCATCGATTCGTCCTGTCAGGCTGGTGGCGGCTTGCTGCAGTCATGGAACATTGAACTCCGTGACTTTCATCTGCGTCGCGTCGTGAGACTCTTCAGTCACGCTGCCCGGGTAGCTTTGAGTGGCGTCACCCTTCTTGAGGATGACGTTGAAATCCGTCCGCCGGGCAGGATCTCCGCGCTTGTTGAACATTCTCAGGTAGACCTCGTAGTGTCCGGGCGGTGGCTTGCTCGCCCACGTTATGTGTTCGACCGGCTTGGTGCTCTCTCCATTGAGATTCATGTCGATGTCGTGCACGCCCCCGCATTTCGGCTGTCCGTCCAGAAGCACCATTCCGCCGTCCGGGCACTTCACGAAGAGGTCCAGGTCGGTCCGGTTGTTCCAGATGAGCGTCACCTGCGTCTGGCCTTCCGCACCGCCTGCGCTTTCGACGCGATTGTCTGCTTCCTGCGCTGGGTCAGTCTGCTCGGCCCTTGGCGCCGGAGCGGGGGGCTGGCACGAGTTCAGGTGCCGCCGCAGCTGCTCCTCGATGACAGCTTCTTCCGACATGAGTTCCCGCGTGCGCAAGCTACTATGGTCGACAGTCGGCTGCGGCGCCGCAAGGGCGCAGTAAGCGCCTCCGCCCTTTCCAAATGCGGTGACTCCGAACGGAAGGACCAAGCCGCAAGCCGGGAGCAGCAGCCACGCGGTCGCCCCCGCGAGTGCTACGGGAACAAGCCAAAGAAGCCTGCGGGCGACCGACTGCCACCAGGCAGGTCCAGCAGATCGCACGGGCCGCTCCGTTGCTGTGTCCGCAACAGAAGCCGTCGGCGGGCGGTCCCGGGCGGCTTCAGCAATCTGTCCCTTGCCGCTGGTTTCCGCGTCATGTTTTTCGTAACCCCATGCCGTAAGCACGAGCACTCCGTCGCTCTCGTCGGAGCCGCCGGAAACCCATACGTTCTCGTCGTCGGGGAATGTCACCGCGTTGCGCAGCGCAGTAGCCGTCGAGCGGGCTGCCGGGTCGGTGCGAGCCTCATGCGCGGCGGCCGCACGAAGAACTGCGCGGACGGATTGGTCGAGCCGCGCCTTGTAGACGGACGCCGTTTCGGGCGGGAGGTCCGTCAGCCGGACAAGAGGCTCGTCGCGCTCGGTATACCAGTCGATCCCAGAGCCGTCCTTTCGCGGCACCGGTTCGGCCAGCTCGAGCCCTATGCCCCCGGGGAATTCCCGTCCGAGCACGGCTTGAAGCCTATGGACCGAGCGCTCCGCGGTCGACCCGAGGGAACGCATCAGGCTGAGGGTCGTGGTCGCGACGAACTGGCTCATTTGACAGGGCCTTCCGTTGGCCCTGCGGCCGCGGCTATTCCCGTGGCCGGATTACACGGCTGATCGGCGCCGGCCACCGTCACGCCGTTGGCTGACAGGAACCGGATGGCGTCGCTCGCGCCGAGGGAGAAGTTCAGCTTCTGAACGTTCCCCCCGTCGAGGACTATGAAGGTGTTGACTCCGACGGCCCGGCCGCAGGCGTCCGAAAGGGGACCTCCGCTGTTGCCGGGGGAAATGTTCGCGGAATGGGTAATGACCTTTGCCGCCCCGCCCTGAGGCATGGCCATGACGTTGCCCTGCGTGACGACCATCTCAAGATTGGCAACCCCCGTGGTGTCGCCATTGAGGATCGCTCGATAAGTGCTGTCCATCGACATCACGAATGACGGAAAGCCCCCCGCGATGACGCTGTCCAGCCTGGCGATTTCCGTAGAAAGGTGCAGGGGCCTCACAGTGCTGGGGGCATCATCCACCCGAAGGAGGGCAAAGTCCGGATTTCCAGTCTCGCTGCTTGCGGATCTTGCAACGACACGGGCGGGAACCGCACGCCCGAGTGCCTTGCTGGCGACGAATACCGTCCCCCCGGCGCCCTCGACAACGTGGTTGTTGGTGAGGATTTCCCTCTGGCTCACAAAGAACCCGCTTCCAGTGCTGAGGGAGTCCGCCGAGGGTGCGAGCACGAGGACCGTCGCCGAGTCCAGGGCGGCGAGAAGCGAATGCGGTGAGCCGGGGGCAGGCGCCTGCCCGCGGGCGGCTCCTGACGCGCCGTTTTCTGTTCCACCGCCGGACTCATGGAGCGGCGGACCGAGAACAGATGAATCTGCCTCGCATGCAGCCTTTGCGAGCTCCCTTTTCATTTTGCCGATTCGCTCTTCAAGGCTCCGGTTGACCTCCTCGTTGTTCACGAGTGGAGCTGTCGGTGGCGGCGGGAGCGCTTCCGGATAAACGAGGTTGCCCGGCGAGGCCGCGTAGATCAGGCAGGCGGCGAACACCAACGAAAGGGCAGCTATGGGCCAAAGCCAAGACTGTTTGTGTCGAGCTGGCGCCGTTGATTGAGCCTCTTGCGTGGATGCTGCGGTGGCCTCGGGTGCAATCACGCGCCGCGGGGGAGACAGTCCGGCAGTGGCGAAACCTCCCAGGGCAGCCCACGCCTGACCAGGCACCCGGGGGGACATGCCGCTTGGAAGGTAGGGGCCAATTGTCTGCTCGCTGTGCCGCACGAATGCGGCGCGGGAGGAGCGGGCTTCCTCCGGCAGCACTCCCCAATTCGTGAGGACGGCGTTCTCGCCGACGGCGACGATAGAGGCTTCGTCCGCGACATTGAGCATCGCCCCAACGGTCCCGCCGATTTCCCGGTCCGCCAAGGCTGGTCGAAGCGCCTCGATCCGCGCGGCCAAGTTCGACTCGATCCGCGACCGTTTTCCCCGATCGAGTTCGCCCAGTTGCTTCGGCTCCTCGTCGAAGCTGCTGAACCACGCCACGACCAGGCGGCCGCCCTCCTGCTCCTTGGCGTTCGGTTCCGCGAACAGCCGCGAGGTGTTGTCCCCGCACAGTTCATCTATGCGGGCGAATGCCGTTTCGCAGTCGCGCCACAGCGGTTTCCCTGCGACAGCTAACACGTCCACGGCACGCGCGGACGTTGAACGAACGAAGTGGACATTGCCCCCCCGAGCCATTAGGCACCTTCCCCTTGCCGCAATAAATCGTTGACCATGCGGCGTCCCCGGCCTCATATTTCGACGTAAAAAACGCAGTGTCAACGAGCCCTCAAGTAGATTCGACTCAGATGCTTAACCTGTAGCGGGCTCGCAGCCTATTTCACGTCTTGGCGACCGTTTCTATCTTGAACCCAATTTCGCGGTGCTCATCCCCCATTTATAGCTGGAAATGCAAATTCTGGAGAATTACGGTGGCGCCGGGCTGGTATTGCCGAGCCCTAAAGGGGCATTGCCTACGGCAAAGAAAAATGAGGCAACAGGAAAGATCGCGACCTGTCATGAGAATCCTGGCTGGCCGTCTAGTTCGACCCTTCACGTCGCCAGTCATGACATCAAGCCGGCGAACTTCGCTGACTTGGCGATCAAGTCCACTTGAAACAGAATAACAGCGGCCGGGGGAAACATGTTTGCGCATCTTTTTCGCTGCGGATTCCAAGAGTTCGTGCTCGGAGTCGCCGGGTCGTCTCTGGCAACTCTCGTCCTTCTAGTCGGCATTCAACCGATCGGCGCGCAAACCACGGCAGTGTTCTTCGACTATCCCGGGACCTCACTGAACGGGTTCGTCAGCGCGCAGGTCATCGCACCCTTGGAGGCGTGTCGTTCCCTTTGCACCTCGCGTTCGGGCTGCGTTGGGTTTGACCACTCGACCGAGGGCGGCGTTTGTCGGCTTTTGGCGAGCGTAGGCTCCGCCAGCCAAAATCGGCTTTCGACGGCAGCCACGCGGAACCTGGTCGCCGGCTATCGTCCTCCCTCAAATCCACCCGAGGCGCCTTCCGCCGTCCAGCCGAAACCCGCAGTTGTGCGCTCGGAGCCGCCAGACATCAGTGGCCGCAAGGTGAGTTATCGATCGATTCCTGGCGACCCGAGGCCGATAGGCTGGGTCTATATCAATGTCTGCAGCGGAGCCCCGGTCGATGCGGCCTCAATTCGCAGTTCGATCAACGGATATGTTTTTGAATCGTTGCGCGTCATTCCGGGCAGAATTGAACAGTTTGACAGGAACACCACACCGCAATGTGCGCTGGTGCCCAAGGCCGTTGGCTATGCCTCGCCGAGCGCCGAGGAATGGAGAATTGGAGCGGTGCTGGAGGAGATGCGTCCGATCCTTCGTGCTGCAGGAGTGGGAACGCGCGCGGACGGTCTATTGCCCATGCAAGGTTCTGACCGCTACCGCATCGATATATGGCTTAGTCACGAGTGAATGCCTCGGCTTCACTGCGGGAATCGTGATCGGGATGTCCCAAGACCCTTCGACGCTAATATGCGAAGGTAAGCCCCACCGAATGGACACTTCAACGGCTCGATCCTATCAGCAGCCATCGAGTGCCTTTATGCCTTCGATGTAGTCCTTGCCGCCCTCATTCACTGTCCTCACTTCGGCGCGGCCAGTGCATGTCGTCGCACCCTTCCTGAACGCATAGCTGACGAAGAACAAGTCTTCTGCCTTCGCTTGTATGCCGAGAAGCTTAAGCGGCGCCTGCATCCCTCCGTAGAAGCCACTCAGGGCGGCTGCGGAGAGAGGACCCTTGGTGCTCTTTTCTGGAACTACAAACCGCGCCGCCTCCTTGCCGTCCCCAGTGCCGAGGGCCAGATAAAACGCCCGCACGACAGTCGCGGCAGTGCCATATTGTTCAGTGATGTCCTCTTCAGGCGCGATGCTCCCGACAACGGCCATGAGCGGGGCTCGGTGATTTGCGTTATTTGCAGCCCATCGATCAACGACGCCGACAGTCACGCGGCGTCCGATCAACGATGCCATGGCGCTTTCCATACCGCCCACCGGCACGACGTGAACCTCGCGGAAACTGGATGCGGGATCAGCAAAGTCCGCGCCCTCAAGGCAGATGTCGGCATCCAGTTCCAGTAGGTAAGTCGGCTCGGGCTGATCTCCTGCCTGCACGTCTTTGTAGTTCGGCGGCCCGGGAAGTATCCGACGATCGAGTTGGCCGCTCAGCTGCGATGGCTGCCCTTTTGAGATGTCGTAGCAGGCGGCCTGCGCTCCGCTGACCGCAACGACACCGTAGAAAACCAATGCGGTTGCCCCAAGATATTTCATAGTTCGCTCCCCACAAAGCCAATGCCATATGGCATTCATTCATGGCGTCGTTCAACCGATACATGACCGAGTGTTTTTAACCCTCGTTCTTTGCAAGATCGTCGCCAAATGCTCGATGCGCATCATAACCTCGCCGCGTGACGGCTGGGTCGGCGAACGTCAGGCAAGAGTCGGGCAGCATGTGCGCGCAGGCACTCTGTTGGTCGCCGTCGTTCCTCGGAGCGTAGGTCGTGGCCAATTTTCAAGGAGACACAGATTGCCGCGTTGTGCATTGGCGGCAGGATTGCAGTATCAGTCGAGCCGTCCCCGGGAGGGACGCATTGAGAGCTTGTCGCCAGCCAGCGGGGCACAGTTTGCACTCCTACCGGCAGACAACTCGGCCGGCAATTTCACCCACATCGTTCAACGCATACCAGTTAAGATTACCTTAGATCAGGGGAAAGCAGGCCTCGATTGCTTGCGACTCGGTATGTCAGCTTTCGTCGCAATGTCACCTGCTAGGCATCCCGGACGACAGAGTGGAACCGCAACGCGCAAATTGATGATCTGAAGTGATGGCCGACGACGGGAGGAGCTCGCCCGCTCCCATGACCAGACACGAACGTCGTCAATGGGACGGCAGCGAAACGTCCGCCTATTCACGACTTCAGCCCAAAAGCTGCCAGTCAGCTGCCGGCCCCGCAACAGTCTAGCGGCGTTTCTCTGGTGGCCAATCATGGCTGCAGGAGAAGCGAAATGGGACACTCGTGCTACGACCTCACCGACTCCGACCGCCGGGCATGGAATGCCGGGAAGAAGGTCGGGACGAAACGACCTCTGAAACCTCGACAGATATGGGCGATACGCTTCTTTCTCGATCGAGAGCTGCGTCTGCGAGACAGAGCGCTCTTCGATTTGGCGATCGACAGCAAGTTGCGCGGCTGCGATCTCGTCAAGATCAAAATCGGCAACCTCGTGGTAGGACCGGAAGTCCGAACTCGCGCGATGGTCATCCAACAGAAAACTGGCCGACCTGTTCAGTTCGAGTTGATGAGCGACGTACGCTCCAGCCTTCTCGCATGGCTGGAGCGACGCGGCGGAACAGTCGATGATTACGCGTTTCCGAGCAGGATCAATCCAAGGGCTCACATGAGTACAAGGCAGTATGCACGCCTCGTCGNTCGATGATTACGCGTTTCCGAGCAGGATCAATCCAAGGGCTCACATGAGTACAAGGCAGTATGCACGCCTCGTCGTGGGTCGAGGCGATCGGGCTTAGACCAGAGGAATACGGAACCCATTCCCTGCGTCGCACCAAGGCCTCGATTATCTACAAAGCGACGGGAAATCTGCGAGCCATCCAGATTTTGCTCGGTCATACTAAGATCGAGAACACGGTCCGCTATCTGGGAGTCGATGTTGAGGATGCTCTCGAACTTTCCGAGGCAACTGAGGTTTGATCAGGTGCGGCTCCACTTCACGAGTGGAGCCGTGACCAATTTGCGCCGGTGGGTTCAACCGGTCATCGTAACACCTTCTGTAGCCTATCGGCCGGCGTTTCGAAGTCCAGGGTTTTCGGGGTCGCTGATTGAGCTGCAGGGCGACGGCGTTGAGTTGGGCCTGCGAGACATGGGAGAGGTTGGTTTCTCTCGGGAAGTACTGCCTGAGCAGACCGTTGGTATTTTCATTGCTGCCGCGCTGACAGGGACTTCGCGGATCGCAGAAGTAGACCTGTAGATCGGTTGCAACGGTGAAGCTCATGTGCCGAGCCATCTCCTTGCCCTGGTCCCACGTTAGCGAGCGTCGTAACTCTTCGGGCAATGTGCCGATCGTCTGGGCAAGGGCCGCCACGACGGTGGCCGAGTCCCTCCTCGCCACCTTTACAAGCATCGTGAACCGGCTGTGTCGCTCCACGAGGGTGGCGATGTGCGTGTCGTTCGCGCCGGTGAGCAGATCACCCTCCCAAATGGCCTGGGATGGCGCGATCCTCAGCCTCGGCGGGGCGCTCGCGGATGGAGATCATATCGAGTATTTGTCCTTNGCTCATGTGCCGAGCCATCTCCTTGCCCTGGTCCCACGTTAGCGAGCGTCGTAACTCTTCGGGCAATGTGCCGTTCGTCTGGGCAAGGGCCGCCACGACGGTGGCCGAGTCCCTCCTCGCCACCTTTACAAGCATCGTGAACCGGCTGTGTCGCTCGACAAGGGTGGCGATGTGCGTGTCGTTCGCGCCGGTGAGCAGATCACCCTCCCAATGGCCTGGGATGGCGCGATCCTCAGCCTCGGCGGGGCGCTCGCGGATGGAGATCATATCGAGTATTTGTCCTTGCCCCGTCCGGCTCTGTGCGCCTTTTGCGAGCCGCATCTGTCGTTTGGTACACAGGTGCGCTGATAGTTCCTTCTTGAGCGCCCCTCGCGACTGGATGAATCGACTGCGATAGATCGCTTCATGAGATATCCGCATGCTTGGATCGCCTGGGTACTCTCGCCTCAGCCAGCCCGCTANGACTGCGATAGATCGCTTCATGAGATATCCGCATGCTTGGATCGCCTGGGTACTCTCGCCTCAGCCAGCCCGCTATCTGCTCCGGGGACCATTGCAGCGCTAGCTTTTGCGCCACCTGCCATCGTAGCCGCCCAGAGCTTGCCAGGCGACACTGCTTCGGGCGCAGCGCTCGCACCCAAGCATGCTTGTCGGCCCGGGTTGCACGATACGCTTGTGCACCGCCATTGCGCGAGATAACGCGACATATTGTCGATGGGGATCGCCCGAGACTTCGTGCAATAGCGCGGATCGCAAGACCCGCCGCGATCCCGCGAGAGATCTCTTCGCGTTCCGCCAGCCCGAGCGCCAAGGCCCCTCTACGCCTAGCTGACGGAGCAATGCCGCTGCGTAAGGATACGATCCGCTGAACGCCGGTCTTGTTCCGGCGGTCAAGTGCTCTGACCTCGGTTCCATCGCTCCCAAAGCTCGACCTTCTGCGCTGACGTAAACCAGATCCGTGAGGTCACCATGAAACACCTCTTCATCCTCTCAGATTAAAGCGGGTTGCGACGACCGGTTGAACCCGCCGCCTCATTCCGGTCGTTCGCCCACCTTCCGAAAACGGGTCGCCGGCGGTGAACTCAACTCTAACTTGTCGTCAGTAAGTTGTGTTCCGTGCCTCCTGGCCTAAGCGATTGCGTTCTTGCAATATCTCAGCTCAGCTCCGGCGTTAATTTAGATCAATCTAATGGACCCCTAATGAGTGCGCGCTTATCGACGGCCATTAGGATCGGGGAAGCCGGAAAGGCGATCTTCCGAAAAACTCAGAGCTTTCCAAGCCGAGAATTCGGAAAGCATGCAGACCTGAGCGAACGCGAACACGTCGGTGTTGAACCGATGCTTTTGGCGCTTTCTATGGAGCTGGCACTCAAAGCGTGGTTCGTCTTCGACCATGAAAATCCAAGAGTCGTCAAATCGCACAACCTGATAAGGCTGTTTGATCGCCTAAAGCCCGAAAGCCAAGAGAAACTCGACGCGGAGTTCAAAAGGTCANTCGGTGTTGAACCGATGCTTTTGGCGCTTTCTATGGAGCTGGCACTCAAAGCGTGGTTCGTCTTCGACCACGAAAATCCAAGAGTCGTCAAATCGCACAACCTGATAAGGCTGTTTGATCGCCTAAAGCCCGAAAGCCAAGAGAAACTCGACGCGGAGTTCAAAAGGTCAGTGGTCCCGTATCATCCCAATGGTTTCTACATCGAGTACAGCATTCGTCACATTCTGTATCAACACCAAGATNTGCCTTCACCGACTGGCGCTATCTTCACGAGGCAAAGAAATCGATGATGTTCGATCAGAGTGCTTTTGAGGCAACGCTCGAAATGGTGCTCCGTGAGTTCGAGAAGAGGTATCGNCGATGATGTTCGATCAGAGTGCTTTTGAGGCAACGCTCGAAATGGTGCTCCGTGAGTTCGAGAAGAGGTATCGGATTGAGCGGGTGAAGCCGCTTTGGCCATCCTGAATGTAGTCAGGATCGGAGGCCACGATGCGGCCTTGATTGTTTCGAGCGGTAGCTTTGGGACCGGAGCTTTCCTTGCCGGAAGGGCTAACGACCGCAACGAGGCGGGCAGCGGCCTGACCGTCCCGGGCTTCAGGACCACGTGGCCTCGTCCGAAACCCACTTATGGAACGCGGCGATACGAGGGTCGGTCCAGCAATCTTTTCTGCAACACAAATGATAGGCCTCCGTGTCGTCAGAGATCTGCATATCTTTGAACGGCAGCACCAGTTCTCCCTTGGCAATCTCGTCGTGAAGCACAGAGAGGTCTCCGATCGCGACGCCCTGGCCCATGGCCGCGGCACGATAGGCCATATCGGCACTGGGAAAAACCTCACCCGAGTTCACGTCAAGAAGGTTCGGCGCAAATCGCCCAGCCCAAACTTTCCAATCGTGCCGATCAGGCGTCTCATGCAGCAGGTTATGGTGAACCAGGTCGGCAGGAAACGTTATTGGCACGCCCCTCTCCAGTAGCTTTGGAGAGCAAACTGGGGTGCCGAACGATTGCAACACCAACACCGCCTCGATATCTTTCGGCCGATTTGGATAACCGCAGTCAAAGGCGAGATCGAACTCACCTCCGAAGAAAATTTCCCAGTCAAAAGGAGCGGTCGTTACCCGAATACCGATTGCAGGCCATTGCTGCTTGAAACGGTCAAGCCGCGGTAGCAGCCACCGAATGGAGAAGGTGGGCGGGCAGATAACCTTCAGATGCCGAGGCTGGCGTTGCACGTCTTGAGCNTCCCAGTCAAAAGGAGCGGTCGTTACCCGAATACCGATTGCAGGCCATTGCTGCTTGAAACGGTCAAGCCGCGGGAGCAGCCACCGAATGGAGAAGGTGGGCGGGCAGATAACCTTCAGATGCCGAGGCTGGCGTTGCACGTCTTGAGCTCCCGCGGCAATGCTTTCGAACGCGGCCGCCAGGATCGGTTGAAAATTGCGCCCCGCATCGGTCAAAACCAACCGGCGCGGCAATCGTCGAAACAATTCCACTTGCAATGCTGTTTCCAACAGCTTGACGTGCCTGCTGATCGCTCCTTCGGTCACGCATAGCTCCTCAGCCGCGCGCGCAAAGCTTTCGTGGCGCGCGGCTGCTTCAAAGGCCCGAAGCGCATTGAGTGAAGGGAGACGCATCGACTGTCACTACCTCAGGAATTCTGAGCCTATCCCAGAGAAAGACTGGTTTGTAGCCGGTACGCTGTCTGCCTACGCTGTCATCTGCAAGCGCGAGGTTGGCACGGAGGCCTGACGGTGAGCAACAATCTTCTTGCATCGACGTTTCAGGACTTGTCCCATGAGGTTCGAGCAATCAGAATAGCTCGCTATGTCTCAAGATGGCGGCAACGGCATTTCTACCGCCGTGACCTAGCGCGACTATCGGGGGTAGCGCCGCACATGATCGACGATATTGGATTGACGGAGGACGAAGTGGAGTCTGAACTTGCAAAGCCATTCTGGCGATGATCGGATCCTGACTAGGCCGACCACTTGAAAGCTGGAACCCTTTGTCGAGTGCGCTAAGCTCCCCTTCAGGTCAAGTCACGACGCGCCCACGCCAACCCTGAATGTCCGGCCTTGAAGATTCGCAGACCGAAGCTGCCGGTCAGCTACCGGCTCAAAAAATCTACCGGTCNTCCCCTTCAGGTCAAGTCACGACGCGCCCACGCCAACCCTGAATGTCCGGCCTTGAAGATTCGCAGACCGAAGCTGCCGGTCAGCTACCGGCTCAAAAAATCTACCAGCAATGCGCCTTAACTCGACCAGAGAGTTCAATTTTGCAGCGGCCCAAATGGAGACATCGCCGGCGACCACGCCGGACGCCGCGGTTGCGCCTCAAAATCGTTGTTAAAGAATGGCCCCTAATTCGGCTGATCAATTGCCGCCCTCAAGCGGCCTCAGCCCGCGGGGCTTTCCCTTCTCACCAATTTCCCGTCTGGTTCTGCGCTGCACTCTTAAGCGCGAGAGAGGCNATTCTGGCGATGATCGGATCCTGACTAGGCCGACCACTTGAAAGCTGGAACCCTTTGTCGAGTGCGCTAAGCTTCCCCTTCAGGTCAAGTCACGACGCGCCCACGCCAACCCTGAATGTCCGGCCTTGAAGATTCGCAGACCGAAGCTGCCGGTCAGCTACCGGCTCAAAAAATCTACCGGTCAGCAATGCGCCTTAACTCGACCAGAGAGTTCAATTTTGCAGCGGCCCGAATGGAGACATCGCCGGCACCACGCCGAACGCCGCGGTTGCGCCTCAAAATCGTTGTTAAAGAATGGCCCCTAATTCGGCTGATCAATTGCCGCCCTCAAGCGGGCTCAGCCCGCGGGGCTTTCCCTTCTCACCAATTTCCCGTCTGGTTCTGCGCTGCACTCTTAAGCGCGAGAGAGGCGGATGTATCGAAACTGTCGGCGCAGGCCGCCTCGACGTCTGCTTTGGTTAAGCCAACGTCGCGCAGAAGGAAGTTGGACAGGTGACCAAGCCCACGCTTTATGTTGCGGCGGGTCCGCCACTCACAGACAAGGGCCAGCAACCGTTCGAGCGGAGGATCAAAAAAAGTGCGCGGCACGCGCAGTGCGGTCTCGCCTAGTGTCGTTTGCGTAATGTTACGCCAGGTCATGGTAGCCTCCGTTGGGGGATGCACGAATGACGACCACCATCATGGCAGAGGACGGGAAGGCGCCAGCGCACCTTCGGAAGCACTCCGCTTCAGATTGTGAACTGGCCTTAGAGCTCCGCAAGGCCTAACCTGCGGCAAAGGAGCGGTCAGCCATGACGCGACGGCCTTACGGACTGGTCTGCCCGATCTCGCNCAAGGCCTAACCTGCGGCAAAGGAGCGGTCAGCCATGACGCGACGGCCTTACGGACTGGTCTGCCCGATCTCGCACGCCTGCGAGTTCCTGGAGCCCCGCTGGACGATCCAAATCCTGACCGAACTCTGGAACGGCTCGACCCGCTTCAATGACATTCGCAAGGGGGTGGGCAACGTCTCGTCCGCCCTCTTGTCGAGGCGGCTCAAGGACATGGAAGCGTTGGGCCTGGTCGAGCGCGTCGAGGACGGGGCGACGGGCGCCATCTGCTATTTCCGTACCCAGAAGTCGATAAACCTCGNGCCTGGTCGAGCGCGTCGAGGACGGGGCGACGGGCGCCATCTGCTATTTCCGTACCCAGAAGTCGATAAACCTCGAGCCGGCGATGAACGCGTTAGCGGAATGGGCGCAATGCAACATCGAGGCGGAAATCGCGCTCGACAACGTAGATGTTTCGACCCTCATGTGGGCTGTGCGGCGAAAGATTGACCTCGCTGGCCTGCCGCGGCGGCGCGCCGTCATCCGCTTTCATTTCCGCGACGATCCCCCACCGAAGTGTCCCCATTACTGGTTTGTGGTCGAGCCAGGCGCGGACTTGCCCGAGCTCTGCTCGCTTGACCCCCGCCGGGACGTCGATCTTTACGTTGAGACCGGCGTTGTTTCACTGGGAGCCATCCTGGAGGGCCGATCCAGCATTGAGCGTGAGAAAGAAAGGGGCGGCCTTTTCCTCAGCGGTGACCCCGGCCTTGCCCGCAGCATGGACCGTTGGCTGCGAACCTCGGTCTATGCGGCGCTTGAAGGAATCGTCCAGCTTTCTTGAAGGCCATGTTTGGAGTGCAGCCTTGCGCAACCCGCCCAGGACGACAAAGCCATTTGGCTGGCCTCAAAAGCTATGGTGCAATCGTCCGTTGTTGATTGCTGCTCAGTTAAAGCCGCCAGTCCGCATTCGGCGCCAATGCTGCCCGAGGAGCAATGCGCCTCTGAGGTGACCAGAGTGAAGAAGCTAGGCCAAACCCGCACGACGGGCGCCTTCTCTGATTGCAGCAATGGCGACAGGATTGGTAACCGGATAGGTTCTGATGAACACCTCAGCCGTGAAATTCGGGAACTCGTCCTTCAGTCGCGAATTGATCCTGGCGACCTGAGGAGTTTCATTGAGCATCGCATGAGCCATTGCCACAAACAGAAGGGTGGCGGGCGAATCTGGCGCAGATTGACGTAGCGCGACCAGTGATTCACGGTAAAAGCCAAGAACGTAGCTGCATCGAGCGAGCATTCCATNTCATTTGGAGCAGCCACCAACACTCGGTCATGTTCTTCGACAGCAGCTTCGACATCGCCCTGCAATGCCCGAAGATCGGCAAACATTATGCGGGCGTAAATGTCGGCCGGGTCGAGCGCCAGCGCTTGCTTGACACATTGGCTCCAGCTCTCGATTGAGCCGGAAAGGTTGTCGGTAAACCCGTTGATAGCTTCCACAGCATGCGCAAGTGCCAGCGCGGTCCAAGCTCTTGCTANAGCGCCAGCGCTTGCTTGACACATTGGCTCCAGCTCTCGATCGAGCCGGAAAGGTTGTCGGTAAACCCGTTGATAGCTTCCACAGCATGCGCAAGTGCCAGCGCCGTCCAAGCTCTTGCTAGACCCGGGTCGAGTTCGATCGCACGCGCCAGTAGCCGTATCGCCTCCTTGTTCGACTCACGGGTGAAAAGGTGCTTCTGCTCAAGCCCAAGCAGATAGCAGTCATAGGCCTGCAAACTTGCTGGAGCCTTCCGACGAGCCGCATCGCGTCGCAGATTGGCGAGCTGACCGTGGCAAGTTGCAAGGACATTGATGACGTTTTCGGTCACGCTGTCCAGCATCGCAAACAGGTTGTTCGCGGAACGATCGTAACGCATCGTCCAGACATCGACCCCTGTGTGGGCGTCGACGAGTTGGACGCGGATGCGCACCCGCTGCCCGTCCACTTGAAAACTTCCCTCGATCACATAGTCGGCATTCAACTCTCGTCCGAGAGCTCGCACGTCAACATGCCGTCCCTTGTAGGAAAGCATTGTTTGGCGGGCGATCACCGCAAGGTCCCGGTAGCGAGAGAGATCAACTATGAGGTCCGCCGACAAACCATCAGCGATACGAGTCCAGCGTTCTTCTCCGCTCAAATTGTCGAACGGGAGAACTGCGAGGACCGGCGGACCCGGCTCGTCGGTCGAAAGACTTCCGGGCCCGATCCGATAAGCCGGCGAGAGGATTGCCTACGGCGCGAAGCATCGTTCTATTTTCCTTGCTGCCGACCTGTGGCCAGAACCCGATGGCCTTACGTCAGGATGAAAATACTACAGATGCGATATCGAAAACACTGCATTTGCACGATTCCATGCGATGGGTCAGCATCCTAGTCTCTGCAGATCGGCAGGGCAGGNTCGGTCGAAAGACTTCCGGGTGGTGCATGGCTGCGGTCCTGCTGGCGGTGATCGGCAAGTAACCCAGCAAGCGCCACTTTACTACGAACATCGAGCTTCCGATAAATGGCCGAAAGATGGGTCCGAACGGTGGTAGGCGCTATGAAAAGTGTTTCGCCGATTTCGCGATAAGTCATTCCCTCCGCAAACTTTGCCGCGACCATCAACTCCCGATCCGATAAGCCGGCGAGAGGATTGCCTACGGCGCGAAGCATCGTTCCATTTTCCTTGCTGCCGACCTGTGGCCAGAACCCGATGGCCTTACATCAGGATGAAAATACTACAGATGCGATATCGAAAACACTGCATTTGCACGATTCCATGCGACGGGTCAGCATCCTAGTCTCTGCAGATCGGCAGGGCAGGTTGCTGGCAGGCCTGGTCGATTCGGAACACGGAGGGCTCCATGACAAAGTTGTCTGTCTTGACCGTAATACTGGTGCTTTTGGTGTCGGTGGGGCAATGCTTGTCCGAAGGTACCCAAACCAACAGCAAACTGACTTCCGAAGAAGCGGTGAAAGCTGCCAGCTCTGAACTGTATTCCGACATTCTCGTGCGAGCATGCAGGAACGGATGGCGGTATCCGCGCAGCTACATCGAAAATGGATTCAGGCGCCACCTGGCGGAGCTGAAACTGCAGCTTGTCGATCAGGGTTACAGCGTCGTACCCAACATGACCGTGAATGATCTGCCCGTCCGAGTACCGATATCGGAGACCAAACGCCGTCTGGTTGGCTCGCGCCAATTCAGCTGTTCCCACCCATACTGGCGCTATGAATGACTCCACGCGACGGTGTGCAATCTGACAGCCTGATTTCCGGCGGTTCTCCCCAGGTTGGAAGGAGGCGTTGACGAATGGCAGGTTGTTATTCCAGGAGGAGTGACACTCCTCCTGGAGCTGTAAACAACGTCATGGAATGACCGCTCTTCGGCTGCGTGGCTCCGCAAGCTGCCGATCCGCTACCGGCCCTGTTCCAGCCGTCAAGGGGCCGGCCGGTAAGAGCGCCCGCTAAACTTGGTCGTCAAAGCAGCGTATTCGTCAGTTGACAAGGCAAACTTCNGTGCAATCTGACAGCCTGATTTCCGGCGGTTCTCCCTAGGTTGGAAGGAGGCGTTGACGAATGGCAGGTTGTTAGTCGAGGAGGAGTGACACTCCTCCTGGAGCTGTAAACAACGTCATGGAATGACCGCTCTTCGGCTGCGTGGCTCCACAAGCTGCCGATCCGCTACCGGCCCTGTTCCAGCCGTCAAGGTGCCGGCCGGTAAGAGCGCCCGCTAAACTTGGTCGTCAAAGCAGCGTATTCGTCAGTTGACAAGGCAAACTTCGCTCGATGACCGTGAACTCGAACGGCAGCTTACCGACGAGCGCTTCCTAGAAGCAGACCGTCCGGATACGGCCCCAAATGAGACGTTGGAAGCATTGAGGGCAGGGGACAGTTCGTGGCGCAAACGAGATAGCAGCTCCGAGTGGTCATCGCTGTTCGCGAAACGGTCGATTCCTGGAAATCGCAATGTCGTGTATCGACTAACGCGCTATCTCGGCTCGAGGACCAATTCAGGTACGCGCCTGACATTAGCTGTTGAGCATAGATCCGTGCGTCCCGGAAAGCGGACGCGGCACGATCCGGGTTAGGCGAGTAAGATACGCTCGATGACGGCGGCGCGCGCGGAACCGTCGCAACCAAGGATGAAGCTGTTGCTGGAGTCGAGCGGGCATTCACGCGGCCATTGCCGGAGCAGATCGGCGCTAGGACGGCCCAGCAGCCTTTGTCGCGGGGGGACACTTTGCGGCGGGCGGGCCGCTGGGCTCGACCGGTGAGACTCAGCGCCGTCCGGCAAACAATATGCGCACGACTGCCAATGCCAACGAATCATACAAACGGAGGAAGTAAGCGATCTAACCAGCTATCGCCATTTCCGATGCGAACGCCTAAGCCTTTTATGAGACCTAAGCGCAGCTTGCAGGCCGCAGCATGGTCCCAATTTGGGACGAATAGTTTGGCACCCATATTGCACCCACATCTTTCGCCGGCTGATCCCCGGTCCTGATCGCGTACTCTGATCAGGTGTAAGGCTCGCCGGGCTCGAGGTAGTTGGGGTCTTCGCCCGGCGAGTTGTCTACCAATGCGCAGTCACAGCCACACGGTGACGCCATACTCAAGCATTCCGCGGTTGTGCATCGCCCGACCAAGGTCCGATCGGTATGGGACTTCAGTCGCGCAAAGGGCCGATACGGTCTCCGACTCCGGATTTTTTTGCTAGATTTCAGAGGGTTACAAAGCGCTTCGCAGTCGTCAGTCGCTCATTGCAACAAGCATTTATCTAAAGTTCATTCAGTCGAATTAGGAAACTCTTATAAGCCGCTCTATAACGAATCGGCGAGGTGGNCATTTATCTAAAGTTCATTCAGTCGAATTAGGAAACTCTTATAAGCCGCTCTATAACGAATCGGCGAGGTGGCTATTCGCCTGAGGAGGTACCATGACATCCCGAAAAACGCTGTTGGCAGCGCTTGCCGCGCTTGCGCTAGTGACCGCTCCTGCTTTCGCTGGCGCGGGTGGAAATGGTGGTGGTCACGGCAATGGTGGTGGTCACGGCAATGGCGGTGGTCACGGCAATGGCGGTGGTCACGGCAATGGCGGNATCGGCTCACGCCGGAAAGAAGGCCTCGGGCGAAGACCAGGTCGCCGTCGACGACATTGAGGTCGCCGCGACGCCTAAGGACAAGAACATTCACGCCAAGCTTGGCCGGCTGAACTCGCTGCAGCGCAACATCAACGCTTACATGAACTCCAAGAGCAAGAAATTCGCCGGCATTCAGGCTTATGTGACAGCGTCGGCGGCCGCCAAGGAAGCCCAAGCCGCGGTAGATGCCGCCCAAGCCGAAGTCGACGCGTTGAACGCCAAATTGAACGACCCGAATACTCCGGCCGACCAAGTCCCGACCCAGGAGCAGATTGACGCAGCGCAGGCGGCGCTCGATGCCGCCAATATAGCGGCGGCCGATGCTGCTGCCGCCGTCCCGTCGCTGGATGACGCGCTCGCCGATATGGCCAACAAGCCGGTCGACGCCGAGGTCACCGAATGGGCCAACGGCGTGCTTGCCGAGAAGATCGACGAGATGGCTGCCAAACAGGCTCCTGAGCCAACACTTTAAGACCCGTCACAGCTGAAGCGATGCTAGCCGAACGTTCAAGCCGCCGGGTTACACCCCCGGCGGCTTTTGGTGGCTCGACGGAACCACTCAGGGAAATGCGTTACGCAGCGATGAGCCAAGCTCCGTTCACCGGCTTTTTGTATATTACGGAACCTGAAATTTGGGAGCATGTTGATAGAACGGCAGCGAGTGGGTGTTCGCTGCCGGTCGAGGTCCCGCAAGACTCGGCCGGGCTCGCACCACCTCGCCGGTCGGTGCGAGCCCACCGTCGCGCGACCAAGCGAGCTTCCCTTTCTCCGCCCCTCACGCGCAATTGCATCTGGTCGATCGTTGCGACGATCGCAGCCGCCAGCGCTTCCGCCTCATCCATGAGCCCCGCCCCATAGAGACCGTTCACCGCTTCCTCGCTAGGCAGCACGCCGGGCGGGCAGTGGTCCTCGATTGTGTGCCGGATGAGCGTCAACGCTGCCCGACATTCGGCGGCTTCGATCTTCGTAACCATTGAAACATTCACCTTAGCTAAAATGTTCCGGAACCGATTTCAGGCTGGCGGCTTGAGACGGTGAGGGAAGAACACTAGTCATGCCCATCAGACGAAAAGCCGTGGATGCCGGGATTTTTAAGCCTGCCGAATTGGCCTTGCTAGGGCGCGTTTTCGAGCAGCTTAAACTCGTCGACGACCAATCACCCGATGCGCAGGGCCGGTTGGCCTCTCGGATCATTGCCAACTACATGGCCGGGATAAAAGATGAGGCCGAACTTCTCTCGCTTTCGAAGCAGCCGTTAGGGCGGTAAGGTCGGGAAAGCTAGAGCTTCACCAGCCGCACAACCAAGCGCGACCGTCACCACCGGGCCACTCAGGCTGACCGTTACGGCGTCCTTCTCGACCCGTGTGGCGCTGCCGATCAGTTCGATGGTCTGACCTTTGACCACCTTCGTGGTGCTATCCCGAACGGAATGCGGAAATCCGTAGGTCGGTATCGACACGCTGATCCTGTCGTCAGTGACGCGTCGAATAATGGTGGCGTCGATCGCCACCTCATCGCCGATTTTGAGACCACTAGCCATGCACTGGAGTCTGGTGCGGCCGTCTCAGGGGTCAAGTAGCGGAACCTGATATGCGCTTTGAACTTATCGGCTGATGAGCACACGCGGTTTCAATTTGCTCGATCGCTGGATCGGTAACAATCTCCCCGAAACGGCGAAGGCAGACACGGTTTCGATCAGTGAGCACACACACAATTGTATGCCGACGCTAAGGCGCTGGGGATCAGGCGCGAAGAGATCGACGAAGAAGTTGACAGCCTATATCGAACGCTTGTCGATGCTGTGGCGCACTTTGATCCTGGCTTGACCGAATGAGTGTTCGCGGCAGGAAGTTTCTCGACAAATGGGTAGCCGAAAGTTGCCCATTGTGGCGCGAGGCGATCCGATCGCCGCCAGCGGATTGGCAGAGGAGGCTCATGCCACCTGTGGGCAGCTGCTCATGCCCGCAGCCGATTTGACTGCCAACTGTGGCAGAAAAACAACTACCCCTAACGGCGCGCTCTGCTACCAAAGGGCAGGTCAGGAGATGCCTATGAAGACGCTGCTTCTTGGTTTGTCGTTGTCTCTGATAGGGTCTTCGGCGTTTGCTGCCGATGCCGTTCTCGAAGAAGTCACCCCAGTTTTTAGCTGGACAGGTGGGTATATCGGTCTTCAGGCAGGCTACGCCCGGAGCGACGGGAATATACGCCAACGCAGCGGCCGCGGCTTCGTTGAGACAGATCCTGACGGGTTCCTTGGCGGTCTCTACGCCGGTTACAGCTATCAGATGCCGAGCAATATCGTCATTGGTGTGGAACTGGACGTCGTGTATGCGAATGTTGATGGCAGCGGCCAAATATTCGCGGCTCCAGGTCTCCCGGTTCCGGGCGGCATCGCGATCGAGGAACTGAATTGGAGTGGGGCNTATATCGCGGGCGGCGTTGCATATGGCGGCATCGACACAAGCAGTAATACCGTCTCAGGTTCTTTCGGAGATACACTCACAGGATGGACGATAGGCGCCGGCTTGGACTACGCCATGACCGACAATCTTCTGCTGCGGGCCGAGTACCGCTATACTGACTTCGGCACTGAAGCGTTGCCAAATGGTAAGGTTGATTTAAAGACCAACGAAGTTCGCTTCGGCATCGCCTACAAATTCTAGTCATCGTAATTCCAATAGAAAGCCTGCCGCTTGCCGCGACGAGCTTTTCTTTGTGCACCGCTAATTCTGGGGACCGTGGCATCTGCATGAAGATGGCCGGCGCCGCAATGGGAGCATTGCCTGATCAGCGCCGGCCGGGCGGTAAAATCAGGTCCGCCGCAACTCAAGCGATAGCTGATTCTTGACGTTGCGTCAGGTGGGGTCGGACTAGGCCTTCTTCGCCCGTTTCGCCGGCGCCTTAACCTCAGCCTTCCGAGTTCGGCGCGACCATGGGGTAATCGCGAGACAAGCCCCACTTCTCACGGTATTCGTCGGGTGTCATGCCAAGTAGGCCAAGGTGGCGTTTCATAGACTGGAATTTCCGGCCGTCTTCCAGGCTGATGATGTAATCCGGGAATACAGACTTTTTTGGATTTGCCGCAGGCACAAGCTCTTTCGAAGCCGGTGCGATCTGGCTGCTCAAACCTGACAATGAAGCGCGTTGGCAACATTTCCATAGGCGCAGCGAGAGCCCCGAAGTTGTTCATCCACGCCAGAAGCCTCGACGCCTCTTCGTCGACCAGGCAGAGCGGCAGGCGTTTGCCTAATAGAGCCAGAACAATCGGTTCGGCGCGTTAGCACTCGACCCCCGCGTGGCATCTGGCTGGGCAAAAAAGCTTGAATTGTCCGACGGTTGGGCGCTGATAGGGAGACAGCGACCGATGAGCGAGAGCCGGAACTGGCTTGCGAGGCGCTTGAGGGGGAGAAATCGTGGATACGACGGCGGAAACGGACGTTACTTCGTTGATTTCGGGCTTCGAACAGTTCGCCGGGCGGTTCGTCTCAGGACTGTCCGCGCGGTTCGCCGCTCTAAGCGGCGTCCCCGTTGACATTGAAAACCTGAGGGCCTCGCTCGCGGCCGGGGGAACGTCTCTCCTTGCGCTCCTGTTCGAGATTGTGTTGGTCGTTGCGCTCGTCGCGGGCGTGTTCATCCTGCTCGCTCGGCAATTCAAGAAGGCGAGTGCCACAAGCAGTGCATGGCGCAAAATCTTCGCGGGCTTGGCGGCTACTGTGGTGGCGATGGTTATCGGCTTCATTGCTGCGCGGCTGCTGGCCGGTTCGGGCCTGCCTCTGCAAACCCTTCACCTTTGGACGGTAGTGACCGTACTCGGCCTCATCATCCTCGCCGCCGTCAGATCACTCTTGATGGCATCGAGGCGAACCGAGTTCTCGGAGCGCTCCGTCCATCTGCTGGCGCTGGTGCACGACCTATCACTTGCTATTGGCTTGGCGATCATCGGCGTTGCGCTGTTCGCGACGTTGCGGCTCTGGAGCGTCGGGCCGGCCTTGGGGGATCTGCTGCGAACAGGCTTGGGAATTCCGATCTACCTTGTGTTTGCATGGGCGGTATGGCGGCACAGACGCACAATGGCAGCAGCCGTCGCCGGTCCGCGCCCCAGAAGCCGGTGGCGCACCCGTCTAGCCAAATTGTGGCCGCCAATCGTGATCGCGTTCCTGATAATCACCTTTCTCAGCACTCAGGCCGCGCTGACCCTGGGAGCATCGCTTCCTGGGTTGGCCGTTCTGCTGACCGCGTTGGTGTTTCTCGCCGCGCCGCATCTCGACGCAATGATCGGGAACTGGGCGCAGCGCGGATTGGAGTCTCCTGACATCTCGATCTTGGCAGCGGCAGGGCGACAGACCGCCCGCTTCACTGTCGTGGCTATCATGATTGCCATGCTGGGAACGTTATGGGCGACACCGCTAGCTGCCGGGTTCGGCATAAATCTGCGACAGGTCGCCAAGGGGGCATCCGGTTTGGCGCTGATCATGTTGGGGGCGGCTTTTCTGTGGAACGTAGTCGGCACGGGGACGGCTCGCGCCTTGCGCGCAGAGTTACCCACCGAAGGTGGTGATGAGGAGATGCTGGGTGCGCCGCGTTCACGGCTGGGCACGCTGGTGCCGCTGCTCAGCGCGGTCGGCAAATCGAGCATTCTGGCCTTGGCACTACTCTCGATCCTGGTGTCTATCGGGGTCAATGTCTGGCCTGTGATCGCTGGCTTGAGTGTGTTCGGGCTGGCCATCGGCTTCGGCTCGCAGACATTGGTCAAGGACCTGGTCTCCGGGCTGTTTTTCCTGATCGATGATGCATTCCGCTTCGGCGAATATATTGAAACGTCAGGCGCCAAGGGGACCGTAGAAAAAATATCGGTTCGGTCGGTTTCTCTGCGCCATCAGCGCGGTGCCTTAGCAACAATTCCTTATGGCGAGATTGGCAAGATCCAGAATTTCAGCCGCGACTGGATGATCGAGAAACTGACCTTTCGCGTTGCATTCAACACCGATGTCGACAAAGTCCGCAAGATTTTCAAGAAGATCGGCCAGGATATTTCGACCAATCCGGAACTTTCCGGAGATTTGCTCGCCCCGTTCAAGAGCCAAGGTATTGCCGAGGTTGAGGACGGCACGCTGGTTATCCGGGCCAAATTCATGGCGAAAGCGGGCAAACACTTCATGATCCGCCGCGCCGTTTTGCTCGCCGTGCACCAGGCATTTCAGGAAAACGGCATTAAGGCCGTCCCAAAGCCACTGACCTCTAATCCCGGAGCCTGAGCATTCCGAATAATCACGGCTACGCCGTCGTGAATTCGTGTCGCTACCGGCCGTCAGCCCACGATCACCGGAAGCATTCTCTCCCTGCCTTTCCTGTGCAGCCGCCGCGCACTTCCTTTAGGCTAGCATGTCTACACTGATGCGGGCGCTGCAAGAGGGAAGGGCGCTCGGGAGAACATTGCGCTTGGTCTGTGCGCCAGCCAGCCCACTGAATCCCTTGCAGCCTTCCCTAACGGGGTTTTTGGCGGGCCGAGGGTTGGCGAGCGTAATGTGGAGCGGCAGGGGCATGAGGCACCCTGAAAATCGCTGACCACCTAAACCCTAGGAGAGCACGAACTCCCAGCGGGAAATCCTTATCTTCGGCAATAGCGAAAACCCACACGTCGCGTCATCGAGCAGTACCATCGGATGGTCTCCTCAAGCCCACCATGACGCTGCGGCTTTCAGTCCGCCACGTCGAAGCCGGCTTTCCTCAGCGAGCCGATGATGAATTCGACGTCTTGCACACGGGCCAACCGCGTAGAAGCGACCTGACGCAGGCTCTTCACCAAATTAGGTTGATTTTGGTACAGCCATTCAACCTCGCGATCAGCCTCGATTTTGTATCCTCCTTCGCTGAAGACGGCAGCGGCAATCACGTGGTAGAGCGCGTTCAATCGAACCGGCGATTTCTTGATCCACATGACCGCCTGCGGATAGTCGCCGCTGAAATAAGAGCAAAGAGCCAGATCTGCTTCATAGTAACCTAAGGAACTCGGATTTCTTTGACGCGCCTCCACAATCAACGCGCAGCCGTCATGCCAATTTCCAGAGACCGCCAGACGCTGTCCGTATTCGCCCATGAACTCGGTATCGTTGGGATTGATGGCTAAACCTCGTTTACCCACTGCCAATGCCAAATTGATTTCCTTGCTGAAATAGAGCGCAAGCATTTCTCCCTGAAGCCCTCTTAGATTGAGAGGGTCGATTTCCGCCGCCTGCCTTGCGGCTGCCAAGGCGCGCTCGAGCGCGGCGGTGGAAGATTTGGGGTCGTCCGGGAATTCGAACCGATATTCATCGATGTAGACAAGCGAAAGAAGACCCCAGGCGGTGGCGTAATTCGGGAAGCGTCCCACGGCCTTCTCGAGGCACGTACGCACGGATACACGGGTCTCGGGACTTAGCTCGATCCGATATGCATAGAAAGACAGCGTGCAAGAATATGCCACCCAATCGTCGGGCGGATTGTTGACATGGAGATTGGCATCCGCTTGGAAGATAACACCATAGGTTTGAGCCAGGCTCGTCGACACGTTTCGCGCGATGTCTGACTGGGCCTCGACAAGTTCCGCGACTTTCATCCGGCCATCATAGCTGTGCGCCCACAGAACCGAACCGTTGGCTCGGTTGAACAACCTGACCCGAAGCAGAAAGGTATCGACCGACAGATTGACGCTTCCGGCAAGGACAAATCGTGGTGGCAACGTCGACGTGTCGCCGTCCTTAGGCCCCGACTCCATAACCACGATGTCCCTGAACTTAGAAAGCTGGCTGACAATTTCCTGCTTCAACCCGCTCGCAATGGCCGCCGCCGCGGCGTTGCCGGTGAGATCGTCAAAGGACTCAACCAGTACTCGGGGCGTTTCTGGCGCGCTTGACCTGACAGACGCCCACGACCACGCCAAGACCGACGCTCCAGCCGCGAGAATGGCTGCTAGCGTCGCCGGCAACAGGAACGCAATCCTGCGGGCCGGAGAGTGGGTGATTGTTTGAGAAACAACGCCCACTTGCGGCTCCGCCAGCGAAGGCTGAGAACGAAGCGCGAAGACAGGAGCATATCCTCCTTTTGGAATCGTGATCAGGATTGGGTCTGTGTGTCCGGCCGTCAGATAGTAGCGCTCGAGCGCGCGCCTGAGGTGGCCAGCCTCGATGCGAACGATCGGATCCGTTTGCGGGTCGAACGACTCGCCGCGACCAAATACCTCGACTGCGATAGAATAGGCCTTGATACGGTCGCCACGTCCCGACAATGCTTCTTCCACCACATGGGTGAGGAAACGGCGCTCGCGGCCGGTGGCATCGAAGTCCGCACTACCGAGGATAAGAGCAAGTTGGACGCGACAAGCCTCGATGGGGACCACATGCTCCCCCGGTGCGGGCGTTTCCGCCTGGATTACCATATCTTGGCCCCCTGCAACCGCTGCTTTTGTTGTTGTGCGGTTACGTGCTTATCCACGTAACTTACCTTCTGCTGCCGTCACTTTGCAATACGATTGCTTGAAGTCGATGAGCTGGACGTCATGAACACAAAAGACGGATCGTCTGACAGACACCGAGCGGTCTCCGCGGCAGTGCGCCGATACCCCCAGTTTGAATTGACTGTCTATCGGCTGATGGACCGAAGTGAGAGCTTTCGCGACATTTGCGAGGAACTCGCCGATGCAGAGTTTGCGCTTTCGAAGGTCGACGAGGTCCCGCCGGCATTGCGCGAAGCCAGACGAGCCGAATGGCAGGAACTGGTGGATCGCTTGGTTGGAGAGCTAGGCGCAGCAGTGCTGAACACCGACGCTGCCCGGAAATCGGGTATCAACCCCTGGCCGCCACGGTGAACAAGTCATGAGTGCCGGGAGCAATAAATTCGTAAAGGAAGGAACCTGACATGATGGCTGTCAATCGGACAAAAGCGCTGGGTTGTGCCGTTCTTTCCTTCCTTTGGCTTGCCCATCCCGCCGGAGCCGCTGATGCGGTCTCACCAGTGACGCCGGACTTGAAGCCGGTGGTCACCGAACAAGGGTGGACGTTCTCCGTCGCGCCGTATTTCTGGGCGGCTGGAATGTCGGGGGAAGTGGCGCAATTCGGTCTGCCCCCCATCGACGTTGATGCGAATTTCGGCGACGTCCTGAAGAATCTCGATTTCGCGGCAATGGCTGTCGCCGAGGCTCGCTACGGCCGCTACAGCATTTTCGGCGACCTTCAGTATGTGAAAATATCTGGAGAAAGCGGCACGCCAAGAGGCGTCGTCGCCACCAGTGTCGAGCTCTCGTCGAAAACGTTTTCAGGGCTGGTCGGAGCTGGCTATTCGATCTTCCAGAGTGACGCCGGACGCCTCGATTTCGTCGGCGCCATGAGGGTCTGGTCCGTAAACACGGATCTCGACTTCCATGGCGGTGTCCTTGACGGGGTGTCCGGCAGCGATGGTGGGACCTGGGTGGATGGCCTGGTTGGCGTTCGCGCGAGTTACTCGCTCACGCCTGAAGTCTATGTAACGGGCTGGGGCATGGTTGGTGCAGGCGCAGCCAATGTCGACTGGGACGTCGCGGCGGCCCTGGGCTACCGATTCCACGAACGGTTTTCGGCGGTCGCCGGCTACCGAGCACTCGGCGTCAACTACCGCAGTGACGGCTTCGTCTTCGATGTCGTCCAGCAAGGACCGATCATGGGATTGGTCATGCGTTTCTAGGATTCGACTTGGATCAATGAACAACGATGGAGGAAGCGATGACAACGAAACCTACATTCCGCAAGTGCGCCGTCCTGGCCTTGCCTTTGGCAACTTTCGTACAGATTGATCCCATCTCCCTCGTGACTCGGGGATCGATATCATCTGAAGCGTTGGCCCGCGTTGGACGCCCTCTTACGGCCACAAGCGCAGCGGGAGTCGCGCGACGCGCGACCCGGCGAACCATCCGGAGAACAAGCGTGTACGTAGCTAGCCTGCCGGCCGGTTGCGCCAAGACTTCGGTTAACGGGACGGCCGTCTGGCATTGCGGCGGGAAATATTATCAGCACTCGGGCTCGAAGTACGTGGTCGTCCACGTCAACTGACATAGCCTGCGACCGGATAAGCAGATCCGAGGCTTGCGCCAAGGTCCTGACGTACGGCCGAGGCCTGCGCCAGTTTGCTGCCAGCGCCAAAATCGGCGAGCCTAGCGATGGACAAAGTAAAATAAATGAACGCGACACGAACACTATTTCTGGTCGTAGTTGCGGCGGTCGAAGCGGCAACAGGTCTCGGTCTTTTGTTGCTGCCTTCGGTTGCATTCGTACTGCTTCTCGGATTGGAAGGCGCCGCGGTTGAAGCATTTTTTGTCGGCCGCATTGCGGGCGCGGCGTTACTTGCCATAGGTGTCGCAAGCTGGATGGCGAGGAAAGACGGCGCAAATCCTTCACTATTCGGATTCCTGACTGGCATTCTGATTTACAACACGGCGGTGTCAATTCTCCTCGTCTACGCGGCCGCAGTCCTGAAGATGACGGGCGTTATGCTTTGGCCCACGGTTGCATTTCATGGCCTTCTTGCGGTCTGGGGTGGTCTGCTTCTACGGGGCATTCCGCAGGCAAACCGGTGAGAGCCGACGGCAAGATGCCGCGCTCGCCCGGGCACATTTACGAGTTCGTTCGCGGCAACGACAGCAGCTCTGTAGAGCTATTACATGCTTCCCCCACGTAACTTACATTCCAGCGTCAGCTCTTTGGGGCCTACTATCCATGAAGGAATGCAGGAAGTGCTCATCGAGTATCGCGCCCGAATTGCGTTGCGCGGGTAATTTGAGAGCTTTCCCATTGTCGCAGCCGGAGCGCTTCGCAACGAGGGGCAAACATGGGCGAGATCGTATCGGTCTTACTAGTGGCGGTTCCGCCGGTTTTCGGCGTCGAAGGCAACCGGCATTTGACAATGCCTGCGTGGCCCGCGTGCGAGATGCTGCCGTAGCTGGAGCGAAGGAGGGCGTATGACGTTGCTCAGGGAGCCTCTGCTGCATTTTGCCGTTGCCGGCGGGATCCTGTTTGGCGGCTATTCCTGGCTGAACGACAGGCATAGCGAAGCAACAACCAGCGAGCAGATCAGCCTCGGCGAAGGCGACGTGCGCTGGCTCAAGCAGACCTGGTCGACCCAATGGCTGCGCGAGCCAACCGCCGATGAGCTCAAGGGTCTTGTCGATGATCTGCTGAACGAGAAAGTGATGGCGCGCGAAGCGCAGGAGATGGGCCTCGAGAAGGACGACACCATCATCCGCCGCCGCCTGGCGCAAAAGCTCAAATTCCTTGTCGAGGACACGGCCCAGCTTGTCCAGCCGACCGAAGTGGAACTGCGGCAGTTCTATGCCGCCAACCCCGCGCACTTCGAGACGCCCGGAACACTTTCATTCCGGCAGGTCTACTTCAACCCGGAGCATCGCAAGGATGCCGCGGCGGAGGCGACCGCCGCGCTGGGTGCGTTTGCCGCGAAAGTAGGGGACGACTCGATTGAGGGCGACCGGCTGCTGTTCGGCGACAGCTTTGCCGACACTGACGAACAGGCGCTGTCGGGAATGTTCGGCGCCGATTTTGCCCGCCAGGTGTTTGCCTTTGAACCCGGCGGATGGCGCGGTCCGGTGAAATCTGGCTACGGCTTTCATCTGGTGCTCGTCACACAGCGCACGGCGACCGCGCCGAAGCCCTTTGAGACCGTGAAGGATGCCGTGCTGGCTGACTGGCGTTCTGCGAAGCAGACCGAGCTCAGCCGAAACTATATGGTCGAGCTGCGCAACAAATATGACGCGGCGCTGGATGCCAGCGCAAAAGCGCTGCTTGGGCAAGAGAACACACCGAAGGTGGCTGCTCAATGAACCCACTCGCCAGATGGCCCGCACCCGTACGAGTTGTTCGGGCCGCGATGCAGTGCGTTCGGCTGGCTGTGCTGACCGCTTGTATCGCCATGCTGGTCCCGCTAGTTGCCGCCGCGCATGAGGTGCGTCCGGCCTATCTGAGCGTCCAGGAAGATGCACCCAATGAATTCAGCGTGTTGCTCAAAACGCCGATGCAGGGCGACGCGCGCCTGGCGCTGTCGGCCCTGTTTTCCGGCAAGATCGAGAAGGTGACGCCGATCGTCTCGCATCCGACCGGCGATGCTATGGTGCAGACCTGGCGCATGCGGACGCTTGAGCCGCTCGCCGGTCAGAACGTCCTGATCGACGGGCTGCAAAACACCATGACAGACGCGCTTGTCCACGTGGTGTTCGCGAATGGTAACAGTTGGACGGCGCGACTCACCCCCAGCGACCCGTCGGCGATCATCCCGGCGTCGCAGAGCGTCCGGGCGGTGTTCGTCACCTATGTTCGCAACGGCATCGAACATATTGCCTTTGGCTTCGACCACCTGCTCTTCGTCGCCGGGCTGATGCTGATCGTGCGCGATTGGCGCAAGCTCGTGAAAGCGATTACAGCCTTCACTGTGGCTCATTCGATCACCTTAAGCTGCGCCACCCTCGGGTGGCTGACGCTGCCGTCGCGGCCGGTGGAAGCGATGATCGCCATCAGCATCGTCATGGTTGCCGCCGAGGTCGTGAGGATGGAGCGCGGGCAGCTCAGCCTGGCCATTGTGAGACCATGGATGGTGGCCTTCGTTTTCGGCCTGCTGCACGGTTTCGGCTTTGCGGGGGCGCTGGTCGAGCTCGGCCTACCGCAGGGCGACATTCCGCTGGCGCTCTTGGCCTTCAACGTCGGCGTCGAACTCGGGCAACTAGCCTTCATCGCCGTTTTGCTGACGGCTGTTTATTCGGTGATGCGGTTCGCCAAGATCCCGCGGCAGGCGATCGTCGGGTCGGCCTATGTGATCGGGACCATCGCGGCATTCTGGAGCGTCCAGCGGCTGGACGCGATGTTCTTGTAAGGAGGAGCAAATGGGACCCGCAAGACTGCCGCGCCGCCGCCTGAGTAGCCGGAAGCTTGGGCGCGCTACCGCGGTAGCCTTTGTCGCATCTCTTTTGGCCGCTGCTCCGACGTCCAAGGGACAGGCTTGCGGCTATGACAGCCCGCAGACCGCTTCGCAGGGTTTCCTGAATTGGCTCTATCCGGATTCACTCTATGTCGTCGGCGCCATATCGAAGGAGGTGGCAGCGGGACGGCTGCCGGTAGCAAACTTCGATCAAACGGGACCAGACCTGTTCGGGCACAGATTCAAGCTGACGGCGACGGCGCTGGAGCAATTCGGCGACATGCTCCGGGCGGCGTCGCCGGGTCCGGCCCAGCCTTCGGTTTCCCTAGTCGTCGTTGAGCCGATGCTGTGGACACGCTTCGATCAGGGTCCCGAGGGCTTGCGCACGACGGTTCATGTTACGGGGGCGCTCCGCGGCGACCTTGTCCTCGTATCGGGCGAAGCCGTATTAACCGAAATCGCGTCGCGGCGGTTGACCTTCGGCCAAGCTGTCAAGCGCGGCGTGGTGCGTCTCTATGGGACGGCCCCGCAGATCGCCCAATTCCTGCTCAGCTATTCGGACGTCGGCGCCAACGACAGTGCTGTCGAAACATCATTGAGGCCGGTCTTCTCGCTGGCAAGCGTGGCGGCCGGCTCACCCCATTTCGCTTCGTTGCAGTCGCACCCGGTTGGCATCGCGCCCGCCGAGCTCGGATGCACACCTGACCACGCTGAGATTTCATTCCATGAGGGAGAGAGACAATGATCCGGAAACCATTGAGAATTACCAGTTTTGTGTTGCTTGCCGTCTGCGCAAGCGCCGTGGCGAGGGCACAGGATGCCGGCACCTATACCGTGGAGGAGGCGGGGCAAGCCATCAAGCCCCGGCCTTACTCACCCTATGCCGGGCGCAATTTCCCCACGCGGCCGCTGTTTGGTGATACGCATTTGCACACCGCCCTGTCCTTCGACGCCGGGGCGGCCGGAGCCAGGCTGGGACCGCGCGAGGCCTACAAATTTGCGAAAGGCGAGGAGGTCATTTCCTCGACAGGACAGCCGGCCAGGCTGTCGCGTCCGCTCGACTTCTTGGTCGTCGCAGATCACTCCGACAATATGGGATGGTTCACAGACTTCATGGCGGGAAAGCCGGAGATCCTCCAGAACGCGCAAGCCCGCAAGTGGTACGACCAGATACAGTCGGGTCAGGCGGGGGAAGCGGCGTGGGACATCGTCGTGACTTTTTCGCAAGGCAAATTCCCGCCCGATATCATCTACCAGCCGGGCAATCCCGCCTATCGGTCGGTGTGGCAGAGCATCATCTCGGCAGCCGAAGAAGCCAACGATCCGGGGCGCTTCACTGCTTTCATCGGCTTTGAATGGACGTCGCTGTCCAAGGGCAACAATCTCCACCGCAATGTCATATTCCGCGACGGTGCAGAAAAGGCCGGTCTCATCGAACCATACACAACGCAGCCGCCCATTGGCAGCAACAACCCGCGCGACCTTTGGAAATGGCTGAAGAACTATGAGGACACGACCGGCGGCGATGTGCTTGCCATCGCCCACAATGGCAATCTGAGCAATGGAGAGATGTTCCCGATCATTGAGCCGGTCACCGGCAAGGAGATTGATCGCGAATACGCCCAGCAGCGTGCCCACTGGGAGGTGCTTTACGAAACCACCCAGATGAAAGGTGATGGTGAGAGCCATCCCTTTCTTTCTCCCAATGACGAATTCGCCAACTTCGAGAAATGGGACAAAGGCAATCTTGATCTCAGTGTGAAGAAGACACCGGACATGCTGGAGTTCGAGTATACGCGCTCGGCTCTCAAGAACGGGCTGAAGCTGGAAGCCAAGCTGGGGGTCAATCCCTACAAATTCGGCTTGGTCGGGAGCACAGATTCGCACACGGGCCTCTCCACTGCCGACGACGACAACTTCTTCGGTAAGATCTCGACCGGTGAGCCGAGCCCGGAACGCTGGTCGCACCCCTTCATGGCAAACCCCAAGCTCGGGCTCAAGATCCTGGGCTGGGAGACAACTGCATCGGGCTATGCCGCAGTGTGGGCGCAGGAGAACACACGCGCCTCGATCTTCGACGCCATGAAGCGGCGCGAGACCTACGCCACGACCGGACCACGGATGACAGTTCGGTTCTTCGGCGGTTTCGATTTCGTCGAAGCCGACGCCAATACCCGCAGCCCAGCGATCGCCGGCTACACCAAGGGCGTGCCGATGGGCGGCGACCTCAGTCAGGCGCCCACGGGCAAGGTGCCGACCTTCCTGATCGCGGCGCTGAAAGATCCGATCGGCGCCAATCTTGACCGCTATCAGATCGTAAAAGGCTGGCTGGACGCCGGCGGCGAGGTGCATGAACAGGTCTACGATGTCGCCTGGTCTGGAGACCGTAAGCCGGGCACCAACGGCAAGCTGCCGCCGGTCGGCAATACCGTTGACGTGGCCAACGCCACCTGGACCAACACGATCGGATCTCCGGAACTTGTCGCTGTGTGGAAAGACCCGGATTTCGACCCGTCCCAGCGGGCCTTCTACTATGGCCGCGTCATGGAGATCCCGACACCACGCTGGCCCGCCTATGATGCCAAGTACTTCGGCATCAAGATGTCGCCGGATGTGAACATGACGACACAGGAACGAGCCTACACATCGCCGATCTGGTATACTCCAGCCGGATAAAGAAGTGGCGGCTAGGGGAGATCGGACTAATGAAGCCTACGAGCAACGCTCAACGATGAGCATGGCAGTAACAATCCCATAATAACGAACATTCATGAGCAAGAACGACAACAAAGGAAGAGGATACCATGCGAAACTTCGTGATCATCACGGCAACGTCAGTAGCACTTTCGTCTGCGACGGTAGCTTACGCACAAACACAAAATCCCCTTCCGAAGGCCAGCGATGTGCTTGTCCGATACGGGGACGACGTCGAGGGCTGGACGGTCTATGCAAATCAAACCCGCGGAGATTGCTTGATCGTGCGCCAAGATGGGCCAAGTGCGGTTCAAATGGGCGTCACCGCAAATCAGGAGGTCGGGTATCTGGGCGTGTTTACGAAGGTGGATATCGGCCTCAAGAACGGAAACACGTCGGACATTTTCGTCTCTCTTGACGGGCATCTCTATAAGGGTGTGGCCACCAGCTCAACCGGCGAACTTAAGGGTGGATATTCTGGTGGCTACATTTTGACCGACGACCCGAATTTCAAGCGCGACGTAGCGAAGAAGTATCAAATGACCGTGTTTCCGGAAACCAAGGGGACCTTCATCGTCGATCTGGAGGGGACTTTCAAGGCAATGGCAGTCGGCCGCAAATGCCTCAAGCATTGACCGCCAGGCAATATTCCCACCCACTCCTCCACCTGGCCGTAGTTAGAATTGCTCAGGGATTGGCGAATTTAGGGTTGCGCTTCATCCCTCAACGTGGTGACGGATAGAGGGGATTTGCGGCTCGGTTCGCGACTGTCTGCGTGAGAGCGTCCGGCATCTACCGAGCGTCCGCTTTCCGGCGGGCCATCAAAAGCAGCGGCAATCTGGTAGACGTAGAAACTTACCCTTCCCTCCACGTAACTTACGTTCCCCCGACGGCTCGGTCCGGTAGTCTCGTGATAACTCGAACCAACAAACGGGATAAGACGCCGGCTGGCTGACGAAAGCGGTCTCGGAGGTTGCGCTTTGGAAGGTCAACGAGGCCCCGCCGGCATTGCGCGAAGCCAGACGAGCCGAAGGGCAGGAACTGGTGGATCGCTTTGATTGGAGAGGTAGGAGCGGCAGTGCTGAACACCGACGCCGCGCGGAAATCGGGTATCAACCCTTGGCCGCCACGGTGAACAGTCATGAGTTGCGCTGACTCTCGACGGAGAGGTCACCTTGACCGGCTCGGCGATACGATCATCGTACGGCAGTGCTTGCAAGGTGGAGTCAGGGTACGCGAGATTCCTTCGATTTCCTCAAAACTGTTAGAGCCACAATCCATTCGATCAGCCTCTCGAAATTAAGGGCACAATGATGAAAGCATTCCAGTTCATCGCAGCGCAGAAGCCGGCCGAACTCCGCGAGGTGGCGGTGCCCGAACCGGGTGCGGGTCAGGTGCTGATCAAGATCGGGGGCGCTGGCGCCTGTCACTCCGACCTGCACATACTCGAAGCGCCGCCGAAGCCAGGACCTGCCCGAAAGCCCTTCACTCTCGGCCACGAGAACGCGGGCTGGGTCGAGAAGCTTGGACCAGGCGCAACGGGGTTTGCAAATGGCGACCCAGTGATTGTCTACGGCCCTTGGGGTTGCGGCCTTTGCATGAACTGTCGGGTGGGTCGGGAGAACTATTGCCAGAACCCCGGGGATACCAAAGCAGGCGGCTTGGGCTCCGACGGCGGCATGGCCCCCTATTTCCTGGTCCCGTCAACGCGATTCCTCATACCCCTGGGGACCCTGGATCCTCGCGAGGCGGCTCCACTTAGTGACGCCGCTCTCACAAGCTATCACGCGGTTAAACGGTCGCTCCACCTACTGGGTGCGGGCTCGACCGCTGTAGTGATTGGTGCCGGCGGCCTCGGGCAGATGGCTATTCAGGTCTTGCGAGTGCTTAGCGGGGCAACAACCATCATTGCTGTCGACACTTCGGCCGACAAGCTTGCGATCGCCAAGAACATGGGCGCCGACGAGGTGTTGCTCTCGAGCGACGCGGCGGTTAAGCGCATCAAGGACATGACGCGAGGACAGGGCGCTGAGCTGGTGCTTGACATGGTGGGCGCGAACCCGACCCTCAATATGGCCGCGCGTGTGGCTCGAGTGCTGGGTCACCTCACGATCGTCGGGCTGGGTAGTGGAGCTGTGCCCGTCAACTTCCGGGGCCCGGCGATGGAGTGCTCGGTTTCGTCACCCTACTGGGGTTACATCCCCGAGCTGATCGAGGTTGTCAGCCTCGCGCAAGCGGGAAAAATCAAGATGCTGGTGGAACACTTTCCGCTAGAGCGGGCGGCCGAGGCCTACCACCTTCTTCACGAAGGAAAGATTAATGGACGCGCGGTTATTACCCCGAACGACTGATCTTCGCCGCTGACAGAACGGCAGCGGCCGACAGATCAGTGAAACGGGCGCATTCAGTTCGGAACAGGTCGTCCAGACAGTGAATGTCTACCCAAGGTAGAGGAGGCTTTCACCCGAATTGCAACATGGCGTCTCAACGATTGGCAGCTCGGGCAAGCGCCATTAGATGTTTAGTCCCAGGCTTTTCATCAAGTTGTTAAAGTTGACGTCTCCCGCATCTAGACTAGAGGCTCTTCGGCCTCAATTTCGGTCTACCAAAGGCGAACCAGAAATACGCATGGACGGCATGCGACGTCACTGCGGCAATTCGGTTGGTTCTTCCCGAACGGCACCATTGGCGGTTCGACGGTACTCGGACACCATCTCGTAGACCACCCTTCGCGCGCGGTTCATGTTACCAATGGGCCGATGCTCGGGCAGCGCATGCCAAGGGTTGAAGGCAAGGGTTTCGGCCATTTCTATGCCCTTCATGGTGATGTCCTGGCGTGGAATGCGAACGATCGCCACTCGCTGGAATGGAGATTGCGATTCATCCCAAACCGTGAGCGGCTCTTCGACTGGCATCCTCACGGGATCAGTCTGAACCTGGACCATGAAATCAAAATAGACGTCGCTCTCAACGACCTGCTTCCTCATCGCTTCGCGCAGGAAGTCGGGTCCCTCGGACGCCGGCGGGCGATTTGCGGTGTTGAAGATCGGCTTGGCACTGAACTTTATCGCATTCGGACCAAGCATGTACGGGACTTGGCTGAAATACCGGACCTGGAGCGGGTTGTAGAACGGCTCTAGCGACTGGCGCAAATATAGCGCGTGCTCTGGTCGGTGCGCTTCATAAAACCGCGCCCGGTCTTCGGGTGAGCTAGCTATGTGCAAGGCCTCGTAACTCTCAAAGGACTGAGCAAGGAACCCTGGGAAATTTATCATAATGAAGTCTTGCGTCATCGCGTGCCTCTCGGACGCCAGAAGTTTTTCCCCCTCGACGCCGAGAAGTTTTATGGCCATGCCTCCGGAACGCGGGAGACGTGTGTCGGGATAGCTGAAGACGTCTCCGGCAGAAAACCGAATGAGTGCATCGAATTTGCGCGGTGCCTTGAACACGCCATGGCGCAGAGCGTAAGAAAAATCGTCGAGCACGATAAACTCCGCGGTCACGAGGCCGTGGGTTTTCGGATGCGCGTCGCGCTGAATGGATGTGGAACCCGGCTGATACTGTCCACGCAGCCGATCCATGGTTAGCTTCTTGAGAGTTTCAATAAAAACCTCTTCGGACGGGTCAAGCGTTTCTTCTGCCAAGCCCGGAGTGTAGGTGCCTGATTGCGCTTCTGACATTAAATCATCTCCCTCATGCCCATCACTTGAACCAGAGACATCACTCTCCGACGGTCGATCATTTGGTGCACTCGTTTCCTCCGCCCTAGGTGTTCAGGTCAGCCAGCCAGCGCAGCGCTCGAAGTCCTGGCGCGAAGAAATACTCGCCACCCCGGTTGGTGACGAAGCCAGGCAGCCCCTTCAAGCGTTGACGGATCGGCTCTTGCGGGATTGTGAACTGACCAGTCCCATCGTTTGGACCTATCATCGGGTCTCTCTCGCCCTTGGCCCCGAAGAAGAGACCGTCGTTCACCCACTCTCTCTTAATGAACTCGAACTGTCGCTCCAGATCGGCGCCGACGAACGCGAACACCATGCCCCGATCGGCACCGTCGTCCTCCAACACACCCGCCGGGAGCATCGGGCCGTAGGCCATGCCGCGACGCAGGACGCGATGAAGGCGGGAAATCCCAGTGATTTTGGCATCGCGTGGATTCATCCGCCGGGCGTGGGAGCCCATGGGGCATCTCAGGCCCCGTGGGTCGTCAGCCTCATAGAGGAAATCGTCGTTTCGACGCCGATCGGCGCCGAGCTCTGGGTCATCGCGCTCTGGAGCCAGAGCGAGGGGCGCCCCGCTGGGCCACCGCCCGACGATCTTCGCGGCGAGACGGTCTTCGTCCTCCGGACGGGTGGCGCTTGCATGCACGTATTGTCGGAAAGCTGCCACCCGGGTGTGGTACTTCAACATGGCGAAGTAGCTGCCGTTCCGACCGAGCATCTCGGGCGCCGGCATCGCCGGCAGCACGTCCAGTTCATTGGTGTAGCCAAGGAAAAACTCGCCCGCCTTGATAGGCTGCTCCTGCGGGTTGGTGCCTGGAATGCCGCTGCCCTCAATGCCGGGACTGGCGATGCCATCCTTGAAACCGAACGGGTTGCGCAAGTCAGCCGGCACGTGGCAGTCCTGACGCCAGATCGCCTCGATGCCAGGCATCTCTCGCAATACTTCGCGCGCGGGCGCGAAAACCGCCTCCAGCTGCGCGGTACCAGGCGAAATCGCGGAGACCGCGATGTGGACATCCGGGCTGCCGAGCGGCCATTCCCAGTGGTCCGGCCCGTTCTCGCCCACATCGCCCAGCATCGCTGCGCGCGCGGCCATGCCCTGCTGGAACGCCAGCGGGAAGCTGTCGAGCGAGTCCTGCGGTACGCCTAGCGCCTTGAGGCCCTGGAAAGTAAGAGCGGTGCTGACCCAAGCCTTGGCAGCTGGATCGGCCGGATGGGCGGCATTGCCGAGCGCCGGTATCAACCGACGCAGCAACTCGCGACCCGCGCGCCTGTCATCGACGCGCAGGAGGATGTAGGCGCCGACGTACGGTATGGGACGGGGACGCAGGGCCCCGTTCTGGATATCGTCCAGTTCAAGATTCATAATCCACCCCACCCATCACTTAGCCAGCGCCCAGCTCAGTCGGCCGCCTCGGCAAGCAGCGCCTTTAAGGCTGGGTGCTTCAAGGCCTCGGCGGCGCCGGGCTGGTCGAGCGCGCTTTGGAACGCCTCCTGCACGCGCAGGGCTTTGCGAACTTCCTTGGCGGTAGCGCCTGGGTAGTAAGAGTAGGTGAGGAGTTCCTCGACTTTGTGGTCCTTCCAGAACTTGACGAAGGCGTCGCGGTTACTGGAACCCGGCCAGCCTTCCGTGTACTGCCAGGCACTATTGAAAACGCCAAACGTCGGACCTGGCTTAATTTCCATGGAATAGAAATCGCTGAGATAGCTGTCGGTGTCGCCATCGAACTCGCTGGTGAACACGAGATATTTGTCGTTGAGGATGAAGAACCGCTGAAAATGCAGGATGCCCAAGACCTCGGAAATGGATCCGAATGTTCCTCCCTTCTTTGCAGCCTCCGCTATTTTAAGGAGGTTCTCAAGCTCGCCCGGCTTGATCTTGTTGACGATCGTGTACGTGTTGGTGAACGGCTTAGTGGCGTTTTTGGCCAGCTGCTTGTCATCCATGGTTTTTTCTCCTCAAAGCGGCAGATGTAATGGTCGAGTCTCGAAACAGATCGCGAGGGCAGGGAACTCGGTAGTGAATGCCTGATGGCCTACATCGCCACCCAACGGCTTGAAGCGACAGGTGATGACAGTTGGTCAAACCAGGTATCAACGGATCCATCTGACAAACCGCACGATCACTTCCTCGGCGATGACCATGGTCATGACGACAATAATCAGCGGCACCACGCCGTGCAGCATGCCTTCGAAGCGAACCCTGTCCCCGAACACGAAGGAAATCACCTCCAGGATCACGAACTTGGAAAGGAACAGCACCACCCATGCGCCGAAGAATCGCATGAACTTCATGAAGGCGCCTTGCCTTGCATGGAAGAACACGGCGACCTGATGCTCGATGGCGATGGTCCCCTTAAGGAGGGCCTGCAACAGGATGGCGGCTAGCAATGACACGCTGAAGGATGAGACTGTGACGCTGTCCGAAAACTCATCAAACAGGTTCAGGACCACGAGATCGATCAGGACACCAAAGAGATAACGTATGATCAATCGCTGGCGGTCAGTCGGCATTTCGGCCGTGGCCGGCAGAAAACCGTGAATTTTATCAGCCATGACGTCCCCTTAGAAAAGACTCCTGAAACTCCATATTACTTTACATCGGCCGTTTCGGCGCGCCACGTAACTAACTGTAAGTATCGTGGAGCCTCCGGCCCTTAGTCCCCATCCAATTTACCGTGGCGGCAAAGGATCGATGCGTGACCTCACGACGGTATCGTCGTTCCGCAATTCTGCTCCTACCCTGCGATCAATCGATCGATGAGTCCTTGCCACTCGGCTCGTCTGGCTTTGCGCAGTGCGCCGGCGACAAGAAGACAAGCTGCCTCCGGCACCGGCGCCCTCAAATCCGTGAGCCCATCTGATCCGCTTTGGTCGGATTCCTGAGCGCTCACTCAGCGACGGGAATTTTGGCGAACAATGTATGCGGCACGACGCATAGATAATGCACCCGCACGCGCCAAATCCCGATCATGAGCTTCCGCGGTCGGTCAGAGGATGGGCCACAGATCGGTGATCCGACGGCATGACCATGGTTCTTGTGTTCGGGCCACCAAGGCCGCCAGAACAAGCCGGACCATTCAAAAAACGCGCTGTTGTTACCACGTAAATAACCCCCCAGTTGGCTGGAACCTCCAAAAGACTGTGTATAGTGTGAACGCGCTGAGGGGCGCTTACGCAATGAAAGCCGAGCTACCGGCAAGTCATGATTACTCGCGCTTGCGCGTCGGGTTCCGCATGGCGGTTTGCCTGAGCAGAACACTCTAGGGAACCAGGCATCGTCCCGCGGCGCGATGCTCGCTTTGTGTGACAGGGAGAAGATGCCATGGCGTCCGATGCAACCGGGATCTCTCAAGATAACACCTCTGAAGGCTCGGATAAGCAAGCCAGGAACGGAAACCCGCTGCGCCGGGTCGCACTGTTCGTGCTACTGATGGCCTGCTTGCTCTTCGTGCTCGCGGTCTTCATGGAAAGGCGCACGCCTTCTTCGTCCCAGGCGACTGTCAGCGCCTATGTGGTCGGCATTGCGCCGGAGGTCACCGGTCGGGTCGTCGAAGTCGGCGTGACCGACAACAGTGGCGTGCAGCCTGGGCAGATGCTGTTTCGTATCGATCCGCAGCAATACCAGCTGGCCGTCACCGAGGCAGAAGCAAAGCTTGCCAAGGTCGGCCAGTCGATCGGCGCTTCGACAGCCTCCGTCGATGCCGTCCAGGCACGCCTTGTACAAGCACAGGCAGTTCGCGACAACGTCCAGGAACAGGCCAACCGGGCCATGGAGCTCGTCAGGCGCGGCGTCTATTCCAAGGCGAAGTACGATGAAGCCAAGGCCGCGGTGGACCAGGCAAATGCCGCGGTCGTCGCTGCTGAAGCGGATCTCAAGCGGGCGCAGGAAGAACTTGGGCCGTCAGGCGCCGACAATCCGCAGTTGAAGGAGGCGCTCGCGACGCTTCAACGTGCGCAGCTTGATCTTTTGCGCACGACGGTTCTGGCGCCGGCTGAGGGTGTCGTCACCAACCTCCAGCTCTCCGTCGGAGGCGTTGTCGGCGCCGGCCAAAGCGCCATGACGTTCATAGACGTCGGCACGGTGTGGATCACCGCGCCGTTCAAGGAAAACAGCCTTGAGAACGTCGCCGCCGGCAACCACGCGGACGTCTTGTTCGACCTCTTGCCTGGCCAGGTCTTTGGGGCGACGGTCGAAAGCGTGGGGATGGGCGTGGCCCAGGGAAATGTCGACCCCAAGACCGGGCTGCCGAAGATTTCCACCGAAAGCGGATGGGCGGGAACGCCACAGAGCTTTCCCGTTCGCCTGATCCTCGACGAGGGCAGACCCAAAGGCGTGCGTTACGGGTCGCAGGCGAACGTTGTGATCTATACCGGCGACAATCCAGTGACCAACGCGGTCGGCCGCATTTGGATGCGCGTCTTGTCGATCCTGACCTATGTTAGCTGACCGCGACCTTGCGCACGCCAATGCCAAGCGCAAGGGTCTGCGCATCGCGCTGGCGATTGCCGTCGGCTTCACCTGGTCGGTTCTGTCGGGCGCTGTTATTCCCTTTCTGGGACCACTGTTCGCCGCGCAGTTCCTGATCTCCAGCTCCCGTCCGCTACAGCTTAAACAGGCGATGGGGATGGTGGTCCTTATTGTTGTCGCCGGCGCACTTCTGCAGGCCGTAACGGTGCTGACGGGCCATCGGCCACCAGTTCTGTTGCTACTGCTCGGGCTCGTCTATTTCATGTGTTTCTACCTGCAGGCGAACGGCAAGGGCGGCGGAGCCAGCTTTCTTGTCCTGGTGGTCGCTGTGATGGTGCCGTTGCTGACCGTGCTCAACCGCGATCTCGGCGATTCCATCCTGTCGATCCTCGCACAGGGCGTGGTCAGTGGAGCGATCCTGATGTGGATTGCCCATGCGGTCATACCCGACCGGGGCAGCGCCGAGACTCAAGCTCCGGCTCCTCCTGCAAACCCTCGCGCCGCGCGCTATGCCGCCGCCAATGCCGTCATACTGCTGATCGCCGTCCTGGCTTGCCTGACGCGAGACGGCCTTGCCACGGCGATCGTCATTCCGATCACCGTGGCATCGCTGCTGTCGCAGCTCGATGTCAGCGCAAGTGCAAAGGCGGCGTTCGGCCTAGTCATGGTCAATCTCCTTGGAGGCATGGTTGCATCTTTTGCGTTCGCATTGCTACAGGTTCATCCCACGACCCCCACGCTGTTTGTCCTGGTGCTACTCGTCGGCCTGGTGTTCGGCGGCCGCGCGGCGCTGGGCAAACGTTCCGCCAAGCTCTACGCGGGCGCGCTGACGATTTTCCTCATCCTGTTTGGAACCGGCGTCTCGCCCCTGCCGGGATCGGCAGCGGAATCCTTTGCCACGCGGGTCAACTACATACTGCTGGCTATCACCTATACCATCTTCATGACGGCGTTGCTTTGGCCAGGACCGAGGCGCGGCGCTGAAGGCAGGGTGCCGTCATAAAGCGCTTATGACCGCTACTCGGACCGTATGTATTTCCGTTTCGTCCCAGCCTCGTCTTAGCGGCATTCCGATCGCCGAAGCAGCCGCGTAAGGCTTGGCCGATCGCCGTCGAAAGTCGCCGGATCGGCACAAAGGAGATCTCATGGTTCGGAACGCCGGCATCTGCGCCGCGACCCGAAAACTGGTGTTTGACGAGCACATTCGTTCCGAGAGATGGCGGCGACGTCGATTGATTTGTTGGCAAGGTCTCTCAGTTCTGCACGTAGCATACAGTTACTTACCTACCGCATCGGCAGGTAATGCGCCAACTTAACGCCAAGGCAAGAAACTTCGCCCGGACTCAGCGACGGAACATCGCTGACCACCAGGTTCACATGCCTTTGGAGGGACGACAATGGGGATCAAGTTTCCACGCTGGCCTGTTGGCGCTGCGGCCGTGATCGCGTTGTTGATGTGCTCCGCTCCGACCTCTTCCGCGGTTGCTCAAGATCAAGCAGCTGCTACAGCTAGCGCAGCGACCAACCAAGCCCCCGAACCGCTCGACGAGGATGAACTCGAAATCTTGGTGGCACGAATCGCGCTCTACCCGGATGAACTTGTCGCGGTGATTTCCGAAGCGTCGCTTTATCCATTGCAGATCGTGGAAGCGAGCCGGTTTTTGGATCAGGTCGCCAAGAAGCCAGGCCTGAAAGCGAAGGAAAGCTGGGACGGCAGCGTCATCTCACTGCTCAACTATCCCGACATCGTTAAAATGATGAGCGATGATCTGGAGTGGACACAGTCGCTGGGCGACGCACTGACGTATCAGCAAAAAGATGTTCTGGTCGCCATACAGCAGTTGCGCGACACGGCCGTCGCCAAAGGGGTGATCAAGTCCGATGAAAAGATCAAGGTTGTCGAGGAGAACGACAATGTCGTCATCAGGTCCGCCAGCGCGGACACGGTCTATATTCCACGGTATGAGCCCGAGATGCTCTATGTCACTGACTATCCGGTTGCTCCGATCTCCTATTATCCGGACCCCTACCCAAGTTATTATTATCCTACTGCGCCCTATTTCGCGGCCTTGGTGACTGGCGCCGTCTGGGCAGCGGCGGTGGACTGGAATGGTGGGGGTGTGTGGGGAGGGCGCTGGAACGGCAACGATATCGATATCGACTGCAATAATTGCTTCAACAACATAAACGGCAAGGTCAATTTCAACGACGTCGACTGGAAAAACGTCGACCGCTCCAAGATAAATTTCGACAAAAACCAATTCGCCAAGATCGACAATACGAGCATCGGCAATCGCGTTAAAACGAACGATCGCAACAACATGCGCGACAAGGCATCCGAATTGAGGAGAGGCCAGATCAGCGCGCTGCCTGGGAATTCGGCGAAGGTGAAAGACATCCGCCAACGCCAAATCAGAGAGGGTTTGAAAGCCCGGCCCCCGGCGTCACGGCCGGATTTCAAAAAGCCAACCAACACCAAGCCAACTACGTCGGCGCGAAACAATGATCGTTCCGCGGTCAGGGCACCTGGGAAAGTCAATCGCCCGGTCGGCAAGCCGCGGCCCGCAGCGAGAGTGGACAACAGACCGAGGAGCCCTTCCGGTCTTGGCAACGTCAGCTCCGGAAAACGTCAGCAGATAGCCTCCAACCGCGGTGCGAGAAGCATGGGAGGCGGAATTCGCACCGGCGGCGGAGGCGGCCACAAGGTGATCAGACAGGGTGGTGGCAGGCAGGGCGGTGGCGGGCGCAGGCGTTGATGAAGTTTGGCGAGAGGAAAACCGACATGAAAACGTCCGTCCGGAGTCTTGTTCTACGTTCGTTGCTCGGTGCCGGAATGATCTTGAGCACTGACGCGGAATCCGCAAATCTTGCCGGCGCGCAGGAGGTGCACAGCCCCTCGGATTACGTGGCCTTGAAAGGGCCGCCGCCGTTCGATGATCCCTCGGCGGCGGTGGAGGCGTTCAAATCGGTTCTAGCAAAGGACGATTTCGACGGACTGGCGGCGTTGCTTGGACTGGATGCCGCGAAGCTGCGGACAAGCGAGGGCGTGATGGATACCTACGCGCAGATCCGGCAAGGCGCTGCGAAGACGGTGATCGTGCGCGAACTTGGCGACCGGAAGGAACTCAATATTGGCGACAAGCTTTGGACGCTGCCATTTCCGATCACCAAGCGTAGGGACGGCAAATGGGCGTACGACACCCAGGCTGGCATCGAAGAAATTATCAACCGGCGCGTCGGCGAAAATGAGATCGCGGCGATCGAAATGGTTCGCGCCTACGTGGACGCCCAACATGATTACTCGGCAGAAGACCGCGATGGCGATGGCGTGCTGAGCTACGCCCAGAAGCTAGTCAGCAGCGAGGGCCAGGCCGACGGCCTTTATTGGCCGTCCGATGAAGCCCATGGCGTCAGTCCGGCAGGCGATTTCATCAACCAGGCGGCACTCGACAAGGCGAAGAAAGGCAATGGCTATTTTGGCTATCGATTCCGCATCCTCACGGGCCAAGGCAAGAACATCGCCGGGGGCGCTTACGACTATGTCATCAACGGCAACATGATCGCCGGTTTCGCGCTTTTGGCCTGGCCTGTGAAGTATGCGGAAACAGGTGTCAAGACCTTTGAGGTCAATCAGCAAGGAATTGTGTACGAGGCCGATCTAGGACCAAACACGGAGGCCGTAGCCCGGGGGATAAAGCTGTTCAATCCCGATGACAAATGGGAGGTGACCGGTGACTAGCTTCAGTCTGAAGCACTACGCGTTGCCGGTCTTGGCCCGCTTCCAAATTCATCTTCATAGCCAACCGGAACTAGTGGTTCACGGCCTCGCTGGAACCGGCTGGCATCGGTCATTGCAACGGGCGAGCGAGCCTTGCGATAAGCAACTGAGGCGGTGTGGGAGCAGATCTTGTAAAATGTGGAGGTCGCTGGTCGCGGCCATTGCTGTTCTTGCCGTGGGTGGTTCGGCTTTGGCGGCCAGAGTGGTGAACAAGGACAGCCAGATCCGTACGCTGATCGTGACACAAGGCAGCGGCAAGACGAAGCTGGCGTTGCACGCGGGGGAAATCGTGGAATTCTGCCCAAATGGCTGTTACGTCACCTGGCCCAATGGTGATCTCGAAGCCCTGACCGGGTCGGAATCGATCGAGATTTCGGGTGGCGTCGCCCGCATCAAGTAAACGGCGGATAAGGAATAGGCTTGGAAGACGGCGGCGCCCGCTTCGTTCCGTGGCGAAATGCCAGCAGTTGCGCAAAATAGCGGATTCCGATACTTCGTTAGGCAGTGTGGAGCGGCAACCCAACAGTCTCGGATCCACGATCGCGGCAATCTGCATCGACTGATAGGTTGGCGACAACGGTATTGACCGCCTTGTCGAGTTACACACTGGGGGGCGTTTTGAGAACCGGGATAAGTAAATCAGAAGGCGGGCGTACCACAAACGCCTTGCTGGCATTTGCATTGGTTGGCCTGCTTTTCGGCTGCGCGTCGCGCCCGAAAAATGTCTTGTTGCCGGTGGCAGATACGTCCCCATCATCCAGCAAGGTGGAGATGCTGGTGACGACGACGCGGGCTCGCTCAGCCAACCCGGCCGAGATGTATACGGGCGAGCGTGGCCTGGCTCCTTCATTCGCGGACGTTACGGTGTCGATCCCGCCGGCGTCAGCCCGTAGGGTCGGCGAGGTCGCCTGGCCCAAGAAGCTGCCGTCAAACCCTGCAACCGATTTCGCGGTGGTGAAAGCCGAAGAACTAACACGGGATGGAGCGAAGGAGTGGCTACACGCCTCTGTCAAGAAGAGCCCGGACCACAGCGTTTTGGTTTTCATCCATGGCTTCAACAACCGCTTCGAGGACTCCCTTTACCGCTTTGCGCAGATCGCGAAGGATACCGGCACCGACAGCGCTCCGATCTTGGTCACATGGCCTTCCCGAGGCAGTACGCTAGCCTATGGCTACGATCGCGAGAGCACCAACTACACGCGCGATGCGCTCGAGACGCTGTTCCAATACCTGGCGCACGATCCCGACGTAAAAGAGGTTTCGATCCTCGCCCATTCGATGGGTAATTGGCTTGCGTTGGAATCCTTGCGCCAGATGGCCATCCGCAACGGCGGCCTGCCGGCGAAGTTCAAGAACGTCATGCTGGCCGCGCCTGACGTCGATGTCGACGTGTTTCGCACGCAGATTGCCGACATGGGCAAACAGCACCCGCAGTTCACCCTCTTCGTCTCGCAGGATGACCGGGCGCTTGCATTTTCTCGACGGGTCTGGGGCAACATCCCCCGGCTCGGTTCGATCAATCCGGAAGAGACTCCCTATAAGGAAGACCTTGCAAGCAACAATGTGACCGTCATCGACCTGACCAAGGTCAAATCCGGGGACAGTCTGAATCACGGCAAGTTCGCGTCGTCACCGCAGATCGTGCAACTAATTGGGGCGCGGATGGCTGCCGGCCAGACCTTGACCGACAGCAGGGTGGGCCTTGGCGACACCATCGTGCAAGCGACAACAGGCGCGGCAGCTGCGGCTGGCAGCGCTGCAGGTTTGGTAATTTCGGCGCCCGTTGCCGTGGTCGATCAGAACACCAGAGAGAACTACGGCAAGGAAGTCGAGAACCTGACCGGCTCTCCAAGCAACGAGGCCAGCAGGGCCAATAAAAGTTGTACGTCACCCTCGGCCTCTGCGAAGGGCTGCAAGAAACAATAATTCCAGGCTAGGGCGGCAGCGAAGTTCATGCATCGCATCGGTCGGATATCGCTTGCCATCATCCTGTCACTAGCCGTTGCACTTTTGTCGGCCTGGAGCGGACTTGCCATGTGGTACCGTCTGCCCTCGGCAGAGCTTGGACGGGCTGCGGCCTGCGCCATTTTGATTTCATTCGGCATCGGCACCGTCATGGCCCTCTTCAGCCGTTTTCGCTTCAGGGCCGTGGTCCTGTTTATCGCTGCTTTCGCTGCGGTGCTGGTCTGGTGGAGCACCATCAAGCCTTTAGACGACGCGGAGTGGGCGCCAGATGTCGCCCGTCAGGTAACCGGGACACTCGACGGGAATCTGTTGACGCTGAAAGACGTGCGCGACTTCGAATGGCGCAGCGACATTGATTTCGCCGAGCACTGGACAACCCGAACCTACGACCTCTCCACCGTTCAGACCGCTGACCTCTTCATGTCTTATTGGGCTGGACCGAAAATGGCCCATGTCATGATGAGCTTTGGCTTCTCCGACGGTCGCTATCTTGCCTGGTCCATCGAGGTGCGGCGTCGCGTGGGTGGCAAGTTTTCGCCCATAGCAGACCTGTTCAAGAGCAATCCACTGGTCATTATCGCGGCCGACGAGCGAGACGTCATCGGTGTCAGGTCAAATGTTCGGGGGGAGGACGTCCAGATCTATCGCCTGAAAGCGTCGCCTGACGCGGCCCGATCACTTCTCCTCGAATATGTCTCGGACGGAAATGCGCTCTCCACGAAACCTGCATTCTACAATTCCATTACCACGAACTGCACGACGACAATCGTCAAGATGATGCGAGCGGTCGGTGACCCAATTCCTTTCGACTGGCGCCTCATCGTCAACGGCTATCTTCCCGAATATGCGTACGATCGGGGTGCACTCGACACCCGCTTGCCAATATCGACCTTAAGGGAGTTCGCCCACATAGACGACCGTGCGCGGAAGTCGGGCCTCTCGCCGGATTTTTCGCGATTGATCCGGGTTGGTGTGCCCTATCCCCACCGAGAGTATCGATTTCGCAAGGGCATCGCTGATGGGCCGAAACGCCAAGGAGGTTGTCTCGTCGAACTGGCATTGGTGGTAAGTTGGTCGAGCAGCAGTTGCTTCTTTGCATCGCCGAGACGTTCAGCCAGAGCGTCGGGCCGGGAGATCGAGTCGATGGCGGCGGACCATGTTTGAATTTTCGGAACTTGGGACGCTGATCATCGGTCTCATCGCGTTGCTCGCGGGAACCCGCATCCGTCGAATGGTTCCAGTGCTGAAACGCATCGACATGCCCAACGCCGTGATCGGAGCCATGATAGTGGCTCTACTGGTTCTTCTTGCTCAGGTCATCGTCGGAACTGAGGTCGCCTTCGGCACAAAACTCCGCGATCTCCTATTGCTTGTCTTCTTCACGACGATCGGCCTGTCCGCGAAGTTGAAAGCGCTGCGAGCCGGTGGCCGTCCGCTCGTAATCCTCTGCGCGGTGACAGTGCTTCTGCTGGTCTGCCAGAATCTGGTTGGCATCGGTGTCGCTACGGCTTGGGGTGCACACCCCTTCTACGGTCTCCTTGCCGGGAGCCTCTCCTTCGTCGGTGGACCAGGAACGGCACTTGCCTGGGCGAAGGAGGCGGAGGCCGTCGGGCTCCAGAACGCCCCAGCGGTCGGAGCCGGCGCGGCGACCCTTGCGGTCATCACCGGGGCTCTGGTGTCGGGACCCATCACTGGTTGGCTGATCGGGCGTCACAAACTCTCCCTGGCCGCTACGCCGCAGACCGAGGTCTCCTTCGCCGAGCCGCAAAAAGCTATTCCGGGAGCAGAGTCAGGAGGCTCGCTTGAAAGCATTCTGGTGACGATCCTGATTATTGCAGTGTCGGTCTTTCTTGGCGGCAAGCTCAATAGCTGGGCCAAGGACGCAGGATTGTTGCTGCCTGGCTTCCTGTCGGCAATGCTCGCGGGAGTTTTCCTGACGAACCTTGTTGACTGGACTGGCTTCCGGCTGGACTTCGAGCCAATTCAAAAGGGCGGCGAGGTCGCTCTGAACCTGTTTCTGGTGCTCAGCCTCATGAGTACCAAGCTGGTCGCCGTCGCCGCTATCCTTGGACCACTTTTCGTCAACGTGGTGCTGCAGATCATCGTCATTGTGGCAATTGCCTATTTTATTCTGTTCCGGCTGCTCGGCCGTGACTATGAGGCCGCGGTTACGGTCGGTGGTTTCCTCGGCTTCGGGATATCTTCTATGCCCGTCGCGATGGCGACCATGGACGAAGTGGCACGCCGTTACGGTCCAGCACCGAAGGCGTTCTTGCTAATCACCCTCGCAGGATCGTTCTTCGTTGATCTTGCCAACGCTCTCGTTGCAAAGGCTTTCTTGGCGTTGCCACTTTTCGACATGAAGGTCCTGGGCATTGTAGGGCACTGATTTCCGACAAATGCGGTTCGAACGAGCGGCAAGCTGTCGACTGGCGCAGTGACGCCGCGAGCCGCCACAAAGCGGAATCGCTATGCTATTGTTGTCGCCCCAAAGGCAGCGGCGATCTTCGCGCGGTTCAATAGCAGCAGGTGAATGCGCATTGAGCGCAGCTGGTTTGCTGCTCGTTCAGACCGAACAACTCGCCCAGCGTCAATTTGCCCCTGGCGCTGGGCGGCAGTATTGAGACGCAACCGCAGTCCACCTCAGAGACCAAACCATGAATGTTACTGCCATTACCGATGCGACTGGTCGTTCGGATAACGCTGCTGCTGACACGCATCGGAAAGCGCTGGAGGTCAATCTGGACCCAACGAGTTTCGGCTCGTTCGCCGAGATCGGCGCAGGCCAGGAAGTGGCGCGATGGTTTCTGCGCGTTGGCGCCGCGTCTGGCACGGTGGCCAAAACCGTCTCAGCCTACGACAAGGAAGTGAGCGATGACCTTTACGGCTCCGGAACACGCTACGTGTCCAGGCCGCGGCTTGAGACGATGCTCGATTGTGAATGGAAATCACTTGTGCAGCAGATCGGTGACGCGCGTGGCAAAGATACGCGCTTGTTTGCTTTCGCCGATACCATCGCCGCCCGCAACTTTGCAGGCACCAACGATTGCCACGGCTGGATCGGCGTCCGCTTTCAGGATCACCCGCGGGCTGAGGCGAGCGACATTCTGCTGCACGTGAACCTTCGCGATAATGCCAACCTGCTTCAGCAGGAGACGGTGGGCATTCTCGGTGTGAACCTGCTGCATGCGCTGCTGAATGAGCGGGCAACCCCCGGCGATTTGCCCGCGAGGATGTTCGACAGCCTTACAAATGACCGCCTCGAAATTGATCGGATCGTGATGCGAGGCCGCGCGTTCGCGGATTGCGACATGCGCGAACTGCACATAGCCTTGGCACGCGACGGCAGGGCTGAGGCGGTGACGCTGGACAGTGATGGCGTGGCCGTTGCTGCGAACGAGTTTCTCTATAAGAAGTCTGTGGCCATCGTGCCGTTGGCGAGCGACCCCCGCGACGGCCTTTCACCTGAAGCGATTGCGGCGTGCCTGGGAACGCTTCGCCGCGAGGTCGCCGGGAATCCTGAGGTGAAGGGTGTCATCGATGTGCGCCTGATGGTCGTCGATTCTGATACCCCGCTGCCTGCAATGGGCAAGGGCGCGGCGATGATGATGCGGCACCGCCAGTTGTACCGCGCCACCGCATTCGTGCGTCGATACACACAGGCGCCTTTGCGTTTTGCCGTGCCGCTGCCTGCGTTGATACGGGTTCTCGAAGATGTGAGATACCAGCACCTGGAAGGCCGCCTGCTTGAGGGTATCGCGCGGCTTTTCGGCTCCAACGTACGTGTACTGGCCTATCCATGCCCTCGCGAGGAGTTGCTTCCCCTGCTCGAAACTGAGCTGGGACGCGGATGGAAGCTTGATGGCAGCCGGCCATGGATAACTGCCGACCAGTTGCGCCCAGCACCGCCGCTGCTGCATCTTTACGAATATCTGCTGGCCAGTGGCTTCCTGGTTGCGATACCTCCCAACTAGCGATGGCATGTCGTGCAAACTTCCCCACCGCCACGACTAAACACTACCTTCAAATGGAGCCATTGTGGTTTGGCAACGTGCTGCTTACCGAGGCGGCCGGCGACGCAGTGGGAAAGCCCGGCCTCATTTGACGCGTGGAGCACTTGCGCGGCGAGGACGATCTTAGGCATGCCTCGCTGCAGGATTTCCGCGAAGAAGATTGAATCGGAGCAATGCCAGCAGATCACCTTTCAGGTCGTCGACAGCAGCGCAACTCTCGGCAGTGTTCCGAACCGTCATTGGTAGAGCCATGGTGGCGTTTCATCTTGTCGATTTTTCCGGCCCGACGGCAGACCAGCTGCTAGGCAGCGCCGTTTTTCTATGGGGGCTTGTTTGCTGCTTTATCACGCTCTGCTACGGACCCCTAAACTGAAGGTCCGGTTCCCAGCTACCCGGCAACGCCATTCCAATGCCAAGGCCTTGCGGCGAGGCCAAGGGCGAGTTTGCCTATGAGATCGAAAGCGAAGGCGGGACAGGACGCCACACGTCCAGGCAGGGCTCTCTGAGGGCGCTGGCGATATCGTCAAAGAACTTTCCATCTGAGCAATGTAGATTGAAACCGCGAAATGTGAATTCCCGGTTTGTCCATGGTTGGCGAATGCGTTCCTTTAATCGACCAACATCCTGGCCAAAACCTGTGTAAGCAGGCGTTTGCCCATAGGAATGTCATCAACCTGAATGACCAAAGGGACACCCAAATCTCTTGCCGCTCTTAAGGCGACCGTCAATTCCAGTGCCAGCCTATGAACCTTCAACGCCGCTTCAACTTGTTGCGCTTCACTCGGAGGCGGGCTGCGCTGCTCAACTTCTTTCGCATTATTCAGAATGCGTCGCTCGGCGAGCTCTTGAGTGAAAGTCATTTTTGCGTTCCCCCGTACGAAAACTGAGAGCATCACGCCAGTCGAGCGCGAACGCAAGCAGCCTCCCTTGTAAGGGGTGCTTGACGAATCGGCGAATAGTCCGGGGGCTTGACAACCCGGAATTGGATAGGGACTCGCAACCCTTGGCTGGGAGCCCCACCGAATAGAGTAGGAAGCCATGCAATGCGACCGGAACATCCTCGATGGATCGGCTCAAGCTTTCGCATCCTATCAACGCGAACGGGATTTCATCGCTGAGCAGATACTCGACGCCACCGACACGATAGCCTCGTTCGACTGGACGCTCGGCGACAACGAGACCAGGCACCGGCAGTTCAGCAGCGTCATGAAAGCCGAATTTGAGGGCATCGTAGAACGGGACATGCAAGCCCGCCGTTTCCCACGGCCTTGGTGGCAGCAGCGCGCCGAAGCCCCTCGTTCTGCTTAGGTGAACCATGCCTGGATGTCTGACGCAGCCGGGCTGATCCACGAAAATCAATCGGATTGGAGATACATCGATGAGTGCACAGACGAAGGACGGATGGATTGGCATCGTCAAGGGTCGGCCACAAGTGGGCGATTTTGCCGAACGCTCGCGACGCACACGCCTGGAAGACATCCATGCTTTCACCGAAATGACTGGCGACCGTAACCCGCTGCACTACGACAAGGCGCTCGCCGAGGCATCTGTCTTCGGCAAGCTGATCGTCCAGGGCGGCGTCACCTCCGGCATCCTCAATGCAGTTGTGGCCGAGGACCTTCCTGGCCCTGGTACCGTCTTCCTCGAGGTCGCCTGGAAATTCGTGAAGGCGGTCGGCATCGACGAGATGATCACCGGCCGCGTCGAGATCAAGGAGGTGCGTCCCGACAAGCCGATCTGCAAGATCGAGACCTCGGTACGTAATGAGGCTGGTGAAGTCTGCCTGACGGGCACTGCGACGGTGTTCACCGTGCCGCTGGCACGCGGCTGAGTGGTTGCCATGGTGTGCCAGCTGGGTCCAGATAGCGCGCCCAAGGCCATCATTGTCGAGGATACCCATCGCTGGAGGGTTCTTGGCCTACTTTGCCTCGCAGTGGTCCTGTCGCTGACCACCTGGTTTTCAGCGGCCGCGATTACGCCCGAGCTGAGGGCGGCGTGGCATCTCTCGGGCGCCATCGAAGCCTGGCTGACCAATGGCGTGCAGATCGGTTTCGTTGCAGGCGCGCTTATCTCGAGCCTCGTCAATCTGCCTGATGTCGTCAGACTGAACCGCCTGATGGCGGTTTCTTCACTGCTTGCCGCTGCCGCCAATGCTTGTCTGCTTCTGCAGCCCGGCCCTGTAGGCATCGTCGCTGCCCGGATCGTCACTGGCGTTGCGTTGGCCGGTGTCTATCCGCCGGCGCTGAAGCTGGTCTCGACCTGGTTCATACGAGAAAGGGGCCTCGCACTCGGCGCCACGATCGGTGCGCTGACACTGGGCTCGGCCCTGCCACATCTGTTTCGGGCACTCACCGGTTCGTTCGACTGGCGATCAGTGCTGCTTGCCGCAAGCGCCGCGACACTCATCGGATCTGCGCTTTTTTGGTTCTTCGCCAGCGAAGGACCGCATGCATTCGGCAAGGCGATGTTCGATCCGCGCCAGATCGGCGAAATCTTCAGGGACAGGCCCTTGCTCCTGGTCAATATCGGCTATCTCGGCCACATGTGGGAACTCTATGCCATGTGGACATGGCTGCTCACCTATGCCAGGGCCGCGCTCGAAGAGCAGGGTCAACCGTCGCCGGCTTTTGCGTCACTGCTGACGTTCTGCGCGATCGCTGCGGGAGTCGCCGGCTGCCTGCTTGGCGGCGTGTTGTCTGACCGCTTCGATCGCAGCCTGACCACGGCAGGAATGATGATTGTGTCTGCTCTCTGCGCGCTGGCTATCGGCTTTGTCTTCCACGGTCCGCTCTGGCTGTTCGTCTTGATCGCCGTCGTCTGGGGCATCTCAGTCATCGGTGATTCCGCGCAGTTCTCCGCGGTGGTGACGGAGCTTGGCGACAGGCGCTTTGTCGGCACAGCGCTGTCAGTCCAACTCGGGCTCGGCTTTGCGCTTACAGTGCTGGTCATCGGATTGATCCCTCACGTGGCGGCCTTGCTTGGCGGCTGGCGTTGGGCATTCCTGCTTTCGGTTCCGGGACCGTTGATCGGTGCCGCGGCGATGCTCAGCCTGCGGCGATTAACTTCTTCCACGAAGATGGCCGGCGGAAAGCGGTAAACTTCAACCCCAAATCCGTAAGGAGAGGATGCTGCATGAGGCATTTTCCGCGCGGCGAGATGAGACTGGTCGTTTCGCTTCGTCGATTGATGACTCTGCTATGACGCGTTGGTGGCGGGGGGAGGACTGCTTGTTTGCGATTTCGCCCCATAAGCAGACAGTCCCCTTCCGGCCCCAAAGCCGCCTGCCAGGAATGCGCCCCAGGGTGGTCATAGAGGTCAACTTCGTCACTGCCTGAAAGCAGACATCGCTGGGGACCATAGTAGAGGTCACAGTTGCGTGCTACGCGGGGACAGCGTGAACGTCTCAATTCCGTTACATTCCAGTCCAAACGAACGCGCGTCTCGGCGCGCAATGAGCCAAGCTCGCAAACAACGTTGTCGGAACCCACGCAGATGGTGCGACCTCAACGGGTTAGGGCGTCCAGCGCCCTTTGTGCCGCGATGAGGTCGACGATTGGATACCTTGTGTTCAATGTGCGGACCACCGCTTGCAGACGCGTCGCGGCCTCATGAACACTGCCTTGACGTGCCAGAACTGGTGCCAGTTGCGTTGCGGCGCGAAGCTCGAAGAGTCTCGCTTGCTGCCGACGGGCAGTAGTAATTGCCTTTTCGAATAGGTGTGTGGCTCCCGTCAGTTCACCTCTGCCCGCGGCGATTTGGCCACGAAGGCGAATGCATTCTGCTAGGTAGCTCTCCTCATCTGTATCGAAAACGAGCGTATCGACATCATCAAGCATTTGCGATGCGTCTTCGATGCGACCGGCGCGCAGGAGAAGATCACAAAGCTCGCATGCTTTCTCAGGGGTATGAAATATGACGCCCTGCCCACGCCAAAGAACCAAACTCTCCCGGACGTCATCGATGCCGGCATTCAGTTCACCTAAATGCGAGCGGGCATGGCCACGCCACCTAATGCCGCTGCTTCGACGCGCCGTATAGCCATGCAGTTCGCAAATCTCGACGATCTTCGTAGCGGTCTCAAGGAGTTCCTTGTATTGACCAAGTAGCGCGTACAATTCGCACTGCACGAGAAGACACCACGCGAGGTGGAAAGGCTTATCGACCTGGTCAAAATTTCGAATTAGGCGCTCTTTCTCTTCGACTGCATCATCAAAGAAACCCAATATCATCAGCGATTCGCTAAAATATTCCTGGGCAGAGACACGGATTTGATCCGCACCGGCGAACAAGATACCCCGGCTTGGGTCAACACTATCAATCAAATCTAAGGCATTCCGCAAAGCTTCCGCTGCCTGCGGTTGTTCTCCCCGGCTATAATGAGCCATCCCCTTGGTTGCCCAAAGACCGCTCAGATAAGCCGTTGGAAGGAGATCGGCACAGTCTGCAAGCTGCTTTTCGGCCAGGGTCAGGTAATCGTGATTGCGCCCAGTGGCATAAGAAAATGGAGCGTGTGAAAGCGCAACGTCACATTGCAATTCGGCCGATGCAGTGTTCGCGGCAGCAAGACGTGCATCTTCAAGCGTCTTCCCAAGGCGCTCAGAACGATACCCTTCAGCCTGCATCAAGGCATTGGCCATCGCAAGGTGGAGACGTGTCATCCGTTCGGCGCCGCCGGACACATCGCCAACTCTCCTGCTGCAGTCGATAGCACTGGCAAAGTGCGATACGGCTTCCCTGATGGCAGCTCTGGCTATGGCGGCCCCTCCCGCCTTTTGCCAATGATCGAGCGCGCCCGCCCAATCCCCAGCTTCCTGAAAGTGGTGCGCGAGGAGCTCGGGTTGCGCCTCAGTGATTTCGGGCCACTTTTCCTCCAACATATCTGCGACACGCTTATGTAGCTCCTGGCGCTTGGCGCGCAGCAGCGTGCCATAGGCAGCGTCTTGAACGAGCGCATGTTTGAAGAGGTAAGTGGCCTGTGGCCGCGTCCCGCGGCAGAATACCAGACCGGCGCCGACGAGTTGATCCAGTCCACCGTTCAGCTCAGCGGCATTTCGCTGCGCGACCGCTACCAGCAACTCGTAGGAGAACTCCCGACCCAGAACCGCGCCGACCTGCGCGACCTCCTTAACGGCTGAGCCGAGGCGATCGAGCCGCGCCATCAACGAGGCATGCAGCGTGGCGGGAACGTTCAACGCCGTCGCGGCAGTTCTTGAGAGCACTGTTTTGGCGTTGCCGCTCTCCAACACCGCCTTGGTCAGCTCCTCGACGAACAGTGGCACCCCGTCCGTGCGCTCAATGATCTCCGCGACAACGTCGCTCGGCAGCTCTCCGGTGCCGACGACCCTCTGGACCAGCGCGGCGCCTTCACGACGGTCGAGCCGATTGAGGACCAGAACCGTGACGTGGGACTGCCCGATCCACGGCGGTTGAAACTCGGGGCGGAACGTGAGGAGAAGCAGAACTGGCAGGCGCGGCACCCGCTCGATGACCAGGTCGAGCAGCTCGCGCGAGCTGGGGTCGATCCAGTGCACATCCTCGAAGAGCATCAGCACCGGACCTTGTCGCGCCAGATGTTCGAGCTGCCTGAGCAGCGCATCGAACGTTTTCTGTTTCTTACGCTCGGGCGTCAGTTGGAGAGGCGGGAAACGGCCGTCGGTCGGTAACGACAGCAGCTCCGCCAGCAGCGCCGAGTCCTCCGACGAGGCCGGGGCAAGCAGGGCGCCAAGCTTATCCAGCTTTCTCTCAGGCGGGTCGTCGCGCTCCAACCCGGCGGCGCGTTCTAGCTGCGCAATGGTCGGGTGGAGCGCGCTGTCTTGACGGTGCGGCGAACAGAAATAGCGCAGGCGGGTGTGTGGCTCATTCTGGATGCGCTCCTGCAAGGTGAGGGTGAGGCGCGACTTTCCAATGCCGGGCTCGCCTGAGAGCAGCACCACACGTCCTTCACCACTTTTGGCGCGATGCCAGTGGCGCTGCAGCAGCTCGACCTCCTCCTCACGCCCGACCAGCGGCGTCGGCGTCGTCCCATGCATTGCCTCGAACCGGCTTTCGACAGCGCTCTCACCAACCACTTGATATGGATGAATCGGCTCCGGAAAGCCTTTCACCTCAAGGGCGCCAAGATCGCGATATTCGAAAAGATCGCCGACCAGCTGCCGCGTTTGCGGCCCGATCACGACCGCTCCGGGTTCGGCAAGAGCTTGCAGGCGGGCGGCAAGGTTCGGCGTCTCGCCCACGACGCCGCGCTCGTGCCCTTCGCCGGAGGTGATCAGGTCGCCAACGACTACCTGTCCGGTGCCGATACCGATACGAGCCCGCAATAGCTCGGGCTCCGGCAGTCGACTAACGGCATCAACGAGAGCAAGGCCAGCGCGCACCGCCTGCTCGGCGGCGTTCTCGTGCGCCTGCGGGTAGCCGAAATACACCAAAACTCCGTCTCCCATATATTTGGCGACAAAGCCGCCAAAGTGAGCGACCGTATCGGCAACACACCGGTGATACGCTCCGATGATCTCACGCAGGTCCTCGGGATCCAGACGCGTTGCCAGAGCAGTCGAGCCGACGAGGTCGATGAACATGACAGTGAGTTGCCGCCGTTCTGCGCGAGATTCCGAGGGTGAAGGCGGCCGACGAGCTGTGGTGGGCCGGATCTGATCTTCGGCCAGGGCCGCAATGCCCCTGAGCAACTTACGCCGATGCCCAATCGACGTGATCCCGAGCGCCGTCAGATCGTCGGCGGTCAGGCTTGGAAGCACCTCTTCATCGATGTCGTGGCTACCGAAGGCGTCGGCATACTCGCCGAGGCCGAGGCTTACCAGCCATGCCGGAACATCCAAGTGCCTACCTCCGAGGCGGTGGAGGCTTTGCCCGACCACTATATCGCCAACACTAAGTCTGGTCGCGTCTCTCGCGATGAGCAATGCCCCTTTGGCCGTGCGCTATCCTATCAGTGAATGATGCCACCAGTCCCGAATTTTTTACAGATGGGTAGCCTGCATTCAGATGGCATATTCATGCGCCAATCGTCAGCCCACGCCGCGTTGCATTCATTCTTCGAAGCCGACCGAAAACAGCCCGTCCCCTGCGACTTCAACATGTACAAGTGGCGCCATCTCGCCGAGAACTTCTTCTGCGACCAGCGATTCAGGCGTGTCGCAGCTCGATACGAGAAGACCCACGAGAGCCTCCGCGCCATGATCTATGCCCCGCGCTCAGATGCGCTCGCGCCTGGCAACGAGCCGCTCCATGTCGGGCTGAGTCGGACGACAATGATAGCCCATCAAAGCCCAGGCGGCGCTGCGGAAGAGGTAAGTCTCACTACCATCGCGTGTCACGCCAGCTTAGCAACTCACGCCGTGCGCCTTTTATTTATCTGCTGTGCGTTGCAGGTCGTGACAATAGGAGTACCATGAACCCAGATGGTGGCGGTTGATTGGAGGACATTTGGTATGATTGCAAATGCCGACCACGAAAACCTCAATAGAGACCAGCAAGTCGCGTTGTCGAATGCTCGGCTTGGCCACTATCTGACGGTAATGGGCATAGCGTTCGCGGTCACGGCTGTGAACGTATTTTTGATATTCAGCTTCGCTAACACAGCGCCAGCTTCAGCAAAGCTGGCGCTAGCCTTGTCAGTTTTCAACATATCCTGTTTTGGCTCTCTCGCAGGAAGGTCAATTCTCCAGGAAATCAAGGCAATCAACCAAGACTATGCCGAGGCGAAACTGGGAACCCACCACGCGAGGTACGTCGCCGAGATCCCAATAGATTTGTTCGCTGCGCTGACGGTAGGCCTTCTCGTCTTGATTGGGTTGGTGCAACTCTGGATGTTGTTTACTATTTGAAGCAAGCTTGCGATCAGCGCCGCGAGCAGTTGCGGGTGGCACGCGCACTTGCCCACATCCTTTTGGCGACGGATCGAAATTGTCGTCTATTTCCGCAGATACGTCGAAACCGATATACTGTTCGATGCCTCGGCCCGGCGTCAATCGTGAGCCCGTTCTTCAACCTATCGGGGGACAGCCAGCCGCGAGAGCTTCGAACATCGCCGTCACGTTTTAGCCACCGCTTCCGCCCTACGGCCCAACCAAGTCCACAACCGACAGCCGCTTGCGGGTAAGGTACTAATAGGCGAAACTGATCGGAACTGGGAGGGTTTGCCACCTCGCCTCCGAGGTTGGCTGCCGACAGAGTGCTCCGAAATGCACCGCAAGCTCGCCGCCATCCTTGCTGCTGACGTTGTCGGCTATTCTGCCATGATGGAGCGCGACGAGGCGGGTACGTATCAACGGGTGCGCGCCGGTCATAAGGAACTTTTCGAGCCGACAGTAGCGCGTCATCATGGCACGATCTTCAAGCTGATGGGCGATGGGCTGCTGGCGGAGTTTTCGTCGGTCGTCGAGGCGATGGAATGCGCGGTTTCGTTGCAACATGGGCTGGCCGAGCGAAACGCCTCGTTGCCCAAAGAGCAGCGCGTGGAAGTGCGCATCGGCGTCAATCTTGGCGAGGTGATTGTCGAGGGCGACGATCGGTTTGGCGAGGGCGTAAATATCGCGGCACGACTAGAACAACTTGCCGAACCTGGCGGCATCTGGGTCTCTGCAAAGGTCGCGCGCGAGGTTGAGAAGAAGCTGGCTTTCGGCTTTCAATCGATGGGCCTGCAGAAGGTCAAGAACATCGCGGAGCCGGTGGAGGCATACCGTGTTACGGTCGGCAGCAAGGCCAAGCCCAGGTGCGCAAGCCGCAGCCGGTCGCGGCTGCTAGTCGTGGCGAGCTTCCTGGTGCTGGCCTTAGCAGTCACGGCGGTCCTGGCGTGGTGGCAGTTCTATGGAACAAAGCGCGAGACGGGCCAAGGTGGCATCCCGACCGTGGCGGTTTTGCCGTTCAAAAACATGAGCGGCGACCCGAAGCTGGAGTATTTCAGCGACGGCATGACAGACAATTTGATCTCGATGCTGGCAGGCGTCACCGAACTTAAGGTGCTCTCGCGTAGCTCTACCTTTGTCTACAAGGATAAGCCAACCGATGTCCGCCAGATCGGTCAAGAGTTGAACGCGGCCTACGTGATCGAGGGTGGCATCTGGAAGGAGACGGACCGGGTGCGCATCACCGCGCAGCTGATCAACGCGCGCACAGGCGAAAATCTCTGGGCGGAAAAGTTCGATCGCTCTGGAAGCAATCCCCTTGTGATTCAGGACGAGGTGATCGAACACATCATTGGCACGCTCGGTGGCCAGCGCGGAAAAATGTACGGCAGCGAATACAAGAAGGTCTGGGAAAAGGACACACCGGATCTCGAAGAGTACGACTTCTTCCTTCGATCCAATTTCTTCTTCGGGCAGTTCACGCCCGAGAGCCTGGTGAAGGCGACGGACATAATTCTTGAGGGCCTGGCCAAGTTTCCCGACTCGTCGCTGTTGTCGTGCGGACTGGCTTGGGATCACCTCTTGGCGGCCAACCTGGCCTTTGACGAGAAGCCTGACGAACATTGGCGCATGGCGTCCGAACTGGAGGCAAAGGTTCTTCCGCGGGCCAACCTCGGACCCGACGCAAGAAAAAGCTGCTTGTGGTCAAACGTCTACGTCAGCGCTCATGAGGGCAACTTCGATCTTTCTCTGCGCAGGGCCGACGAGGTGATTGCGCTTTCGCCGGGAGACGCGTTTCTCATCGGCGACCTTTCATCAGCAGCCCGCTTCAGCGGCTTGACAGACAAGGCCATTGAGCGAGCAGAATACGGGCTCAGGAACGATCCAAACTTCGCCGATTATTATATGATGATGAAGGCGAATGCCTTGACGGACATCGAAAAGTACGCCGAATCTGCGGCCCTGATTACGAGGGTGTCAGATTTCCTGATCACTGTTCCGCTGCTACGTGCCATCGACGATGTCCATCTTGGAAAAATCGACGACGCACGCAGTGAAGTCCTCAAGGCGCTTGCCATGCAGCCGTGGCTTAAGGCCACGCGGTGGCGCGATATGGCGTTCCATATCAATCCTGCAGTGATTGATCGACAGGTGGCCGACCTGGTAGTAGCGGGACTGCCAATGAAGTAGGTTTGGTTGGGGACCGGAGTACAGGCGTACGGCATCCTTCCCTGCCTCGTTAGTTACCTTCAGGTTGCACCGATTGGGGACCTCCGCTGCTGAAAAGCTGCCAGTCCGCTTGCGGCCAATCTCAGCCATACCGATCATAGGCAGGGCGTGAAACGGGCATCGCATTGCGGGTAGGGAAGGGCGGGTTTAAACCCCAAAACACCCGCGCCAGAGATGCTCAAGTCACGCTCTTCAAAGCCATTCTGATTGAACGTGACGCAGCGTTCGCAAAGGGTATCGAGCGGGTTGGTTATGTATGAACACTCTGACGCCCCGATCGACCACGGATTCGCACGCATGTTTCTCGAACCAACGCCTCTCGGGCGAATGAACCGCCTCTCTGCTTACTCTGGCCGAGCCGTCTTCTTCTCCGTAAGCGCTGTTGTGGGATCACCTTGTTCGGGAGTGGTCGCGATCTGTGAGGTTGCCGATCCTGTATTGGAATGGGAGATCGGCTTTGTCTGGACTTGACCTTACGCTTGACCCGGATCGGCAGCCTCGGGCGTTTCGAGGTGATCAACGGTGCCGGCGGTCAGCGTCATTGGTCGGTGGATGACAAGGCGCGGATCATCGCGTAGACGCTGGAGCCGAACGCAGTCGTTTCCGAGGTCGCCCGCCGGTATGACCTCAGGCCGCAGCAGGTCTTCGCCTGGCGCCGCAAAGCGCGCAAACAGGGCGCTTCGGTGCAGCAAGATTCTCCTGCCTTCGTGCCAGCCGTTGCGACGGCGGCGGAGCCTGTAGCCGGGCATCCACCGAAGCAGCGGAAACGGCAAGCCACTCGAGACGCCGGAGTGATCGAGCTTGAGATCGACGGCATCGCGATGCGCGCGGCCGGGGCGCCGATACCTAGACGGTGGCCTGCAATCCCCTGATGATCTGGATCGCCGGGGGAAGCCCGTTCGACTTCCGCAAGGGGGCGGAGGGGCTGGCGGCGCTGGTGCGAGAGACGGCGATCTGGACGCGCTGAAGGCGATGACCCTGGCGCGCGACATCGAGNGGCTGGCGGCGCTGGTGCGAGAGACGGCGATCTGGACGCGCTGAAGGCGATGACCCTGGCGCGCGACATCGAGACGTTCGATTCCGACAAATGCTTCTCTATAATCCGCCACGGCTCGTCCTCCTGTGGTGAGGATCGGCTCGGCCCGCCCGAGCAACGGACCCGCACTGTAGGGCGAGCCACCTTATCGGCAGAGGCGGACATACGGTCTTACGCTAAAGCGGCTGTTCCGCTATTGAGCCTGACAGGCGTCCTAGTGATCCGCGCGTCGAATTTCAATCGCAAAACCCGCGTCGACTTTGAAGGGCGATGTAACGCCAAGGGCGCCTGCCACCAAGCATGGTCGCCAGAAATTCATGCGTAAGATAGATCGTATTCCCTTCGGCGCGGTCTTGGACAAGTTCGGTTGGCAAGTGGAAGCCGCCCTCCCACAGGACGAATGCACGCAGCGGCTCTGCGGCGAAGTTGTGCCAATGAAGAACCGCGTGCCCTAGACGGGCGGCCGCGATTCCGCCAAAAGAACCCACCCCGACCAAGCATGGAAAGGGCCGTCGGCCCAGCGCGTGACCATTCCCGCGACGAGGGTGAAGGTGTCGCTGTCTAATGGAGAGGCGTTCGCGATCGACTAAGGCCGAGAGGGATAAAGCGAGAAATAAGACATCGGATGTTTTTCACCATCTACAAACGTGCGCGATTGCGCAATCAGCACCGGCTGTGCGTTTCGACGCAGATAGCCCCACGGCGTAGCTGTTGAGAGCGATCTTGTTGAGGTTGCGTCCCGTAGCTCCTGGGCGCCCCCGGTGACCATAAACGGTTTCGATCCGGGGGAACCCCAAGGCGCCACCCAGAAATATGGATAGACGTACTGGTCTTTGTCTTTCACCCAAGTCCACAACTTCGCTGCAAGCTGCGTCTGGCTGCCTTGAGTCCCCCATTGGGTATACGGCAGGGCGCTGCCACCCTTCCGGTCCGCCACATAGCCGCCGGTGACCACCATGGTTCCGTCCTGTACCGCGTCGGCGGCCTGAACCCGAGCCATGAGGTAGCACATGCCGGAGGGATCGTCGACAACCCGGTGCTCATTGTAGTTGGAGCCATACCCCTGCCCCAAGGTGTGTTCTGCTGTACCTTGAATGCCCCAGGTGCACTCAGGGTCGTCATTTCTATTGTTGTAAGCGATGTTACCGACGTTCATCCGTCCTCCCACGATCGCCATCTCGTCTGCGGTCATGTTCAGCGGTCCCCTGTAGATAGGAGTGGAGTTGTATTTCTGCTTTTCATTCGAAGGCGGGACCGTTTTGGAGTCGAGCCGGGAAACGCTGAAAGTCGGGGACGGCTCGAAGCTGACGTCCAACATGAGGTAAGTCTGCTGCGACGCCGCACCTGAACGGAACACCGGGATGTCACCAGGTTGGATGGTGTCGATCTTGTCGCAAATCCAGTGGTAGTGGCCAGCAAACACGGCAGATACGCCAGTTTGCGACATCAGTGCCCTAAACTGGTCGAGCGCGGCGCCGCGCTCGAACTCATTATCCAAGTAAGCATGAGTGAAAACGAAGATCGCGTCGCCGCGCAGTCTCGCCTGGGTAATGTCATCGATAAGCCAGTTCCATGACGACGTAATCCTGTAGTTTCGCCGTCCCCCCGTCGCGAGCTGGGAGTACCATTCGCGCGTGTAGAACGGATACAGGTGCAGCATCACACAATGCACTGGGCCGAGATTGAAGGAATATGCCAGGCTGCCGGTGAACGTCTTGGCTCCGGTCGGCAAGCTAAAGCCGTCTGTCTCCGAAAAATCGACTGACCGCAGCTTAAGCCTGTTGTTCTGCAGCCACCCCCACATCCAGTCGACCATACGGCTGGCGCGATTGTTGTTGTAGGTGTCGTCGACGTATAGGCTGTAGTCGTGGTTGCCCAACGCCGGATATGCGGGCACGCGTAGCGTTTCGAAGGCGTCCGTCCAGACCGGCAGGTCCGTGTCTGCGCCCGTGCACGTGAGATCTCCGTTGATGATAACCGCAGCGATTGGATCTTTCCCCGGCGCATTCGCGTCGCTGTTGATCGCGGCGTACTGACCGACTATCTGCTCCTTCGAGTTTTTGTCCCCCACCCCTGCTTCGAGATTGGGCGGATAGCCCTGATAGATGATGTTGCCGTTTTTGTCCCTGGTGATGTCGTCGTACCAGGGATATTGTGGGTCCGATGTAATCGCAATCCTGAAGCTCACTTGGTTCCCCTCCCTAGATCATCCCGAATTGTGCTCAAGTCTAGCATGGTGTCTTTGATCGCGTCTATGGAACCATCCAGAGTGACATAGGCTGTTTCATGGAACTTGCTGATGACATCAGGAGGCCTGTTAAGCATGCCAGTTGTTCGCGCTCGTAGCTCAGATGCAGGTTGGAGCTCTGCCTAGTGCACCAGTATCGGAAGCGAGAACTAGGAACCGGGAGTGCTGAAGCGCTGCCAAAACGCGCGGTTGATGCTTCGCCGGTTGACGCGGTCGGGATCGACAACGCTCTCCATACTCTCGTCAGCCTGGGTAGAGCCTATCTCTTGGGTATCCAATTGGAGCGGCATGCCTTCGCCGTTGACCAAAACTCTCTGCTGAAGGACTTCGGTGCGCAGCGGCACTATTGGCATCACGACAATGGCTCCTGATGCCGCCTGCCAAAGCTGGATCTCAAGCAATGTCAGTTGCGCCAGGCCCGCGCCTTGCGAATTTAGATGCTAGGCAATCGCATGCGTATCCGAGCGGATACCATCTCCGGCGACAACGATCTGAAAGTCACCCAGCCTTAGCGACCGCGTCACGGCATCGAATTCATGAGACGGACTTGCGCTCGATCTGAAGCGACAGTCAACTCCAATTGTCGAGGTCATCTGCTCTCTGCGAGCGAATTGGACGCACGGCGCCCAACGTCGCATGATATGCGGTCTGGAACTGGGAAAGGGACCGAGCCTGAGCCTCCACAGCGTTAGATGGAGCCTCCAAGCATCGCGACAAGCTGGCCTTGTCGATGCGTTCCGGTCTTGTGGAATATCGATTTGACCCTGTCGCGCGCGGTCTCAACCTTGATTCCGAGAACGCTGGCCGTCTCGGCGAGAGAATCCCCTTTCGCTAACCGCTCGCAGAAGTTGATTTCGGCTCGGGTCAATCCGTACTGTTGGGCAAATGCCGACAAATCACCGGGGTGGCGGAGGCGCGCGTCTAAATCGCGGATAAAGACAAGAACCATCGATCTGGTGAGAAAGAGGGACAGGATGCCGGAAGCCGACATGGCCGGGAGCGGCGCAAACGAAACCTGCCAGTTGCGCCCCTCGATGCAGAAAGGAATTTGGTGCAGGTCCGGGGGCGATCCTCTGGAGATCGCGACAATCCCATTGCGGAACAGCTTGTCGGCGCGCGCATTGGAAAGGCACACGCCGCCGTGGCGGAGTACAGCCACGGAACCTGCGGAAAACATGTCAACAGCCTGCTGGTTCGCATCGCGGAGATGTCTGTCGCTGTCTATGACGAATGCCGCGCAGCAGGCGCGTTCGACCAAGGCGGCTCCCGCCACAGCATCCTCGGTTCGTTTCCTGAGCAAATGTCCAAGATCGATCGACCTTCGCAGATTGCTTCGTATCCGAGTGAGAACTTCGGCCGCAGCCCGGTCATAAGAGCCGGCCCTGGAAAGCGGATAGTGCAGGGGGAGGTGGATGACTTCCCGTGGCCCGCCATCTATTTTTATGCCGGCCGCTGCCTCGATGTCTTTCTGCGGACGGAGCCAGTCATTGTAGAATTCCGTATCCGCGAACGTACGTGCCGGACAGTCTTTCTCGGCGACCAGAACCGTTCCGCTTTCGACGGCCTGCCACAGCGGTATCCACGGATTTAACCGGGCATAGTGATCCGCATACGATCTCAGATATTCCGGGTCTATGTTGTGGACGGCCTGAAAATTTAGTTTGTTCTCGACAATATTGTGATTCAGCAGCGAGCACAACGATCCAGGAAATGCTTCCCCCATTGCGCGTGGCACTTCATCCCAGGAAACCACCCCGAACGCGGCGGCATCAATTGCTTCAGCAACCGCCTTGCTTACTGAGGCAACACGCTTCTCATCGTAGACACCATCCATGCTCCCGACCCAAACGCTGGGCGACCCTGTTCCATGGGCACGCCTCCCCAAATCCGTAGGTACAATCCCTTGATGAGCCTACACTAATATACCAAAGGTGTATAGCTAAACGTTACAGCCGAGCACAAGACCGCCACGGGATGCGGCAAGCAAGGAACGCAGTTTTGATTTAACAGCAGACTTTAGCTTGCTGGTATAAATGCAAGATTCGGTGCAGTGCTGAAGGCCGCCACGAATCCCACATCCAGCCGAATACGTCGCTGCGAAGTTTTCAAGATCCCGTCTGCAATCGTTGAGAACAACTATGAACTAGGCCGACTCCACCCAAATGGGGGTTTCGTAGCACAGCCGATCGCCGGAATATGCGGATTCAAACGGCAGTTTAGCCGGACAACAATGGCGAATGCCAGATCTGAGCATCGGGGATGAGCATCTCAAGCGTCAGCACACTCTGCACACCGGTTCAAGCGGTTCCGGATCGCTTTCACCCGGACTGAAGAGAATCGGAAGCGATCCTACCGTTTGGGCAAAGCATGACCGATTTCCGACTGCATTGAAGTATCCGAGGAGGGTGAAATGGCCGACAAATTCGGAACGAATGGCAACGACGTGATTGTCGGCACTGCCGAAGACGACTTCATCATAGGTGGGCCGCAAGGCGGCGACCCTGCTCTTGAGATTGGTGATGACGAGATCAGCGGCGAGGATGGGAATGACTATATTCAGGGACTTGGCGGTGATGACACGCTGACCGGTGGCGACGGCAACGACAACCTCATTGGCGGCGATGGCGACGATGCGCTGAACGGCGGCGCCGGCTACGACTATCTCGATGGTGGTGCGGGCAACGACACGCTTGACGTGGGCGCCGATGGCGGCCAGGCGCAGGGCGGCGACGGCAACGACACGCTGATTGGTAGCGGCGCGATCGACCAGCTCTTTGGCGGCGCTGACGACGACACGCTCGAGGGCGGCGACGACAATGACACGCTCTACGGCGGTGAGGGCAACGACACCATCAATGCGGGCGCCGGCAATGACACGCTCGCCGGCGACGACACCTACAGCTCCACCGGCAACGATATTCTAAACGGCGAAGCCGGCGATGACACCATCTATTCCTATGGTGGTGCTGACACGATCGACGGCGGCGACGGCAACGACACGGCAACGATCGATCGCTCGACGGCCATCACGGCATTCAACATCAACATGGCCAGCACCACCAGTCCAACTGCGGTCGGCGACGGCACGACCTTCGTCAACGTCGAGAGCCTGCAGTTCACCGGTGGTTCCGGCAACGATGTGATCACCACCCTCGGTGGCAGCGACCAGCTTTACGGCGGCGATGGCGATGACACGCTGAGCGGGGGTGCCGGCTACGACTATCTCGACGGTGGCGCGGGCAACGATACGCTCGATACCGGAGCCGACGGCGGACAAGCCCAAGGAGGCGCGGGCAACGACACCATTCATCTTTCCGGAATGCTCGGGGACTTTCAGATCACCGCTTTTTCCGACACCAATGTTCAACTCCTCGATCTGAGGACGTCTACCTACACGACCGTCTATGCGGTGGAATCGTTTGTGTTTTCCGATGGAACGCGAACATTTGACGCGTTGAACCATTCACCGGCCAGTTTGGCTCTCTCAAGTGCAACAATTGCCGAAAACAGCACGAATGGCACTGTTATAGGCACTCTGTCAGCGATCGATGCTGATGTCGGCGATGCGCTTACCTACAGTCTTGTTGATGACGCAGGGGGCCTATTTGCCATTTCCGGCGACCAATTGGTGGTCAACGGGCCACTGGATTTCGAAGCGGCGACTTCTCACGAGGTTCTTGTTCGTGTCACTGACACCGCAGGATATACCGGCGACCGACTATTCACAATTGGTGTCACTGACATCAACGATACCGTGAATCAGCCACCGACAGACATTTCGCTTTCTGCCGATTCTGTCGCCGAAAACAGCGCGCCCGGCACGATCATTGGGGCGCTCGCTGCGACTGACTCCGACTCGGGGGAGACGCTGACCTTCATGCTACCCGACGACGCCGGCGGCACATTCGCCATCTCCGGCAACGATCTCGTCGTCAGCGGTCCAATCGACTTCGAGGCGGGCCCGACCCGTCAGGTGACGGTGCGGGTCACCGATAGTCAGAACCATACCTACAACGAGACCTTCACCATCAATGTCAGCAATGTGAACGAGGCGCCGGTCATCACCTCCAATGGCGGCGGGGGGACTGCGACGATCAACTTGGCCGAGAACACGACGGCGGTGACAACGGTGACCGCGAGCGATCCCGATGCCGGGACGACGCTGCCCTATGCCATCGCCGGCGGCGCAGATGCCGCCCTATTCAGCATCAATGCGACGACCGGCGCGCTGAGCTTCGTCAGTGCGCCGAACTTCGAGGCGCCCGGAGATGCCGGTGGCAACAATGTCTATGACGTCATCGTGTCGGCCTCCGACGGAACCCTCACCGACACTCAGTCGATCGCGGTGACGGTGACCAACCAGAACGAAGCGCCAGCTATCACCTCCAACGGTGGCGGTGACACGGCTCAGGTCTCGGTTGCCGAGACCACAACTGCAGTCACGACAGTCACGGCGACGGATTCCGACGCCGGGACGACGCTGGCCTATGCGATCGCCGGCGGCGCCGATGCCGCGCTGTTCAGCATCAATGCGACGACTGGCGTGCTAGGCTTCGTCAATGCGCCGAACTTCGAGGCGCCCGGCGATGCCGGTGGCAACAATGTCTATGATATCATTGTCTCTGCCTCCGACGGAACCCTCACCGACACTCAGTCGATCGCGGTGACGGTGACCAACCAGAACGANTGTCTCTGCCTCCGACGGAACCCTCACCGACACTCAGTCGATCGCGGTGACGGTGACCAACCAGAACGAAGCGCCAGCTATCACCTCCAACGGTGGTGGTGACACGGCTCAGGTCTCGGTTGCCGAGACCACAACTGCAGTGACGACAGTCACGGCGACGGATTCCGATGCCGGGACGACGCTGGCCTATGCCATCGCCGGCGGCGCCGATGCCGCGCTGTTCAGCATCAATGCGACAACTGGCGCGCTAAGCTTCGTCAATGCGCCGAACTTCGAGGCGCCCGGCGATGCCGGTGGCAACAATGTCTATGATATCATTGTCTCTGCCTCCGACGGAACCCTCACCGACACCCAGGCCATCGCGGTGACGGTGACCAACCAGAACACAGCCCCGGTCATTACCTCCAACGGTGGCGGGGCGACTGCGACGATCAGCTTGGCCGAGAACACGACGGCGGTGACGACAGTGGCGGCTTCCGATCCCGATGCCGGGACGACGCTGGCCTATGCCATCGCCGGCGGCGCCGATGCCGCGCGGTTCAGCATCAATGCGACAACTGGCGCGCTAAGCTTCGTCAATGCGCCGAACTTCGAGGCGCCCGGCGATGCCGGTGGCAACAATGTCTATGATGTCATTGTCTCTGCCTCCGACGGAACCCTCACCGACACTCAGTCGATCGCGGTGACGGTGACCAACCAGAACNGTCAGTGCGCCGAACTTCGAGGCGCCCGGAGATGCCGGTGGCAACAATGTCTATGATATCATTGTCTCTGCCTCCGACGGAACCCTCACCGACACTCAGTCGATCGCGGTGACGGTGACCAACCAGAACGACAATGTGCCGGTGTTCTCCTCGGTCACGACGGCCAATTTCGCCGAGAACGCCACCGGCACGGTCTACGACGCCAATGCCAGCGACGCGGATAATCTCGGGGCGCTGACCTACACACTGTCAGGCGCTGACGCAGCGCTGTTCAATGTCGATGCCGCGACCGGCGTGGCCACCTTCAAGAACGCGCCCGACTTCGAGACCCGGCTCGATCAAGGCGCCAACAATGTCTACGACATCGTCGTCACCGCTTCCGACGGCACCCTCAGCACTGACCGCAGCGTCGCCATCACGNGCCAACAATGTCTACGACATCGTCGTCACCGCTTCCGACGGCACCCTCAGCACTGACCGCAGCGTCGCCATCACGGTGACCAACCTCAACGACAATGCACCAGTGTTCAGTTCGGGCACGAGTGCAAACTTTGCGGAGAAGGGCACGGGTGTGGCCTATGACGCGAACGCCAGCGATGCCGACAATCTCGGCGCGCTGACCTATTCGCTGGGCGGCACTGACGCTGCGCTGTTCGACATCAATGCGTCGACGGGCGAAGTCACCTTCAAGGCGGCGCCTGACTTCGAGGCTCCGGCCGACGCCAGCAGCAACAATGTCTACGACATCGTCGTCACCGCTTCCGACGGCACCCTCAGCACTGACCGCAGCGTCGCCATCACGGTGACCAACCTCAACGACAATGCACCAGTGTTCAGTTCGGGCACGAGTGCAAGCTTTGCGGAGAACGGCACGGGTGTGGCCTATGACGCGAACGCCACCGATGCCGACAATCTCGGCGCGCTGACCTATTCGCTGGGCGGCACTGACGCTGCGCTGTTCGACATCAACGCCTCGACGGGCGAGGTCACCTTCAAGGCGGCGCCGAACTTCGAGGCCCCGGCCGATTCAGACGGCAACAATGTCTATGACATCGTCGTCACCGCTTCCGACGGCCCACTCAGCACCGACCGCAGCGTCGCCATCGCCGTTACCAGCGTCCTCGAAAACCATGTCATCAACGGCACGCCTTTCGACGACTATCTGGTCGGCACAGCCGAAGCAGACACCATTAACGGTCTGGAGGGCCATGACACGCTGATCGGGGGCCAGGGCAACGACATTCTCAATGGCGGCGGACAAAACGGTGACCTGGTCAACTACGCCGACGAAGGTGGCGGAGGCGCGGTCGTCGTAAACCTGGCCGAAGGTACGGCAACAGACACTTTCGGCGACACTGATACGCTGATCGGAATATCTGACGTTTTCGGTACTGATCAGGCCGACACAATCGCGGGAAAGAACGCCGGCGAAGGTTACGAGGGTTTCTACGGATTTGCCGGTAATGACACCATCACCGGCGGCTCGGGCGACTCCTGGGTCTACTATGATCGAGACGCCAGCTTCGGCGGTAGCAACGGCGCCACCGTCAACATCTCGGACACTGAACAAGGCGGTCAGGCCGCCAACACAGCTACGGATGGCTTCGGCGACACGGACACGTTGACCAACATCAACAAGGTTCGCGGAACTGAGTTCGCCGACACGGTCTTTGGAGGTGACCAAGACTTTAGTCAATTCCAGATGGGTGCAGGCGCCGATTACGTGGACGGCGGCGCCGGCGAGGATATGATCGACTACAAATTCGACAATGATGGCGGCACGGCTACCCACGGTGTAATCGTCAACCTTTCCGGCACGACCCAAACCTCGTTCCTTGGAACCGTTGGACCGCACAGCGCGATAGATCTCTTTGGCGACACCGATACTCTGGTCAACATAGAAGACGCCCGCGGATCTGAATTCGCCGACTTCCTCTTCGGCAACGCCGGCGACAATGTCCTGATCGGAGAAGCTGGGGACGACACGCTGATCGGCAACGGCGGCGACGACACATTCATCGGCGGTGCAGGCAACGACACAATGGACGGCGGCTCCGGGGCCGATACGGTCAACTACGGAGCCGAAACTGGCGCCAACGGAGTGTATGTGAACCTTCTTGGACGAGCTCCGAACTATCCTGTACTTATTGGGCCAGATGGAAACACCTTGGACGTAGATACCGCCTACGACACTTTTGGCGATAAGGACAGCATCCCCAACATCCGGAACGTTGTCGGAACCAGCTACAACGACATCATCTACGGCGGCAACCACGATAACATCCTGCAGGGTGGAGCGGGAGACGACATCCTGCTTGGCGGCGGTCGGGACGACACGCTAGATGGCGAGGATGGCATTGACACCGCCATATACCGCGGAAACCGGTCTGACTATATCGCGGTCGCCAATGCCGACGGCAGTGTCACAATTACCGATCTGCGCCCTAACCCAGTCGATCCGGTCAACAATGTCCTGAACGATGGCACGGACGTCGTGCGCAACATCGAACTGTTCCAATTCGCCGATGGGACCGTGAGTCTCTCGGACTTGTTAACGGCTGCGCCTCCGACAAACCAACCACCCGTCATCACCTCGAATGGGGGCGGTGACGATGCTTCGATCAGCCTGGCCGAGAACACGACCGCGGTGACAACTGTGACAGCAACCGATCCGGATGCTGGTGACACGTTTATCTATTCGATCATCGGAGGGTTTGACGCCAATCTGTTTTCGATCGACGGCCAGTCGGGCGCGCTCTCGTTCGTGACGGCGCCAGATTTTGAGAACCCGAACCTCAACGGCGGGATCTTCGATCAGTACTACTCGGTTGTCGTCCAGGCCGACGATGGCCATGGCGGCCTGGACACACAGACCATTACGGTCACAGTGATCAACGCCAACGACAATGCTCCGGTGTTCAGTTCGGGCCCGAGCACAAATTTTGTCGAGAACGGCACGGGCGTCGCCTACGACGCCAACGCCTCAGACGCCGACAATCTTGGTGCGCTGAGCTACTCGCTCAGCGGCACCGACGCTGCATTGTTTGACATCAACGCCTCGACCGGCGAGGTCACCTTCAAGGATGCGCCCGACTTCGAGGCTCCCACCGATTCAGACGCCAACAACGTCTACGACATCGTCGTCACCGCATCCGACGGCACGCTCAGCACCGACCGCAGCGTCGCCATCACGGTGACAGATGTGCCGAACACCATCATCGGTGATGAATTTGACAACGTGCTTGTTGGCACAAGCGAAGACGAAACGATTCTTGGGCTCGGCGGAAACGACACGATCCTGGGAGGAGGAGGCGACGACAACCTGCGCGGTGGATCAGGGTCAGATATCCTCGACGGCGGCGAAGGAAACGACGTCATCCATTACGGCGTTCTGGACAGTTCGTTGGGTGACACGATCGATGGCGGAGATGGAATCGATACTATCTCGGTCGAAGGGAACAACAGCGACCTTTACCGAACAAGCATCTCGGGCGTTGAGCGCCTGGCATTCGACACCACGTCAAGCGCAGGGGTGTGGCTCAGTAGCGATGATGTCGGAGCGGGTCAGATAAATACCTTCGTGGGCAGCGCATTTTTCGACCAGGTATCCGTGCGTATCACTTCGCTATCGGGAGGAACGGCCGACCTTAGTACCGCTGTATTCCAGAACTGGGGTCCGAATGACAGTGTCGAGCTGATAGGTTCCAACGCCAATGACGTGCTTATTGGCTCCGTGGTTGGCGACGTCATTTTCGGGAGTCTTGGCGCAGACACCATGCAAGGTGGCGCAGGGAACGATACGTTCAGCTTCAACCCGGGGGATGTCGCAAGTAGCGAGTCAATTGACGGTGGGAGCGGAACAGATCAGCTACTTATCTTCGGGAACACCGACTTTCGCTCGGCAACGCTTAGCTCAATGGAATCGCTGACCTTCGGCGGATCAGCGATTCCTGCAACCGTCACTTTTTCCTCGACGCAGATCGGAGCGGGATTGTCTCTGAACGCTTCCGTCGTGGGCAACGCCGGGGCCAACGCGATCAACCTCTCGATGGATGCACCGGGAACTCTCGATATCGGAGCTTGGACCTTCTCGAACTGGAGTTCCAATGACTCTATCTTCGTGGGCGGGTCGTCATCGGCAGACACGCTCATTGGATCATCCCAAGCAGACGAGATTCAGGGCAACTTCGGCAACGACATTTTGATAGGCGGTGATGGTGATGACCAACTCGCCGGGCAATATGACGTTGACACCCTCACCGGCGGCGCGGGCGTTGATACGTTTGCCGGCAGCGTCACCGACTGGAATGGAGACCGGATCACCGACTACGAATACGGCGAGAAAATCATGGTGGCCTTCGGATCGGCCTCGCAGAGCGACTACCGTCTTCGCACGACTGCGACAGACACCTTCATCGATATCGATGGAAACGGCGACGGGACTTTTGACAGTACAATCGTTCTCTCCGGCCAGATCCACGGCACGTTGGACGTGACAGCAGCGGCCAATCCTGACTACGCCCAACTTGTGATCACACCGAATTCCGCTCCGGCTATCACGTCGGATGGCGCAGGCGACACAGCTCAGATCTCCATTGCAGAGAATACGACGGCGGTGACAACGGTCACGGCAACCGATCCGGATGCAGGCGACACGCTTACTTACTCGATCGTCAGCGGCGCCGATGCTGGGCTATTTCAAATTGATGCGACGACGGGCGTCCTGAATTTCCAAAACGCTCCAGACTTCGAAGCCCCGGCAGACAGTGGCGGCAACAACGTCTACGACCTCACGGTGCAGGTCTCCGATGGGTCGTCCGTTGATAGTCAGTCGATCGCCATTACCGTCACGGACGTTGCGGGCCAGACAATCACGGGTACGAACGGCGCTCAGACTCTAACCGGAACCCCGGAAGTGGACACCATTTCGGGGCTTGGCGGCAACGATACTCTCATTGGGCTGGCCGATAGTGATTATCTCAATGGCGGCGCCGGCGCCGACACCATGCTTGGCGGGACCGGCAACGATACCTACGTCGTCGACAACACTGGCGACATCGTCGACGAGACCGGCGGCGACGGCACCGATCTGGTCCGCTCGTCAATCGCGTTCAGCCTGGCCGATGCGCTGCATGTCATTGGCGACGTCGAGAACCTGACGCTGACCGGNGGCGGCGATGCCGAAGGCGACACCTTCTCCAGCATCGAGAACCTTCTGGGCTCTGCCCAGAACGACACGCTCGAGGGCGACGGCAACAACAACGTGCTGAACGGCGGCGCAGGCATAGATACGCTGAGCTACGAGCACGCGGCCGCGGCCATCACGATGAGCCTTGCGACGACGGCGGCCCAGAACACGATTGGCGCCGGCAGCGACACAGTCTCAGCCTTCGAAAACCTGGTCGGCTCGGCATTCGGCGACACGCTGACGGGCAGCACGGCGGCGAACGTCATCTCCGGCCTGGGCGGCGACGATGTGATCAATGGCGGCGCCGGCGCCGACACCATGCTTGGCGGGACCGGCAACGATACCTACGTCGTCGACAACACTGGCGACATCGTCGACGAGACCGGCGGCGACGGCACCGATCTGGTCCGCTCGTCAATCGCGTTCAGCCTNGCCAACGTGATCACCGGCAACACCGGCAACAACACTTTGGCTGGGCTGGGCGGCGCCGATACGCTGATCGGCGGCGCAGGCACCGACACGGCTAGCTACGCGGCGTCGGCGGCGGGTGTAAACGTCAGCCTGATGACCGGTGTGGCTCAAGGCGGCGATGCCGAAGGCGACACCTTCTCCAGCATCGAGAACCTTCTGGGCTCTGCCCAGAACGACACGCTCGAGGGCGACGGCAACAACAACGTGCTCAACGGCGGCGCCGGCATAGATACGCTGAGCTACGAGCACGCGGCCGCGGCCATCACGGTGAGCTTGGCGACGACGGCGGCCCAGAACACGATTGGCGCCGCCAGCGACACAGTCTCAGCCTTCGAGAACCTGGTCGGCTCGGCATTCGGCGACACGCTGACGGGCAGCACGGCGGCGAACGTCATCTCCGGCCTGGGCGGCGACGATGTGATCAATGGCGGCGCCGGCGCCGACACCATGCTCGGCGGGACCGGCAACGATACCTACGTCGTCGACAACGTAGGCGACATCGTCGACGAGACCGGCGGTGACGGCACCGATCTGGTTCGCTCGTCAATCGCGTTCAGCCTGGCCGATGCGCTGCATGTCATTGGCGACGTCGAGAACCTGACGCTGACCGGTACCGGCAACGTGGCCGGCACGGGCAATGCGCTCGCCAACGTGATCACCGGCAACACCGGCAACAANACCTACGTCGTCGACAACACTGGCGACATCGTCGACGAGACCGGCGGCGACGGCACCGATCTGGTCCGCTCGTCAATCGCGTTCAGCCTAGCCGATGCGCTGCATGTCATTGGCGACGTCGAGAACCTGACGCTGACCGGTACCGGCAACGTGGCCGGCACGGGCAATGCGCTCGCCAACGTGATCACCGGCAACACCGGCAACAACACTTTGGCTGGGCTGGGCGGCGCCGATACGCTGATCGGCGGCACGGGCACCGACACGGCCAGTTATGCGGCCTCGACCGCCGGCGTGGACGTCAGGCTGACGACCGGTGTGGCGCATGGCGGCGATGCCGAAGGCGACACCTTCTCCAGCATCGAGAACCTTCTGGGCTCTGCCCAGAACGACACGCTCGAGGGCGACGGCAACAACAACGTGCTCAACGGCGGCGCCGGCATTGATACGCTGAGCTATGAACACGCGGCCGCGGCCATCACGGTGAGCTTGGCGACGACGGCGGCCCAGAACACGATTGGCGCCGCCAGCGACACANGGCGGCGATGCCGAAGGCGACACCTTCTCCAGCATCGAGAACCTTCTGGGCTCTGCCCAGAACGACACGCTCGAGGGCGACGGCAACAACAACGTGCTCAACGGCGGCGCCGGCGATGATACCATGCGAGGTCGGGGCGGAAACGACACCTACATTGTCGACAGCGCCAACGACACCGTCGACGAGAGCGTCGCCAATTCGACGGGAACCGATACTGTCCAAGCCTCGATTTCGTTCAGCCTGTTGAACTCGGCTCGTGTCCTTGGCGTCTTCGAGAACCTATCATTGACGGGCAACGCCGACATCGACGGTACGGGCAATTCCGCCAACAACGTCCTAACCGGTAACGGCGGAGCCAACGTTCTGGATGGCGGCGCCGGGAACGACACGCTCACGGGCGGCCTGGGAGCCGACACCTTCCGCTTCAGCACTGCCCTCAATGCCTCGACCAACAAGGACACCATCACGGATTTCAACGTCGCCGACGATACCATCGCGCTGGAACACACGGTGTTCACAGCGGTCGGAAGCCTAGGGACCTTGGCGCCCGAGTCATTCCATATCGGAACGGCGGCGGCCGACGCTGACGACCGTATCATCTACAACTCAGCGACCGGAACGCTCACCTACGACACCAACGGCAACGCGACAGGCGGGGCGGTACAGTTCGCAAATATCGGCGCCGGACTCGCGCTGACCAACGCCGACTTCATGGTGGCGTAGGCGGTAGGGGGAAACCGATGGGCACGGGGCAGATTGCGATGACGCCAGGGAACGAACTGAGAGCAGCATTCTCGCACTGTAAGGGTGCGTTGCTCTGTGTCGGCGCCTTCTCGGCTGTGGTCAATATTCTCGGCCTGACCGGGTCGCTCTACATGCTACAGGTCTACGACCGCGTGATGCCATCGCGGAGCATCCCGACACTGGTCGGCATGACCATCGTCATGGTCTGGCTCTACGCGGCTTATGGCCTGCTCGACTTCGTCCGTCTCCGTCTTCTGGTAAGAATAGGCAACACACTCGATCACAGGCTTCGCCGGCAGGCCTTCGAGGCATCGCTGCTGTTGCCCCTCAGGACTGGGCATGATGGAGCGCGCGTCCAGCCCGTTCGCGATCTCGACCAGATACGCTCGTTTGTGTCGGGACCCGGACCCACGGCCTTCTTCGATATGCCCTGGATTCCCGTATACATCGCGTTCATCTTTATGCTGCATCCATGGCTCGGCATCCTTGCCACGGCTGGGGCGACGGTGATCGTTCTGCTCACGCTGGTTGCCGAAGCGTTGGGCAGGGCACCGGGTCGGAGGGCGACAGAATCGGTCGTCGCACGCTCGGCCTTCTCGGACGCAGGCCGCCGCAATGCCGAGATCATCCGGGCGATGGGCCTTTCGGTGCGGTTCGCGACGTTCTGGAGCCATCAAAGCTCCCGCTTTCTCGCGGATCAGCGGCGGCTTTCCGACATTGTTGGCTTCACCAGCGCCATGTCACGGACTCTCAGGATGATGCTTCAATCGCTCATGCTAGGTCTCGGAGCCTATCTTGTAATTTCGGGAGAAGCGACGTCGGGCGTGATTATTGCCTCTTCGATCATGCTTGGCCGTTCGCTGGCACCCGTGGACGTCGCCATCGCGAACTGGCGCGGGTTCATTTCGGCTCGCCAGAGCTACGGCCAGCTCTCCAGGACCCTCAAGGGCTTCGCCGACCGTAGCCAGCCGATGGCGCTGCCGCGTCCGCACAACGTGCTTTCGGTGGACAGCTTGGCCGTAGCCGCGCCCGGCCAGCAGAAGCCTGTCATACAAAACGTGACGTTCGTGCTCCGCGCGGGCGCGGCCCTTGGCGTGATCGGGCCGAGTGCGTCGGGCAAATCCACCCTGGTGCGCGCATTGGTTGGGGCGTGGCCTTCGCTGCGCGGAACAGTGCGTCTCGACCATGCGGCCCTTGACCAATGGGACCGCGAGGCGCTCGGTCGCGACATCGGCTATCTTCCCCAGGACATCGAACTGTTCGACGGGACGGTTGCCGAAAACATCAGCCGCTTCGACGGGAACGCCTCGCCGAAGGATATCCTGGCCGCAGCCCAGGCTGCCGGGGTGGACAAGATGATCCTTTTGCTACCGGACGGGTTCCAGACCCGCGTCGGCGAGCGCGGCACCGCCCTCTCGGCAGGGCAGCGGCAGCTCGTCGGACTGGCGCGCGCTCTTTACGGCGAACCTTTCCTTGTCGTGCTCGATGAACCCAATTCGAACCTCGATTCCGACGGCGACGATTCGCTGGCAATCGCGATCCATGGAGTGCGTCAGAGGGGAGGGATCGTCATCGTCGTTGCACACCGCCCCTCCGCGCTGTCAAACGTCGACCAGCTCATGGTCATGGCGGCTGGAACCATCCAAGCCTTCGGGCCAAAGGAAGCCGTGCTCGCCGCTGTCACAACCGCCGCGGCCGCCCAGCGTTCTGAAGCAGCTGTCAATCGCCATGGTTCCACCGTCGTTCCATTGCATGCGGCGAGTGAGCGCCATGTCTGAGGAATGTGTGTCGCAAGGTTCCAGAAACGGAGGTCCTCCGTGTCCGAAATGATCTCGCCGTTCAGGCTTCCGGGCTCCGGCTCAGTGTACGCCTCCGAGAAATCTGGCGAGGGCATTCGGGCAAACGTCCTGATCGGACTGGCGGTCTCCGTTGTGCTTGTCGGCGGCGTCGGCGCGTGGGCCGCAACGACCTCGATTGCCGGGGCTGTGATTGCATCGGGCACCGTGGTCGTCGAAAGCAGCGCCAAGAAGGTGCAGCACCAGACCGGAGGCATTGTTGGAGCCATCAACGTCCGCGAGGGCGACCGCGTGGCAGCGGGCGACGTCATCGTCCGGCTCGATGAGACCCTAACGCGAGCGAATCTCCAGATCATCGCCCAGCAGTACGACCGCACTATCGCGCGCCAGGCGCGGCTGCAGGCCGAACGGCTGGGGCTTCCATCGATCGAGTTTCCGGAAAGCCTCGTGAAACGGATGGCCGAGCCCGATGTGGAACTCTTAGTTGCCGGGGAGAAGGCGCTCTTCGAAAGCCGGACCAACGCCGGCGCCGGACTGAAGTCTCAGCTGGAGGCCAGGTCGGGGCAGCTGGCAAGGCAGATCGAGGGCTTGGCGGCGCAGCGAAAGTCGATGGATGACTCGGCGACGCTGGTGGAAAGGGACTACAACAGCCTGAAGGGGCTCTACGACAAGAAGCTGGTGTCGCTGGAAAGGGTGAGCCAGCTCCAGCTCGAACTGTCGCGCCTGCGCGGCGAGTCCGGGCGCCTCGCGGCGGCAATCGCCGAGACCGAAGGCAAAATCAGCGAAACCAGGCTGCAGGCCCTTCAGGTCGACGAGGACATGCGCAAGGACGTGAACGAGGAACTGCGCGAGCTCGACGGCAAGGAGGTAGAACTCGTTGAGCGCAGGGCCGTTGCGCAGGACCAGCTAGCGCGGACCGAAATCCGCGCTCCCCAGTCAGGATTTGTCCAGGAGCTTGCCGTCCATACCGTCGGCGGCGTAATCAGTCCCGGAGAGACAATCATGTTGATCGTCCCCGAACAGGACAGGCTCGTTGTCGACGCCATGGTCGCGCCTGCCAGCATCGATGACATCGAGCCAGGGCAGCCCGTCTCAATACGCTTCTCCGCGTTCGACGCGAATACAACCCCGGAATGCAAGGGCACCGTGCAGAGACTCTCAGCCGATCTGATCAAGGATCCGCAACGGCAGATTTCCTATTTCGTGGCGAGGACGACGCTCGACGACCAGAAGTCATGCCTGCGTGGTAGCAGGCGGCTCCAGCCCGGCATGCCCGCAGAGGTCCACATCCAGACGGGCGATCGCAACGTTTGGTCCTACGTGATGAAGCCTTTGTCGGATCAGGTTCACCGAGCGTTCCGGGAGTAAAGGTCGTCGATATGAATGCGGCGGTGTGTATCCGATTCTTCGTTCCCTGTTAGACCGCGATCATTTCCCTGTCTAGTAACTCCAGGGGTTCTTTGGTGGCGCCGGATCGCCCTCTGGATCGTGCAAGCCATCCGGCTCGGGGAAGAGGTTTTGCTCCCGTAGGTTCGACGTCAGCTCCTCAAGCTCGTTCTGCGCTCCCAAGTGCGCCAGCCGGTGTTCCGCCCAGGCGATCATGCGAAGATATTCGGAACTCGCTTGCGGGAGAAATTCAGCGGCCTTGGCAATCGTGGCGCGAAGGTCGGCCGCTTCGGGGGTGACGCAACCCAGCCGCAACGCAGATCAAAGTCAAGCAAGGGGTGCGCATTACAGCCCTCAAGATCCGAGTCGCTTCCCTGTTAGTGCGCTTTTGTTTCCCTGTTAGGCCGAATAGGGAATTTCCTCCCAAGAGTTTGAACCTGCTGCTGAATTTAAGGTCGAATTTGGCTCGGATACCGAAAATCGCCGAGAATTCGCTGTTTTTAGGCGCGTAACAGGGAAATTCAGACAGAGACAGGTTCGCTCCAGACTGCCACCACCACCAGTTTATTATATATCAATACCTTACGCCTAATTATTTGAGTTTGAGTTGAGCGTTATCGGGTAAAATCTATGGCTTCTGGGCAAAATGGTTTTGGGGCCCGTTCGTCAATTTTCTCCATCTCGTTGATGGCACTGTCACACCTAGCTCAAGCCCCCTGGGTTCGAAATACCCTGCAAGGATGCCTGCGGCAATCGGCGGCAACGACGTGCAATTAGGCGGGTTCTGAACTCGGCCGCAGTCTCAAAATGCGCTTGCCAGTTCGGTTGATCTGTGCGGATCTGGCAGCCAATTCCGACAGAATTCTCTTACCCAGCCCGGACAGGTAAAGGCTGAGGAAATCATGAGAATGGTAATCGGTAATGTCCCCAACCGCATCGTTTTCCATCGGTCGTGCTTTGAAATAGATCTCAATCGCGACCGCGACGGCGCCGTGTACTTGACGCCGGTGCAGCTCAAGGCGTGGTGAGAGCCGCCACCAATCGAAGTCCTCGAGGTCTCCTTTCGGGTGCATGACGCGTTTTTACACACGTGGGCTCGACCCCTACTTGGGTGAAGTGTCGGAAACGCAGCGTACTCCTTTCAACGGGCAAGAATTGCAGCGGAATCGACGCGGGCAACCGAGCGTTCAGATTATGTCAGCCCTGCGCGCCAATTGTTCGCTTGTCATCACGGATTGCAGGTGGTGCCGAATATCCGGCAGCAGCCCGGTGACGCTCCGATTGTGCCGTTGGATGCAAGTGAAAAAAACTACCGGGCAATCAAAGCAGACATTTCTGGACTGTTTGCCGACCGGGGCGGAGTTTGGTGTAACGCTTGAACTTCAGCCAGGACCGAAATGGCCTTACCGTCCGATCCAGATCACGACGCCCGCGAAACACTTCGACTGATCGGTCCCGATCCGCAAAATTGGGTGCCGGATCGGGAGGGCATCGACCACAATGTCTTTGTCGTTGGCGGCGGGCAGACGGGCGCGACCTTCGCCTTCGCGTTGAGGCGGGCCGGCATCGGCAAGGTCACGGTCATCGATGCGGCGCCGGATGAGGGCAAGGCCGGCATCTGGCTCACGCATGCGCGGATGAACCGGCTGCGAACACCAAAGGGCCTGCCGGGACCGGAACTCGGCCTGCCGGGCCTGAGCTTTCAGTCCTGGTACGAAGCGCGCCATGGTGCCGAAGCCTATGCCGGCTTCGACCGCATCGCGCGGACGGATTGGGCGAATTACCTGAAATGGTATCGCGACTTTCTCGGCATTGGCATTCGCTACGGCACGCGTCTCCTTCGCATCGAGCCGGCTGACGGGTATCTTCGCCTCCACCTCGATGCCGGCGGCACGCCATTGATCGAAACGGCGCGGAAGATCATTCTGGCCAATGGCTTTGGCGGCAGCGGCGGTCCAATGATACCGGCGGTGCTCGCTGCTCTGCCCCAGGTCTTTGTCGCACACAGTTCTGCGGCAATCGATTTTGCCTCGCTCAAGGGCAAAGCGGTCGCTGTCGTCGGGTCGGCGGCTTCGGCATTCGATGCGGCGGGAACAGCCCTTGAGGCCGGCGCGCAATCGGTGCGCCTGTTCGCGCGGCGCACCAGTATCGCCAGCGTGCCGATCAACCGCGTGCGGGGTTATCCCGGCGCCTATGACAACTATCCGCGCTTGCCCGATCCGGTGCGCTGGCGCCAGGCACTGCGCTTCCGCGAGGCCGGTTCGACGCCACCGCCCCATGCCGTGGAGCGGGTGGTGCGGCACAAGAATTTCCACCTGCATCTCGGTGCCCCCTGGACGAATGCGGATATCGACGGCGGCAAGGTCGTCACCGACATCGGCGCCGAGACGTTCGCTTTCGACTTCGTCATCGCCGGCACCGGCTATTTCGCCGACCCGACGCGCAAGCCGGAATTTAGCGATTTCGCCGCCTCGATCCGGCTGTGGCGTGACCAATACGCGCCGGCGGAAGGCGAACTGGATGAATTTTTCGGCGCCCATCCCTATCTCGGCCTCGGCCATGAATTCCTCGAGAAAGCGCTGGGGGAGGCGCCGTTCCTGAGGAACATCCACGTCTTCAATCCAGGCGGCTTCGTCAGTTTCGGCCTGCCGATAGGCGATGTTCCGTCGATCAGGCGCGACGTGCCGGCTGTCGTCGCCCGCATCAGCCGCGATCTCTTCCTTGCCGATCTCGACAGCCATGAGAGCCGCATCACCGGCAGCCATCCGGCCGAGTTCGGGGAGGAGGCCTACGCCTCTGCCGTCTGGCGGCCGGCACAGACCATTGCGGCGGAATAGACGCATTCCATGGACAAACGCATGACCTTCAGCCCTGACCTTTCCGACCCGTTCGTCGCCACGGCGGTCGAGCTGCGCACCATCTTCGATCGCGATGCGGTGGCGCGCGACAAGGCCGGTGGACGACCGGTCGAGCAGATCCGCCTGCTCAAGGAAAGTGGACTGCCGTCGGCGCAGATTCCCAAAAACTATGGCGGCAAGGGCGCGCCCTGGCTGTCGGTGCTGCGCGTCGTGCGCGAATTTGCCCGCACCGATGGTTCGCTAGCCCATCTCTACGGCTACCATCATCTGCCGCTCAACGGCGTGTTGTTTCGCGGTACGGACGCGCAGAAGGACCAACTGCTGACACGCTCGGCCCGCGAGAACTGGGTCTGGGGCAATTCCGGCAACGCCATGTCGAAGACCTCTACGGCCAGGCGCAACGGCTCGGGCTGGATCCTGAACGGCTTCCGGCCGTTCTCTTCCGGCTCGCACATCGCCGACTATATCCAGGTGGCATGGGAAGACGGCCAGGACCGCCTGGCAGCTGCGATCCCGGCCGATCGTGAAGGTATCGTCATCGAGGATGACTGGGATGGCGTCGGCCAGCGGCAGACGGGTTCCGGTAAAGTCACGTTCAAGGATGTGCATATCGGTGATGACGAACTGATCGGCTCGCCCGCCGTGCCGCTGACGCCGTTCCAGACGCTGATTTCACTCTTCCAGCAGGCGGTCCTGCTCAACCTCTTCGTCGGCAGCGCGCAAGGAGCGCTGAGCGAAGGCCGCGACTATACGGTCTCGCAATCGCGACCCTGGGTCTATTCCGGCTATGAGAACCACACCGACGATCCGTTCGTTCAGCGCAAATATGGCGATCTCTATATCCGCACGCTGGCTGCCGCCGAACTCGCCGATGTGGCGGCGCGCAGCCTCGATGCCGCCTATGGCAAGGGCGAGGCCTTGACCCTGGAGCAGCGCGGACAGACGGCGATCGACCTTGCCACCGCCAATGTCTATGCCGGGCAAATCGGTCTCGACGCATCGAGCGAGGTCTTCGAGGTGATGGGCGCCCGCTCGGCCACCAAGGCCAATGGCTATGACAGGTTCTGGCGAAATGTGCGCACGCACACGCTGCACAACCCGGCCGAATACAAGAAGCGCACCATCGGCACCTGGTTGCTGACCGGGGAATTCCCGGTCGGCGGGTTGTATCGCTGAGGAGGCGCGGAAAATGGCCAGGCGCAAGGACAAGCTCAAGCTTGGAGCGTTTCTTCTCTTCACCGGCCACCATGTGGCGGCATGGCGCCATCCACAGGCGGCCGAGGGGACCAGCCTCGGCGACTATGTCGAACTGGCCAGGCTCGCGGAAGCGGCCAAATTCGATGCGATCTTCTTTGCCGATGGCGTCGCGGCGCGGCTGAGCAATCTCGAGGCTGCCAGCCGCAAGGCGCATAGCGGCGTCTATCCGTTCGAGCCCATTACGCTGCTGTCGGCGCTGTCGGCGGTGACCACCAACATCGGCCTGATCGCCACGGCTTCGACCAGCTATTCCGATCCCTACAATCTGGCCCGCCAGTTCGCGTCGCTCGACCATCTGAGCGGCGGGCGCGCCGGCTGGAACCTCGTCACCTCGTCCGATCCGGATGCGGCATTCAATTTCGGCCACGATACGCATATCCAGCACGGCGACCGCTACGATCGCGCCGAGGAATTCGCCGATGTCGTGCTTGGCCTGTGGGACAGCTGGGAGGATGATGCCTTCCCGCGCGACAAAGTGAGCGGGCGCTATTTCGACAGGGACAAGCTGCATGTGCTGAACCACAAGGGCCAGCACTTCAGGGTGCGCGGTCCGCTGAACACGCCGCGCACGCCGCAAGGCCATCCGGTCGTCGTCCAGGCGGGCGCGTCCGGCCCCGGTAAGGAGCTGGCGGCGCGCACCGCGGAAGCGATTTTCGCCGCGCAGATCACGCTCGATGAAGCCACCGCCTTCTATGCCGACGTCAAGGGCAGGCTCGGTAAGTACGGCCGTTCAGAGGATGATCTGAAAATCCTGCCAGGCATCTTTCCGGTCGTCGGCCGCAGCGAAGCCGAGGCGCAGGAAAAGTTCGAACAGCTGCAGGATCTCATCCAGCCGGAAGTGGGCCTCGGTCTGGTCTCGGCGCTGGCCGGCGGCTTCGATCTGACCGCCTATCCGCTCGACGGGCCGGTGCCGGAACTGCCGGAGACCAATGCGGGCAAGAGCCGGCAGGCGCTGGTCATCGATCTGGCGCGGCGCGAGAAGCTGACGATCCGGCAGCTCTATTTGCGCATCGCCGGCGCTCGCGGCCACTGGCAGGTGGTCGGCACGCCACAACAGATCGCCGACACGATCGAAGAGCGCTTTGAGAATTACGGCGCCGACGGCTTCAACATCATGGCGCCGATCATGCCCGGCGGCTTGAAGGATTTCATCGAGTTGGTGGTGCCGGAACTGCGCCGCCGTGGCCTGTTCCGTCGGGAGTATGAGGGCAGGACCTTGCGCGACAATCTCGGCCTGAAGCGGCCGGCAAACCGTTTTTCGCGGCATGCCGCTGCGGCGGCGGAATAGGAATGAGCCGATGGCGCGAGACACGCTCTTTCTCATCCAGCCGGGTTTCGCCGACCCAAAGCATCCGGGCCAGACCTTCGTCTGCCCCTATTCCAACAAGGTCGAAGGGCTGCTCGCAGCCTTTCCCGATCTTGCCGCCAGGCTGGACGTCGAGCGCGTGCCGTTCGCAAGGCCGAGGGGTAAGGTGATCGATACGCTCGGCGAACGCCACCAGTCGCTGCCGGTGCTGGTCGTCGGCGGTGATCCGCCAGCCGACCTACCGACCGCGAAGGGCAAGGTCTTTGCCGACGACACAAGGCGCATTCTTGCGCTGCTTGCCGAGCGCCACGGCTTCCCGCATCTGCATGAGTGACCTGATGAGCTTCGATCCCGATACCTCCAATCCATGGGTCGCCAAGGCGGTCGAGCTGCGCGACATCTTTGCCCGCGACGCGGTCGAGCGCGACCAGCTTGGCGGCAGGCCCGTTGAACAGATCCGCCTGCTCAAGGAGAGCGGCCTGCTCAGTATCGTCATTCCCAAGGAATTCGGCGGCGCCGGCGAACCCTATTCGACGGCGCTGAAGATCGGCCGCGAGTTCGCCAAGGTCGACGGCTCGATCGGCCACATCTACGGCTACCATTTCAGCGCGCTGATCGCCGCAAGGCTCAATTCGGACGAACCGCGCTCAGCCGATCTGCTGCGGCGTTCGGCTGCGGGCGACTGGTTCTGGGGCAACACCGGCAACAGCTTTTCCAAGACGCTGTTCGGCCGCAAGGATGGCGAGTGGACGATCGTCAGCGGCTTCAAGCCCTTCGCCTCCGGCTCGCATGTCGCCGACTATCTTTCGACCTCCTGGGAAGACGAGGTCAGCGGCGAGCGGAAGTTCGCGGCCATCCCCGCGGATCGTGAGGGCATCACCATTCTCGACGACTGGGATGGCATCGGCCAGACGCAGACCGGCAGTGGCAAGGTCGCCTACAAGGATGTTAGGGTCCATGACAACGAACTGGTGCGCGGCTGGGTGGACGCGTCGCTGCCGATCCGCACCATCGGCCCGCTGCAGCAGCAAAGCGTGCTGCTCAATGTCTTCATCGGCACCGCCCAGGGCGCACTGCTAGCGGCACGCGACTACACGCTCAACAGCTCGCGACCGTGGATGTATTCCGGCGTCGAGCGCCACATCGACGATCCATGGATCAAGCGGCAGTATGGCGAGCTTTTGGTCAAAACGCGCGCGGCAACAGTGCTGGCTGATCGCGCTGCGGCGGCGATCGATCATGCGATCGCGCGCGGCAAGGCATTGACCGAGCAAGAGCGCGGGGAAGCGGCGGTTGCAGTTGCCGCGGCCAACGTGCTGGCCGGCAATGTCGCGCTCGAAGTCACCACCGAGATCTTCGAGGTGATGGGCGCGCGCTCGGCGGTGCGCAAATACGGCTTCGACCGTTTCTGGCGCAATGCGCGCATCCACACCTTGCACAACCCCGCCGAATACAAGGCCCGCACCGTCGGCACCTGGTATCTGACCGGCGCCTATCCCGAGCCCGGCGTCTTTCGATGAGCGGCCGGCAGCTCCACCTCAATGTCAACATCCTGCACGCCGGCTTCTCGCCGGCGGCATGGCGGATGGACGGGGTCGACCCCTATGCCGCCTTCACCGTCGACCACTATGTGCAGGTGGCGAAGATCGCCGAGCGCGCCAAGCTCGACGCTATATTCCTTGCCGATCAGGCGGCAATTTCGGATCGCATCGACTATCGGCCGATTACATCGCTGGAACCGACCATCGTGCTGGCGACGATAGCCGCCGCGACCGAGCGCATCGGCCTGATTGCGACGGCATCGACCAGCTTCAACGAGCCCTACAACATCGCCCGTCGTTTCGCGACGCTCGACCATGTCAGCGGCGGGCGCATCGGCTGGAACATCGTGACCACGGCCGATCCCGCCTCGGCCCGCAATTTCGGCCTGACCGGCGCGATAGATCATGGCCGGCGCTACGAGCGGGCCGCCGAATTCACCGAAATCGTCAAGGCGCTGTGGGACAGCTGGGAGGACGATGCCTTCATCGGCGACGTCGCCAGTGGGCGCTTCGTCGATGCCGCCAAGGTTCACGCCATCGAGCACGAGGGCGCGCATTTTTCGGTGCATGGGCCGCACAATGTGCCGCGCTCGCCGCAAGGGCATCCGGTGGTCATCCAGGCCGGCGGTTCCGATGACGGCAAGGAGCTCGCCGCGCGCCACGCCGAAGCGGTGTTTTCCGCGTCGCAATCGTTCGAGGAGGCGCTCGCCTACGCAAAGGAGCTGAAGGCCCGGGCTGTCGCCTATGGCAGAAGCGGCGGCGTGCCGCTCAACCTCGCCGGTCTGGCCACCATCATCGGCAGCACCGAGGCGGAAGCGGAGCGGCGGCAGGAAGAACTGTGGGACCGCATCCCGCTCGACTACAGCCTGACGCGGCTGTCGGGCGTGCTCGGCATCGACCGCGAGCGGCTGAGGCTCGACGAGAAGCTGCCTGACGTCATCCCGCTGCCGCCCAACGGCGGCCACACCTTCTTCAAGGCCACGCTGGCACTTGCCCGCAACAACGATTTCACCGTTCGCCAACTGATCCGGGCGCTCAACGGCAGTACCGGCCACCGCACCGTTGTCGGCACGCCGGAGCAGATCGCCGACGATATCGAAAGATGGTTTGTCGCCGGCGCCGCCGATGGCTTCAACCTGATGCCTGACGTGCTGCCGACCGGACTGGAAGTCTTTGTCGATACGGTCGTGCCGATCCTGCGCCGGCGCGGCCTGTTTCGCAGCGACTATGAAGGGCGCACGCTGCGCGACCATCTCGGCCTTATCAGGCCTGAAAGCCGTTTCGCGCCGCAGCCGCACAAGGCGTCAGGGTTGCTCGGGGCCACCCATTGAACGATCATCAAACGATAACGGCGCGGAAGGTACCGCCATTGACCTCCACGCCCGACAAAAATACAGGCCCGACAATGAGCGCTGATCCCGAATTTCTCTGGTACATCCCGAACCAGGTCGATCCCGGTCACCGCGGCGAGCCGGCCGTCGAGGACCACAACAGCCTGGACACGCTGACCAGCCACGCAAAGGCGCTTGAGGAACACGGCTGGAAGGGCGCGCTGATCGGTACCGGCTGGGGCCGGCCCGACACGTTTACCGTCGCCGCCGCGCTCGCCGCGCGGACCACCTCCTTCGAGCCGCTCATCGCGATCCGCCCGGGTTACTGGCGGCCAGCGCACTTCGCATCCGCGGTCGCCACGCTCGACCAGCTGACCCGCGGTCGCGTGCGTATCAACATAGTGTCGGGCAAGGACAACCTCGCTGCCTATGGCGACAGCGAAGGCGAGCAGAACCATCGCTATGCCCGCACCAGAGAGTTCATGCGGCTGGTTCGCAGACTTTGGACCGAAGAGAACGTCACCTTTGCCGGCGAGCACTTCAAGGTCACCGGGTCTACCGTCATGCCCCGCATCCCTGTCCGTGGAAACCGTCGCCATCCCAGGCTCTATTTCGGCGGCGCGTCGGAGGCGGCCGAGCGCGTCTCGGCCAGCGAGGCCGATGTCCAGCTGTTGTGGGGCGAGCCGCTCGACGGCGTCCGGGAGCGGATCGAGCGGCTCAAGGCCTTGAGCCGGGAACTTGACCGGGACCTCCCACCTCTACAATTCGGGTTTCGGGTCACCACGCTGGTCCGCGACACCACCGGGCAGGCCTGGACGGACGCCGAGGCGAAGGTCGCCGAAATGGCAAAGGGCCAGGGCGCCGGCTGGAATGATCATGGTCGGGCGGTAGCGGTAGGCCAGCAGCGTCTGCTCGATCTGCACACGCGCGGCGAGGTGCTGGACGACAATCTCTACACTGCGCCGGGCAAATATGGCGGCGGCGGCGCCGGCACCACCTGGCTGGTCGGCTCGGCCGCCGACGTGGCCAGTTCGCTCGGCAAGTACCGGGATCTGGGCATCACGCATTTCGTGCTCTCGGACACGCCGTATCTTTCCGAGATCAAGCGGCAAGGCGACCAGTTGCTCCCGCTATTGCGCAATAGGGTCCAAGCCGCGTTTGTTGAATGACGTGGGGTTGTCAGAACACCGAACGAGCCAGATCGCCAAATACGGACGACAATGCCACAGCCGGCCGCTTTCAGCATCCGCCCTTCCGACGCCGACCTGCGCGGTGAAGCAGCACTAAGGCGGCGTTACCGGGCGCCGCAAGAGGCGAACACTGCAAACTGGAACGAAGCCCTCGAGGCGATCCTTTCACATCGCTCGGTCCGCAACTATCTCGCCAGGCCTCTGCCCGAAGGGACGCTCGAACTGATCATCGCTGCCGCCCAGTCGGCGCCGACCTCGTCCAATCTGCAGGCGTGGAGCGTCATCGCCGTCGAGGATCCGGCGCGCAAGGCGCGGCTTGCCGGACTGGCGGCGGTCAATCGCCATATCGAGCAGGCGCCGTTGCTGCTGGTTTGGCTGGCCGACCTGTCACGGCTGCGCGCCATTGCCGAGGCAAACAGCCGGGCGGGCGAGGGGCTCGATTATCAGGAGAGTTTTCTGCTGGCCGTGATCGACGCAGCACTTGCCGCGCAGAATGCCGTGGTGGCAATCGATGCGCTCGGGCTCGGCTCCTGCTACATCGGCGCCATGCGCAATCATCCTGAGGCCGTGGCGCAAGAGCTCGGCCTGCCGCCGGAAGCCGTGGCGGTGTTCGGCCTGACCGTTGGCTGTCCCGATCTCCTGGCTGCGACCGACATCAAGCCCAGACTGCCGCAGCGTGTTGTGCTGCATCGCGAGCGCTATCAGTCAGGCTTCGATCAGGACGATCTCGCAGCGTACAACCTGACGCTTCGCACCTTTCAGCAAGAGCAGTCGATGCCCGTTGTCGACTGGACCGAACTGATGTCGAACCGCATCGGCAGCACTGCGGCGCTGAAAGGCCGTGATCGCCTGGGTGATGCGCTCAAGGCGCTGGGCTTCAAGCTTAAATAGCCAAGGCTATTCGGCGGCAACGATGGCGATGCGCGCCGGCAGTGCTGCCGGCGGTGTGAAGTCGAGTGCGCCAACCCTTCGCGCCTCAGCCTTCAGCCAGCCATGGAAGCGCTCGACGGTCGCGAGCTTCGCCTTGTGTGGCGTCGTCGCGAAGTAATAGGAAAACTCGACCGGCTGCGGCGAGCCGAAAGGGCTGACCAGCCGCCCTGCCGCAAGGTCAGGCTCGGCCAGTCGGAATTTGCCGAGACCGATGCCCTTGCCGGCAACCGCGGCGTCGAGTACCAGCGAGGACTGGCTAAGCCGTATGCCGCCGTCGACAAGGCGGCCGGACAGGCCGTTGGATCGCAGCCAGCCCTTCCAGTCGGGGCAACTTGGATCGCGCTCCGGCCCGTCCTCATGCAGGATCGGCGCGTTACGCAGCCCTTCCGGTCCACGGAAGAGGCCGTGCGTGCGGGCAAATTCGGGGCTGCAGACAGGCAGCACCGCTTCCGAGAACAGCCGTTCCGTGATGAGGCCGCTATAGGCGCCCGAGCCGTAGCGGATGACACAGTCGATATCTTCGCTGGCAAAGTCGGCAAGCCTTGTCGATGCATCGACCAGTACTTCGAGTCCGGGCACCGCCTCACGCAGCGCGTCGAGGCGCGGGATCAGCCATTTGCTGGCGAAGGAGGGCGCGACCGACACCTTGATCGGCNTTGATCGGCGCATCCTCCTCGTCGCCGGAAATACGCGCGACCGATTCGACAACGACGTCGAAAGCCTCGGTGAGCCCGGGCATCAGCGCCTGACCGGCCGAGGTCAGCAAAAGCTCGCCCCGGTTGCGCTGGAACAGCGGTTGCCCCAGGTGATCCTCCAGCAGGCGGATCTGCTGGCCGATGGCGGCGGGCGTGACATGGAGTTCTTCCGCCGCTCGCGTAAAGCTCAGGTGGCGGGCGGTTGCGACAAAGGCGCGAAGCGAGGTCAGCGGCGGAAGTCTCGCCAGCGTCGGTCGTAGCTTCCTCGGTTTGGCGCGAATGAGATCAACCATGAGGCGCATTCAACACGTTCGGACCCGGCGCGACGAGGGCGGGCTTTGCGCCAAAGCGCGCGGCGGAAAATTTCGTTTGCCGCAGCGTCGCGCCAGCGGGAACGGAAATCTAAAAAATTGTAATGTCTACTATTCTTGTAGAAATAAGACGGGCAGCACCGATTTGGGTGTCGGTCTGCTTCGCAGGCCTGGAATGAACCAGTCGTGCAAAGCGGCGCTTTCGGCCGACGATAGAAAATCATTCTTCCGGTTTTGCGCGACGGCAGGGATCATTGCGTCGAGGCGCCGGAGTGCGTTCGGCCGCCGGATGCAATCCGTTTTCCGGAGCCCAAGACCATGTCTGTCAATCGTCGTCATTTCAACCAGCTCTTGCTGCTTGGGGGTGCGAGTTTCGCATTGCCCGGCCTTTCCTTTGCAGCCGAAGGCACGCCCGTTCAGGGCGGCACGCTCAACTGGGCCTACTATCCCGATCCGACGTCGCTGATCGCCATCAACACCTCGTCGGGCACCGGCCAGGCGATCGGCCCCAAGGTGAATGAAGGCCTGCTTGATTTCGCCTACGACCTCACCCCGAAACCGCTGCTGGCCACGGAGTGGTCGATCAGCGATGACGGCCTGCGCTACACCTTCAAGCTGCGCCAGGGTGTCAAGTGGCATGACAGCAAGGACTTCACCTCGGAAGATGTTGCCTTCACCATCTTCCGGCTGAAGGAGGCGCATCCGCGCGGCCGCATCACCTACCAGAACGTGACAGCGGTCGAGACGCCCGATCCGCACACCGCCATTGTCGTGCTTTCGAAGCCGGCGCCCTATCTGATCACGGCGCTGAGCAGTTCGGAATCACCGATCGTGCCGAAGCATGTCTACGAAACGTTCAAGCCGGCAGAACAGCCCAAGCTGGAACAGACGATCGGCACCGGCCCCTTCGTTCTCAAGGAATGGGTGCCCGGCAGCCATCTGATCTTCGATCGCAATCCGAACTATTGGGATGCGCCAAGGCCTTACCTCGACCGCGTCGTGCTGCATGTCATTCTCGACCCGGCGGCACGCTCGGCGGCTCTTGAAACCGGCGAGATCGATATCGGCGCCAATCCCGTGCCGCTGGCCGATATCGAGCGGCTGAAGGCCAACCCCGCTTTGGTCGTCGACACCAACACCTATGCCTATTCCGGCCCGCAGCAGCAATTGTTCTTCAACTACGAGAACGAAATCCTGACCAAGCGCGACGTGCGTCTGGCCATCGCCCACGCGATCGACCTGCAGAAGCTGGTCGACATTGCGCTCTATGGCTATGCGCAGGTATCGCCAAGTCCCATCAGCACGGCACTGCCCAAATGGTATGACCCCAGCATCAAGGCGCGCGAACCCGACCCCAAACTGGCGGAGAAACTGCTCGACGATGCCGGCCATCCGCGCGGCGCCGACGGCACGCGCTTTAAGCTCCGGCTCGCCTACAACGCGTTCCTGCCGGCGTCCTATGCCGATTTCATCAGGCAGTCGCTGGCAGTGGTCGGCATCGACGCCGAGATCCTGAAGCTCGATCTGTCGACGTTCCTGAAGACCGTCTACACCGACCGCGCCTGGGACCTGGTGGTTGAGTCGCTGTCGAACACCTTTGATCCGACGCTCGGCGTCCAGCGCGCCTACTGGTCGAAGAATTTCAAGATCGGCCTCGTCTTCTCCAACGCCAGCCACTATGCGAACCCCGAGGTCGACCAGATCCTCGAAGCCGCCGCAATCGAGCCCGACGAAACGAAACGGCGCGAGCTCTGGTACAAGTTCCAGCACATCATCCATGACGACGTGGTGTCGGTCGACCTCGTTGCGGCCGGTGCCCAGATTGTTGCCAACAAGAAGGTCAGGGATTTCGCACCCGGAGCGCAAGGCATCAACAACAGCTTCGCGCAGATCTGGCTCGCGCCAAACGCATAGGCGCTCGGATTGCCTTGCCTTGGATCGGTGCGTGAAACCACCGATCCCGACTTTTCCCCATAAAGACAAATCGCGCAAACGCGGAGTACCGACCATGACCATCAACCGACGCCTGTTCAATCAGTTCCTGCTGCTGGCCGGCGCGAGTACCGCCCTTCCTGCCGGGGCCTTTGCCGAAGACGCCAAGCCGGTGGCGGGCGGCACGCTCAATTTCGTCTACTATCCCGAGCCCAACCAGATCGTTTCCATCAACACCAGCGCCGGTGGACCGGCCACCATCGGGCCGAAGATTTTCGACGGCCTGCTCGCCTACGACTACGACCTCAATCCAAGGCCGCAACTGGCCACCGAATGGTCGATCAGCGATGACGGGCTCGAATATGTCTTCAAGCTGCGGCCGGGGGTGAAATTCAGCGACGGCCATGATTTGACATCGCAAGACGTGGCCTTTTCGATCTCGCGACTGCGTGAAGCGCATCCGCGTGGACGCATCACCTTCCAGAACGTCACCGACATCGACACGTCGGATCCGCATGTGGTGAAGATCAAACTGTCTAAGCCGTCCGCCGCGCTGATCTCGGGGCTGGCCGCGACGGAGTCGCCTGTCGTGCCCAAGCACATCTACGAGAAGCTGAAGCCGGCGGACGATCCGTCCTTTGAGCAGATCATCGGCAGCGGACCGTTCGTGCTCAAGGAATGGGTCAAGGGCAGCCACATCATCGTCGAGAAGAACCCGACCTATTGGGATGCGCCAAAACCCTATCTCGACCGGATCATCTTCCGCTTCATCACCGATCCCGGCGCGCGCGCCGCGGCACTCGAGACGGGTGAAGTCGACATCGGCCCGAACCCGGTGGCGTTTGCCGATCTGGAGCGGTTCAAGGCGCTGCCGCAATTCGTCGTCGATAGCACCGTCTTTGCCTATAGCGGCCCGCTGCACCAGCTGATCATCAACCTGGAAAACCCGATCCTGAAGGAGAAGAAGGTCCGTCAGGCAATCGCGCATGCCATCGATCTTGATGCGATCAATGCCATCGTGTTCTACGGCTATGGCCAAGTGTCGCCGACACCGATCAGCGTCGTCAACAAGAAGTATTTCGATCCCGATGTGAAGGCGGCGACCGTCGATACGGCGCTGTCGGAAAAACTGCTCGACGAGGCCGGTTTCAAGCGCGACGCGGACGGTATCCGCTTCAAGCTCAGGCTCACCAACAACCCCTACAACCCATGGGGCTATGCTGACTTCCTCAAACAGGCGCTAGCCAAGATCGGCATCGACGCCGAGATCCAGAAGTTCGACTTCGGCACCTATGTCAAAACCATCTACACCGATCGCACCTGGGACCTGTCGACGGAATCCTGCGGCAACATCTTTGACCCCAGCGCCGGCGCGCAACGGCTCTACTGGTCGAAGAACATCAAGATCGGACTGCCATTCTCCAACGGCGCGCACTACGAGAACCCTGAGGTCGACCAGCTGCTGGAGGCCGCATCGGTGGAGCTTGACGAGGCCAAGCGCAAGCAGCTGTTCTTCAGGTTCCAGGAGATCATCGCCGACGAGTTGCCGATCATCAATCTGATCGCACCGCCGACCATCATCATTGCCCGCAAGACCGTCAAGAATTACGCGCCGGGTGCTGAAGGCCTGTCGGCCAGTTTCGCAGACGCATATATCGATCCGAACGCCTGAACCCGGCGGACATCAGCAAGAAAAGGGGCCGCGTCTCGACGCGGCCCTTTTCGTTTCTATTGTCCTGAGGTGCAGAACGGTCAGGCCAGAGCACGCAGCCTTGGGCTGGCGCCGACCAGAAGGCCGGCAAGGGCCATGGCTTGCGCCAGCTGTTCGCCGATGGAACTCGATTCCCAGGCGACGCCGCGCAGCGGATGGCCGATGGCAAACAGATTGCCGTGGGTCCTGCCGTTGCCGGAAATCACCTGGCCGTCATGCGTGGCGTCGATGCCGAAGCCGGTCGCATGCGGCCTGACGATGCCGTTCTCCAGCAGGCTCTGGACAAACGGATCGGCGATCCGCCGCCAGTCATGCTCCTGATGGCCCCGGCAGTTGACGACACCGTCGAAACGCAGCCGTTCGACCGCGCCGCTATCGCGCCAGCGGATCTCGGCGACAATGCCGCCGGCTCGCGGATGCAGTGCCAGCACCCGTCCGGCGCCGCCCGCCCAACGGCCTTGGCTTTGCGCCAGTGCGACGCGCTCAAAGCTCGGCGGCGCCGCTCGATGCGCGGTGACGTCCCAGAAAGCGCGCAGATGGCGTGCGAACTTCAGGCGCTCCTCGTCGGTGGCGCCTTGCCACAGAGCCAGGATCCACGGCCGGATCGTCAAAGGCAGCCCTTGCCAGTCCAGCCCGGCGGCCTCGATGGCCCGGCGTTCGGCCTTTACCAAGGCAAGAAGCGCCCTCGTGGTTTTCGGCAGCGGCCGCCCGGCAAGAAAATCGCGCCACGCTTCGGTATTGCGCCGAGGCTCGACGATCTGTCCGCGCCGCGACACGACGCGATAGCTGCCCTTGAAGCCGCGCGCCTCCATGCTGGCGACGACGTCGACCATGCTGAGACTCGAGCCGATCAGCAGCAATTGCCTGCTGCCGGCAAGCCGGTCGAGCGCCGCCAGATTCCAGGGGTTGGCGACATAGCGGGGATCGCCGACGATGGCTGCTTCGGTGGCCGACGGCTCGCTCTGAAAAACACCTGTCGCCAGCACGGCCTCATCGGCCAGCAATTGCTGGCCGTCGCTGGTGCCGACGCAGACTCCGGACGGACCGGTCAGCGATGTCGACGGCGGATGCCTTGATGTGGCGCAGCAAGGAACGCGGATCTGCTTCTCTGACGGCTCTGGTCAACTCCGACTGGACATAGCTGCCGAACAGCCAGCGCGGCGGGCTGGAGTCAGGCACATCCGCGGGCGGTGTCCAGCCATGCTTGGGCCCATTCGCCAGGAGCCAGCGGACGAGGTGATCTGGGTCGTCCGGGTGCAGCGAGAAGATGCGCGCCGCGCCGTTGACGAGGTGTTGTGGATCGACGGTGCTGTAGGCGACGCCGCGGCCGAGCTCTGCCCGTCGCTCGATGATGGTGATTGCCAGCGGTTCGGTCGAACGGTCGAGCAGCTTGATCGCGGCAACCGCGCCGGCAAAGCCGCCGCCAATGATGATGATTGAACGAGGGGTCGAACGCGGTGGGGAGGAAGGGGTATGAAACATCAAGGACCTTTGCGACACCGACGGTGCGTGGCTCTAGCCCATCGCTCCCGCGCCGGCCATCGTGCTTTCCCTTAACCCGATGTCAAAAAAGAATAATTGCCAGCTGGCGAAAGGCATTCTTTCGCTCAGTGGGTTTGGCAGGCGCTAGATAGGAACGCCCTTTTGCGATCAACCTGAAAGCCGCTGATGACTGAAGATCGAAAGATAAGGCTTGGCGCTTTCGTCCGCGGACCGGGCCATCATGTCGCTGCCTGGCGCCATCCCGATGTGCCGGCCAATCCGGGCCTGAGTTTTCAGCACTACGCGGACGCCGCGCGCACCGCAGAGCGCGGCCTGTTCGACATGGTGTTTCTTGCCGACAGCCTCAGCGCGCGCAATGGCGAGCAGCCGATCGAGACTTTCGAACGCACCGGCCATGTCGTGCATTTCGAGCCGCTGACGCTGTTGTAGGCGCTCTCGACCATCACGCGGAGGATTGGGCTGGTGGCAACCGCCTCGACCACCTATTGGGAGCCGTTCCACCTGGCGCGGCTGTTTGCCTCGATCGACCATCTGAGCGGCGGCAGGACAGGCTGGAACGTCGTCACCTCGGCCGACGCTCCGGCGGCGGCGAATTTCAGCCGCGACCAGCATCCCGTCCATGCCGACCGCTACGACCGCGCCGAGGAGTTCGTCGCCGTGGCGCAGAAGCTGTGGGACAGCTGGGACGACGATGCCTTCGTCGCCGACAAGGTTTCGGGGATCACCATCGACCGGCATGGCATCCATGCGCCTGACCATGTCGGCCGGCATTTCCGCGTCAAAGGCCCGCTCAACGTCGCCCGCCCGCCGCAGGGCCACCCCGTCATCGTCCAGGCCGGTTCGTCCGATGCTGGCCAGCATTTGGCGGCGCGCACGGCGGAGGTGGTCTTCACCGCTCATCCGACCATCGATTCGGCGCGCGGTTTCTACAGCGAGCTGAAGGGCCGGCTGGGGTCGTTCGGCCGCTCCGCCGACAGCTTGAAGATCATGCCCGGCGTCTTCCCGGTCGTTGCGCCGACGCGCGCGGAAGCCGAAGACAAGTTCGACGCGATCCAACGGCTGGTCGATCCGGTGGTCGGCGTGGCGCTGGTTTCCGGACTGCTCGGTGGCGTCGATCTTTCCGGCCATCCGCTCGACGGGCCGTTGCCGGAACTCGGCAGTTCCGATGCGGTGAAGAGCCGCCTGAAAGTCGTTTCCGAATTGGCCGCGAGCCGGAACCTGACGATCCGGCAATTATATCTCGCCATTGCCGGCGCGCGCGGCCATTTCCAGATCGTCGGCACGCCAAAAGATGTCGCCGACATGATGGAAGAGTGGTTCACCGGCGGTGCGGCGGACGGCTTCAACGTCATGCCGCCGATCCTGCCGACGGGCCTCACCGATTTCGTCGATCTCGTCATCCCGGAGTTGCAGCGGCGCGGCCTGTTCCGCACCGCTTACGAAGGCAGCACGCTGCGCGAGAATCTCGGCCTTGCGCGTCCGGTCCGTGGCGTTGCCGAACATCAGAAGAGGAAGGCCTCGTGAGCGCGAGCACGATCGATTCGAAAATGTTTCGCCAATGGCTGGCCGATGGCGAGGAACTGGCGGTGCTGGATATCCGGGACAGAGCGGCAGTCGGATACGCGTCGCCGCTGTTTGCCACCAATCTGCCGGCGGATCACGTCGAAGCGGAGATCGACCGCTTCATCCCGCGCAAATCGGTGCGCACCGTGCTGGCCGATGACGGCAGCTGCGTTGCCGAGCAACTGTCGAACGGTTGACCGGGCATGGTCGCAGCCAGCTTTTCGCACTGGCCGGTGGAATTCCGGAATGGACGAAAGGCGGTTTGGAAGGCTTGCCGACCTTCGGCACGCCGGGCGTCGATTTTTCGCTGGCGATCCGAGACGCGAAGGGAACGCCGGTCATCACCGTTGATGAACTAGTGGCACTCAAGGGCCAGGGCGCCGACGTGATCGTCCTCGACAGCCCGGACGGTGGCGGAGTTCGACAAGGACCATGTGCCGGGCGCCATCAGCGTGCCGGGTGCCGAACTGGTGCTGCGTTTCGCCGATCTGGGGCCGTCGCCGGACACGCGGGTGATCGTCTCCTGTGCCGGCTTGCCGCGCGCCATCATCGGCGCACAGACGCTGATCGACGCCGGCGTGTCCAACAAGGTTGCTTATCTGCACGACGGCACCAAGGCATGGCGCGAAGCGGGCCGCTCGAAATCGGCAGGACTGCTGCTTATGGTCCAGCCAGCGAGGACGCGAAGCGCTTCGCCGGAGAACACATCGCAAGACTTGCCGAAGGCGACAGCTTTCCGCGCATTTATGCCGCGACCGCGGCGGCATGGCGAAGGACGACAAGCGGACGACCTACCTGCTCGACGTGCGCACGCCGGAGGAGTTCGCCGAAGCGCATATTCCGGGCTCGATCGCGTCGGAGGGCGGGCAGTTGCTCGGCGTCGCCTACCGAACCATCGCCGTGCGCGGCGCTCGTGTCGTGCTCATCGACGACCTGCTCGGCGTCCGCGCCGCGACGACGGCGCACTGGCTGCAACGCCGCGGTTTCGAGATCGCCATCCTGTTGCATGACTTCCAGTCGGCCAGCCTGGACGCGGCGTAGAGGAAGAACTGTCGAGTGATTTTGGAGGCCGCTATTCGGCGGCTTCCTTTTGACGGCGGCGGCCTGAGAGGACATTCTTCTGCATCGCCGTCAGCGAAGACCGCACCGCATTGGCGCCGTGTTCCAGCATCCTCGCCTCATAGTCCGACAACGCTTCGAGGAGTGGTTTGTCGCCGCGTCTGGCGGCCACCAGTTCCGGCACCAGCAGCCCGGCATCATAGATCGCGGTGTTGCCGCCGAGCGCACGGAAATAGGTCATGGCATGGATGGCGTCCCCGAGCAGCGTCACCCGTTTCGTCGGCCACGGATCGACAGGCTCCGAGCTGTGGACATGCAACAGCGCCACCGTCGACGGGTCGGTGTAGCGAATGAGGTTGAGGATGTCCTTGTGCCAGTGGCCGATCTTCGAGATCAGCAAGTCGAGCAGTTCGGCGCCGGAGAGCCTTGCCAGCGCATCGTCCGTGGCGAGCTCATCCTTTTCATACGCGGTGTTCCACCAGACATAGCTGGTGGTGTTGTTGAAATGGAAACCGGCAACGTCCTTGTGGGTGTCGTCGTCCAGCCCGATCAGCCCATATCTACGATAGGCCTCGACATTGACGCGATGGCTGGTGACCATCAGCCCGTGACCTTCCGACGGCCCGATGCCGGCATTGTAGTCGAGCAGCAGCGGGGAGATCTGGTGAAGGGCTGCGGCATGCAGCGTCATCTTGCCGGCCAAGCGCCTGACGCCGGTGTCGAAGCTTCGCGCATGCGGCACCAACTGCTGGCGCACGCGCGAGCGGGCGCCGTCGGCTCCAACCAGCACATCGGCGTGAATTGCCGAGCCATCCTCGAAATGCGCCGTTACCGAGCCGTCCGGCTGCTCTTCGTAGCGTGAAAAGACCTTGCCGTAGCGCACGATGCCGTCGAGGCCAGACAGCAGCACCTGGCGCAGCGTGATGCGGCTCACCGATTTTTCGATGTGGGTATCGTCGATCTCGCCCTGCGCATTGCCGCCACCCCAGGCATCCTCGCCCAAGGTTTCGAAATTCTCGTCGAGCAGGATGTTGCGGTCCGGCGCCTGGCCGAGCGTGGCGACAAAGGCTTCGTAGAGTTCCGGCGGCAGATTGGCGATCAGCGAATCGATGCCGCGCTGGCGGATGCGCAGGCGGAAACCCTGGACATAGTCGGTGCGGGCGCGATCCTTCTCGAAGACGGCGACGCCGATGCCGTTCTTCTTCAGGCCCTGCGCCAGTGTCAGGCCGCCAGGGCCTCCACCGACGATGGCGACTTCGACATGTTCGGATGCCATGACGCCGCTCACCCGACCGCCTTGAGCCTGGGTTTGACAGCAACAGCCGGCGGCTCGGCTACCTGAGGGGCAGCGTGGCGGCTGAGCGCCGCTTTGGCGGCGATCGTGCGGATCATGTGGTTCTGTGGTGCATGCGAGCGCGCGGTCAGCGTATCGCGATGGTGGCGCTCGAGCTGGAAGTCTCTGTTGAGGCCGGGATTGCCGGCAAGCTCCAGCGCCAGCGAGGTGACGGCAACGGCATTGTCGATGACGACATGCCTGACCGTCATGCCGTCGGTGCCGACCGGTCGGCCGGCATCGACATCTTCGGCGAGCGAACGCAGCAGCCGCGTGCTGGTCGCAAGCCGAACCTCGATGTCGCCCAGCCCCGCCTGGATGTGCGGCACCGTCGATAGCGGCGCGCCGAGGCTCGCCGGCGCGTGCGTGGTGACGAAGGAGGCCAGCCGGTCACGGGCCGCGCGGGCCGCACCATGGTAGACAGCGCCGATCAGCGAAAAGAAGAACGCTGTCGGCCCTTCTTCACGTCTCAGCGGTTCAGACGCCGGCTGTGCCTCGGTAATGTCTTCGGCAGGCACCACGACATTGTCGAGGATGACATCGTCGCTGGCGGTGGCCCGCATGCCGGCGGCATTCCATGTCTTTTCGACGCGCAATCCCGGCGCATTGGTCGGCACCAGGAACGAGGCGAGGCGCGGTTGCGGCTCGTCGGTCAGCGCCAGCAAGTTCACCCATTTCAGAATGGGAATGCCGGTGACGTAATTCTTGTGGCCGGATATCCGCCAGACATTGCCGTCGCGCCGGGCAATGGTTTCGGGCGGCTTGCCATGAGCGGGCGAGCCGATCCCCGGCTCGGCCTGCGCGGCGTTGATCAAAGCAGGGCCGAGGCGGCCGGCCTCGACAATCCGCTGCACCAGATGGCGCGGCCATTTGCCGGATTTCCGCAGCGCGTACTGGCTGTTGTAATGCATGGCCAGCACCAGCGCCGTCGACGGCTCGCCACGGCCGATCTCGGCGATCACTGCCTGGGCTTCCATCAGCCCGCCACCGAGGCCCCCATGCTCGCGCGCCGTCACCAGGCCAAGCAGCCCGGCCTGGTGAAGCCGGTCGAAATTGGCGAACGGAAAATCCCCGGTCGCGTCGTGATGCGCGGCGGTCAGCGCGAAGTCGTTGGCAAGGCCGGCTGCCGTGTCGAGGAGTTGTGGAAACTCGGGAATGGTCGAGGTCATGAAGCTGGCTTCCTCTCAGGCGGCGGCGCGAATGGTCACCAGATCGAGCGGCCGGCGATCGACCCATTTCTCGACATCGAAATCGCTGGCGAGAAAACCCCAGTCGCGCAGGAAATTCTTGTAGTGGGAAACCGCCGCGACGAGTTCGGGCTGCAGTCCAAGGCCGAGATGCTTGTGGACATCCGGGCCGTTTGCGGCCAGCACCTGCTCTTCGGTGGCGCCGGATTCGCGAGCGACGAAGCGCCGCGTCTCTTCCGGATGCGCCTCGGCCCAGGCGCTGGCGCGCAGGATCGTCTCGATCAGCCGAGCGACCAGATCGGGGCGTTCTTCGGCCAGCAAATCGTCGACGGTCAGCACGCGCGGCGAACCGGAATTGATGCGGATATTGGGCTCCGGGTGGAAGCCGAATTCGGCGACCTGGATGGCGCCGATCAGATTGGCGACATTGATGCCGGCCGTGCCCTTGACATAGATGGCGTCGACCTCGCCACGGATCAGGGCTGCTGCCTCCTCGCCATAGGCCTGCTTGCGCTTGAGGCCGAACAACGATGGCCCTTCCTGGCTGTCGAGCACACTGTCGGTCAGCGCGATGTCGACGATCTCGACGTCGGCATGGCTGAGGCCCTCGAGCGACAGCGCCGATACCAGGCCCTTCAGCGCCGTCGCCCGCATGAAGTCGACAATGCCTTCCGGACGCCGGGCGATACCGAACCGGCGGCCTTTCAGGTCTCTGGTCGTTTTGATGCCGGAGCCGGGCAAGGCGATGATGGCCTGGAACTCGTCGGTCCAGGTGATGCCGACGAGACGCGTCTTGCGCCCTTCGGAACGGGCACGGATCGGCGGCACGTTGCCGCCGTGGCGGAACGACCAGTCGAGCGTGTGGTTGAAATGGCTTTGGCGGATATCGCGGTTGGGCGAGTCGATGATCGACTTCAATTCGATCCCTTCCTTGCGGAAGGTTTCGTCGAGAAGCCCGAGTTGTGCCGCAAGTCCGACAGGCGTCGGCACCGGGCAGCGTGTGTACCAGATTTCGGAGATCGCAGTCGTGGTCATGATTGCTCCTCAGACGTTGCGCAGGCCGGCCTGCTTCATCAGCGGCAGGATGTTCTCGCCGAAGAATTCGAGATCCGGCTTGAAGTCGAAGAAGGACAGTTGCAGTCCGTCGATGCCGGCGTCCTTGAGCTTGACGAACTGGTCGACGATCTGCTCGGGCGTGCCGATGAGATAGATGTTGCCGCCGACCTTGGCGTAGGGATCGTCACGGCCTTCTCGACCTTTCCAGGCCTGGGCGTCGCTGTTGAAGGTCTGGAAGCCCTTCGGCGTGCGGCTGTCGGCATGGGCGACGATCTGGTCGGCGACCGCCCAGGCTTCCTTCTCGGTCGGACGGCTGATGACCAGCGGGTTGAGCAGCGTGCGCACGGTGCGGCCGACACCGAGGGCCGCGTCCTTTACCTTCTTGGTATGCGCCGGCAGCGCCTCCAGCGCGCTGGCTATGTCTGAGCCGGCCGGGCTGGTGACGAAGACGATGTCGGAGTAACGGCCGGCAAAGGAAATGCCGGCGTCGGAGCCGGTGGCGTTGACCAGGATCGGCCGGCCGTAATTCGGCTTCGGCGTGACAAAGCCGCCGTTGAGCTTCCAGCTCGATTCTCCGGAGAAGGAGAAATTCTCGTCGTCCTGCCACAGCCGCTGCAGCACTTCGACAAACTCGGCGGCGAGTTCGTAGCGGCGGTCATGCTCGATGCGGTTCCAGCCGAACATCTCGTGTTCGACGGCGCGATGGCCGGTGACCACATTGATGCCCCAGCGGCCGCCGGAGATGTGGTCGAGAGTAGCGCCGAATTTCGCCAGATGCAGCGGATGCCACGGGCCGTAGAGAACATGCATGGTCGAGATCAGCATGATCCTCTTGGTGATCGCGGCCATGGCTGCGATGGACACGAAACTGTCAAGCGCCTGGCCGTTGAAGACACCGCCATAACCACCCTTGGGCAGCCATTGGCTGAGGGCAAAGACAAGGTCGAAGCCAAGCTCTTCCGCCCTGAGCGTCAGGTCGCGATTGTAGTCGAAGCGCCAGTCGGTCGAACGCTCCAGGGTCGAGTTGGTCCAACCACCGGCCTGGATCGGCAGGAACAGCCCGAGCAGCACCGGCTGCTGAAGCGCTTTCGACAGCGGGCTGTCGGGATAATCGGTGGGCGCCCTGAAGAAGGGCGTGCCGACGATGGAACCAGGCTTATGGGCGAGCGTCATGGCGAACTTTCTCGGATGGAGGCAGGGAACCCGTGCGTGAAGACCGCGCACGGGTTTGGCGGATCAGGCGACGATGTGGGCTGTTGCGAGGGAGCCGGCATTGCCCTCGGCGCCCACCGTGTGGTCGGCGATGCGCTTGTTGTAGAGGGTGATTTCCGGCTGGCTGACGATGCCGATGTCGGGCAGGTCCTCGACCAGGATCTGCTGGATCGCGGCCCATTGCTCGAAGCGCTTTTCGTGGTCGACCTCGACAGCGGCCGCTTCAAGGAGTTCATCGACCTTGGGGTTGCTGTATTTCGAGCCATTCGAGAACGGCACGCCCGGCTTGAAATTCTTCGACCAGTAGAGGCGCTGCACGCCGACCGTCGGGTCGAACAGATTGCTCATGCCGTTGAAGGTGAAGTCGAAATCGCGGTCGGTGTAGATGCGCTTGGTGTAGGTGGCGAAATCCTGGCTGCGCACGGTGACCGCGATCCCGACCGCGGACAGCGCCTGCTTGATGTAGTCGGCGCCGCGCTTGTAGGTCTCGCCGCTCGGGACATAGTCGTGGACAAGGTTGAGGCGGGTGCCGTCGGCACCGCGTTGCAAGCCTGCTTCGTCGAGCAGTTTCTCGGCGGCAGCAATGTCGACCGGATAGGTCTTCAGGTCGGCGACGAACCACTTCTTCAGATTGGGATTGATCGGGCCCGGAATGGTCGCGCCATAGCCGTAGTTGATGGTGTCGCGGATGATGTCGCGGTCGATGACATGGGCGAAGGCGCGGCGGACGCGAACATCCTGGAAATAGGGTTTCTCCAGGTTGAACTCGACCCGGCTGATGCCGTTGGAATACTGGTAACCCTGCTTCTCGAAGCCGATATGCGGCAGCGTTTCGAAGCGCTGCAAATCGCTGTACGGGATCGGCGTTGCCGGCGCCAGGTCGATCTCGCCGGTCTCGAGCGCCAGTGCGCGTCCCGAGGCGTCCGGAATGAAACGCACGATCAGCCGGTCGAGATAGGGGCGCGGTGCATCCCAATAGCCGGGGTTGCGTTCGTAGACGATGTGGCTGCCGCGGACCCATTCCTTGAAGACGAATGGGCCGGTGCCGATCGGAGCCGTGTTGACCGGATTCTCGGCGGCCTTGCTGCCGTCATAAAGATGCTTCGGCACGATCGGCGTTTCGGCCGCGGCCAGCGCCGTGATCAGGTAAGGTGCCGGCTTCGACAGAACCAGCGTCACGGTCAGCGGATCCGGCGTCTGGATATCGACAAGGTTGAGGAAGGTGTTGCGGCCGCGCGGATGAACCTCCTTAATCGTGGCGATCGAATAGGCGACGTCGGCAGCGGTGAATGGCTGGCCGTCATGCCACTTCACGCCTTCGCGCAGCTTGAATGTGTATTGCAGGCCATCGTCGCTGACCGACCACTGCCTGGCCAGCGATGGCCGCGGCGTGAGATCGAAATCATAGGTCAGCAGGCCCTCGGTGGTCTTTGCCGAGACGTAGACCGAATTGAATGCGGTGTGGGCGATCGTCGTCAGCACCGGCGGCTCGGCCGAGAGCAGCAGCGTCGCCGTCCCACCCTGTTTCGGCTCGGCTGCGTAGGCATTGCGCGATGCGGGCAACAGGGTGGCTCCGAGCACTGTCGCCGAAAGGCCGAGGAACCTGCGGCGGTTCGGAGTGAGGAAATGAGACATGGTGCCCTGGTCCTTTTTTGCTGCCGGCATCAATCGGCCGGTCGTCGGCAGCCGGGTGAAAAATCCATCGTTCCAAGAGCCGGCCCGTTTGTGAAAAGATTTGGCCGCCGCGCTCCCGCACTTAAGATTTCATACTTCAAATGGCTTTTTTTGTAGCATGAAACAAAATTCTATTCTGCAGTTTCGCCATTTGCAGAACAAAATTTCTTAGATCAGGTTTGACAACGTCTATAAATCTTGTCAACTAAAAAGCACGGAACTTCCGGGAAACAGTAAACCCGCATCGTCAGCCACAGCCGGGATAGCGAAAACGATGTCGACCCTGACGCGCATTGGCAGAACCTTCCGGCGCACGGCCATCCAGGCGGTGCCAACCGTTCTGGGCATCGTCATCCTGAACTTCTTCCTGCTGCAGCTTGCGCCGGGCGATGCTGCCGACGTCATGGCCGGCGAGGCCGGTTCGGCCACGGTGGAAACCATGGCTGCGCTGCGCGAGCGCTTCGGGCTCGACAATCCGCTGCTCGTCCAGCTGTTCAACTATCTCTACAACCTGGCGCATTTCAGTCTCGGCTTTTCGCCGCGCTACGGCATGCCGGTCGCCGACCTGATCGGCCAGCGGCTGCCGGGCACACTGTTGCTGATGGCGGTGGCGCTGAGTATCGCCATCGCACTCGGTCTCGTCCTCGGATCGTTGATGGCGGTGTTTTCGGGACGCCTGCCGGATCGTCTGCTTTCGGTCGTTTCGCTGCTGTTCTATTCGATCCCGGGCTTCTGGATCGGCTTGATGCTGATCGTGCTGTTCTCGGTCAAGCTCGGCTGGCTGCCGAGCGGCGGTTCGGGAACCATCGGCAGCAATCTGACCGGTCTCGCCGGCCTGTGGGACAAGGTGCGCTACATGATCCTGCCGGCGCTGTCGCTGGCACTGTTCTACGTGGCGATCTATGCGCGGCTGACGCGTGCGGCGATGCTGGAAGTCCAATCGCAGGACTATGTGCGCACCGCCGCCGCCAAGGGCTTGTCGCCAACCATCATCACCATCCGCCATGTCCTGCGCAACGCGCTGATCCCCATCACCACCATGGCCGGCATGCATGTCGGCGGCATGCTTGGCGGCGCCGTGGTTGTCGAGACCGTCTATTCCTGGCCCGGCCTCGGGCGCCTCGCCTTCGAGGCGGTCATGGGCCGCGATTTCACGGTGCTGCTCGGCATCCTGCTGCTGTCGTCGCTGCTGGTCATCGTCGCCAATGCGACGGTCGATCTGCTGCACGCCTGGCTCGATCCCCGCATCGGAGTGCGCTGAATGGCTTCAACCGATTTCGTCGCGGGCGACGCCCGCTCCCGCCGCGCCTATGCCGAGGCTCGCGAGCCTGCGGCACCGGCTGAACCCGAGGCGAAGAGCTGGAGCAATCTTCACGCGCCCGACGCGCGCTCCGCCTCTGCGGCGTCGGTACCGATTGCAGCCGGCGGCCGGGCGCTGAGGATTTTCCTCCGCAATCCCAACGCCATGTTCGGCGTGGTGTTCCTGTCGCTGGTCGTGCTCGCAGCATTGCTGGCGCCCGTCGTTTATCCGGCCGATCCGCTGTCGATGGTGGCGCGGCCCTTCCTTTGGCCGGGGCAGAATCCTGGCTTTCCGCTGGGCACCGATTCCATGGGCCGCGACGTGCTTTCCGGCATTCTGCACGGTGCGCGGATTTCGCTGTTCGTCGGCCTGGTGGCGACAGCACTTGGCCTGAGCTTCGGCATCCTTGTCGGCGCCACCGCCGGCTATTTCGGCGGCTGGATCGATGACGTGCTGGTGCGCCTGATCGAGATCTTTCAGACCATACCGAGCTTCGTGCTTCTGGTCGTCATGGTGGCGATCGCGCAACCGACGGCGCTTGTCGTGACGGTGGCGATCGCCGTCATCACCTGGCCGACGGTGGCGCGGCTGACCCGCGCCGAATTCCGCGCCATTCGCGAAAAGGATTTCGTCATGGCCGCGCGCAGCCTCGGCTATGGCCATGCCCGCATCATCTTTCGGGAGATATTGCCAAACGCGCTGCCGCCTTTGATCGTGACCTCGTCGGTGATGGTGGCAACCGCAATCCTGATGGAATCGGCGCTGTCCTTCATGGGCCTCGGCGATCCCAATGTCGTCAGTTGGGGTTCGATGATAGGAGCGGGCAGGGAGTTGATCCGCACCGCCTGGTATCTGACAGCACTGCCGGGGCTTGCGATCGTCTTCACCGTGCTGGCGCTGAACTTGATCGGCGACGGCCTCAACGACGCGCTCAACCCGCGCTTCTTGCAGGAGCGCTAGAGATGGCCGCTGCTTTGCTCAAGGTCGACAATCTGACGGTTCGCTTCCCGAGCACCGAGCCGGTCAGCCGGCTGAGTTTCGAGGTCGGCGAAGGCGAGACGCTGGCGATCGTCGGCGAATCGGGCTCCGGCAAATCGCTGACAGCACTTGCCCTGATGCAGCTTCTGCCGCGCTCGGCGAAGATCCCCAATGGAAGGATCGAGTTCGCCGGCAGGGATCTGCTCGGTCTCGACCAGAAGGCGATGCGGAACCTGCGCGGGCGCGAGATCGCCATGATCTTCCAGGAGCCGATGACGTCGCTCAACCCGGTGCTGACCATCGGCCGGCAGATCACCGAGGTACTGACGCTGCACGAAGGCATACGCGGCAAGGCAGCGCGGAACCGTGCCATCGAGCTTCTCAATCTGGTGCGTATTCCCGATCCGCAGCGGCGCATCGACGACTATCCCCACCAGCTTTCCGGTGGCATGCGCCAGCGAGTCATGATTGCCATTGCCGTTGCCTGCCGTCCGCGCCTGCTGATTGCCGACGAACCTACGACGGCGCTGGATGTGACCATCCAGGCGCAGGTGCTCGACCTGCTCGATACGCTGCGCCGCGAACTGTCGATGGCTGTCGTGCTCATCACCCACGATCTCGGCGTCGTCGCGCAGTGGGCCGACAAGGTCGTCGTCATGTATGCAGGACGCAAGGTTGAACAGGCGCTGCCCGGCGCGCTGTTCAGAACCCCGCTCCATCCCTATACGCGCGGCCTGCTGGCCGCTTCGCCAAGGCTGAAGACCAATCTGCACTACCGCGACGCCAGGCTGACGGAGATACCCGGCAGCATCGTCTCGGCCGCTGGCGAGAAAGGCTGCCCGTTCCGGCCGCGCTGCGCGGTGGCGCGCGATAGCTGCGCCCATTTCGTGCCCGACCTCGTCGAGGTGAGCGAGGATCGCCTCGTCGCCTGCCCCTACAGCTTCATTCCGGAGGTTGCGCATGGCGCTGCTCTCGGTCTCTGACCTCTCCACGCATTTCCATGCTCAGGGTGGTGCGTTGCGCGCCGTCGACGGCGTCTCGCTCGAGGTCGGACGCGGCGAAACGGTTGGCCTCGTCGGCGAAAGCGGCTGCGGAAAATCGAGCCTCGGCAAGACGATCATGCGGCTGGTCGATCCGACCAGCGGCAAGATCGAGTTCAACGGCACCGACATCACCGTTCTCGACGCCCGCCGGCTGAAGGCGGCGCGCCGCAACATCCAGATGATTTTCCAGGATCCGTTCGCGTCGCTCAACCCGCGCCACACGATTGGCGACATCCTGACCGCGCCGCTGAAAGTCCATAGCATCGGCAACAAGGCCGAGCGGCGCAAGATTGTAGAGGATATAATCGAGCGCGTCGGTCTGCCCAAGGATTCGCTTGGCCGCTACCCGCATGAATTTTCCGGTGGTCAGCGCCAGCGCATCGGCATCGCCCGGGCACTGATCCTCAATCCGGAACTGGTCGTCTGCGACGAGCCGGTGTCGGCACTCGACCTTTCGATCCAGGCCCAGATCCTCAACCTGCTGGTCGACATGAAACGGCAGCTCGGCCTGTCCTACCTGTTCATCTCGCATGATCTGTCGGTGGTCCGCTATTTCGCTGACCGGGTGCTGGTCATGTATCTCGGACGCATCGTCGAAAGCGCCGACAATGCGACGCTGTGGACCTCGCCAAAACATCCCTACACGCGCGCACTGATGGACGCCGTGCCGGACCCGGTGCGCCGGCGTCAGGCAGCGCCGATCCATGGCGATCTGCCGAGCCCGCAGAACATCCCCAGCGGTTGCCGTTTCCACACGCGCTGCCCGCTGGCGACGGATCTCTGCCGTTCGCAGGAGCCTGCATTCCGGGCGATCGCGGCGGGGCATCACGTCGCTTGCCACTACGCCGAACCAACCCTCAACTGAAAGTTCAACGGAGCAAAACAATGTCCGATTACCGCTATCTCGGCCGCAGCGCCCTGAAGGTTTCCCCGCTCAGCCTTGGCACCATGATGTTCGGCGGGCCGACCGAGGAGACGGTCGCGCACCGCATCATCGACAAGGCGCGCGAGCAAGGCGTCAATTTCATTGACACCGCCGACGTCTACCACAATGGCAAGTCCGAGGAAGTTGTTGGCCGCGGCATCAAGGCGACGCGCGATCATTGGGTGGTGGCGACCAAATTCGTCAACTCGCATGACAAGGGTCCCAATCTCGGCGGCCATTCACGCAAATGGGTGATCCAGACCGTCGAGAACAGTCTGAGGCGCCTGGGAACAGACTACATCGACCTGTTCTATTTCCACCGCGCCGTCTTCGATGCGCCGCTGGAGGAGCCGGTGCGGGCCATCGCCGACCTGATCCGCCAGGGCAAGCTGCGCTATTTCGGCGTGTCGAACTTCCGTGGCTGGCGCATCGCCGAAGTCGCGCATCTCGCCGATGAACTCGGCATCGACCGGCCGGTGGCCAGCCAGCCGCTCTACAACATCGTCAACCGCACCGCCGAGGCCGAGCAACTGCCGGCGGCAGCCTATTTTGGTCTTGGTGTCGTCTCCTACAGCCCGCTGGCGCGCGGCGTGCTGACCGGCAAATACGAGCCCAACCAGGCGCCAGCCGCCGACACTAGGGCCGGGCGTGGCGACAAGCGTATCGCCGAGACCGAGTGGCGCCCGGAATCGATCGAGATCGCCAGGCAGATCGCGGCGCACGCAAAGTCGCGCGGTGTCTCGGCCGCCGATTTCGCGCTGGCCTGGGTGCTCAACAACCGGCTGATCACGGCGGCGATCGCCGGTCCGCGCACTGAGGAACAGTGGGACAGCTACGCCAAGGCGCTGGACTTCAGGCTGACCGCCGAGGACGAGGCCTTTGTCGACCGCCTCGTCACCGCCGGCCATGCCTCGACGCATGGGTTCAACGATCCGAGCCATCCGGTCGAAGGCCGTGTGCCGCGTTCCGAGCCGGCCGCACCGATCCCGCTGACGCGGCCTCTGCGCGCCGCCTGACGGTCAGCTGTGGACTGGCGGGGCCGGCGGCCCCGTCAGAGTCTCCAATCATTTCGCACAGATGAGAGAGACCACGAATTTCCATGTCGAACGGCTGCGCCAGAACATCGTCGTGTTGTCAGGCAACACCCATAGGCCGTCGAAATCACGGAGGCTGGCGCATCATCTGGGTGAGGCACTGCGCGAAAAACTGTCGGTCACAGTGAATTTCCTCGATCTCGTCGATGCCGGCCGCGGTCTGGGTGCTGCGTTCACGCGTAAGGAATCGACGCCGGAGGCGCTGGATGTGGTGGCCGCGGTCGAACAAGCCGACGCGCTGATCGTGACGACGCCGGTCTATAATGGTTCCTATGCTGGCCTGTTCGACCTCATCGATCCGCTGGCACTCGTCGATCGCCCAGTCCTGATCGGCGCGACGGGAGGCGGCCAGCGCCACGCGCTGGTGGTCGAACACCAGCTTCGCCCGCCGTTCGGCTTCTATTCGGCGCTGAGGGTGCCGAGCGTCGTCTATGGCAGCGACAGCGATTTTGCCGACGGCAAGCTTTTGGATCCAACGGGCCTGGGCTGGCCGCACAGGCCGTGGACCAGTTCGCGACGTTGCTTTCAGCGCGGCAGCCGAAGAGCCAACCGGTCAGGCTGGCTTCAGGCTGACGGGTATCGGGCTCGGCCAGGTGCCGGCTGCCTCGGCAAACGGAACTAAGGGGTTCGGGAAGGTCGTGAACATCTTTTAGTGTAGTAGGGTGATGGCTGCCTGGAAGTTTCGCTATTCGTGCTCCATCTGAAGGCCAAACACCGAGCGTTCGGTGCTTTGGCCGTCCTCGGAACCATACGGAACGATGCGGGAAGATTTCTGATTTTTGCCCGCGAAAAACCCAACAAAATCGACGATTTTCGTTCGCCCTCCGGGCCTACCAGTCGCCTTGATGAACAAGGCTTTGCGTCGAGGGTAGACAACCTGGTTAGACAGTCGGTCAGACAAACCGCTTCAGAAGCTTCGCCATGCCCTCCACGGCGAGCCGCTCCTGCTCCGTATCGACTTTTTTATTGAAATCCCGAATTCGGTGGCCTTACAAGACCGATGTTGCCATTGCTCGTAGGTCGGCTGTGATGGATAACGTGGTTCCATTCCGCAAGGCCGTGCCTTGCGTCGAAGTGACAGAAACCTGCGGCGAATGGTTCGTCCGCGTGGTTGAGAAAGATCAGGAAATTGCCAGGTCATTCAATCAGGAATCGTTCGCGTTGTCCTTTGCAGAAGGCCAGCGGATACGCCTAGGGCTAGCGAAGGTCGTGCGCCTGTAGGGCGCTGTGGGGCGGCATTGTAGGCATTCAAGCATGAGCGGAACCTAATTTGCAGCCGCAAATTAATGTCCAATGAATGAACTCCCAAACCGGAAAAAACTCGTGCCTGACCCTCAACCTCGGCGCGGCTCCAACAAAGGTGTGTTGCTAGCGGCTGCAGCGCTGCTGTTTGCCTTTCTCGCTCTTATTCTGTTTGGGTTTTTTCAGTAAGTGCGCGCGGCGCCGGCTTCCTAGAGAGGGCAGAGCACCTGCCGACGTGATCTTCGATCGCTCGCGTCCTTGCGGCGGGGCGACTATCCAAGCCGGCTCGGTTCGTCGCTCCTGACGGGTTCGGCGGTCCCACCACAGCAGGATGATCATTCGGCAATTTTTGGCAGCGCCGGTATTCAACTCACGCCCAAAGCGATTGAACTGAAGCTGGCCGTCGATGTCGTGACTGACGCAGCATGAGCCGAACAGGCGAGGCAAGCGCAAGCCTTGGGGCCCAACCTCAGACAGACGAAGCACGCTCGTGCAGTCTGGAGACAGCGCAACGAGTTATTCATTCGGGCGCCTTCGCATCACCAGCGGAACGAAAGAGTTAACTGGCGGTTTACTAGGGAAGGATTGCAGGACGAAAAACATTGAGGATTTCTGCCATGACAATGTTGTTCGAACCACTCGACTCTGAAGGTTACAAGCGCAGCGTGGTCTACCATGCGGCACGCTTGTCCATGCTCCACAATCGAATGCTGAAGCGTTTCGACAAGGTCGATAAAGCGGCTGAAAAGGTTGAAGCCGAGGTGGAGTTGTTTGATGAAGCTGTTCGCACTCTCTACGAATGAGCGGCATGTTGACCGCCGACGTTCCTGCTAGCGCGTATACGGGCGCGGGGTTCACCGTTGCGTCACCAGGCGATGTCGCGCCGCGTATTTGGGCTTGATAAGCACGATCTAATGTATACGATTCACCCAGCCGGCCTGGCTCCCCCGCCATCGGGCCGGTCAGGCCCGACGGTTCAACGCACCACCCCAAACGACTGTCGGGCCGCTAGGACTCTCACTGCGCAGCCGGGTTCATGCTTTGCCTTTTTTTCTCGAAAAGCGCGAGCTTGGTCATATAACCAATTCTGATTTTTGCATGGCATTGGGTGCAGTTGAAGTTGGATATCACCTTCAACCACGATCCCTTTTTTATGATGACATGAGAACAGTTTGGACATTCCAGTTCCAGGTACTCGTCCCCCATATCGTTTGAAATCGGCACTACGACACTCCCCAACAGTTGCCCGTGAAACTTGCGCTTCGAGATCGGCCGGCACCTCCGTGCTCAAACCCCGAACGTGGGTCCTTGGCAGATGTTCCGCAATCCGACCTCTGGCGACCGGGATCGGACCAAAGTCCAAATCGCCGCAACAGGCCGAGAAGTGGAACCCCGGCGGATGCTTTTTGAACGCTGAATTTCCGTCCTCGCCGGTCGTAGTCCGCCGTCCTCATGGCCAAAGCGCCAATGTTGCCCTTTGTGAGACTGACCTCGTCCGGCCTACCAGGTCGCCAGGGCGCAACTCCGGTAATAATGCGGCGGAGCGAATGTCAGCGCGAAGCTGTGCGCAGGGACGCCAACTCGCTGACAGCAGCAAGGATGACAGCATCGGTTGCCGGCTTCGGCAGGAATCTGCAGTCGCGGAAAGCCGCGGGAACGTCGGCGGGGCCAAATCCCGACAAGAAGGCAAAGGGGATGCCTCGCGCCTGCAATATCCTCGCCACCGGCAGACCCGTTTCACCGTTCAGCTGGATGTCTAGCAACGCCACGTCAATCTTGTCCGATTCGACAAGACGCAGAGCGGCGGATACCGACGGCACAGGTCCGACCACCTGATAACCGGCGCGACGCAGCCGCGCGGCAGTGTCCTGCGCGACTAGCCATTGATCCTCAACAATCAGAACACTCACGCTTTCGCTCACGGCCCCTCTCTGCGATTGACCGGAAATGAGATGTCGATCCGAGACCTTCGGACAGTTGTTTCGACATGTCCGCAAACCTATAGGTAACCTCTCCATGCAGCAAGGTGAGGCTGATGCTGGAGCGGAGGCGCTTCCACCGACCACTTGCTGAATTACCGGAGCCGAAGATTAGCGCGTCAATGGAGCTGCGGTCCGCGCCTCCGCTCCATCAGAGTTGGATAGGCGTTTACCCCTCTCCACGATCCACAAAATCTAAAAGCCGCCGTACCGCGCCATTGGCTCTTCAAAGCATGAGCAGCACCTCTCTCTCCATCTTTGGCGACCTGAGATTGCAATCGGTCAATGAGCGTCAGAAGTGCGATGCACCGAGTTTGTGCCTGCAGTTTTTCGAAGGAAAGGCTTGAGAATTCATGATTTCGGAGCAGGTTTGGCTGGCGCATGAGCGCCGCAGATCTATACTGGGGAGATCAAGCGATGGGGTCGGCCATGAGCAAAGAGTTCAGTGTAGCTGATGCCTATGGCGCCGGCCGCGCCATGTTCATGGGACTTGAACTGCTGGTTTCGCCCGGTGCGCTCGTCCCCAGACCTGAGACCGAGTTGCTCGGCAAGACCGCGCTTGGTGTGTTGCATCAGATGAACCTGCCGGCTCCGCGCATAGTTGATATGTGCTGCGGCACTGGGAATCTGGCGTGCGCGATCGCCTACCATGTGCCCAGCGCCCTTGTCTGGGCAAGCGATCTCACCGATGAATGCGTCGAAACGGCACGCCGCAACACCTCACATCACGGCATGGCTGAGCGTCTTTCGGTGCTTCAGGGCGACTTGTTCGACTCTCTCATCGGCCTTGGGTTAGACGGAACTATCGACGTAATCGTCTGCAATCCGCCTTACATTTCTGAAAAGCGGCTCGAGGGCGACCGCGCCCATCTGATCGAGCTTGAGCCGCGCGAGGCGTTTGCAGCCGGCCCTTACGGCCTGAGCATTCATATGCGCGTACTGAAAGACGCACCGCGATACCTGCGGCGTGGCGGCATCCTGCTCTTCGAGGTCGGGCTTGGCCAAGACCGACAGGTAGCGGGTCTGCTGGAACGCAGCAAGGCATTCGAGAACATCCGTTCGGTCTCGAACGAAGCGGGCGAGGGCCGGGTGGTTCTGGGGCAAGTCAAGAGGCAGGCATGAATCCTGCGACAATCAGACCAAATACGGGGCTGCTCTGGGCGTTACGCTTACCCATCAGTTCATTTTGCGGATGATGTATTGCTCGATCCCCTGGATGGAATCGAGGTTTTCAGGCAGAAGTTCGCTATCCTCGACGGTAATGCCAAAGGTCTCCTCGATGAAGCCGATAATCTCAAGCACACCCGTCGAGTCGACAATGCCTTGATCGAGCAAGGATGCGTCATCCAGCAATGCCTTGACGTCGCTGACGTAGAAATTCGAAACCAAGAAACTACGAATCTGCTCGCTGTAGATTCCGGTGCGTTCCTTGATGGTCAACATGAATTCGTCCTCCGTGGCGTCACCATTAAATCAGCGACTTGGTTCTGGCCCCGTATCATGACAGCGCCGTTTTCTTGAGTTTTCCCGTGTCCGTCATCGGCAGGTTCGCCACAACGACGATGGATTTCGGGACCATGAAGTTTTCCAGACGCTTCTGGCACTCCTTCTGCAGTTCCCTTTCGCCAATGGCTCTTCCATGCTCCATCACCACAAAAGCTTTCACCGCTTGCCCGAGGAGCTCGTCGGGAACACCTATGACAGCCGCTTCTCGGACTCCTGGAATGTCCATCAGTACATTTTCCACTTCCCTTGGCGCCACCTTCTCGCCTCGCGACTTTATGATCTCATCCCCACGGCCAACGAAGTAGAGGTAACCCTCCGTATCCATCCGGCAGTAGTCGCCGGTGTATAGGACCTGCTCGCCGGGCAGCGGGCCGGGTTTGAGTTTCCTGGCCGTTGCCTCGGGCTTGCCCCAATACCCGTTCATCACCGTTGCGCCGCGAATGACGAGTTGGCCGACAACGCCTGGGCCTATCCGCCTGTCATGCTCGTCAACGATCCACATCTCCGTATTCGGGATTGCGATCCCTACGCTCAATGGCTTTCGCTCGAGGTCCTCTGGCGGCAAATAGGTGCAACGTTTGCATTCGGTGAGACCGTACATCGAATAGATGCGTGCACCCGAAAACAGCTCGCGAAGCATGAAAATATGCTTGAGGGGTAGGGCTGCCGCAGTGTTTGTGACGTAGCGGATGCTCGAGAAATCCTGGTCTTTGAGGGACCTGAGTTCGGAGAGTGCGGCAAAGATTGTGGGCACGCCGGGAAAGCCCGTAACTCCCTCCTGCCTGATCAACCCGAGGATCTGTGCCGGGAAAGCGAACGAGCGTTCGAGCACCAGCCGGGCGCCGGTACGAAAAGCCATGATCATCTGGTACAGTCCATAATCGAAGGCGAGGGGTAGGACATTGAGGATCACCTCGTCCTCGGCAATCGCCAGGTAGGAAGCGACAGACGCGCACGCGGCCATCATGTTTCTGTGCGTCAGCATCACGCCCTTGGGTTCGCCCGTCGACCCGGACGTGTAGATGATGGCTGCCAGATCAACATCGATGCACTGCCGTGCCGGCGGCGTATCCGCGCCATTGGCGAGGGCGGCGTCCCAGCGCACGGCAAACGGCAGCTGGGCGAGTTCGACGTCGTCGATCGGTCCCGATACGATCACCCGCAGAAGTGACGGGCAGCCGCGCGCCGGCTCGCGGAAGATCGCTTGCAGATGGCCGTCCGTGATGAGCGCCGTCGGCCGGCAGTCGTTGAGCAGATAATCGAGCTTGTCGCTCTTGGTGAGCGGGTTGACGATGCACACCACCGCATTCGCCTTTAGCACCGCCCAGAAGCTAACCACCGTCTCGACGGTGTTGTCGGCGAAGATCATCACGCGATCACCGCGAACGACTCCGGATGCGGACAGGTCCCAGGCGATCGCGTTGGCTCGCGTTTCGAGTTCGAGGTAGGTGACACGCTGCCTGTTGCACACCAGCGCCACCTTACTTCCGTGTCGGACGGCGGAATGGGCGAGGTAGTCATGCAGCAATGGTACGGCATCATGCAACATACAGGCGCTCTTCCCGATGTTCGCAGTCGACGTCGACGCTGAGCGTGCATTCGAGCGTTGCACTGGGACAACCCGCGACGAACTGCTGATGAAGAAGTTGGGTCGACAACACGCCGACCAGCGCCATGTTGTCGGCATTGGACAGGTCGCCATCGCCAGTTCTGGCCTGGCATTTGGCAAGCAGGTGCGTGACCCCCTTTGGATCGAAGACATTCGCCTCGCGCAGGGCCTTCTGCGAAACCGCCTCGCGAGCGTAATCCGGAGCGTCTGCGCCGACGAAGCAAAGCGCGTTGGGCGCGCGGAAGGGCTGCTTCTTGCGGGCTACGATCTCGGAGGGCAGGATGGGTGCCGCCATGCGCTTCAGCACGTGCTTTTCGTCGAGGCCGCGGAGTTTGAAGGAGGGCGGCAGCGAATTCGCGAGCCTCACAAGTTCATCGTCCAGGAACGGGAAGCGCCCCTCGACGGAGTGAGCCATCAGCATCCTGTCGCCTTGCGAGGAGAGCAGATAGCCCGACATCAGTGTTTGCACCTCGAGATACTGGTCCTGCGCAAGGGGACTCCAACGGGCAAACTGCGCGGGCAGACGGGCGAGCAACTCGGACACGGCGTCGCGGCCCTGCGTTCGAGCCCGCATATCGGCCGTAAACAAGCGCTTGATGGCCCTGGTGGTTTGCCAGCGGGTTTCATGAGCAAAGCCCGGCGCGTCGTAAGCCTGAATATTTCGCCCGAAGAACTGACGCGCCATCGCCTGCTGTTGCACCGGCGAGCGGGTGAGATAGGGGTAAAGGCGTTCCAGGAGCCGAGAGCGTCGTGTCGAAGTCGGGTGGCGCCCCCAGAAGCGGCGGACCTTGCCTTCGCGGAACAGGTCGTAGCCGGCGAACATTTCGTCAGCGCCTTCGCCGGTCAGCACGACCTTGATTCCACGCTCGCGCACTAGGCGCGAGAGCAGGAAGAGTGGCGCCGGGGCAGTCCTCAGTATCGGGCGTTCGGTGTGTCGGATTACCTCCGGAAAGATTCCGGCTATATCTCTGCGCGAAACGACCACTTCATGGTGCTCACTGCCGGTCGCCTCGGCAACCATTCGCTGGAAGCGGGTCTCGTCATATTCGGCGTCGGCAAAACGCAAGGAGAAGGTTTGGAAGCGATCGCCCGCGAAGCGCCTCGCGAGCGCGGCCACAAGCGAACTGTCCAGCCCTCCGGAGAGGTAGCACCCGACAGGCACGTCGGCGCGCACCATTCTGAGCGCCGTCGCGGCCTCAAGAGCGCTAGACACGCGGTCCACCGCGTCGTTGGAGGACCCGGGGAACTCGCCCTGCCGCGATCCGAAATTGTCGGGATAGGAAGGCTGCCAAAAAATCCGCTCACGAACGGTGCCATCCTGATAGATGCGGACACGACCCGGCTCGAGTTCGTTGATTCCGTGGAAAACTCCTTGCGGCGGAACGACCGTCCAGAGCGTGAACGTCTGATCGATGCCGGCTGGATCAAGGGCGCGAGGTATGGTTCGATCGGCCGCGAAAATGGCTTTCACTTCGCTGGCGAAATAAAGCCGGTGCGCATGCTCGCTGAAATACAGCGGGCAAATGCCGAAGCGGTCGCGCGACAATATAAGACGATTGGCCACTGAATCCCAGATCGCAATTGCCCATTGGCCGTTCATCCGCTCGAAGGCCGTTTCTCCCCACTCACGATAGGCGTGTAGCGCGACCTCCGTGTCGCTGCGGGTTCGGAAGCGGTGGCCGAGCGCCGTGAGTTTTTCACGCAATTCGACGTAGTTGAATATCTCGCCGTTGAACACGATCCACGTCGTATCGCCTGTGTCCGCCATCGGTTGCTGGCCACTGGAAAGATCGACGATGGACAGGCGCACATGCGCCAGCCCCGCGCGTCTGTCCCGGTAGAGACCGCGCCCGTCGGGGCCGCGATGCGCCAGCGCGCCCATCATCTGCATCAGCGCCTGCCGCGAAGGAGAAGCCGCTGTGGCATTCAGCGCCACGATTCCAGCGATGCCGCACATGCTCGGTCAATCTCCGCCTTCCGCGGACAGCAAAGGCCGCGCGTGAAGATAGTGGGCCGCCCTTCGTTTCGCTTCGATGTCCTTGAACACTTTCTGAAGCTGGGGCTCGGTGAGGCCAGCAACCGCCGCGAGCTCATTGCTGGCGACCCCGTGGTTCAGGCCGTAGAGGCATAGATCCATCAGGTGATAGGGCAGCGCGAAATAGAATTCTTCCTGGCTTTGGGTCATGGAAAAGGTGTCGGTGGTCGGTGGCCGCTGCCGGATTTCATCATCCACCTCGAGATATTCCGCGAGTTGATAAACCTGGGTTTTGTAAAGGTGAACGATCGGCATCACGTCGGCGGCTCCGTCGCCCTGCTTGACGAAAAAGCCCTGGTCGTACTCGAGGCGATTTGGAGTGCCGACAACCGCGTATTTGAGGCGGTCGGCGTGATAGTATTCCGTCATCTTGCGCAGGCGCTGCTTGTAGTTTGTCGCAGCAACGATCTGCAGATAGGCAGCTGGCGGCAGACGCACGGTATCTACTTTACCCTGCGGATCCTGGACCGTGAGGCGGGTTATATTGAGCCCGCTGCTCTCCAGAACCGACGCGATCACCAGCTTGCATTTCCACCCTTCCCCATAGTCGGGAACGACGGTCTGGATCGCATCGATCTGCCGGCGGTAGGCCCCAATGGCCTCCAGTGCCGGTGCTATGTCCTCAAGGACGCTTTCAATGCCAAGCTGTGCCGCGACGCGGCGGCCAAGTCTCAGGGAGTCGCCGGAAGAATCCCGCTCCGGCATGAACAGTCCCAGGACCTTGTCTTTCCCGAACGCGCGCATGCACAAGGTCGCGACGACGGAGCTGTCGATACCGCCGGAAAGACCGACAACCACGCCGCGACGATGCAGGGTGCCGAGAACCTGAGTGCGCAAGGTGTCAACGATGCGATCGACCTCCGCGCGGGCATCGAGCGTCAGCATGTCCTTGCTGAATTCCGGAATTATGTCGATGACAAGTCCTCCCTTTTGCGAGATTCGGCGGGGGAATAGGTCTGCACGATGGCCGTCTCGATAAGCGGACGGTTGGTGGCAAGGTTTGGTTCGACGACAAGGTCGATGTGGCTGCCCGTGATCGAAATGACGTCCAGGTGTGCCAAGACGCTGTCCCAGCCCAAGGCCCGCGGCATTCCCTCCCTGCGACATCGGAACAAGGTACCGGAGAGGGGCAGAGCCGGTTTCGGTGCCTCAAGCCACTGGAAGAATGACTTCGCCCTTAAAACTTCCTGCAGTTCCAGTTTGGTCCTGAAGATCGTCGGGTTGAACTCTCCATTGGCAAATCTGTCCAGAATCCTGGCCAGACGCGCTTCGCCGCCCACGGCGACGGTGATCTTCGCAAGGGCTCTGCAAGCCATCCGGTGCGCGGATATGCGGTTGGTGCGAATACGATAGAACGTACGGGTAAGAGTCTCCCAATGGTTGCTCGGCTCGTCCAGAAGGCTCGTGTCGAGGATGCCCAGGAACCGCACCGTTCGCCCGGCCTTCATGAGCCGTGCGGCAACCTCGAATGCAACCGCGCCACCCAGAGAATGGCCGAGAAGTCGCACGGAACCCGCAGGTTGGATGCGGCTTATCTGCTCGAGTGCGGCGCCAGCCATGGCGCTGAGGGTGTTGTGTCCGTCCAGTATCGCCGCAAGGCTCGGATATCGGATCGGGTTTACACGGGCGACTTTCCCCATGGCGGCTGCGAACGCAGCGAGGCTCGGACCATAGCCAACGGACCCTGGAAACAGGAAAAGAACCGGGGGGTGGTGCTTCTTTTCGCGCCCTTCGCCCGACCGTGCAGAGACGACCGCCTCAACCATCTCGTCCAAGCTCATGCCGACGGTGAATGCTTCGAGGCCCAGCTCTTGCCCGATGGCGTTTTCGATCGCCATCACGCAGTGCAGCAGCTGCAGCGAATCTCCTCCAGCATCATCCCAGTTTCCCGTGGCAGTGCCTGTGTTGAGAACCTGCGTCCACGCGTGCTGCACTATTTGACGTGTGTCCTTTGCTCCTCCGGCGGGCGGAGCATCGAGAGTGGACGACCGGGCGACTCGCGCCCTCCTTCCGTGCGAACGATCTATCTCGGCCAGTGTTGCCAAATCGACCTTACCTCCCGACAGGCGTGGGATTGCGTCAACGGGGTGCAATCGCAAGGGACGCAATGGTGCCGGCAAGGTCATTCTGAGGAGCTGGCGAAGGTCGTCTGCAAAAGCGCCGCCTGCGAAGCGCTGGGGAACCGCGAAGGCGATGAGTTCCTGCGCGGCCGTTACCATCACCACGGCATCCGCCACCGAAGGCGCGCAACGCAAGACCCGTTCGAGTTCGGCGGGCTCGATGCGTCGACCATTGATCTTGATCTGGCGCCCTTTGCGGCCGACGATCCTCAAGATGCCATCATCGTCGAGCCGAACGAGGTCCCCGGTCGAAAAAAGCCGAGCCTCGGGATCGTCGGGGTCCGGCTGCGCGGGAACGACCACACCGTTCTCCCAATGACCAAGCAGGACATAGCGGCTTTTGATCAGAAGCTCTCCACTTTCGCCTGGCCCTACATTGCGCTCCGCTTCGTCGACGATAGCGAATGTCATACCAGGGAGCAGCCTGCCGACGGGAACCGACGCGTCTTGCTCGGGCCAGTCAGGCGGCAAGAACCATTGCGAACCGATGGTTTCAGTCGATGAGTAGCCGATCTGGATCAGACACTGGTCCGAAACGGCTTTGCGCAGCAAAGCGATGTCCGTCCATGACACTTTCTCCCCACCGATTCGGGCCACTCTGAGCGGCCAGGAAGCGTCGGCGGGCGCCTCAGCCAGGAGGGCTCGAAGCAGTGCCGGCACAAGATAGGCGATCGTCACACCTTCGGACTGCAATCGAGCGCGCGTAGCGCGCAGGCCGACAGCCTCCACCTCGAGAAGATGCAACGTGGCGCCCGTCAGCAGCGCCGCAAAGATCTCCCGGCAACCGGCGATCGTGGCTGGCCCGGTCAGCGGCAGGAAAACGTCATCCGCGCTGATATGGCACGCATCGACATATTGCCGGACCCGCCATAGCAGGCTGCGTTGGCTGTTGACGATTCCCTTGGGGCGCCCGGTGCTGCCCGAAGTGTAAAGCACCAATGCGGGCGCATCGACCGAAACCATAGGGGGCTTATGCTGCTGTTCTGGGTGTTGATCGTTGGACGCCACGGCGGCCGCAATTTCGATCCAGACGATCTCTTGGGCCAATTCGACCGGGCGAACATTTTCGGCGCCTATAATCGCGCCGAGCCCCGCGGCACTGACTATATCGAAAATGCGAGAGGCGGGATCTCTTGTGTTGAGCGGGACCGAAGGCCGTCCCGCCGCCATGGTCGCCAACATCGCCACAGGATACCAAGCGGAGTTTGCTTGCAGGATGCCGATGGCCTGCCCTTCGGGGACGACGGCAGCGATATGAGTTGCCAGCGTCTCGACCGCCCGGAAAAGCTCAGAAAAAGTCAGGCGGTTCGCGCCGTCGCTGATTGCGAGCTTGTCAGGATACCGCCTGGCGACATCTCCAAGGTGGTCGAAGATTGGAGTGTCCGCAAATTTGGCACCCATCTGTCGGTAACGGCGCCAGACTGGCCCCCCTTGGTCAAGATCATATTCGGGAACGACTGACCACTTTCGGGTGGGTCGCAGATCCACCTGTAGGTTTTGATTTGCCACTTCCGAATGCAAACACACTGAGGACATTCAGGGCCCCGCCAAGCTGACGGTCGAACATCGCTCGCCGCGGAGATCTTTTCATCAATCATTCGGATGATGCCTCGATCTTGCCTAGCCAGCGCTTCCCGAGCGTCCTTCAGAAGTTTTGCCATCTGTGTCCAGCACCGGTCGTTTTTCCTTGCAAGCTCCGTCGAGCGCAAGACGGCTTGCCCAGGCAAACGGAGCGATCGGCATCTCCGCTAGAATCCGGGCTCGGTGCCCAGATTCACTGACTGGAACAATCATTCAAATGAACGTTGGTGTGATCGGAAATCCGGCTAAGCTTGATCCGTAGGGGAATGACTGCTCGTTTCGGAGACGCTTGAGCATATGATCATCGAGTTGTTTGGGCCGCCTGGCGCGGGTAAAACCACGCTGCTTCGCGGCCTCTGCCAAGGGCTGGCGAGACACGGCATCAATGTGAAGACAGTAAATGGGTATCGCCTGATTGAACCTGGATCGGCTCAGGATGACGCTCCGGAAATCCGCCATGGCATAGGAAGAATTGGCAAAAAGATTGCCACATCCGGTCCTATCTTGCTGTCGACCTTGCCAAAGGACAGTGTCGCGGCCCGGCTTCTGGCATCGATCCCTCTTCGAAGCCGCGTGTGGTCATGGCGAATGAAGGTCGACATCGCCCAACTGTGCCAGTCCTGGCGCCAAGCGCGGGAGTCGCCCGGTTGCTTCATCTTCGAAGAGGGCATGATTCAGGCTTTGTGTGCGCTGGGTGTGCTGGCTAGAACTCCAAGCCTCGACGCGGTCCGCGAGTGCCTGGCGTTCCTGCCGCGGCCGGATCTCGTTGTGCAACTCGACGCGCCCCAGGAAACGTTACGCCGCCGTCTTGTGGATAGGCATGCGCAGCAACCGCTCCTCGAGGTTATGCTGTTCGAACTTGGCGTGGACAAAGGATTAAGGCAGGCCGAAATCTCAAGAGAGGTCGGCGAGTGCCTGCGCCAGGACCGATGGCCGTTGATACAAGTCAATGGTGCTGAACCTCACGACGTGGACGGGGTCGTCGCGCGCGTTCTGGGAGAGCATGTTGGTCATGCTGCCTAGGCTGGCCCATGACCTATGATCCATGACACATTTATGCATTTGGCGCCAAGCCGGGCAGCATCTGCCGCCAAGCGCGCAATCATGTCGAATCGTGCTGATCGAGCACTTCGAGCATGGTCGTCAACATGCTTCCGACTTCCTCAGAGATTTCCTCGGGGCGGATTCCCGCTCTGATGGCATCCGCCGTTGCTTGGTCCGCAAGTTTCGCCGCAAGAGCCGGATCGGCCTTGGTGTAGAGTGGGATCTTATCCTCTACCCATTTCTGCAGGAATTCGATGCCGCGCGCGCTCATACCAAGTACAAGCTCGGCGGGGCTTCTTGGTTCCGTCAGCCATATTCAAGAACGTCAGACCATCTTGCTCAGGCTGACGTTCCCGCGGTCACGTCACGATGAACGAGGACGCCGTCAGAGCCAAGTGTGGCGATAGAGTGGCAAATTGGATCTGATGTGCGCCGCCCGAGCCGTCGCTGTCAAAGGAAAGCGCGCCGGTCGTGCTGTTATAGACGATGTGATCGCCGCTGTCGTGCGCGGCCCTGCCGGCGTAAAACGCCGAAGGGGGAAGGGCGCCTGTATGCAGGCCGGCAAACACGGTGTGGTCGAGTTGGATCTTGTCGTGGCCCACTTTGAAATCGGTGACCTTGTCGATATTGCCGACCTTGAGAGCCGAATCGAAGACAAAGACGTCGTTGCCGCCATGTCCCGTCAGAACGTCTCTCCCGCCACCGCCGTTGATAGTGTTGCTCCCGGAATTGCCATCAATGGTTTGGGCGAATTCGTTTCCCGTGAGCTTGATGGCGGCAGTTCCCAATTTGCTGGTGGTCGCAAGATGCTCGACCTGCGAGCCGGCCGACAGCGCGTAGCTGACCGATGCCAGCACGCTATCGTTGCCGCTGTGCCGCAGTTCCACCACCTTGTCGCCGGCGTTGTTGACATAGTAGGTGTCGTTGTAGCCGCGGCCCATCATCGTGTCCGCGCCAGCGGTGCCGCGAAGCACATCCGCGCTACCCGTGCCGTAGAAAATGTGATCGCCGGTGCTGGTCGGAGGGACACTTGTGGGCGGAGGCACTGTGCTGGTAGGCGGCGGCGTCGGTTCGCTGGCCGAAGGACCGCTTGCGGTGCTCTGGTTGTGTTGAAGGAACAGAGCCTGCAGCGTCGGCGAGCTCTCAAGCGCCGTGTCGCCCTGTTGAGAACCCCAAGCATAGGCATAGTCGAAGGCCGGCGAAGGCGCTACCTTGGCCCAGTGGTCCAACATGGTCTTTTCCTGAGCAACGCTGGGCAGGACATAGCGACCGCCCGTGTCGGTCGTCCAGTCGCCGCCGCCGAAGGTCTGATACACGGGAACGACCTGACTGAGCGGGATGCCCGAGGCGACGGCCGCCGCCACAGTCCTGTCGATCATGTTGTAATCAATCGTGCTTGTTCCGGTCCGTACCGGGTAGGGATCCAAGCCGTAATAGTCGATATGCGTGTTGGCAGGATTGAATGTGTTTGAAAAGTCGGGGTTAGCGGAAGACCCCATGTTCATCATGGTTATGAAGGTCTTGGCGCCGGGCAGGTGGCTGTGGATCCAGTCTGACTCCGCCTTCAGATCAGCGGCGGTGGCATAAGTTCCCCATTTGCCGGTCGGGTCCGGCTCATCGACTAGGAAGAAGCCAAACACTTTCGGATTGCCGATGAAGGGCGTGACCTTCTGGATAAAGGAGGAGGTTGCACCATCGGCTTCATTGAGCCACACCAGGCCTTTCTGGCCGGCCGGCAAGGCGTTGAGCTGGTCCAAGGAAGATACATCAACAAGATTGAATCCGGCTTTCGCGACCTCGGAGGCCGACCCGCCCGAGGCGTAATGGAGTGTTGTCATTGACATACCCTTCGTCCGATTCGGTAGGCGCCCCACACCTGCCTAGGGAAAGGATCCATTAGCGACAAATCAAATACCGGCGCCCCTTGATAGAATCTTTGATCAGCGTCCGAAAAACACAACAGCCTCGATGCTACGCTTGCCTCAGAGGTATGTAGATGATCCAAGTATGGGGTGCTCAAGCCTGCAACGAAAGCATTGCAGCGACGTCTGCCGGAGCGCCTTGTGCGTTTGCAGTGGCGGTAATCGGCCAATGCGCGCTTCGGTTGAGCCACCGCCCAAATGCGCGCTCCCGCAGGACTTCTTCGAGCTCAGACCGCAAAGGAATCGCGTCCTGGCGAAGCCCTCCCATTGCAGCCGCTCAATGCTCCTCGTGAAAAGCCTCGGCGCCAAAATGAGCAAGGCAGTACTCCACAAGGTCATGCGAGGCGCGCGCCGCTGGCAATTGCGGAGAGGCACTGAACTGGATCCCACCGGGTTCAACGGAAAGGCGGGCGTGCCGGTCCGAATGACGGCGAGCATGGCAACGCGGTCGCCCATCCGCGGGAAGAGGCGGCTGGTGGTCCGACCATATCCAGACACCGGGTGAAAGCCTGTTCCAGACGAAGCGCTCGGGAGAACTGGCGGTGCGAGTCATCACACCATCTGGGCGCGATGTTGATCCGGCGTGAGAAGGCGGGCGGAAGTTGCTTTGAACGCGGCGCGCGGACCTTTCGAACACAGCCCTTTTTTATATCCGGCCCGCCGTGTCGTACGCGAAGGTGCCGTCATTGCACCGTCAGACCGGATGATCCAACGCACTGACCGAGGCGACAGCGATTGTGGCTGCATTGCCGCATCGTTGATCAGCTTGCTTCATGCAAACAGACGAGGACAGCACGAAAGCCTGCTCCTAGCGTGGGACTGGCTGTTGTGTGTTCAGGGGCGATGAAACCGGCCATGGAAACCGCGGATAGGGTCAGCTGTTTAACGAGATTGGGATCGCATCCAGGAGCGACAGGATGAGTCCGCATCTGGTTTGCGTTGGCGGCGAGGATCATAGACTAAGAATCCCGTTTCTTTTGGCGCTTCGCGAAAGGGGTTTTCAAGTCACTGCCGTTTCGAGTGATCTCGGAGCCGCCTTCTCACCCCATGGCATTGCCCATCGCCGATTTGGGTTCGACCGCTTTGGCAGCGGCGGTGCAGAATGGGGTGCTGTCAGCGCGATCCGTGAACTGATGTCCGAACTGCGTCCGGACATCATTCAAAGTTTCGACACCAAGCCCAATATCCTAACTCCACTGGCGGTGCGCGGGCACGTTCCCGTCGTTCGCACCATCAACGGGCTTGGTTGGACATTCTCGTCGCGGGAGCCGCGGGCCCTGGCATTGCGTCCTTTCTTTTGCGGCCTTCAGGGGGTGGCGTCTCGTTGGACAGCCATGACCGTCTTCCAGAATAGTGATGATCAGGCCTTCTTCGAGCGCTACCGGCTGGTGGCTCGCGGCAAAGGGCGACTGATCCGGAGTTCTGGCATCGACCCCGATGCATTCTCGATGGCAAGGTATCGTGGTCCTTCGGCTGCCACGATGCGCGAGGAACTTGGCCTACAATCGGCCCAGGTCATAATATTTGTCGGTCGGCTCACGCGGCAGAAGGGGATTCCAACCCTCATCGAGGCGGTTCCTCGCGTTATCCGCGAGAGGCCCAACGCGCGTTTCGTACTTGTCGGCCCGCAAGACTCCGAAGGTCCGTTTGCCGTCAGCAGAGCCGATATCGAGCGCCATGTTCCCCACGTTGTCGCATTGGGGCCAAGGCGCGACATTCCAGCCCTCCTGGGGATGGCGGATCTGTTTGCGTTTCCGACGCAATATCGCGAGGGAATTCCGCGTGTCCTGCTGGAGGCGGGATTGTCCGGATTACCGATCGTCGCCTCCAACATGCCGGGCTGCAACGATGTGGTTGAGGATGGCTGGAACGGCTATCTCGTGGCGCCGCGCGATGCGGATGGCTTGGCCTCGCGGATAGTCGATATTCTTTCCGACCCCGCCCGTGGCAAGACCATGGGGAGCCGTTCCGTCGGATTCGTGCGGGAGCGGTTCTCGTTGTCGTGGGTCATCGACCAGTATTGCGACCTGTACAAGACAATCCTGGGTGGCAGATATCGCAGCAGGCTTGTTCAAGCTGCGCAGGCGAATCCGAGGGAAGAGGCGGTGCCGAGCCCCCATCGACTGGGCGAGGCGCGGCAATGATGCGTGATGCGCTTCTGGCCTTCGGCGTCGCGATGTCCTACGCGGCGCAACTCAGCATCCCAGGGCTGCCCTTCGGCTACAGCGAACTGTGCCTCACGCTCTGGATAATGCTGTCGATGACGCGAATCCTTGCTGGCGGCCAACTGGAGGTTACGCCGGCACTGGCTAAGCTTGGGCTTTTCTGGCTGATCCTGGCGCTTGCCATGGGCGTGGGTTACATCATCGGTTTTCTGACAACCACGTTGTTCCTGGATCCGTTGTTGCACGACACGCTGGCCTATGTGCTGTTGGCGTGCGTCACCTGTCTGGCCGCTGCGGAGCCCAACGCGTCTTTCCGTTTGCGTCGTATCGCCTGGTGGATGGTTGCTGTCGCGAATGCGGGCTTCATCATTCAGGTAGGGCTTGGTTTCGGCTGGCTCCATCAGGCTGGGGTCGAACCCTGGTACTGGGACCGCTTCTGCGGGTGGTCCGACAATCCGAACCAGCTTGCGCTCTACTGCGCCCTACTCGGTCCACTGGCCTTGCATCTTGCCACAACCACCAGCAATAAATGGGGAAGATGCCTTGCCCTATGCAGCCTCATATTCACCGTTTACGTCGGAAGGCTGACAAAAAGCGATACCTACCTTTATACCACGGTCCTGGCTTGTCTGATCCTTCTCGGGCTGCGGGTCCGGGCCTGGCTGGCGAGCGACGGCAATAAGGCGAGCCTTTCAAGGCAGCTTGCCGTCCTGATGGCCGTTGGCTTCCTGCCGCTGGCCCTGTCTATAGCGCCCTATGCCCTCAGCGAGGCTTCCAGCGCCGAAGACTTCGCCAAGAGCCTGACCAAAGACAAGGGCGGGGAAGCGACTGCCCAAACCGCGGCGCTTCGCCTCTACCTCTGGAATGCAGCCTTGGAGAAGGGGGCACGATCGGGATCGCTTGGACTGGGTCCGGGCCCGCATCTAGATAGTCCGCCCGTGGTCAATCAACAGTTTTTGCCGCGGCCCTTCGAGGCGCACAGCACCATCCTGGATCTCTACACTCAGGGCGGCCTGATTTCGGTTCTAGCCCTGATGTGGATCTTCGGCTCGGCTGCGTTGTCCGCCTGGCGGGCGAAGCTGGACGCTCTCGTGGCGCTCGTGGCATCGATCGCCGTTTTCAGTGCTCCGCATTTGGTCATCCGCCATCCGATCGTGTGGTTCTGTCTGACCCTCTGCCTTGCCGCCGGGACGCCGGAAGCGATCCCCGCGATTGTTCGCCAGAGGAGATGCTAGAATGTGTGGGATCGCCGGAATTTTGTTGGCGCCCGATGCAGCCAACGCAAGTGCGCTCAGGGCCATCGGACCGATGGCGACGACGCTTCGTCATCGCGGACCTGACGGTGAGGCCTTCTGGGTGAGCCGTGAAGGGGGGGTAGCCTTCGGCCACCGGCGACTGGCCATCGTCGACCTGTCCGAAGCGGGTCGCCAGCCAATGCTCTCCGCGAGCGGTCGGTATGTCATCACCTTCAATGGCGAGATATACAATTTTCGCGATCTGCGCCGTGAACTGGAAGGGGCGGGCCATCATTTCCGCGGCGCCAGCGACACGGAGGTCATGCTGTGCGCGATTGAAAGCTGGGGCCTTGATGCAGCCCTCGCGCGCTTCGCTGGCATGTTTGCTTTTGGGCTGTGGGACCTGAAGAACCGAACGCTTCAGCTTGCCCGCGACCGAATGGGGAAGAAGCCACTTTATGTCGCCCTGACACGTGATGCGCTCGTCTTCGCCTCGGAGTTGAAGGCGATCACTCGCTTCCCAGGCTTCACCCCGGAACTCGATGTCGATGCGGCGACGACAATGGTTTCCAAAGGCTGGGTGCCGGATGACCGTTGCATTTGGCAAGGCGTGTTCAAGCTGCCACCTGGATCAGTCCTGTCGGTCACTGCGGCGCAATTCGCCAACGCCCGAGGCACCGGTTCGCTTGCGCATCGCATTCACCCTTGGTGGTCGCTGGCCGATGTCGCCTGCAAGGGACAGCGCGATCCGATAGCTGCCAGCGACGAGGACCTCGCAACCGAGCTCGACAGCCTGCTCCGCCTGGCCGTCAAGGAACGAATGATTGCAGATGTGCCGCTGGGCGCCTTTCTGTCGGGCGGGATCGACAGCTCGACTGTCGTCGCCCTGATGCAGGCACAGTCCCGAAACCCCGTTCGGACGTTCACCATAGCGTTCGGGGAAGGTGGGTTTGATGAAGCTCCCCATGCGGCCGCGGTTGCTCGGCATCTGGGCACCGATCATACGGAACTTCATCTCTCGCCGGCTGCCGCGCTTGAGGTCATTCCGGAGCTGCCCCGGATTTGGGACGAGCCGTTTGCCGATGAATCGCAGATACCGACGCTGCTGGTGTCGCGCCTCGCGCGGCAACACGTAACCGTGGCGCTTTCAGGCGATGGCGGCGACGAGTGCTTCGCAGGCTATTCTCGACACTTCCTGGCAACCCGCCTCACAAAGCAGCATGAGCTGCCATTGTCATTTCGCCGGCTGTTGGCATCGGGGGCTGGGTTGCTGGCCCAAGCCTCTCAGAAAGATATCTTCGGCAATCTGCCGCTTTCGGCGAATATGCGGCATGGCTTGCGCGGTGACCGCCTGGCTCGCCTTGCCCGCCTGCTCGCGGCGCGAGATGAGGACGAACTCTTTCTGCAACTGACAAAATCTTCAGCCAACGACCTTGTTCATCGCAAGCCGTCGACAGCACCTACCGACACCACAAAGCTCGACGGCCTGCTCTCGCGTCTCCTATTCGCCGACATGACAGGCTATCTACCGGGCGACATTTTGGTGAAGCTCGATCGAGCCACCATGGCCAACAGCCTTGAGGGGCGATGCCCGATCCTGGACCATCGCGTCGTTGAATTTGCCTGGCGGTTGCCAGCCCGTGCCAAAGTCCGAAACGGGAAGGGCAAATGGTTGCTTCGACGACTGCTTGATCGTTATGTACCACGCCGACTGGTCGACCGGCCCAAGCAAGGTTTCGACGTTCCGGTCGGGACTTGGTTGAAAGGGCCCTTGCGCGGCTGGGCAACCGATATCATTGCCACGATCGGCCGCTCCGGGGACGGGGTCATCGACCGTGAGAAGGTTGACGCATGCTGGCGCAATCATCTGCATGGAAGCCAAGATAATTTCCGCGACCTGTGGCCGGTGCTCATGTTTCAGGCGTGGCGCAACGAAGCCATGCGGCCATCGACGGTCGCCACGCACCCTTCTTACCATATCGAACTGACAGGGGATTGAGATGGAAGGTTCCATAGCCAACCGCGCCCGGCGTCCGCGCGCCAAGCAGATGGAAGTTGGGACACTTGAAACCAATCTGCGCTTGATGCGGCCGCCACGCGAGCCAACGCAATCGTCACCCTTCCACCAGCTCGTCATCATCCTGACGACGCGAAAATGGTTCTTGCTTGCCGTGGCCCTTCTGGGCGGCATCCTGGCCGGACTGGCGGGCTTCACCCGCCCGGTGCTGTTCGAGGCAACGACCCAGGTCATTATCGATGCCCCGAGCAGCAGTGCTTCGGGCGGCGTGGCATCCGCCCAGGACTCGCTGGAATCGAACATCGATGATCATCTGACGATGCTCTCCTCGCAAGGCCACCTGCGTCGGGTCCTGGCAGCACTGCGCAAAGCCCAACCAGTCGACGGTAACGGAAAGACCGTCGTCAATGCCGTCCCGCCCGCGGCTGGCTCGTTCCTCATCGATCTCCTGAACAGGGCCTGGAGACAGGATAACAAGGTGGCGGAAAATCCGGACGCAGCGGACGCGCCCGAGCTGAAGGCGCTACGCAACGGAATGAGGGTCGGACAAGAGCTGCGATCGCGCGTCATCACCATCGGCTTCACCGATCCAAGTCCGGCGCGTGCGGCACTTGTCGCGAACACGTTTGCCCAGGTCTACATTCAAGATCTGGTACAAAAAAGCCGGGCATCGGATCAGGTTCATCTGGATTCGATAGTCGCCAGCCTTCCGCAAGTACAAAGGGATCTTGTCGAAGCGACAGATCGGCTGGAGACATACCGGCTCACGCATGGCGCCGTCGATCAGACTGCGGCCAACAACGCAGCCAGTGAGACAGCGGAACTCGGCCGGCAGATATTCCTATCGAAAGCCAGTCTTTCCGCGTCGGAAGCGCGCCTTCGCCGTATTGAGGACCTGCGCAAGGCGGGCGCCCCGGTCACGGCCATCGCTGAAGAAATCGGGTCGCCCGTGTTGACGGACCTGGTGGCACGCCAGTCGGGTGCCGCCGCCGACGGCGATCTGCGCAACGCGATCGCCCGCGAAATGGAGCAAAGCGTTGCCCGAATCGCTGCCGAGGCAAATGTCTACCGGTCTCAGGCTACGGCTCTTGAAAGTCGCAAGGCGATGCTCGACGCGGCCGTGGCCGACACGGCGAGCCAACTTTCGGGGCTGCGTTCCCTTGAACCTAGGGTAGCCATCGTGACGCAGCATTACAACGAACTCCTGAGCCGGCAGCAGGACTTGACACGTCGCATCGCCGCTCCTTCGCCAGGCGTAGCGGTCCTTTCGACCGCCTGGCCGCCGTCGGCCCCCACGACATTGTCGCCAATTTTCCTGATTCCTCCCGGCATGGTCGTCTTTGGTCTCATGGGGGCGGTCATTGTCCTGGTCCGCAACGGTTTCAACCAAACCTTGCGCAGTGAAGCCGAAGCCGAGGCCGAGCTTGGGGTCCCGTGCGTAGGACTGCTTCCCAGGGTTGCGGGACTTAACGCCAGAAAGCTGCGGCATCTGGTTCTGAGCCAGCAGAACTTGCCGTTCAGCCGCGCCGTGACTTCGCTGCTCGTCACTGCGGCGCCAACTCAGGGAAAGGGACAGCCGCCGCATATCATTCTCGTGACATCCAGCATCCAGGACGATGCCAAGACCGAGTTGGCATGGAGCCTGGCGCTGGCGGCAACGCGGCTGGGAGGAAGAGTGCTTTTCCTCGATCTCGATCGCAAGGATGTACGGCTCACGAACGGGTTTCGTGGTGAATTCAGCACCGACAAGGCCCGGAACTCCTTCGGCGACTATGTGAATGAACGTTGCGTGCTGAAGGATGCAATTACGAGGATGCCGGAAATCGGTATCGACCTCATGGCCGCTCCAGCACCTTCCGATGATCTCCTGACGCTTCTGTCCACCGTCGACAAATGCCAGTTCACCGAGGAGCTGCGTTCGGCCTACGACGTGGTCATCATGAACGGTCCCCTGGGCCTCGGGGGGCCTGAAACCAGGCTGCTTAAGCGCTGGGCCGATTCGGTGCTTTTTGCCGTTCGCTGGGCAAGGACGAGGCGCAGCATTGCCCGTGGTGCTCTGGATGCAATAGGAGCCGGCGGATCCGCCACCGTTCCAGTAGGGAGTGTGCTCACCCGGGTGAACCTGAAGAGGCTAGCCGGCTCCAGGCTCGGAGACAACGCCGATCTTCTGTTGGAGAGGGTTTGAAGATGCGTGTGCGATCTTCAACAGAAGCTCCAGGGAGCGATCGAGCCCCTAAATCGAGCCAGCTACACGATGATCATTGAATTTTTCGGACCTCCAGGATCCGGCAAAACAACCTTCGCACATGCGCTTGCGCAGCAGCTGCGCGGGAAAGGCTATCACGCCAAGGTCGCTCTCAGCTACAAGCCAAGCACCAGGGCCGCCAAATATGATCTCGGAATCTTTCTGTTCATATCACGGATCGTATCGGCGATGTTTTCAACAGCCAGAATACTGCTTTTTTCGGCAGGGCGAGCCGATGATATTTCCAATTCCTTTGCAATAGTGAGGATGATACCGCCAAAAAACCGAATATGGCGCGCGCGAATCTGGCGATACATCCTGCACCTTTCGCGTTGCTGGAAGTCTGCGGAGCAATCGCCCGAAATTATAATCTTCGATCAAGGATATGTTCAAGCGATTGGTTCGCTTGCGATGTTTAATGGGAGCACCAACCCCAGAGCGCTGGAAAAGGCGCTCAGCCTCGCACCGGCGGCCGATCTCACCGTCAGGCTCTTGGTGCCAGCTGCGGTCGTGGAAAGTCGCCTTCGTCGGCGGATGGAGCTTGAGCCGCCGGCGGAACGGATTTTCGAGGCCGACTTGAGCGTTAACATGCGCTCATTCGCCGTTTTTGAAGCGATGCATGACCTCCTGACAACATCTGGCCGGGAAATCATCTCCGTCGAAAACACCGATGGTCCATCGACCTTTAAAAGTATTTGTCGGATTGAGAGACAAATACTTTCTGCATTGTCGCGCTTCGATAGGTCGGTCGGCGAAAAGCAAATTGAGTTGCCGGCTCATCGCGCAGATGTAACTGGTTCAGCAACCGCACCGCCGCGCAACAAGGACATGGGCTCGCGGCTGGCTTGGGCAAGCATATTCGCCTTGTTGATCTATATTGGTGGCGCTGGTTTGACCAGTCTTGCACAGTTGGCAATTGCACGCCTTATCGGACCTCACAACTACGGTATCTATTCCTACGTTCAGGCTTGGACGTCAGTGCTCGCCTATCTGGCAACGCTTGGCTTTAATGTATCATTGTTGCGTTTCCTCCCGGCCTATAGGGCCAGTGGCAGGCTTGATCTAGCCCGCGGGGTGATAAGATTTGCGCTGCAGAGATCGCTGATAGCGGCAACCTTGTTCGGGATGATCGGCGCTGCGTCCGTCCTGTTCCTTTCAGATCCAACGGAAAGAGGGCTTGAGACAAGCATCGTGCTCGGCATGATGGCTGTGCCCTTGGTTACGGCCTATGCTCTCGGAGCCACGCTTGTGCGTGCTTTCGGCGGCGTTGTCTCGGCGTTGTTGCCGGAGCGCATCATGCGAGACGGACTCCTGCTCGTGTTGGTAGCGCTCCTGGCATTGTCGGGATTTCGAACAGTGGATGCGCCCTCGGTGACGATGGCGGTGCTTGTGAGTTCCGCTTTCACAGCGGCGCTGGTGTTCATCATCGCGAGGAGGTTTGAACCACCCGGCCTGGGACACGCCAAGCCAAGTTATGCCTCGAGGGAATGGTGGCTTGCCGTCCCCCCGCTCATGCTCATCACTGGGCTCGATGTTTTCGTCAGTCGGGCAGGAGTCCTGGTTTTGGGCTGGACAAGCCATATTGCTGAAGCGGGTATTTTCGCGCTGGCCTTGAATGTCGCGATGCTCGTGGGCCTGTCCCGTATCGCCGTGGCAACCATGTTTTCGCCAACAGCAGCCGATCTCTACGTCAGAGGCGATCGCAGAGGCCTACAACAGCTGTTCGCGCGCGCAACCCTGCTTTCTGCTGGCGGTGCCATCCTGGTGGCCGTCCCAATGATGGTGATAGTCGAGCCGTTCTTGAGCTATTTCGGTGAGGGTTATAGCGCGGGAGCGCCGATCGCACGGGTTCTGATTTTGGGATATGTCTTTGTCGCGCTGTGCGGGCCCCAACAGAATCTCCTGACCATGACTGGAAATGAATGGGCTGCGGCAACGACGATGGTAGCGGGTGCTGTGGCCAATATAATTGCCTGTGCAGCCGGAGTTGCGGTGTACGGCCTGCTTGGCGCTGCGGTGGGTGTGGCACTTGCACTGAGCATCTGGAGCATTGCCATGGCCGTCTATATCCGCAAGCGACTGAAAATCATGCCAGGCTTGGTTTTTGCCTTGCTGTCGATCAGGCCGAGCGCGGTCGATGCCCGTCAATGGCATTGGTTCTTGAGGGCGAGCAAATGAGAGCACTGTTTTCGCTACGGTGATTGCCGTCGTTCGGGCAGGAAGTCACGAAGCCCGGATCGCACAAAGGCCATAGGGCTGCACAGACGCTTCGGCGTATCTCTGTTCCGGACACCCGCGCGGGCAGCCGATACTTCGCGGGCTGTGTCCGTCATTTGAAGGATGCATCAGTTTCGGAGGCGCCCCAGGGTGTGCTCACAATCTGCGGAGCATCCATGGAACAAGCCCGAATGGCGAGCGCCTCGGCGCCTGCAGTGCGCCGTCGCTCGGAGAGATCGACGCCTGTCGAGCGCAGCCAACGCGAAACCCTCACCCAGGTCCAGGTCCTGCGCGCCCTCGCGGCTAGTTCGGTCGCGCTGCGACACGCCCAGCATGATGCGGCCACCCTGGAATTACAGGCCGGCCGCACCTTTCAGAGCTGGAATCCGATACCATGGAGCGCTGGAGTCGATATTTTCTTCGTGATTTCCGGCCTTATCATGGTGCATACGTCGCGACAGCTGTTCGCAAAGCCCGGGGGCGCGCGTCTCTTCATTTCCCGCCGGATCGCGCGAATTGTCCCGCTATATTGGGCGCTCACCTCGCTCTACATTGCGGTGGCGGTGGCCGCCCCAAATCTTCTCAACCAGAGCTACGTCGATTTCAGGTTTGTAGTCGAATCCTACTTATTCGTTCCGGCCAGTCGCCCTGACGGCGTCGTTCAGCCGGTCTACGAGTTGGGTTGGACGCTCAATTATGAGATGCTGTTTTACGTGCTGTTCACGGCGACGATCGTGCTGCCCATGCGGTGGGCAGTTACGGTCCTGCTCACGATCCTGGTTGGGATGGTGCTCTTGGGCGCTCTTGCGGCTCCTTTGCCAGAGCCTTGGGGTTTCTGGACCAATCCGATCATCCTCGAATTCGCTTTCGGCGCGATGATCGGGGTCATGTGCGCCTCGGGCCTGCGGCCTTCCGGCCCAATCAGGGCCTGTGTCGCCGCAACGGGACTGGGTGCCCTGATGCTTGCGGCGGCGTTTCCCGATATCTCGGCCGGCCTTGGTCGCCCTGTCGTGTATGGCATTCCGGCGTCTCTAATTGTTTGGAGTGCTGCCCTGGCAGAGCCGGGTAAACTGAGGCATGACAGCCTGGCGGCGAGGTGGGCCGCTGGCGTTGGCGATGCGTCATACGCTCTTTACCTCATGCATCCATTCGTGATCCGCGCCATGCGCATAATTTTCTGGCGTACAGGCTTGATCTTTGTGCTCGGCCCGTGGGCTTTCATCGGTTCGGCCTTGGCGATAACCCTGGGCGTGGCATTTATCACCCACCGTCTGTTCGAGAAGCCGCTCACCCGCTATGCGCGGCGCCTTTTGGGGGTCGGGCACAGCACAGGGCGGCAGCTTGGGTCCCTTCCATTGCCGGCGTATCCCAAGACAGATTGAAGGCGAGCCGCGACCCTGCCACACCAAGGAAATGCCGCTGTTGTGCTCACTATGCCGTTGCCGTAAGGCCGGCTGGTCGCACCTGTCCGACGGGGCATGCATGGAATTCCCGATACCATTCCACGAAACGTTGCACGCCGTCCTCCAGTGTTGTCGCCGGTGCGAAGCCAACGGCGCGGCGGAGGTCCCTGACATCGGCGCGGGTTTCCAGGACGTCACCTGGTGGTAAAGGTACGTTGACGCGAAGGGCGCGGCGGCCAAGGGCCGTCTCGATGAGCGCGATCAGATGGTTGATTTCTTCAGGCCGATCATTGCCGATATTGTAGAGCCGATACGGCGCCGAGCTGGTGGCAGGATCGGCAGCGCGACCGTCCCAATCGGGATCCTGACACGGTGGTTTGGCGAGCACGCGAACAACCCCCTCTACGATGTCGTCGATATAGGTGAAATCCCGCCATACGCGCCCGGCATTGGCGATTTCGATCGTTCGGCCCTCGGCGATGGCATGGGTGAAAGTATAGACAGCCATGTCGGGCCTGCCCCAGGGACCATAGACGGTGAAGAAGCGCAGTCCGGTTGCGGGCAAGCCGAACAGATGGCTGTAGGAATGCGCCATGCACTCGTTGGCGGCCTTGGTGGCGGCGTAGAAGCTCACCGGATGATTGGCACCATGATGCTCGGAAAAGGGTATGCGTCGATTGGCACCATATACGGAGCTCGACGAGGCATAAACGAGATGGCTGACGCCGGCGTGTCGGCAGCCCTCCAGAACGTTGAGAAACGCGACTATGTTTGACTCCACATAGGCATGCGGGTCCACGAGCGAATGACGTACCCCGGCCTGGGCGGCCAGATGCACGAAGTGCGATGGCTGGAATTCGCAGAACAGCGCTTTCACCAGCGACCGGTCCGCCAGGTCGAAGCGCATCGGCGTGAACCTCGGCTCGGCGCAGAGCCGTGTAAATCGCGCCTCCTTCAGCTTCAGGTCGTAGTAAGGCGTGAAGTTGTCGACGCCGATGACCTCGGCGCCGAGCCGCAAAAGGCGTAACGCAACATGAAATCCGATGAACCCAGCGGCGCCCGTGACGATGATCGGCCCCGTGTGCGTAAGGGTCGACGCAGCACCATCCTGCAGCCCGTGAACGATATCCGCCAGCTTGTTGACCTTCGAATCTGCTTCGGCCATGGCAAGTCACTCCCGTTTCCAGGTTCCGCGTTCCGCGCTATCTCGGCAGCGCTTGAACGATCGGAAATGGCGCGCCGGCCTTGTGATCTACGCGACAGCGCGCTCAATGCGGGCCGCCGCTGTCTGAATCAAAGCGGATGCAGACAGCAGTCGATTTCTCATGGCAAAACCGAAATGCGCCCCAAAAGAGCCACTAGTTCCGCCTGACGCCTCGTGTCGGTCTTGGCGAACAGCGAGGCGAGCTGAGAGCGAATAGTCGTGCGACTGAGATGCCAGCTACGGGCGATCTCCAAGGGCGCGTCGCCATGGGCCAGGCGTAGCGCCAACTGCGTTTCCGCGCTGGTCAAACCGAACATCCTTTGCAACGTGCGAGGGTTGGCCGCCGATTTGTTATCCCGGTCCAGCAATGCGACGACGGTTGTCCCGTCCGGTGTAACGACGCCCGTCTCGTTCATGGTCACCGGCCTGTCGCCTCTGCTGTGGATCACTACCCATGAGAGTGAGCCCGGCTGGAGGTGGACCGGAACATTCGCGACCAGCCGCCTCAACCCGGCAGCAAGCTCGACGGCTGTATCAGTTGCTTCGCCCTGGCGTGCGAGGGTGTCCCGAGCGGCAGCGTTCCATTCTATTACTTTCTTGTCTCGGTCCAGGACGAGATAGCCGCAACCCATACGATCAAGCATGCCGGTGATGGATTCCAGGCTGCGTCGTCGAGATCCGCCGACCCTTGCGTCCGGCCGGTCCACAAGGCTTATCGGCCTTTCGTGGCGGGTATCGTTCAATACAATGTATTGCCTGCCTGCAAGCGCATCGTTTCGCGTTTCAATCAGTGTCATCGCTTCCACCCAACCCATTGCTACTGACGCAAATCAAATCTGATGAAGTTGCTGCTTCAACTTGAATTTCCACATACTGCGAGAAATCTGCGAATGGTTTTTCCGCAGCGTCTCTTGGATATATCTTTCTGAAGAGCGCTCCTGACACCATGATTTTATTCGCCGGCAAAGTCATGGCAATCGGGCATTGGGATTAGGTGCCACCCCTTCGGCCTAGTCTCGACGGACTAGACCGAAAGTTGTAGTCTTTGCGCATGGGTTCGGACCTGCGCTGGCTCAAATCGAATGTGTCGAGCACTACGTGGGCTCATCTAGCTTCGCTTTTGGTGTTTGCAGCATCGATAGCATTCGAGGCGATAAGTACGGTATATGGCGGCCAGCCGTTGCCGCTTGTTGCGTTTATCCCCATAACCGTTGTCATCGTGTATCTTGAGGGCCGTTTTGTTGCCATCGCAGCAACGCTTCTGATGGCGGTCGCCGGCTTGTGGATGCGACACCTGTTGGACGGTCACCTCACTGGTGGAGACTGGACCGGGGCCGTCTTCCTTCTGGGTTCGGGTAGCCTGATCGCAGCTGTGTTCCACCGCCTGCGACAAGATCTGCATGGTGCGCTCAGGGTGGCAGAAGCGAGGCTCGGTGCCATCGACGCTGCCGCCTTGGGCTTTGCTAATACCAATCGCCATGGCGAACTGCTGCAGTCGAATAGACGGCTTTTGGAGATGACCGGCTACGCGCACAAGGAACTTGCCCAACTCAAGCTGGAGGAACTCATTGTCCCCGACGATCGAGGTACTGTGCGGAAACTTTTGGAAGATTTGGGCAATGGGACCGCGTCTGCTACGGATATCCGCGTTTTGCGCAAGGATGGCACGGCATTCTGGGCTCACCTGGCCCTGTCTTCGTCGCGGCCGGAAGAGGCGCCAAATGAGAGCGTATTCGCGGTGATTGACGATATTTCCGAGCGACAAGCGGCACGCGAGGCCCTCCGGGCTCAGAAGGAATGGCTCGATCTCGCCGTATCTGCCGGGCGCCTGGGCACATGGCAAATAGACATTGAGGATGGGACAGTCGCCGGCTCCGGCAAGTTCTGGGACATCCTTGGTCTGCCTCCGGCCCCAGTCCGCCGCTTGGAAGAACTCTCGGCCGTAATCCATCCCGTCGACTGGCCGAAGTTGTCCGCCTCGGCAAAGCCTTCATCGGCATTGAACTTTGACGTCGAGATTCGCGTCCGGCAAGTGGATGGTCACACACGCTGGATTGCATTGCGTGGACGGCAGGAAGAGCACGGCGACCGCAAAATGCGCATCGGGGTGGCGGCGGATCTGACCGAACGTCGACAAACAACTTTGCTTCGCGCCGCCGTAAAGAGACGCGAGCGCATAATGCGCGAAGAGCGCCATCGGTTCAGCAATGTGTTTCCAGTGATTAGAGCTCTGGTCAACATGATCGATATTCCCGACAATGATGTTGCCAAATACAAGGAGATGTTGATCGATTGGATTCGAACACTGGAGGCGACCCATCGCATCCTTTCTCGTCATGCCAACCTGTCAGGGATGCTCCATGAACTCGTGGACCGGGAATTGCAGCCCTTCAAGGAGACACGCGACATTACGATCAGTGGACCTTCCCTCACTGTGCCAAGCGGCGCCGCCGAGGGCTTGGCGATGATCCTTCACGAGTTGACGACAAACTCGGTGAAACATGGTGCGCTGGGTGACCCGAATGGCAAGGTCGAAGTTAAGTGGCGATTTGCATCCGAGGACGAAGGTGACGACCTCGTGTTCGATTGGGTGGAATCGGGCCGACGGAAGAGTTCAAAAGTCGTACGCCGCGGGTTCGGGTCACTGATAATCGGTGTGGACAGCACGCCGCTTGTCGGGCATTCCCCGAATATGGAAATAACCGAAGATGGCCTTCGATATTCGCTGCGTGTATCGCGCAAAGAAATTGAGGAATTTGGATTGCAATAGAGCCCCTCCAAGTCGAAGCCGAATTGGCCAATTAACCGATGGTGTGGGCCCTTTGCTGCGATTTCCTGCAAGCAAACTCGGGCCGGTTCGAGGGGCATACGTCAACTCGCCTGTCTCGTCAGCCAGCTTTGGAGCAACACAGCTGCTTCGGTACGGTTTCTAACCCCAAGCTCACGCAGCACGGCTGCGGCATGGATTTTCGTTGTCGCCTCGGCAATGTCCAGATTACGGGCAATCTCCTTATTCGAGTACCCCTCTGCCATCAGCTTGAGGACGTCCTTCTGTCTAGACGTCAGCCTAGCGACGTCGCCCGAGCCCTCGTGCCGGCGGCTGGGATTTTGAACCGGAGGTGGGGGGGCATGCGATCTCTGGTCGGCAGACGTTCGAGATAGCAGAGATGGCACATAGATCCGGCCAGCGAGGATTTCGTTTACAGCCAGCACGACTTCTTCGTCGCTCTGCGATTTGACGATATACCCGTGAAGTCCGATCGAAAGCGCGGTCAGTATCTCCGAGCGGGAATCATCCCCGGAAACGATCGCAAAGCGAGTGTCAGGATAGGCAGCCATAAAGTCGCTGAGCACTTCCTGATGGAACAGCCCAGGCATGTTCAGATCGAGGATCGCAAGATCGATGGAAGCCTGCTCCTCTAGAAGATTGACCGCGGCATCGAAACACGAAGCTTCGAATATTTCGGCGCTTGGAATTCCAGCCATGAGAGCCAGCCGGAGACCACGCCGATATAAGCCGTGATCGTCGGCAATGACGATCCGAGCCATGCAACTACCCCAACGCGTTACTCGGTTCCCGACGAGAAAACCCGCTGGAACCTCCCATTCGCCTATGATCGACAATCCGTGGTGGTCCTAAAATGGCGGCCATCCACTGGTCAACGCATCACAGTGATGTCCGCAGCGTCCCATCCACGCACATCCAGAACGTCTAATATAATACTAAATTGCGAAGCTCATCCATAGATTTTTAACCCTGGCGTGCGGTGCCCGTCCGCAAAACGATGCCGGTTTCCCATTTCTGGGTCCAAAGCCAGCTGTTCAGGACCATCGTAATCATGTGACATCTGTTATGTCGCCACCCGCTGTCGCCGGACCTGTAGGCCGGTCCGGCCCTGGCGGATCGCAGCTTTCTTGAAAGCAACTGCTTTCGTTTTATCGGCGTCATGATCAGTGCCCAATCGCGCTTCTATCGGCTGTTGATCTCGTGGCCATCTAATACCTTGAACGTTTTGAATCCCTACCATTCGAATGCACGACGACAGCCGCCCCGGCTGTCACATACCTTTTCGCATATGATGTTCGGATTGCCGCCGAGGTTTGGCCGGATTTGAGGGTGTGCCCTGGCCGGACAATGGAACACCGATCCCGAACAAAGCCAACTGCAGATCAGGAGGATCGAATGAAAGCGGTGATTCAATGTGGTGGGATGGGTACGCGCCTTCGACCGTTTACATCGGTCCTGCCGAAACCATTAATGCCGATAGGGGCCAGGCCTGTTCTTGAGTTGCTTTTGAAGTGGCTGCGGCGCAACGGCATTGAAGAGGTATATATTACGACAGGGTATCTAGGACATTTGATCCGGAGCGTCTGCGGCGACGGATCGCAATGGAACTTGAAGATCAAATATACCCAGGAAATGGAGCCACTCGGCACCGTCGGACCTCTCTCTCTGATTAGGGATGAACTGAACGAAACATTTGTCGTTCTGAACGGCGATGTCCTCACAGATCTAAGCCTGAGCCGGTTTGTAGCCGCGCACCGCTTGCATAGGGATCCCGTTACGATCGCCACGGCGTGCCGTCATATCAAGATGGACTTCGGGGTCATCGACGAGATCGACAATACCGTCCAGCTCTTCCGGGAAAAGCCGACGCTTTCCCATCTCGTCAGCATGGGTATTTACTGCATGAACCCAGATGTCCTGCGGTTCATTCCGTCCGGGATCCCATTTGGGTTCGATGACCTGATGCTGCAGATGATGCAGGGCGGCACGACCGTGCATGTTTACAAGCATGACGGTCTTTGGCTCGACATCGGTCGTGTCGATGACTTCCAGAATGCACAGGCAATTGCCTGGGAAGATCAGTCGTCCTCAATCGAGGTCGCGGCTGCCGCTGCAGCCGCATGAAAGTCTGATGCAGAGGTCTAGCCACTAACAAGGCTTTCAGGAGGTCAAGATGCTCTTGGTGAGCGCCCCGATCCTAGGCGTGCCAGAGAAGGCAGCCCTGTCGCAGGTGATTGATAGCGGCTGGCTTACGATGGGGGACAGGGTACGAGAGTTCGAACAGGCCTTTGCCAGCATGCATGGCGCGCGAGATTGCGTCGCGGTTGGTTCCTGCACCGCAGCGCTCCATCTTCTCCTCCATGCTTTGGGCATCGGCCCTGGCGACGAAGTACTGGTTCCTTCGCTGACGTTCGTGGCGACGGCGAATGCGGTGCTGTATGTAGGGGCGACGCCGGTCTTCGTCGACATCGAGTCCGTCGACGTGCCGTTGATCTCGGTTGCGGAAGCCGAAGCGCGGTGCACGACGCGCACGAAAGCGGTCATTCTCGTTCACTTCGCCGGGTATCTCGCCGATCGGGAACAATGGCAGCGGTTCGCCCGGCTTCGCGGGCTGCATATCATCGAGGACGCTGCGCACGCGCCCGGGCTTAGGGAAGTCGGGACCTTCGGCGCCGCGGCCGCGTTCAGCTTCTATGGCAACAAGAACATGACAACGGCCGAAGGGGGCGCCGTGATTGCACGTGACCCCGATCTGCTCGACAGGGTTCGCCTGGCCCGCGGGCACGGAATGACCACGGGGACGCATCAGCGGCTGAACAGTCGTACGCCGCAATATGATGTCACGATGCTCGGGTTCAACTACCGAATGGACGAGATGCGAGCGGCAATAGGGCTGGTTCAGTTGCAGAACCTGCAAGAGTGGAACGAAATCAGGCGTATCATAGCTGTCTTGTACCGACGCCTGATCGCGGACCGTTGCCCAGCCATTGTCATTCCATTTAGCGAACCCCGGACGTCGGCTTACCACATCATGCCGATCGTCCTGCCGCGCTACGCGAGCCGGCAGGATGTCATCGACGAGCTGCGGACACAGGGCATACAGACCACCATCCACTACCCGCCGGTGCACCAAATGACGTTCTACCGCGAGCGCTTTCCCGGCGTGAGTTTGCCCCGAACAGAGGATTTCGCTGAGCGAGAGCTCACAATTCCGCTGCACCCCCAGATCACTTCCGCCGCCGCCGAATCAGTCGTGGCTGCCCTGGCAGCCGCGCTCAAAACAGGCGCGCTCAAAGCAGGCGCCCAAAGAGGAACTGCTGCATGAATGCGTTAGACCCTGCCTTTCACCGGATGTTCGTTCCCAATCCTGATCACGGCTTTGCGAGACGCGCAATCGATCTTGCGGTGGCGGGCATCGCTACCGTCGCATTGGCGCCATTGATGCTGCTGATCGCCGGAGCGCTTCTGCTCGAGGGCGGTGGCTCGATCTTGTTCGCTCAGACCCGCATCGGGGCCGGCGGCCGAACCTTCCGCATGTACAAATTTCGCAAATTCGGTGTGAACTGCGGCTCTCAAGGCCTTGCGCTGACGGTCGTGGGCGATACACGCATGACCACCGTTGGCCGCTTTCTCGCAGCGACGAAGCTGGACGAACTACCGCAGCTGTGGAATGTCCTCAAAGGCGAAATGGCGATCGTCGGCCCACGGCCCGAGAGCCTGGCTTTCGCCGATTGTTTCCGGGGCGAGCTTAGGGCCGTGCTGCAATACAAGCCAGGCCTGCTGGGACCAGCCCAGGTCGTTTTTCGGCACGAAGCGCATTACTTCCCCCAATCCGTAGATCCGATCGTGTTCTACCGGGAGGTCATGTTCCCCGCCAAGGCAACACTGGACCTCTCATATTATCCGCGACGCACCATCGTCTCCGACCTCGCGTGGATGGTGCGGGGAGTGCTGGCAGTGGTCGGTTGGGTTCCGGTACCGCCGATCGACGTTTGAATATCCAAGGGAAGCGTTCCAAACAGCCAAAGGAATGCGCAGTGATGAGCTACAATGGAAAGAAAGTCCTGGTGACCGGCGCGGACGGATTCATCGGTTCGCATGTCACGGAGGCGCTTGTTCGCAACGGGGCAGATGTCACAGCCCTTGCCCTTTACAATTCCTTCGACAGCCATGGATGGCTAGACGATCTGCCGGACACCATCCGCAGCCAGTTGAGGCTCGTCCGTGGTGACGTCCGCGACAGTGCGTTCCTTAACCGGATCATGCGCGGCCAAGCCGCGGTTTTTCATCTGGCGGCGCTTATTGCGATTCCATACTCCTACGCCGCTGCCCAGTCCTATGTGGAAACCAACATCTTAGGCACGGTGAATGTCCTCGAAGCGGCGCGCCTGTGGGAGACGGAGCGGGTGATCCATACCTCGACGAGCGAGGTCTATGGAACTGCCCAAACCATGCCGATCGGCGAAACACACCCCCTGCAGGGACAGTCACCGTATTCGGCGTCCAAAATCGGCGCTGACATGATGGCGGAGTCCTACGCCAGGTCGTTCGATGTCCCTGTGGTCATCATGCGACCCTTCAACACGTATGGCCCGCGCCAGAGTGAACGCGCCATCGTGCCGACCATTATCCGGCAGGTCCTCGACCCGAAATGTCCTGCAATCATGATCGGGGATACCAGCCCGATCCGCGACCTGACCTATGTCGAAGATACCGCGACAGCGTTCCTGACCGCAGGTCTCGCCCAGCTCGAGTTCGGCCACGCCTACAACGCTGGCAGCCAACGCGCTGCGACCGTCTCGGACGTATTGGCCATTGTTCTTGAGTTGACCGATTGCAAAAAGCCGGTCCGTCGTGATGAAAGGCGCCTGAGGCCGCAAAATTCCGAAGTTCGCGCCTTGCTCGCCGACTCCTCGCGCTTTGAACGCGAGACTGGATGGCGGACACAGACCAGCCTGCGCGATGGGCTGGAGCGAACAATCACGTGGTGGCGCGAGCGCCTTAGTGAAGGCCGGGTACGGCGCGAAGTGGGTTACATGACATGACCCTGGGCGGCCGTCATGCGTTGGCGCTGTTGCTGGCTGCCGGTGCCATATCTCCCAACATCTACGTTGCCGGTGGCCGTCAAAGCAAGGCAGCGGAGGCGGCGGCCACTGCGGTCCTGAACAACCTGCCGGGCTATGTGCGCGAAACAAGGGATCCTTGGTCTGGCATGGTTTTCGCACGGATCACCAGACCGGGCGTTCTCGGCCGGGCGGGTGTATGCGGGAAGAAGTACTGCACCCACCGTTACTCAAGCGCACAGGCTTGGAATGCCGACCAGAGCCTGCTCCTGATCGCCAATGGCTGCGGTGGCCTGTGCTTTCTCGACGGACAAACCTACTTGCCTTTGTTCCACCGCAACCGCGCGACCGAATGCGAATGGCATCCCACCGATCCCGAGTTGATGATCTGCGTCGGGGGCCGGCAGATTGCGACATGGGCCCCACGTACCGATCATGAGGACGTCGTGTTCGCCTCCGGAGCGTACTCCAACCTCAAATTTGGACCCAACAAAGGCAATCCGAGCCGCGACGGCAGCCGGATTGCGGTGCGTGCAACGAACAATGACGGCAGAGCGGTGGTCTTTGGCTACGATCTAAAGCTACGGCAGAAATTCCCCGATATCGATCTTGCCGAATTCCCGGGAACAACCGGCTCCTGCTCGATCTCACCACTCGGAATCAACATAGTGTGTTCCCAGCAATTACCGGACGGAATCGAAGCGAGTTTCGTCTTCTCCATCGACGGCATATTGCGCCAGAAGTGGATGGAGCACCATCGACCGGGCCATGGCGACATGACGGTCGATTCCGACGGAAGCGAAATCTATGTCGGGATCAGCAAATCGGATCCTGACAAATATCAGGTGATCAAGCGCCGCTTGGCTGATGGCAAGGCTACCTCGCTGATGAAATATGGCGAGGCCATGCATGCGTCACTCAGGTCGCTCGGCAGGCCCGGCTGGGTGTTTCTGAGTTATGGCGGCACGCCAGCCGAACTATCGCAGCACCCGGATTGGGCGCCTTACGCTCAGCAAGTCATTGCGCTGCGTCTAGACGGCAGTCGAGAGGTCCGCCGTGTCGCAGACACGCACAACGCGCCCTTCGACTACTGGAGCGAGACGCATGCCTCTCCGTCTCCAGACGGCTCCCAGGTGGTCTGGTCCAGCAACTGGGGCGTGCCCGGTGGCCCGGTATACGATTTCGTTACTCGTGTTGAATGGCCTTTGAAGCCGGTGTTCGACCGGAAGGAGATTGTCGCAAATGATCTTCAGTAGACGATACGTTCTTGGCGCAGTCGTGATGATGTCGCTAACCTCGATGGCTTGCGCAGGCGAGGTCGAGCCCTATCAACTCTCACCTGGCGATACGGTCGAGATAGGAATAGCGCCTATCCCTGATCGGACGCAGCGCGCCATAGTCCAGATGGATGGCAATATCGCCCTTCCGGAGGCGGGGATGATCATGGTCGCAGGCCTGACGGCGTCTCAATTGCAAAGGCGAATGCAAGAGCTCTTGCCAAGCAAGATTTTTCACGTGCGTCTGACTGACGGGCGGGAGCAGACAGTTACTGTCGAGCCCGACGATGTCACAGCAATCATAGCGGACTATCGCCCGATCTATGTAACGGGCGATGTGCTCACCCCAGGACAACAGGCCTACCGTCCGCTCATGACTGTACGGCAGGCGCTGGCCGTTTCCGGCGGCTTCAGTTTTTTGCGATCACGGGCGGGCCAGGCCGGGCCTGATCCGGTCGATCTCAAGCGCGATTACGAAATGCTCTGGGGAGATTACACGAAAGAATACCTTCACGCTGCCCGCATTCGCGCCGAGCTTCAGGGCCAGGCGGATTTCGACAAGAAGACACCACAGGGATCACCTCTTTCGCCGAGCGTTGTAGCCGCGATGGCTCAGGCTGAAGCAGAGGCGCTAAAGGTTGCGCTGAGTGATTTCCGGCAAGAGCAGGATTTTCTGGAGAAGGGCCGGACGGACGCTGCCGAGCAAATTGGCGTTTTGCAGAAACGCGAACGAGTCGAGGGCGAGAGCGTGAAGGCGGATGAGCAAGATTTGGCGCGAGTGACGAAGGCATTCGATGCAGGCAATCTGACCAACACCCGGCTCGCGGATGTCAGGCGCGCGTTGCTTCTGTCTTCAAGCGGCGCGCTTCAAACCTCGGTCGAGCTGATGAGGGCGCGACGCCAGCAGGAGGACTTTGTCAGACAGCACGAACGCAACGACAATCAAAGAAGGATTGGCTTGCTGACGGATCTGAAGGACACCAACGCTCGGCTAGCGGATGTCACCGCCAGGCTCCATGCCGCCAGCGAGAAGCTGCAGCCGACCGGAGCATCCACACAGCCATTGCCGATTGCCGGCGAAACGGTACGGGCCCAGGTGACCATCGTGCGCAAGATCGGCAATGAATGGCGCAAGCTGTTGGTTGACGAAGATGCGATTGTGCTGCCGGGGGATACTCTCGAAGCCAGATTCAGCAGTGAACTGCAAAGTGTGGCAGTCCAATAGGGCGTCAGCGCAGTCCGTGCGGAGCTTACTGTTCTATCGGGGGGGCGAACCCAACTGAACGGAGATCCAAGGTGAGGCGCATTTTCAACCAGGGAGCGACCCTGACACCCTCAACGAACGCGGATCAGATGACGCAGTCTGCAAGTTATGCTTCCCATATGCCGTCAGCGCGAATTGTGCGGTCCAGGTCGCGCGCCGGTGAGTCCGGAAATTGGCAGGAATTTACGTCCAGCAAGGAGAGCAATGCGCAGGGCGGCTGGGTGTCGGACGGCTATAGGACCAGCCATTGCGCGCCCGGCTACGGCCTACATTACAACAAAACGCACAGTTCCGGCTATTATGGCGCGCTTTGGGAGAACATCGAAAAGCCCCTGATCCTCAACGTTCTTCGCCCCTTGAGCGGAGCGAGCCGAAACTGCCTCGATTTCGCATGCGGAACAGGTCGCATCGCCGAGGTAGCCGCCGGCCTCTTCAGCGAGGTGGTTGGCGCCGACGTTTCCAGAACTATGCTCGACAGCGCTCAAGTACCGCCCAATGTGAGTTTGCGTCACGTCGACGTGACAAGGGAGAATTTGGGTATGACGTTCGATGTGGTAACCGCATTTCGTTTTTTCCTGAACGCAGAGGATGAACTGAAATGGCATGCACTGAAAGCGATCAATGAGCACCTGAAAGATGGCGGGCGGCTTGTGTGCAACGTTCACATGAATGCGACGTCGCCCGTCGGCCTGGCGTGCCGGCTGCTCAATCGAGTGTCTGGACGCACAATTCGCCACACGCTGAGCGCGGCGAGGTTCAAGGCCCTCCTGACTGCCTCGGGATTCACCGTCGAGCAGACGATACCGTACGGTTACCTGCCTCGGCCGGGAAACCTGTTGCCAGGGTTCTGTGAAATGATGATGCAGCCTGTCGAGAAGGCCTGCAGAAGGCTTTGCGTTCCTGGCCAGCTGGCGCAACACTTCCTGGTTGTTGCGAGGAAGCGCTAAAGCGCGAAAATGTCCCGAAAAAGGGCAGGGGGTGGTTTTCTTGGGCCGCTCCGCCCGGCATGAAGCCCCGCCCAAATACCATGGAACGGCAGTTTTCCCCCGATTTGACATGTGGGTTCCGGGTTTCTGAGGGCAGCGCCACGATTTTGCTACATTTTGACTAAAGTCCAAGCATGTTAGTGGGGCGTAATATTAGAAGGCTAAGGGGATACGCTCCTGAACAGCAAGAGATTGTCGGTGCCCAGTGGGGCCAGTGAGCTTGCGCAACGATCTCTCACGGGAGGTCGAAGCCTATGAACCCTGGTGGAAGGAGTTCGTCGGATCTGCGAGGCGCAATGCTTGGGACCGTGCCTGGCCTGGTAGGCGTCGGCATCTTCTCGGCAGTCATAAACCTTCTCGCCCTGACCGGCTCGGTCTATATGCTGCAAATTTACGATCGCGTTTTACCTTCGCAGAGCGTTCCGACGCTTGTCGGGTTCACCATCGGAATGCTGGGTCTTTACGCTGTCTACGGGCTGCTGGATTTCGTGCGGCTGCGCCTGCTGGTTCGAGTGGGCAATCGTGTCCATAGGAATTTGAAGCAGAGGGTGTTCGGCCTCTCGCTGTCCTTGCCGCTCATTGGCGGGCAGGATGCGAACCGGATACAGCCCCTCCGTGATCTCGATCAGTTACGCGGCTTCCTTTCCGGAATGGGGCCGACTGTTATATTCGACGCTCCGTGGATTCCATTTTACCTGCTGATCATCTATTTCCTGCATCCTGCGCTCGGTCTGTTGTCCACAAGCGGTGCGATCATTGTCGTGCTGCTCACGGTCATGGCGGAAGTTCTTGGCCGCACATCGGTGACACGCGCGTCCGAGACGCTGGTGTCGCAACGCAATCTCGCCGAATCCGGACGCCGCAACGCGGAAGTCGTACGCGCGATGGGCCTTTCCGCACGGCTTGCCCACCGCTGGGGCGAGATCAATAACGCATATCTGCGGCACCAAGAGAGGCTTTCCGACGTCGTCGGCGCCACCGGGGCACTCTCTAGGGCACTGCGTTTGGCCTTGCAGTCCTGCGTTCTTGGACTGGGTGCCTACCTGGTGATAGGAGGCGAAGCCTCGCCAGGTGTGATCATCGCATCCTCCATCTTGCTGGGTCGCTCATTGGCTCCTGTTGACGCCGCTATCGCGAACTGGCGAGGCTTCGCCGCGTTCCGGCAAAGCTATTCGCAACTGGCAACGGCGCTGGCCGCTTTTCCTGACCGGGACGAACATATGGAACTTCCGCGCCCCCAAGCGGAGCTTGCGGTCGAGGACCTGACCATAGCGCCACCGGGCCAGCAAAAACCGACGGTAGCCAATGTCAACTTCCGCCTGGCTGCAGGGACGGGAATGGCCGTTGTCGGCCCGAGCGGCTCTGGCAAAAGCACGCTTGTGCGCGCGCTGGTGGGCGTCTGGCAGCCACTTCGCGGCACGGTGAGGCTGGACGACGCCTCGCTTGACCAATGGGACCAAGAACACCTTGGAGCACATATTGGCTACCTGCCCCAGGACGTCGAACTGTTTGATGGAACGGTTGCCGATAACATTTCGCGATTTGGCGGGAAGGGCGACGCCAAGGGCGTGCTGGCAGCTGCCAAGGCAGCGGGCGTCGACAAAATGATAATGCGATTGCCGAACGGTTTTCAAACACGCATGGGCGAGGGAGGAACAGCCTTGTCGGCTGGACAGCGGCAACTCGTAGGGCTTGCAAGGGCACTTTACGGCGATCCGTTTCTTGTCGTTCTGGACGAGCCGAATTCAAATCTGGACGTCGATGGCGATACCGCCTTGGCCGGCGCGATCCTGGCAGTGCGCAGACGTGGAGGCATCGTCATCGTAGTTGCGCACCGTCCTTCTGCCCTTACCAACATCGACAGGGTACTCGTAATGTCCAATGGGATGCTTCACGCCTTCGGCTCACGCGAGGAGGTCCTGGCCAACGTCATCCGCCCCTTTGCTGCGCCGGTTGAACGCCCGGCAGCGGCCGTCGCGATGCACAAAGGGGTGAGCGGTCACGCATGAGGAATATTTTTTTGTCTGAGGCGACGATGGCTCCATCGGCCCCGATCGGCAATGGGAGCCGGCGCAACGCGATGATTTCGGGCACGCGCGATGGAATCAGGGCCAACCTGATCCTGGGGGCGGCGGTCACGGTTACGTTAATTGCCGGCGGCGGGCTCTGGCTCGGTCTGACCAAGATTGCTGGCGCGGTAATTGCGCCTGCGACCGTGGTGGTCGAGAGCAACATAAAGAAGGTCCAGCATCTGACGGGCGGCACGATAGGGGGCATCTTCGCGCAAGATGGGGATCATGTACGGGCCGGCGATGTGATGGCACGGTTGGACGACACACTGACACGGGCCAATCTGCAGATAATTAGCAAGGATCTTGATCGGGCAACGGTTCGGCTTGTGCGGCTGGAGGCAGAGCGGCAAGGCCTGTCGGAGATGCAGCTTCCGTTCAGCCTTCAAGCGCGAATGGGCGAGCCGGAGCTGGCTGCGCTGGTGAACGGCGAGCGCACGCTGTTCGACAGCCGCGCTACGGCCCTCAACGGGCAGAAGGCACAGTTGCAAAGCCGCTCAAAGCAACTCGAACGCCAAGTTGAGGGACTCAAGGCGCAACAGACCGCGGAAGAACAATCCGTGGTCCTGCTGGATGGCGATCTTGTCGATGTACAGGCGCTTTTTACAAAGAAGCTGGTGTCCAAAGAGCGACTTAGCAACATCAGACTGGATGCCACCCGGGCGCACGGAGAATCAGGGCGCCTCGCGGCGGCGGTTGCCGAGGCGCAGGCCAGGATCAGCGAGACCGAACTGCAGATACTTCAGCTCGATGAACAAAGGCGTAGTGACGTAACGAGCGAACTTCGTGAAACGGAAGCCAAGCAGACCGAACTCAGCGAGCGCAAGGTTGTGGCGCAGGACGAACTGGCCAAAACCACCATCCGCGCTCCGCAATCGGGAACGGTACAGGAATCTTCCATTCACACGATCGGCGGCGTGATTGCCGCGGGCGAAGTTCTGATGATGATCGTCCCTGACACCGGCAACCTTGTGGTCGACGCGCTGATTGCGCCGTCGCGCATAGATGACGTTCGTCCAGGTCAGCGGGTCTCGATCCGGTTTCCGGCTTTCGACGCCGGTACCACGCCTGCCTGCCAAGGGTCTGTCAAGCGCATCTCGGCGGACCTGATAAAAGATCAACAGCGCCAGCTTTCTTATTTCTCGGCGCGCATCAATGTCGAAGACAAGTCCACATGTCTGACCGATGCCAAAGTGCTCAAACCCGGTATGCCAGCGGAGGTTCACATAAGTACGGACGAACACAGCGTCTGGTCTTATCTGCTGAAGCCACTTACCGACCAGATGTCGAGGGCTTTCCGGCAATGACATGGCGGCTGTGGGCGGTCGACCGCGGGCACACTGCAGGCGTGCTTGCTGACATACTGGCTGGTAGGCGACGTGATGCCGGACAGGGGTGACGCCGGCGGACGACGCGCGAGCTCGTCTGGGACATTGTCCCGGCTACAAGGCCCCAACAGGATTTTCCTGGCCGCCTCACCAAGTCCTGCTCCGACAACAGCGTTAGCGTCCTGTCATCTTTTGCGCAACAAAGAGCGCATACCGTTCCACGATCATCGACAGGGGCAATTGCCTCACGAGGAGAGGTTCTTTGCCCCTACGACGCGGCGAGGGCCCTCCGGCGGACACGGCGTGCGGCATGCACCGTTCGGTCTGCAGTCACCGCTACATTTGCCACGTCAGATGTATGCGGCAAGGCGTTCGCGCTTCCATGCGACCTCTTGTAGGGCAGCAATTCCCTGACCCGAGCATTGACCGAGGCAATTTCGACCCGCAAGTCCTCACATTCCTGCCGTCTCACATCGAGTTCAATCTGATCGGACGCCTGCTGCATGGACAGTTGCGCAAAATCTGCGGTGATCTTGGAAAGGTTCACCTTGTTGGTTTCGGCCTCCTCAGCGAGTGCGGCCAACCTTTCGTCAGTCACCTGTTTTTCCGCCAGGGCGTCGCTCCATTGTAGCTGGAGCCTGGCGATCTCGGCCGCGGCCTCGTTGTTTGCGATTGAGGCGAGTTCGAAGCGCGATTGGAGGCTTTGAACTTCTGAGCGCAATCCTCGGTTCTCAGCCTGGCAGCGTTTAAGCTCGCCATCCATGTCCGCCTGCATAATCCTGGCTGCTTCGGTCACCTCCCATAACTTGGCCTGCGCAACCTCGAGTGAGGTGTGCAATTTGATTGCCTCTTTTTCGCTCTTGCCGAGCGCACTCAGCATTTCGGAATTTCGCGCAGCTTCGTTGGCATGGATCGTCGAGAAGGCATCCAGCCTATGCCGTGCCTCTTCCTCCCGCTTCATGGCCTTTTCCAGGTCAATAGACAGGCTCACATTTTTTTCACGCAGCTGTTTGTTCTCTCGGGAGCGCCTGTCGGCCTCGACATTTGCGGCGGCAAGCATGTTCGTGAGGTCGCCAAATTCCGCTTCGTTCTTTGTGGTGGTGTTCGCCGCTTCGACCAGCTCCAGCCTTGCCGCGGCCAACGCGCCACGGAGCACTTCACACTCCTGAACAAGGCTTGCCTGGCGCTGCTGCAATGTCTCGATGGTGCCTTGACGCTCACAGTACCGTCTGTTCAGGTCATTGAGTGTTTCCGACAAGTTCCTTTGATCTGCGATCAGATTTTGATTCGCCAGCTCCAGTTCGTTCGCACGGAGAATGTCCGCGTGAAGGATGTGAAAAAACTCGAACGTCAGTTGACATGTGCCTGTAATTTCGGAAATTTTTGCGTTGATGTCCTCGAAATGGAGCTTGGCATCGTGGAACAAGCCGTTAAACGAGCTCACGGCAGCAATTCGGCTCTGCGTGTGTGAGGTCAGCCGATGCGCTGGTATCGGCGAGCTATCATCGTCGTCGCCGGCACCGCCCTCACTCCGTACGCTGTCATCCTGTTCGTTGTTGTCGCCTGCCATGTTTGGCACGTCGGCGACATCCTCCAAATCGAGGCACTGGTCGACAGCGTTAGCCAAGTCAGCTTCGAGATCGTCGAACGACCTCTCCACATTGTCCTCGGCGCGTCTGATCAAATCCCTGAACTTCATAACTTCATCCCCTGCAGCCGCATGCCCGGAACCATTGAGGCACGAGGACTGAGATGCTTTTGTATCGAGAGCTCAACTCAGCGTCTTCGTTCAATCAAACGATGCCAGGGCGCCGGCGCCGCGAGGAGCCGAGAGCTGCGATTGGAAGGCCCTACATCGGTCTAGGTGCCTGCTGACTTATTCTTGAGGACTGCGCGGCTCCCCTTCTTGCCATCGTCTTGGCGTCAATGGTGTGTTGCCTGGGCACATTAACGCTCAGGTGCAGAAGCCCCGACGAACGGCCCGGCACAGCCTCTTGTGGGGCGCATCAGGCGGCCGGGCCTAACCGGCGGTTGAGTGTTTTGGTTTGCCGGCTGACTCACCATGCGACATTGGCGAGGCAAGCGCATCATTCGAACGAATTGGGGACCGGCCGCCTGGCCGCTCAATCACACTAAGCTTCCGTTGCCGGAGCTGGCGACGAGGTGCTTTGCCTCGAGCCTTGGTATCTACATACGAAGCGGCAATACGCGCCGATTGAGCAGTGGTCCGACCCGTCAAACTATCGCTGCAAAATGCGCGGCGGAAGGCATCCGAGGATATTCTCAGAGCAGCGGTAGGAGATCGAACGCGGGCGATCTTGCTGAATTCCCCAAACAATCCCGGCGGATATGAGTTCGGCAGGGACGATCTGGAAACAATTGCCACATTTGCCGAGCGGCACAATCTATGGATCATCAGCGATGAGGTTTACCGCAGAACAGTGTTCGACGGCGAGTTCCTCTCAATAGCATTCCCGGAATGAGAGAGCGGACGATAATTGTGAACAGCCTGTCGAAGTCTCATGCAATGACCGGCTGGAGGCTAGCGTGGACGCTTGGGCCGGTCTCGGCATCAGTTCATCTGGAAAATCTTGCGCAATGCATGCTCTTCGGATCGCCGACCTGTATTCAGGATGCCGCTGCGGTGACTCTCGATGAGGCGGTGACGCATGCGTTTCTTTTCGGACGCCCTTCTGCCGTTGATGTTGACCATTGCTGTGCGGATGTTCGCCGGGATATGCGTGAACCTTATCGTCCGCTGCGGCGCTCAATTTGCTCGGGGTTCTTGGAACCGTTCCGAACTTTCTCCTTGCGCCTCCGATCGAGTTGCGCGTGCTCATGCGGGGCGCTGAGGTGTCTCGATCCGCAGTGGCGCGGCCATTATGCGACGAAGCCGATCAGCTTAGTTGAAATTTGTCCCCAGCGGACGGGAACGACGCTTGGCCATGTTAGTTGATGTGAATGGAGCAGCTAAGAAAAGATCTGGCATTGCTTACGCGACCGGGCTTCTGGATAGCTTTCGGCATTTTGTTGCTGCTTTACGGGATTCAGGTCTTTTTTCTAATTCGGGCATGCCAATGCCTTTAGCCTGGAACATCGATCCCCCTAGCTGGAACGCGGTCTGTCCATCTCCCGGCGGCTGCGGCGATAGCGTTGATCAACGATATATTCATTTATAAGCCTGCTATTCCCGGGGATGCCGAGGTTGGCAGCGCCTGCATCGTTGATTACGCACGTGGCGCTCCCCTCAAGATAGGTGGTTACCATTCTCGCGCTGCCGGTGAGCATTGGAGTCCGCACTGTGTTGGACGTGCGCTCATGCGTCGGGAAATTTCTTATAGACAGGGGAGGGTCTGTCAGGCTGGAAAATCACAAGCTGCCCCGCGAATGAGGAAGCAAAAAAGGTGCAAGACCAGATCGATTTCTTCCGGGCAACTCGGTCCTTGCATCATCGCCGATCAGCGGCCGTACCGTCGAGAACCAAAATGCGCACGATCTCAGCCGGTCGGCTTCGACCAAAACATGCGGACTACCGGACGGGGACAGTCGGTGCCGCGTCCCGTCCTGTGGCCGGCGCTATGCTGACGCTCCTACGGTATCCCGTTCACCGCCCGCGCAGGAGGGCGAATTTCCTCCGTCCTGCGCGGGACAACCGTCCACTGTTGCGGCCGCACTCAGGACTGCGGCTTATACGCCGTTCTTCCTTTGAGCGGCGTCCAGTTCGCAGGGCTAAATCACCATTGGTATGCAGACGAGCCTCTCGGCGTCTGGACAGAGATCAATTGCGCTTTGCACCAGGGTTCCTGGATCGTAAGCTCCAAACACGCTGCAGTCGCCTGATATGGTCCACTACGTTGGCCGGCTCATACGGCTTCGCAAGGTGCGGGCCTTCCTGACAAAGGTCGCCCGCCGCGATCGCAGTTCGTTCTACTGCGGCAGAAAGCACTATTTTGACCTCGGGCTTGTTCTCGCGAACCCACTTCGACAGTTGGAACCCGTTCATGTTGCCCGGCAGGTCAACGTCACACAAGACGGTGTCCACACCGAACTCCGCATAGTTCAACGCTTGTTGCGCCTCACGTGCGAAATGGGCCTCAATCACCCTGTAGCCACAGTGGCGGAGATAGTCCGCGATGACGCATCGGGCGATGACGTCGCCGTCAACCACGAGGATCGTTTGGCTCTGTTGGTTCGGGGCTTCCATTGACGGAGAACGGTCAGCAACCGGCAGGGTTCCACGCATCATGACCTGCGCGGGATGCCGACCGAAGATCGCGGCGAGATCCTGCACGAAATGATCCCTGCCGGCGGGCGCATTCAATTCAGCGGAGCGATGCCGCACTGGTGACGCCGTTTGCCACCTGGTCGACGAGACGGGCTAGAAGGCATGGTCTCGAAGCTCAAGGGCAGTCCATATCGCAGCGGCAAACGAGCGCTTGGCGCAAGATCAAGTGCTTTGAGGAAAAGGAAATGCAAATCATCGGTGCACAGCGCGAGCGCGGCAAAGCTACCCAGGTGATCATGGCTGAAAAGGGCCTCTACAAAGGCGGCGCACTCGTCAACTTCAATGCCGATGAGCGGCAAGCGCTTTGGGATCGTGTCCAGGGCAAGGTTGGCGGCCCGGTCCCGAAGGGACATAAAAAGGAAAAGGCCGAGTGGCTGAAGCCCGGACTGGTTGGCTGGGTCGAGACCCTCAAAGGCGAAGAGAAGCTGCGGCACGCAAGGCTGCTGGATTTCCGGGAGGATGATGCAAATGGCCATGCCTAAGAAAGATCAGGAACGCGCCACCTACGCCTGGATGTACGGCGCCCAAGCGCGCAAGGATGGCAAGGAGCGTGAGGTGCCAGCTTACTGGCAGGAACATGCCGACGCGTGGCTGCAGGGCTTTGACGGTGTGGCGATGGACGGTTTTGGCAAGACCAAGACCGTCAACGACGAGATGGAGGCCGAGGTCGACGAAGCTGCCGTCGAGCGCCCCGACGAATAGCCATTTTGCCGTATGCCGTATGGTCGTTTTTAATTGGAGAAGGGTTTCGTTGGGCCTATAAAGATTGCGTTTACCATTGCCTTTTTAGGGAGAATGCGATGGTTGCAACGCCCATAGAAATCGCTCAAGCCGCTACTGCGACTACGGCCACCTTGCTGAAGTGGCAGAAGTCCATGGAGGAACGCGCCACGTTTCGCCAGAACATGGATCAATCGCGAAGGGCGATTCAAGCCTCACGCGATCTGCTGAAGCGCCTTCGCCAACGTCATCGCGACGACATGGCGGAAAGTTCGGAAAATGCCAACCCGTCTACTGTGCCGATATCGCAACGCGCCGGCAGCTAGCGGGAGGCGACCAGAGCCGATGTGAAGGAGAAAGTTTCAGTGGGCTGTTCCTGGGGTCGGCAACGAAGTTTAAGCCTTGTCAACCAGCGACTTTTTTCGCCCGCGTGGAAGTGCCACATGTCTTTCGACAAGGCGCACGTGCTCGGCCTCGACAGTCACCAATGGCCGGAGGCTGACGGTTACCTTGTCCCCGTCGATGCGTGTGACAGGGCCGATCAATTCCATATGCTGGCCAATCACAGTCTTCCAAGTCGAATCGACAACAGAATGCGGGAAGCCGTAGGAGGGGATCGTCACGCTCATGCGATCGGGCGTCACCCGGCCGCGCACAATCGCCGTGACTGCGACCTCGTCGCCAACTTTGATACTTCCCCGAGCGATGCCCAAGACTTTGGAGCAGCCGGCGCCGGCGTCAAGATGAGGGCGAGCTAATAAAACCCTTCCGCGCCGCGATTGTGACGCGGGGCGATCCGATCGCCGCCAGCGACTTAGCAGACCAATTGACGACGGCGGCCGAGAAGCCTGGCATCCCTGCCGACCAAATCAACGGCGAAATCGAAAGCGTCTTCGAACTGCTCTTAGAGGTGATGCGGCGCGAGAGTTGCGCGAGGAACCAGCCCGGAGGCTTCTCCGGGGCTGTGCCGGTCCTGTCCCGTTCCAGCGGATGAACTGCGCCTTCAGGCCGGTGACCGTCTCAATCGACTTCAACAGGGGTCCATGGGCCTCAGGTAGAGCTTGGCAGTGCTCCCTGTGGTACGCCAGGAGCGGCCCGCCGATGCTCTTGTGTAGCGCTTCGGCTGCCGCCAGGAAGCGCTCGATTTCAGCCCGGGAAAGCTGTTCGGAAGGTTTGTTCTGGCCATTGGCGCTCTCCATTGAGGGCGTCGCCGCAACGAGGACCATAATCCTACATGCCAGGCCGTCTGACAAGCGCCTCGCCGGCCTTACCCGAAGGAAGACGCAGGGCCACGGCGCCAAGCGGAGCCATCAGGAGCAACCCGCAAAGATGAGCAACGGCAGGCCCGGCGACCTCCTTTGGCACATGGGACAAACAAAAAGGGCGCCGAGCCTTACCGGCGCTGCTTTGTGAGGGAGACGACGCCGGATGATGAGAGTATGCGATCATGCTAATGTCTGCGAACCATGCGAATGAAGGAAAGCCGCGTGGCAGTGCCAATCAACGACGTTGAGACCAAGGTCGGCGGGTGCGATCAGGTTCGGACCATGATGACGGGCTGGTGGGCCTGCACATGGTGGTGGCTACCGCGCTACCGCCTTGCTTTGCGCCAGCCGGCGGCCCATGCCTCTGCCTCGCTGCACAGCCAGCGCTCGCTGTACTGAAACTGATCGTCGTTTTCCAGTAATGCTCCTGCCCTGGAACGTGATAAATCGCTCATCGGTACTGGTGGAAATGTTGCCCTTGATATCGCAGCTCCCCGCGCCGGCCGTGCGGGTGCCACTCAGCCAGCCAGCTGGGATGAGCCGGTCAGGGAACCATCACCAGCGCCGGCAGATATTGCCGTCGCCACATCCACCGCCCCTTTGCGTTCTTGCGCCAGCGGTCGGCCTGATCCGCACCTTGATGACGCTGGACTTTGCCCACGCCCTCTCCCCCGAGTGCAGAATGCTTCCAAAGCGGTAGCGAATCCAGACCGGAACATTAGCGCCGTCTAACGGTCATTTCGGCAGTGTTCCGAACCGTGATTGGTAGAGCGTTGGTGGCGTTTCATCTTGTCTATTTTTCCGGCCTGACGGCAGACCAGCTGCTAGGCAGCGCCGTTTCTATGATAGTGTGTTTGCTGCTTTATCACGGTCTAGCTACGGACCCTTAACTGATGGTCCACTTCCCGGCTACCCGGCAATCGAAGGTCGCGCGACGTTCCCGACTTTTTCAGCATGATGAGAAGCGCCTCTAGGATTTGTTGTGCGCCCGTAGCCAGTGCCCATGCATTCGCGACGATCTCTTGCTCACGCTCTGTCATCCCGCCCTCCTAAAATATGTGGTCGGCGCGTGCTTTAGAAAGCTTCGCCCCAGCAGGGGCGTGCTTGACGATTTCGGCGAACAGAAAAAGTCGCCGGCTCCGCCCGACCAGGCCGGGATGGTCGTTGGGAAATTTGTTGACGGCGCTCGTGTTCACCTCACGTCCAACGCGGTTGAACTGCAGCTGACCGTCGAAGTCGTGGCTGAGAATGTCCTTGAGGCTGGTCCTTTGGTCCCCGGGTCCAGCCAGGCGTCATAGTATGCCTGGTAGAGAATGAGAGGCTGTTGATCATGTGATGATGGTGCAGCTGGTTATGTCGAGATTGGAATTGTAAGCCCAAAGCCCGGCGAACGAGAAAGGCGCGTGGCCTGGCTGGGGCAAAGCGCGCAGCTGAATGACCGGAAGCTGCAGACGGACGATTGGTCACCCTTCTCTACGAGCAATCCGGCCTGCTCGGAGTGTCAGGGATATCCGGTGGTACGCGGACGCTAATCGACTCCGATGATCCTCTTGCCGCCGAAGCAGTCGATCTCTTCGTCTATCGTATCGCACGCGAGATCGGGTCGCTGGCCGCTGCGATAGGCGGACTGGACACGCTGGTGTTCAAGGCAGGCATACGCCAAAACGCGCCATATATTCGAGAGAGGGCCGGGGCTGTGGCCGGCTGGCTTGCGGTTAATATCGACCACAAGCTGAATGGGCGAGGCGACGAGGTCATCAGCCTTGCTGGTTCCGACGTCGACGCGCTTGTGATCCCCACCGATGAAGAGAGAGCCGTGGGGATCCAGCTGCTATCTGTGTGCCTCAAGCTTTGTCGCTCGTGCCCTGAGCGCCGAACCTGATGCTACTCGCGCGGCGGGTGTCTCGGCCTGTCAGGAGTTCGGCGGCAGGAGCATGGTCCCATAGCCGGCCATCAAGGCGATCAAGGTTGCTGCAACCAGCGGCAACCAGAACTTGATCGGTCCGGCAAATGCTGCCAGCGATGCGCGGCGATGCCGTCAGCACCGTCAGGAACCAGACCTCCCACGGGTTGAAACCGCCCCATGGGTCAATCGTCCGGTTTGGCAACAAGGGCCAAGATGATCGCTGCCGCAGCCGTGCGGCAAGACATTTGCGGCGGTGTTCCTCCGGCAACGACTTGTTTCAGCTAGTTGTGGAGGTGCGACAATTGAAATCCGGGCTGGCGTTCGACGCCGGATAACAGCGATTCCGCCGATCGGAACATGTCCTCGAATTCCAACTCGTTTTCAAACACCACGCCGCCGACGCTGATGGTCAGCGTGTCCGCGGTTCCTTTTGGCGCGAAATAGGCTTGGGCCACGCGCGCCCGGATACGGTCGCCGATCTCCCTGGCGTCGTCTTCTGTCGCACCGGGCAGAAAGACCCCGAACATGGAGGTTCCGATCCGGCCCACCAGATCTTCCTTGCGTACCGATGACTGGATGGTCGAGGCTATGAGCCGCAAGGCTTCGTCACCCCAGCCAAGGCCGAAGCGCAGATTGATGGACCTGATGTGTTCGGGATGAATGACCAGGAAGGCGCCAGATCTTGGACCAGACGATTCCGGCCTGGTTGCTCTCCTTTCGACCATCGACGTGAAGACTGTCCGGTTGAGGCAGCCTGTCAGGCTGTCAAAGGTCGCCGACTTGTTGAGTTCTCTTCGATAACGGACGAGCTCGGTCCGCTGCAGGCCAATGAACAGCAAAAGCGGGCCACCGACGATGACCGGCAACAGGATCGCTGTGACCATGCTGCGGCCGAACGGCGTCAAGGCTTCCGAGAACAGAAGCAGATAATTTAGGCCAACCGAGAGGAGCAGAATTCCCGCCGATCCCAGGGCAGTCAGCCATGCGATATCTTTCCATTGCCGGGGCGAGCTATTCGCCATTGGTGTCATCATTAGCCAATCTCCCGCCTGATCGGCTGTCATAAGGCCAAGGTGCTGCACTTTCAGTTTCGAGGAAACATACAATTTTAGTAATGGCGCAATCACCTACCATCGGCCCGAAATCAGGCCTTCAAAAGCAAGGCTACGGCGGTAAAAGCGACGACACCGAATTATCGGCTATTGCGGCGGGCCGAATATCCCCATCTGCGCGTCTCTGGCCACTGCCTCCGCCTTGCCATAGATGCCACTCGCCAAGGCCGTCGCCCAGCCCTTGGAAACAAGCCACGCGCCGACATCCTGCTTGCCCAAGCTGCACGGTGCCGCAATGGCAAAACGATCGATTTCCGGCGGCACGACGCATTTCAGCGCCCGGCCGCGCAGCCAGGAATTGAACGTCGCGCGCGCACGCTGGCCGCAAGGCCAGGCGATGCCACGAAAGGAACAGGTCTCATCCAGGTCAATGCCTTGGATCCCGCTGATGGCTACCTTGCGCCCCATGGATTCGAAGGTTGCCGACGAGGTGGCAACCGGTTGGAAAAGCAAGACCTCTGGCCAATCCTTTGGCATTCGCATCCCTGCAGGCGCGGCCAGACCAAGGTCGCTGAGCGGCGGGCGCGGCTCGACCCGTTCGATTTGCGCCGGATCAAGCTGTGGCGGCGCGATAAGGTCCTGAGCAATCTTGCGTGCCCGTCCTCGCCATGGCGTATTGGCGGCGCTCGGAGGTGGTCGCATTGCCTGGCTATGATCGATGGATTGACGTGGCGCCGGCCGATTGTTCGGAAGCAGATCTGCGGCCCGGATGATCAACAAGACCCCTGCCAGGAGGAGCAGGCTTCCGAGCGCTATCAAGCGATTGTGCCTCAGCCAGCCCATCAACTCAAGCAAGGTTCCTTGCCCCTCAATACCCCGATGTCGATTTGGCGACCAGCTTGAGTGCACCTTTTCGAACCTGGTAGAAGGGCATGGATCGCTCACTGGAGCCATCCGCCCGAAACCGGAACAGGCCGGTCGATCCGCGAAATCCGCTCCGATTTTCGAGCACCTGCTTGCTGAAGCCGTCAGGCCCGGCCGAACTTGCAATTCCTGCTGTCAGGGCGACCATATCATAGGCGTAGGCGACATTGGCGTCGGCTGGATAATTGTAGGTCGTCTTGAAGCGGTCGGCGATCGGGCCGGTTTCGGTTGGGTCGAGCGTGGCGATGTAGGAGCTCTCAAACAGCGGCTCCATCGGATGTTCCAGCCAGCGGTTGGTTCCAATGACGGCGACTGCTTTTCCAGGAATGCCTTTCGTTTTGAGCGCCGCAAGGATCTGCGCCGGATTGTCGTCGCCGCTGGCGATGATGATGGCATCGGGAGCCTCGACCAGCGAGCCCATATCATTGACCACTTTGGTGCCGCCATCGCCGGCCGGATACGGAATGGTGACGGCGAGCGTCGCGCCATAGATGCTGAGGCTGTTGGCGACCCGCTTTTCAACCGCGCCGGCATTCGCTCCTGCCGCGACGAGCAACACGAACTTCTTGCTGCCTTTGGCCGCCAGGCCGGCTGCGCCCGCGGCCGCGCTGTCGGCCTCGTTGAGGCGCACCGCATAGACGCCCGGGCCGCCGGCGAAATTGTCGGCCAGCGCCAGCACCGGCGGTCGCTTCGATCCCGAGAGCTTGGCTATGTGCTGCGCGGCCGCGAGTTCGACCGGGCCGATGACGATCTTAGTTCCAGTGGTGATCGCCTTCACAGCCAATTCGCTGGCGTGCGCGCTGTCGCCCTTGGTGTCCTCGACCGTGACCGTGAGCAGGACATTTCCAAGGTCGGCCATCGCCAGCTTGGTCGCATCGAGCATCTTCCTGCCGTTTTCGCCGGCGTTGCCCGGGGCCGACAAAGGCAGCAGCATCGTGACCTTCGTCGATCCCGTGCCGAGCGATTGCGTCGCCTGGGCGGGACCGGCAACAGCGCCGGCGGCCGGCGCCCCGGGTGCGGCGATCGCCGCCGGGTCGAGCGCGTCCGAGACGCTGCCCTTCGACTGGCAGCCCGACACTATGCCCGCGAACGCAAAGACGATCGCCCACGTCCACGAACCGTGTCGCTGCCGGCCAGAATCCATGATGCCTCCCTCATATCCCGCCGGGTATTTGTCCCGGTCTCATCCGTTCATCTTACGGCAGACTTGCCTCGCCGTCTTTGCAATTGCTGGATTATGGCTCAGCCGTCGAAAAGTCTTGCCCGGAGCGCCTTGATCATTCTGGCTTGCCCGGCGCTTCGATAGTCCGTGCATTTCATGTATCGCGGGCCCGGCACGAACAGCCGGCGCACACAAATCCGCCTCGCCGGGGCAGGGGCACGATCGTCTCCTGCTGTCGGGAATGCGGAGAATCCGAACGTCGCCACCGGCAATGGCCCGGCCACCGCAAAACCTTCTCTCGCCAGGATTGCACGCGCACGCCGGCAGTAGCGGACCGAAAGTTCGGAGAACCGGGTTTCACCGTGCCCGGCACGATACTTCATGACGGTGGTGCAGAGATCGCCTGCGGCAAGGCTGTTTGCCTGCGCCAGATATCTGACGCCGAGCGCGATGTTGGTCGCCGGCGCGCCAAGCTCGTCGAGCGAGCCGCGAAAGCCGAGCATTCGCGCCGTTCCCGGCATCACCTGCATCAACCCGACCTCACCATCGGCGCCGCGCACATCGGGATCGAATTCGCTTTCGATCTCCATTACCGCGTGCGCCAGCACCGGTTCCAAGCCGTAGAGCGATGCCTGGCATGTCGCAAAGGCCTTGAATGTCGCGCGCGTCCATTCGGAGGCGGCGTCGCAGCGAACCGGCCGCGTCAAGCCGGACGGAGCTTGCTGCTCGAGGGCAGGTCGTTCCAGCCAGTTGGCACGGGCTTCAGGGGCAAAAACGGCCAGTGCGATCGCTCCGGCAATCGCTCTCGACAATCTTCCACGGGCGATCATCGTCAGCCTGTCGGCGCGACTTGATCCCTTTCGGTCAGTTCATGTACTCGACCATGCGGTCGTGGAAGCACTCGCACTTGTTGAGCGTGTCCTCGTCCTTGTAGTTCGTCTTGAGGTAGCCATAGGCCATGCCGCAGGCGACCTTGGCTTCCGACGCCCAGACGAAGGCGGGGCGGGACGAATTGATCCATTCCGAGCTGTTGGCGACGGCCACCGACTCGTCCATCAGCTTGACCACCTGGACCTTGAGATCGACGATGTTGTCGTTCAACACCAGGTTCGATGTGCCGACGGTCCGGCAATAGTCGGCCACCGGCCCGTCGATGATGTCGGCGGCATAGCCAGTCGATCCAGCCAACAGCAGCGCCGCGGCCGAAGCCAGCAATCTTGCACAACGCTTCATTTAAGTCCCTCTCCAAACTGGGGTTTTATTGTTTCGCTAATATGTAGCATGAGAGTACGGCCACGCATAAGTGCTAAATCGTGGCCGTGTGCTGTTGATGTTGTGTGTCGTCGTAGAGGATGTTGATCGTGCCGGTGGCAGGCGCATTCTGCAGAACGGCGACATCCACGAAGTTGGCCGCGTTGCCCGAGCCGCTGGTATCGACGCTCACGGTGCTGGTCGCGGTGTCGTAATGCACATAGTCGGCCATGTTGCCGGCCGGCGCCTTGTCGAACAACGCGCTCAAGTCGATCTTGTCCCCTTCACCGGCATGGTAGTCGGCGATCAGATCCTTGATGTTTAGATTGTCGATCTTGAACGTGTCGGCTCCCGAAGTGCCGGCGATGTCCGCCGACGGCTGCGTCGGGGCAACCAGCGAAGTATTGAGTTCCACCTCGATGTAGTTGCCGCTCGTGCCGTCGGCCATCTGGAAAGTGCCATTGTCGGTCACAGTCTGCCCGTCGATCTCGCCAACAGCCGGTTGCGCTGCGGTACTGATGGAGACAATACCGTTGTCGGCGAGGTGCGACAATTCCCCGGCGTCGCTGATGCCGTTGGCATTGGCGTCCTGCCAGATCAGCAAGCTGTCGAATGCCGCGTCGTTGTGGTCGATGAGGCCGTCATGGTTGCTGTCGAGCGAGGCAAGTGCTGCCGCCCCGCTGGCGAAGTTGCCACCGCCGAAGCTCGGCGTGAACAGTTCGGTGCCGTCGTCGATCTTGCCGTCATGGTTGAGGTCCACCGCCAGCATGCCATCATGGGATGTGTTCCAGGCGAGCTGTTCCTTGGCGCCATCGCCATTCATATCGAACTGGACGCCGTGGCCGACATCGGAGAAGGCAAAGCCGTCGTGGTTCAGGTCGAGGATGATGGGATCGATCGACCCTGTGATCAGGGTGTTCAGGTCCGCTATCGTGACCCCCTGGAGATCGACGAGGGTTCCCACGCCGGCACCTGCACCGGTCTGGGTGTAGACAAATGTATGGCTCACTGCCGCTATCGTTGCCGTGAAGGCGAGCGTCGCCCCCGCGTTTCCGATATCCGTTATCGTCAGATACTGGACAACCGCGGCCAGGCTTGCGGTGGATGTGACCGCCAGTGGCTGGGTAAAGGAGTCGGTCCCGAAGAAGCTGGCAATACCGTTCGTGAGCGAATGGGACTGAACCGTGTCCCCGCCGATCGTCAAGGTGGAGTCCCCGCCATTGACGTTGCCGCCGGTCGCGGCCACCAGTGTCCCGGGCAGGCTCAATTTGTCGGTGCCGGCGACGAAGTCCGTAATAATGTCGTAGCCGGAGATCGTGCCGGCGTTGCCCGCTCCGCCTATGACAGGCGTCGAGTCACCGGCCCCGATCACGAAGGTGTCGGCACCGATGCCACCGGTCATCGTGTCTTTGCCGGCGCCGCCAACGAGAATGTCATTGCCGTCGCCGCCATTGAGGGTGTCGTCACCCGAGCCGCCAATGAGCAAATCGTTTCCACCGGCACCGTTCAGGGTGTCGTTCCCGTCCAACCCAGCCAGTACGTTCGCCGAGCCATTCCCGGTAAGCGAATCCCCAAAGTTGGAACCGATGATGTTGTCCACTCCCGCGCCGGCGGTTTCAGTCACCAAAGAGCCGGAACTTGAATGATCCGCGGTCGCGCTACCTGACGAAAGCAGATCGACGACCAGAGGACTGGTAGAAGTATCACCGTCTGCATCCTTCAATAGGAGTTCGAAGTTGAGTTCGACTGACGGGACGTTTGTGACGGAGGTGACGAATGCAAATGCGCCAATGTCGAAAGACTCGCCATCGAGGCTGGGGGTTGCACCGTTGATGGAACGGGCATTCTCGATTTCAACCCTGTCATATCCGGTCCCGGACGCCGTGACGAGAACGGTGTCGTTGAGGTCGAGACCTGTGACCAGGTAACCGCCATTTCCGTCCGTCGTCAGCAGAGCGAGATTCAAACTCACGCCGTTCACCTTGATATCGGTGATCGTGTTGAGCTGCGCGTCGTTCGCTAGCGCGGCGGAGTCGTTCGCAGTGTTGGGGTCATCGCCCGCATTGTAGATGCGCACCCAGGTCTCGATGGAGTCCGCCGGGGGACTACCGTTCACCTGGACAATGGCGAACTGGAAACTATTGACGTTGTAGTGCGTCGTGTAACCATACGAATTGTTGTTTCCGGAGGTAATCGTCGCACTGTTGACGAAATCAATCCGCAGGTTGTCTCCGTCATTCATCGAGTTGTTGGCGACGCCGATACCAGTCGTACTTGCCGAGACCGACGATCCCGATGCAGCGTTGCTGGTGCCATTCGCCAGGCGCTCGAAGCCGGAGAACAACAAGTCCTGAGTGGTACCGGCCACGTCCAGCGCCTTGAATTGCTGTGTGTTAGAGCCAAGCGCGGAAAAATTGTCGATGTGGGTCTGCTGCGTGGCGCCAATCGCGGCGAACACTTCAACTTGGTAATGGTCGGCGCTGGACGCCGCGCTTCCGTCTGGTTGCAGTGTTATCTGGAAGATCTCGGTTCCGGTGCCCAGACCGCCTGTCCACCCTTGCAGCTGCATTGGGGTGGCAGGATTGGAGTCGTGGTCGACAAGGAACAGCTGGATGGGCTGACCTCCCGATGTCAGATTGACCGAACTCCCATTTATGATGCCGGTGGCCAGCTGGCCGTTTGTGATGTTGGAGAAACTGATCGCGCCAAGCTGGTCAGCGCCGACATTGTTGTCGATGTTGGCATCCGCATCCAGATCGAATGTCGCCGTGCTGCCGGCGACGTTGACGAGGACTGCCCTCTCGGGAGATAGCATCGTCGGCACATCGTCGACGACGTGCACCACCAGATTGTCGCTTGCCGTGGTGCCGCCGACGCCGTTGACGGTCANGCCGTCGGCACATCGTCGACGACGTGCACCACCAGATTGTCGCTTGCCGTGGTGCCGCCGACGCCGTTGACGGTCAGCGCGACGCTGTCGTTGAAGCCGGTGCCGTCGACGGTGTCGTTGCCGGTCGGCGCCTTGCTGTCATTGTCGATCGTCGCCGTCAGCGTGTAGCTGTAGGCCACGGTGCCCGTGTGGGCATCGCCGGTGTAGCCGGTCAGCGTCAGCACGCCTTCGCCGGTGTTGACCACGCCGTTGGTCGCCGCGAACGCCTGCACCTGGGCCAGCGTGAAGGTGGTGCCGCCGATGACAACGTTCTGGATGCCGTCGGTTGCCGAGATGGTGAAGGATCCGGTGCTGGTCTCCGTGTCGGCCAAGGCATTCGAGCCGTTCGGGTTGAGGCCGGCCTCGTAGACCGTGTTGTCGGCGCCCTGGGCTTGGGCCGTCACCACCGAGGCGCTGTCGTTGGCGCCGTCGATGGTGATGGTCAGCGTCGCCGGCGAGGTGTCGCCGTCGGCGTCCGTCATCGTGTAGTGCAGATCGTAGCTCAGATGGCTGCCGGAGGTCAGCGCCTGCGTCGCGGCCTTGCTGTTGTCGAGCACGTAGCTCCAGGTGCCGTTGGCGTTCTGCGTCAGCGTGCCGTAGGTGGTGAGCGCGGTGATCGCCGCAGCGTCGCCTCCCGACCAGGCCGAGAAGCTCTTGGGCGTATCGGCGCCCGAGGCGTCGTTGGTCAGCACATTCCCCGAGACCGTGCTGGCGCCGTCCTCGACGACCGCGTACGGGCCGTCATTGACCGCCGTCGGCACATCGTCGACGACGTGCACCACCAGATTGTCGCTTGCCGTGGTGCCGCCGACGCCGTTGACGGTCNGAGACCGTGCTGGCGCCGTCCTCGACGACCGCGTACGGGCCGTCATTGACCGCCGTCGGCACATCGTCGACGACATTGACCTGAACCGTTGCGCTCGCCTGGTCACCGTCCGTATCGGTGGCGACTACGCTGATGCCGGTCAGGTTGATGACATTCTGCCCACCCGCGTCCGGATGCGGGAAGTTGTCGAGTAGCGTCACATTGACTGTCGCGGATCCGTCCGTGCCCGCCAGAATCGGCAGCGAGGGCGCGACCAGGTCGATCTGGATGGCATCGATGCCGTTGATCGAACCAATAATCTGCGTCGGGCCGGCCAGCGTCCAGACGAAGTCGGCGCCGGCAACCCCGTTGACGTCCGCCGTGATCCCGGCAACCGACGTGAACGCCACCCCGGTGATATTGTCCGAACCGGCATGGAACGATACCGTTCCGCTGCCGTCCTCGACGTTGGTCGCGGCCGCGCTGCCGGTCGCATTGACAGTGCCGAGCCCTGCCTCGTCCACCGTGATGACAGCGTTCGTTAGCACCGAAGGGTCAGTCCCGTCGGCGATGGTGATCGCCAGCGTCGTCTGCGAGGTGTCGCCGTCGCCGTCCTTCAGCGTGTAAGTGAACGTGTCCGTCACCGGCGAGGCGTTGCTGATGCTGGAATTGGCGACGTAGCTGTAAGTCCCGTCCGGGCTCAGCGTCAGCGTACCGTACTGGCCAACGACATGGAAGTCGCCGCCCACTACGGTGGTTGCCCCGGCACCCGTCGCGCCGCTTACCGAAGCGTCGTCGGCACCCTTGGTGTCGGCGCCGGCCGGATTGCCGTCGCCGCCGAGCCCGGCGATCACATTGCCGCTCACCGTGCCGCCTTCGGTCACGCTGTCCGTGTCGGCAACCGCCGTCGGCACGTCGTCAACGATGGCGACCGCAAAGGTGGTGCTGGCCGTATCGCCGTCGACGTCCGTGACGGTGATGCTGAAATTGTCCGGAACCGTGTCGTTGGGATTGAATCCGTCCCCCTGAAGGGGATGAGTGACTGATTCGGTCACCGTGTAATTGTATTCGATAGCGCCCGTATTCGGATTGAAGGAGACGATGGTCAGGTAGCCAAAGTCGCCCGGGATATGCTGGCCGACGCCGATAACAGTGACGCCGTTGATGACGATCGACCCGATACCATCCGGCGCGTCGATGGTGATCGTTCCTTTGCCGGAGGTTTCCGCGTCGCTCGGCGCGTCGCTACCCGGCGATTGTGACGGGCCGCCGTTAAGGCCGGTTTCGCTGGCTGCCTCGTCCGGGGCAAGCAAGGATGTTGCCACAACTGAAACCGGCCTGTCGACGACAGACGGGAAGAGTTCGCGCCGATCCAGAAGCCCAAATTGCAGAGCCGTGGGCGGCAACAATGCCGACAGGTCAAACCCGTCACCGATGCCACCGGGGGGAACCGAGAAGTCTCCGCCTGCACTTGGGTTCGAACCGCCCGGGCCGGCCGATATGGAACCATCGGCACCGAAGGCGACATCGACATGGCTTGCTTCAAGCGCCGCCAGCAAGGCAACGCGCGGCACCTCGACGTCACCGATGATGAAGGTCGGCACGTTGAGCGCGCCATCCTTGATCACGATCACCGAGCCATCGGCCTGTTCGAGCACGAGGTTGTGGCCGTCGACCTTGATGTTGTCGATCGAGACGTCGGCCGGAAGCTTTACAACGTTGCTGGCGTCGGCCACGTACTCGTGGGGCGCAGCTGCCGCCGGGGCCTTTGCCTCCGCGGGTGCATCTTGTTTGACGGGCGCACCGCTGCCGACATCGACCGGTACGGGCTCGGCAGGCGCCGCCTGAGCGGCCTGCGCTACCTGCGTCCCTGTCTGCGACGTCGAGCCGCCATGTTCATCGGGAGAATGCTGGTCCCAAGAATTCGAGACGGTGTCCAATTCGTTACTGTTCGTCATAACCAAACCCCTCCGGTATTTCCCGGAAAGAGACAGTGACGGCCTCTGCTTTGCAACTATCCTGCAATCACTTTCATATATTCTGATATGCCTATCTCGGCATTTTTTACACGTGGTAAATCCAGAACATATAACCTGATATACATAGGCCGGGCCATTGTCCGTTTGATATCCTCCAATCGGGATGGGCTGGTACGCATAAGTATAAATTTGAATAAAATTTTACGCAAAATAGATGTTACTGTTTGCGAGAAACTTATCCACCTTCCTTTCCAGTAATTTGAGACAAGATTGGTACCGTCCACAGTCAAGAGGTGGGCGTCATGAAAAAAGAAAAATCTGCCCTGGGAATAACCGGGCTCAGGCTCCTCCTGCTGGCAATGGCGATCGCAAGCCTGCCGCAGCCATCATCCGCGAAAGCAATTGCCGTGAATGCCGGCGCTGCCGCTGGAGTTCTGGCGCCGGTCGAAACCCCGTCCAGTCTCGGCGGCGTTTCGCTGGCTCGGCCGCAGCCATGGCAGCCGGTTTCAGCCTACCGGATGGGCATGATTTTCAGCAGCTCTGTTGCCGTTGATGAAAAGCGTGGTTCTTCGATCGCGCCGCCCGCCGCCGGGATCGATCTGATCCAGACGGCGGCGATCATTCCCGGCGTGTTCGGTTCTGTTGCCCTGTCGATGCGCAATTTCCCGGTTTCGGCGCGCTGGGCGCCGGTCTACAAGGCAATTGTCGACTGTACCGCGAGCAGCGCGTGCGAACGCAAGAACAGCGCCTTTGCCGAGATAGTCAAGGCAGCCGGGAACAAGCGCTTCATCGACAAGTTGTCCTTCGTCAACTCAAGTATAAATCGCGCCATCGCCTACAAGAAGGACAGCGTGGTTTACGGCAAGCTCGACTACTGGGCCAAGCCCCGGGAAATCCTTGAGCGGCGGGCAGGGGACTGCGAGGATTTCGCCATCCTCAAGATGGCCGCGCTGCTGCATGCAGGCATCCCGGCGCAGAGCATGTCGCTGGTCGTCTTGCAGGATCGCAAGCGCGGTTTCTTTCATGCCGTGCTGTCGGTCAGCACCGGCAGCGGCGTCTTCATTCTCGACAGTTTGAGCAATGTAGTTTCCCGCGACACAGACCTGCCGACCTACGTGCCGCTGTATTCGTTCAGCACCGATCGTGCGTGGATCCATGGCGCGAAGACCGGTTCTGCTCAAATAGCCGATATCAAGGGCGGCCTTTCGACGGTCGCGCCTGGTGAAGGTGTGCAGCCGTAAGCTCCCATCAGAGAGTCTTGAGCGCTCTATCTCTTGTTTGACGCAATTTTCCACGGAAACCGCTCACACTTTTCCCGGAATTGCTCTAGCCGCCGAAGACGAACGCCATCAGCAGTTCCGGCTCGACCACCGGCGCCCGCACCGCGCTCAGTTGACCGCGGTAGCGGCGGTCGCCGGCGCCTATGACGAAACCGGTCGCGACCGGCGTCTCGCCATTGGCGTCGAGCCTGGCGAATATGTCGGCGACATTGAGGTCCAGCGCCAGCTTGAGATCCTGGCGCGCGTCCTCGTTCGGCGCCACCGGCAATTGCCGCCGCACCAGTTGCTGGAACGGCGCATTGAAGGTCAGGATCTTCTTCGACGATGCCAGGGCAAAGGCCGGCGAGGGACAGGCGACGAGAATGGCGCTGATGGTCTTGATCGACGCGAGCCTCTGCAAGGTGAGGTTTTGGTCGGCCAATCCACGCATGCAGGCTACGCGAATTGCCGATGTCAGGTTTCCGGCGTTGGCGTGGCTCTCTGCAATTTCCTCGATCAGTGTGCCGATCGTGCATTTGCGGCTTTCCGCCATCTGCTTCAGCGATGTCCAGAACGCCCGTTCCAGACGAATGCCGCGGCGCATGCCGCCACGCGCCACAACCCGGAACTCGAGACCGAAATCCTCACTCGCCAGCGGTGGCAGCAGCCGGTCGCGATCGACCGGGCGGGAGATCGCACTATCGCTCACTCATTGCCTCCTCCCGCGCCTTGTTGATTGGTTTCAGAAGGTAGGTGAGAATCGTTTTGCGTCCGGTCTTGATGTCGACCGAACAGATCATGCCGGGGATGATGGAATAGGTCTTGCCGTCGCGTGTCAGGGTCGATTTGTCGGTGGCTACACGCACCTGATAGTACGGTTCGCCGGTCTTCTGGTCGACAAGGCTGTCGGCAGTGATGTTCGACACCTTGCCTTCGATGCCGCCGAAGATCGAGAAGTCATAGGCGGTCACCTTGATCAGGGCATCCTGGCCCGGCCGGATGAAGGCGACGTCCCGCGGTGAGACCCGGGCTTCGACCAGCAGGGTCTCGGACGTCGGCACGATACCCGCGACGACCGCGCCGGGCTGGACGAAGGCGCCGACCGTGTTGATGTCAAGCGTGTTGACGATACCATCGACAGGCGAACGGATATCGGTACGCGCCACCTTGTCGGTGGCACCGCGTATCGTCTCGTCCACCACCGAGAGATCGGCCAGCGCCTGCGTCAGATCGCTGAGCGCTTCCTGTTGCAGCTGGAGGCCAAGTTCGTCGACCTGAAGCTTGGCTTCCGTGATGGCAGACCTGGCTTTCTTGATGGTCTCTCCGGCAAGCGTCAGCTGACCATTGAGCTCGGTCTGCTCGCGCTCGACGCGGAGCTGCTCGGTTCGCGCCATCAGGCCTTTCTTGACCATCGCTTCGACCAGCTTCGCCTCCTGGTCGCTGACGGCCAGGTTCTTGGTGAGGCGATCGGCATTGGCGTTGGCTTCGTCGAGTTCCTTCTCACGCTGATCGAGCCGCGACTTTAGAACCGACAGTTTGACTTCGAAGTTATCGCGCCGCGCGATTAGCAGCTTCTGCTCGTTGTCACAGATTTCCGGCGCCACCTTCTGGATCTCTGACGGACAGGGAAACGCGCCCTCGAGGCTGCCGGTCTGTTCGAATTGGAGCCGTGCAATGCGCGTCTGCAGCGCCCGCGCCTTGGCCTGCTGCTCGCCAAGGCTGGAAGTGTTGAAGGTGTTGTCGAGACGAATGATGAGGTCATTCTTCTTGACGACCTGACCGATCGTCACGGCGATTTCCTGAACCACGCCCGGCTCGCTGGCCTGGATGATCTGGGTCTTCGACGCCGGTATGATCTTGCCGTCGCCGCGTGCGATTTCATCGACCTCGGCGAAGGATGCCCAGGCTACCGAACTCGCAAAAAGCGCCCCGATAATGAATATCGAAGCCGACGCAAAAAGCGGCGGACGGTCTTCCCTGGCTAGCATTTACCACGTCCCAACGTGCTGTGTTCAAGCATAATTCTGTTCGTCAGGCGCTTGTTTTCTGCAGCGCTTGTATCACTTGGTCTTTCGGTCCATCGGCAACGATCTTGCCCTGCTCGATGACGATCAGGCGGTCGGCCAGCTCGAGCATGCTGAAGCGGTGCGTCGATACGATCAGGGTCGTGTTGCGATCGAAAGCCACTTTGAGCTGCTTGATCAGCTGGCGCTCGGAAGCCAGATCCATCGAGCCGGACGGCTCGTCCAGGAACACGATTTTCGGTTTGGTCAGCAACAGGCGGGCAATTGCCATTGTCTGCCTCTGACCGCCCGAGAGATTGGTGCCGCGCTCGCCGACATTCATGTCGTAGCCTCGCGGATGGCGGGAGACGAAGTCGTCGACGCCGGCAGCCTTGGCCGCCTCGACGATCTGCTCATCGGTCGCCTCCGGGCACGCCATCAGGAGATTTTCCTTGATGGTGCCGGAAAATAGATCGTTGGCTTGCGCGACGATCCCGACCGCGGCGCGAACCTCAGATGGGTGGTATTGGCGGATGTCGATCCCGTCCAGCAGCAGCTCGCCGGAGGTCGGCAGGAAAAGCCTGCCGATCAGCCTCCCCATGGTCGTCTTTCCCGAGCCTATGCGGCCGATGATGCCAATCCGCTCACCGGGCTTCACCGAGAAATTCAGGCCGGTCAGCACTTCGTTTTCGGAACCCGGGTAGACAAAGCCGACATTCCTGAATGCCATTGCACCGTTGCGAATGGGGCGGTTGACGAAACCAACCGTGTCCGGCCGATCCTCAGGCTGCGCCATGATCGAATTCACCATTCGCAGGGACAGCATCGCCTGGCGAAGTCTGGACAAGGTGATCGCAATCTGCCCAAGCGGGGCCACCGCCCGGCCCGCCAGCATGACGGTGCCGATGATGGCGCCGGTCGAGACATGCCCTTCCGAAAAGGCATAGGCGCCGGCCACGATCAAGGCGACGGTGACCATCTGCTGGATGGCTTGCGTTATGTTGCCGGCGGCAGCCGAAAGCTGTTTGATCTTCTCGGACGTGTTGGATGCGTTCTTGGAATGCTCCGCCCATTTTCGCAGAAGGTACGCCTCTGCCCGCAGCGATTTGATCGTTTCCAGCGTGGAGATGGATTCCACCAGCAGGGCCTGGCGCTGCGAAGCCTCGTTCATGGAAGCGGCAACGCGTTTGCCGATGCGCCGTTGCGTGATCAGCCCGACGATCACCGAGGCGACAAAGGCAATGGCCGGTATGACGACCAGCCAACCGCCTATCGCATAGATGACAAGAAGAAAGACGAAGACGAAGGCTGTGTCGATGAAGACGCTGATGGTGTTCGACGTGAAAAACTCGCGCACGAACTCGTACTGGGTCACCCGATTTGCATATTCGCCGGTTGAGCCGGGCCTTGCCGACAAGGACGAGTTCAGCACCTTCTCGAAAAGCATATAGGAGATGCGAAGATCGGCCTTGCGCCCGGCATAGTCGATCAGTGACGCTCTGGCGGTCTTCAAGAGCAGGTCGAACAGAATGACCGCGCCGATCCCGATCGACAGCACCCAGAGCGTCGATATCGCCTTGTTCGGCAAGATCCTGTCGTAGACGTTCATGGTGAAGATCGGTGAGGCAAGAGCCAGCAGATTGATGAATACCGCCGACAGGATGACCTTCGAATAGGTGCGCCAGAACGGCCCCATCGTGCCGGTCAGCCAATGTCGCCGCTCGATCTTGGCCGCCGAACCGACGCTCATCGCCTCTACTGCGTTGGCATAGGTTATCGAGAAGGAAACGCCGCCACTAATATAACTTCCGGAAAACTCGGATTTGCTGATTGTGGTGCGCCCGTCTTCCTGGGGAGCGGTCGTAAATCCACCGTCCTCGGTCTGGGCAAGCAGCGCAACCGGCAACTGGCTGACGCGAAACAGAATGGCGGGAAGGTCGATGCGTCCGCGAAGAAAGTCGCGATGGCTGAATTCCGTGATTTCAAGACCGATGCGTTCGGCAAGATGCCGGATGGCGTCGATATCGATGCGGGTGTCTGACAGCGGCACGCCGGCAAACAGCACGGTCTCGGAACTCGGCCTGCCGAGGTACCCGGCAACAGCGGAGAAGCAGGCCTTGAACGCCTCTTTTGGGGAGAGGATTTTGGGTTGTGGGTTCACGATCGGCCCGCAGGACTATCGTTCGTCCTTGACCTTCCTACTTCTTTCTTACCGGTGCGAGGATGTCGAAAGGCAGATCGTTCGTCTGCTCCGACGGCGTGCGCGCATACGTTTCGGTGTCGGCCGTTTCAGGCGCATTGAACTCGGCCTTGGCATAGGCGGTGGCCTGTTTTGCCGGCTGGAGATTCATGGTCTTCAGCAACTGCCCGGTTGCCGCCAGCAGCCGGTACTGCGCGAAAAGCGACGCGTAGGATGCGGTGTCGGCAAGCGTAGCTGTGTTGAACCGCGTGTTCTGCGCGTCGAGCACGTCGAGCAGCGAGCGCTGTCCGACCTTGAACTGCTCGCGATAGGACGCCACCAGCCTTTCGTTGGCGGCAGCCTGAAGCTTCAATGTCTTTGCCAGATCGGCCTGCCGGAAGCGGCGATCCCATGACGTACGGACGGCTTCCTCGATCTCGCGCAGAACCTGGTGCAGCACAAGGCGCTGCTCGCTGGTGCGGCGGACCTGCTCTTGCTCGTTGGCTTTGTCGATGCCGCCGCGATAGAGGTTCCAGCGCAGCACCAGCCGCGCCTGCAGGTCGCTGGCGTCGCCATCGTCGCCGTCGATGTCATAGCCGCCGCGGGCGCGGCCTTCGGCGATGACGGAGGGCCCGAATTTCGCCCGCGCCGCATCCACCAGGGAGGCGGCGGCGTCGATATCGCTGTTGGCCATGTGGACGCGCGGATTGTTCTGTCGCGCCAGCCCTAGCGCGTCGTCGAGCGACCTTGGCAGCGCGCTCGAGACATCGCCTGGCCTTGACGCGTTGGTCAGCGGCTTACCGACCGTCTTGAAGAACCGTATCTTGGAAGCCTCCAGTTCTTCGGTCGCCTCCTGCATACGTGCCTTGGCAGCGAACAGCCGCTCCTCGGCCTGCTGGCGATCAGCCTCGTTCAACGCGCCGCCTGCAATACCTTGCCGGATGTCGCCGAGGATTGCCTGGTGAAAGCCCAGATTCTTCTTCGCTTCTGAAACGATCGAAGCCTGCAGCATGTATTCGAGATAGTCCTGGACGACAGACAGTCCAATGAATTCAGACCGTTCCAGCACCCGGAACGATGCGCCGTCGACCCGCGACGCCTGACGGTTCAGTTCCGCCCGCCTTGCGCCGCTGTCATAAAGCGTCTGCGTGACAACGACATCGGCTTCCGCTGGATAGAGCGCGTCATCCTCTATGGACAGCGAACGCCGGGAGGAATTGTCGAGACGACGAACCCCCGCCGACGCCTCGACATCGACGCTGGGAAGATAAAGTCCCTTCGCTTGGCGTAGCTCGAATTCGATTGCTTCGCGGTTTTCGATCGCTTGGCCAATTTCGGGGTTGGACTCCACCGCAACCGCCATCGCCTCCTGGAGAGTGAGCGCGTGAGCATTCCCACAACTCAATATGGCGACCGTCGTCAGCAGGCCGAGGCGCTTGCCTATCGCCGACATAGATGTCGTATTCATTTCACCCCACCCCAACGTTCCCCTGCGCCATTATTGCCAGGCGTTACAACTCAACCGTGATTGTTCACAAATTTGCAAAATATGGGAGCACTTATTGATTTAGTGACCGCTAAAACGCTGAATTCAAGCAAAATTCTATAGAATGTCGCAAAAATGGCACATAAAATACCCACTGCGGTTTTTGGGTAACAGCCGTCCGAGTTTGAACAGGCAAGCGAAACCGCTCCGGGAAGGAGGACCGCAAGGCCACCTTATGACCTATTTGCTCCTGATGGCTTGACTATTTCTGGGTGTACTTTTTCAGCGAGGTGACCGACAACATCTTGGTTGGCAGCTACAATCGGCAGGATAATCTTAGTCCACTTGCCAAGAGCCTGGAACGGACACCCCTGCCTTTCTTCGACCTGAAGCGTGGGCATAAATCCCTGAGCCGGCGAATAAACGCCGACGACTGCTTCACTGGCCAGCGTGCCAGCATAGGGCTCGTATGACGGCCGATCAACGACTGGGTCAACCGAAGAGGTGACGGTACTTTTTGAGGCGGTTCGGTAGGCCATCGAATGCCGCAAGGTCCAAAAATCCCTCGATATTGATCCCGATAGCTGGTGAAACCTCAAAATATTTCTTGTGGCGATTTTCCGTTAAAATCAAAAGCGTAATTTTTTGACGGTTCTAGTGTCGGCCTTTCGCAGCTCAGAAAAAAATTTGACTGTAACGAGTCATACGCTGTTTAAAATGCGGAACGAAGTGGTCGGTAGCGCCACCACTTTGCGGGACGACATACGAGAGTTGCAGGACGAGCGGTCAAACATCGAGGGGCCGCCGGCTCGTTAGATACCACTACTCGTTCCTCCGCGCCATTCCAACAGCCTGAACTTCGAGGCAAGTGAGCCCGTCCTGGTCCGGCGCCTCGACTCGTAAATCCATTCCACCGATTACAACTGCCTGCAAGCTGCCGCTTGTTTGTTACTTCCCAAGTCTCATCGGCCATATCGAGGCGTTAGACCGTCAGCTGGTCGCGCGCTGTTGCCACAGCTGCCGATCTGCAACCGCCCCCATTTCCGCCGTTCTGGGCCCTGTCCCCCAACGTTTGCAAAACGAGGTCAGCTATGGTCGGCAGTTTGGGGGTCGCGGGAGCATACGGAATGATACGGGAACCTTTCAGATTTTGGCCCACCAAAAATTCAGCAAAATCAACAATTTCCGTTCGCCTTCGGGCCCACCAATAACTCACGGCTTAAGCCGAACTCTTTGTTTTGTGAATTGAGCGTTTTCCCGAAAGTATGTGCCTTTGGATCAACATAGTCGTCAGTCCGTTCGTCGATTCACCTTCTGGGATGCCACCTGTCACACGTAACCCAAGAATTTCAGCTTCGAAAGACTTCCAGCGATTCGTGCGGCAATCGGCGGCTACGACGTGCAACAGGATGGGTTCACACGACTGATGGCTCAAACCACGGGAAGGCGCTCGTTGACAGTCACTATGGTTGTCACGGCCTCACGCTTCAGGCTGTCGCTCTCCGCCCCGCCGGCGCTGGGAGGGTCACCACCGAACTTTGGATGGTGTCTCTGGCCGGGGGATATCCAGGTTTCTATGAAATCCAACGGATCTACGCTCCCCGTCATTTCCTTCGCGAGCGTCAGAAGCTCCTCCAGGCGCTGCTCACGCTCCTCGTTCGTGCACTTGAGGCGCTCATGCGCATCCGCGAAAAAGCACTCTACCGTCAAAGCCTTTCCCCACCTCTCGATAATTTCGCAAGCTGCTGCTGGCTATCGGCAGATCGTTGATGCGCAACTGTGACGGCGGTCGTTACCGTGGCTCGAGTGTCAGCAGATGTGGTAAGGCTGATTGTCGACGAGTAGCAGAGGGGTCCAGCAACAATGACTTTGAGACGAACCAGAGCTTACGGCGGATCCGGCTTGGTTCTGGCGGTTTGCACAGTATTGGCTTGGCAAAACGCCACCGCCGCTCAAGATTGCTACGCAGCCGCGACGCCTGGCGTCAATTGGCAGGAGTGTGACAAAAAGCTTCTCATCCTAGAAGGACAGGACCTGAGCGGGGCAAACCTGTTCGGTGTTGATTTCACTTCGACCGACCTCAGGAACAGCAATCTCCTTGCGGCAAATTTTGAGAAGGCATCGCTTGTGCGCGCTTCCCTGGCCGGCTCGACCGCCAAAGGCGCCCGGTTCGACAAAATCGAGGCGTACAGGACCGACTTCAGCCATATGGACGCGCAGGGCGCCGTGTTTACGGGCGCGGAAGTGCAGCGCTCGAATTTCCAGGACGCCAATCTGGTCAATGTTGATTTCACAAAGGCGGAATTGGGGCGTGCGCAGTTCCATGACGCCGATATCAGCGGCAGCCACTTTTCGTTTGCCAATCTCGCGCGGGCGGACTTCCGAGGAGCGAAGTTCACCGCACCGATAGACTTTGAGGGCGCTTTTTTCTTTCTGACCCGTATCGAGGGCCTCGATCTATCCAATTCGGCGGGTCTGTCCCAGTGGCAGCTCAACATGGCTTGCGGGGACGCCCGGACCGAGTTGCCTTCTGGCATGACGAGGCCAGAAAATTGGCCCTGTCAATTCCAGCAGGAATAGCCCGCCCGTCCGCTTCCCGCCCAAAGGCTGCCGGGCGGCAAAGCGCCTCAATCAGTCCTCGGCCGCGGGTCAAAGCACGACACTGCGGGACATTTCCGGCAATCTCATTTACCGGCGAACGACAACGACCAAATAGAGGACGGATGCCCAAGGTCAAAGGTGATACCGCTCTGGACAAGGAGCGCGCCAAAACAGAGAAGCTCCTCAAAAAGGTTGGATACACCGCCTTGAAGGAGGCCGGTGTGGTATCCAAGCGACCCGACCTCCCAAATCTAAAGGTTGAAAAGCGAGGGAAATAGCGCGGACACTCGCATGCTGACCTGACGAGGGCACGCCCAAAATGTAGACGTCTGCTTTGCCTTCTCAAGCTAGGAGCGTGCAGGCGGCGCTTGCGAGAACCACAAGGCGGACTGCTGGGCCGGAAGAACTGTCGTATTTCCGCCCCGGTGCGATCCGATACTTCACAACTTTTTCACTTTCAATTGGGGGGCCATATCATATGAACGAAGAGACCGGCGTTCAGAAGTTGGTGCGCACGCTGCGTGCTCGAGCACCTGATGACGCAGCTGAATTGCTCGCTAGAGAGTCTCCCGAGTTCATCCGCGACACACTAAAGCTGTTGCCTGACGGGCACGCCCGTAAGGTGGCCGAGCATTTGCCACAGCATATGCGGCCCATCAGCTCTCATGATGGTGACATGGGTTTCGCGATCCCCGAGTCGCTCATCGAGGTGATGGACCCGATCCCCGCCAGCGTTCCTGTCGGGACGACGGTTGCTGCCGCGGTGGAAGCTGTCAGAGGCGCCCAGGTGCCGACCGAGCTCACTTATCTCTACGTCACGGACAAGGGCAATAAACTGGTTGGCCTGGCGGTCCTGCGCGATCTGATGCTGAGCGAACCGGACGCGGTTGTCGATCACATCATGCTGCCCAGGCCGTTCGCTCTTGATGTCGGTCTCTCTTTGAGTAACGCATGCAAGGCGGCGGTACGGCGTCACTATCCTGTCTATCCGGTGGTGGATGCGGAGAACCGGCTGCTCGGGCAGGTTCGCGGCTGGCGCTTGTTCGAGCAGCAAATCATCGAGATTTCCGCCCAGTCTGGCCAGATGGTCGGCCTCCAGAAGGAGGAGCGCTCTTTTACGCCGCTGTTTTCAGCCTTCCTGAAGCGCCATCCGTGGCTGCAGTTGAATCTCCTGACGGCCTTCATGGCCGCATTCGTGGTCAGTTCGTTCACAGGCACGATCGAGAAGATCGTCGCTCTGGCGGCGTTTCTCCCAGTCTTGGCCGGGCAGAGCGGAAACACCGGCTGCCAGGCACTGGCTATGACGCTGCGTGGCCTTGCCCTGGGGGATGTGGACAAACGACCGAAGCTGCACTTGGTGATGAGAGAGGGCGCGCTCGCGGCCGCCAACGGCGCGCTCGTCGGCGTTGTTGCGGCTGCGGCGATGTGGTTCTATGCCTCGATGCAACCGGCGTCGGCGGCGCAGGCGCCGATGCTGGCACTTGTGATCCTGCTTGCCATGTCCGGATCGTGCCTCATGTCCGGCATCTCCGGCGTGCTGATCCCGTTGAGCCTGCGCCGGGTAGGCGCCGATCCGGCGGTCGCCTCGGCGATCTTCCTCACCACCGTGACCGATATTGTAGGCATGGGCCTGATGCTGGGGCTGGCAACCATGCTCGTGCTCTAGCAAGCTGCGTCCGCTGACCCGTCCCCTGGAGTCGGAGGCAACAAGCTGACCTCGTCGCGTTTAAAGAAATTGCAAGACCCAGGCCGAATCGCACACGCGTCGTGAGAACACCTTTCGGCAGCTCTCCGGCCCCTTGCGAAACGCGACGGAAGGCCTTTGGAGAAGCCGTGGGTCACCTTGAAGCATGGTGACCAGATACGCAGAATCGCCCACCCAATATTAATCTTCTCGGCTGGGCGATCCACTACTGATGAGATTTGAGTTTGTTAAGCCTTGGGCCAAAATACCTCAATCACGTGCAGCAATGTCGAGAAGAGTTTTTGACAATCAGCGCAGCCGAAATAGGAATAAACCCGATATCTTGTTGCGCAGCTGCAACAGCTGCTGAGGACTCGCATAAGTCCGGCGACCGTTCAGTCGCCTTTTTCTTGCAGTCGTGCTAAATCTCTCGCACTAGTCGGGTTTGGGGTGGGTTCTCGGCATGCAATCTTCGTTTCGAACGATCTTCGGCGTCGCCGCAGCGCTGCTTTGTGCCGGCGTGTTGCCGGCCGGCGCACAAGGTCTTTTTGGGGCCTATGACGATGCGTTTGCGGCCCGCATCGCCAGTCCGGCCGACAATGGAACGCTCGCCCAATTCGTCACGGTTGCGGTCAATGCTGGGCAATACGATCAGGCGATCTCCTCGATCGAGCAGTATCTGATCCAATACCCGCGCGATGCGCGCGCCCGGCTTGCGGCCAGCCGGTTGTATTATCATGTAGGGTCCTATGAATTGGCCCGGCGGCAGGTGCAGTACGGCATCGAAGTCGGAGGTCTGACCGCAAGTGAGCAACAGGAAGCTGTTCGCCTGCTCGCCCGCATCGAGCGCGCGTTGCGTGGCGTCACCTGGGAACTCGCCCTGACCGGCGGGGTATTCAGCGCATTCACCGATTTTGAGCCAGGCGGGGCGCAGGACGACGACAGCTTCGTCTCGCCTTACGGGCAGGCGGAAGGTTTTGTGCGGTGGGACCTCGGCACGCCAAGTGCCGACGCGCTCGTTCTTTCGGGGTCGTTGACCGCGACAGAGCGTCTCTTCACGGAAGACCTGTCGGTTCCGGGTGGCGAGAAGACTTTTATTCACGGCAACGCAGCAATTACCTGGGACAAGGGACTGCCCAACAGCGGGATCGATTCGCTGCGCCTGCTGCTTTCCGCGTTCACCGCTACGGATCGTTTCGACAGCGATATTTACGAAACCGGTATCGGCCTCAGTGGACGTTTCGTCGTTCGCCCGACGGTCGAGACGACGCTCTTCGCCGGTGGCGGCTACATCGATCTAAGCGCCTCGCAAGGCATTTTCGCCGATAGCAGGGTCTTCTATGAGGCAGGCGGCAGCTACCGCTTCCGCAATGGCCAGGCGCTCGGCTTGCGCTTTGTCGGCTCGAATGACTTCGCTTCCGGATCGGGCGAAATCAGCCGCAGCTATACGGGCGAGGTCCGCTATGGCGGCCTGTTGATGAACGTACCGGATTTTTTCGCATGGTCGCACCAGATCGCCTTATCGGCCGGCCACAGCGACACTCCCGATCTGTCCGTCGGCATCGGCACAAATATCAAGAGCGACTTCTGGCGCATTGCCTCGGAAAGCGATTTTCAGCTGACGGAAGCGCAGAAGATCAGCGTCGATCTCGCCTACCGCAAAACCAACTTCGCCCTCGCCAACCGCGACCGAAAATCGTTCGAAATGCTCATGAGCTATACGTTGACGCTCAATTGAAAGAGGCCGCGATGAGGTATCATCAGATCGTCGTTTTTATCGCCTGCCTCGCCTTCGCGGCACCATCCGCTGCTGAGACGGTCGGGTCGATGACGGCCTATCAGACCATCATCGTCCGCAATAACGGCGGGACGATGAACGTTGGCGCCGGCATCGAACTCGGCGACCAGTTGCGCAGCAATCCCACCGGTCTCGGAATGCTGGTGTTCCGGGATGAATCGAGCGCCAAGATTGGTCCAAACACCAGCCTGACGATCGATGAGTTCGTCTACAATCCGGGCTCCGGGTCGGGAAAGATCGACATCGGGATGAACAGCGGCCTGGCCCGTTTTTATGGCGGCCAGGTTTCGAAAGGGGGCGTCATGCAGGTTGCGACGCCGCACATGGTGCTCGGAGCGAGAGGCGGCATCATCGAAGTGCTGGTGGCAGCCGGCCAGACCGTCGGCATATTGCGCGCCGGCCGCATGACCTGCACGATCAATGGCAAACGGCTGGTCATCACGAACCCGGGCTACGCCTGCACGTCGGACGATGGCAAGCTTCTGGCCGGCTACGGCGGCATCGACGCCTTCCCGATCTTGGACAGTATCGACCGGATAGCGGGAACCGGCCTGCCGGGCGCACCGGGTCCTGGGTTGGACGTAAGCGCAATTTGTGCGTCGGCTCTAGGCTCCTCGCTCAAAGTCTGCGGGTCCAGGGACGGCGCACTTCCAGGAGTGGTCATGGAATTCCCTGACAGCCCAACGCCACCTGCGGGCAGCGGGGGGCGGCGGGGCGAGTGTGAGGGTGAGGGTTGCTGCTACTACTACAACTGCGATTAGGCCTGGCTGCACGAGATGAGCCACTCGGTCGGTAGGCGCTGGGCTGATTGGCGGCAAGCCGGCAGGCGCAAAATATCCGGCCTTGTGGTCGTGCTCCTGCTGCTCGCTTGCCATTTGGCTTTTGACGGGCCGTTGTCGCGCCTGCGTGAGCGGACGTACGACTTCTATCAGTTTCTCGCCCCACGTCAGGCGACGAGCAATCCTGTCGTGATCGTCTCGATAGACGACGCCAGCCTCAAGGCACATGGGCGATGGCCCTGGAACCGTGGCCTCTTGGCCGATCTGGTCGATGGCATCACGCAATCCGGTGCGGCGGTGGTCGGGCTTGCGCTGGTACTCCCCGAGGCTGACACCTCGCCTGAGGGCATCGCCGGAGACAAGCGCCTGGCAGCGGCGCTGTCCAAAAATCGAACGGCGCTTGCCGTTAGCCTGGGCAATGAAGCGACGGTTTCAGAAGCAGAACCCAAAGCCGGCTGGTCGATCGTCGGGCAAGTACCCGATACACTTCCCGGCTTCACCGGTCTTACCGGCTCGCTTGCCGAATTCTCGAACGCCGCCGCAGGCCTCGGCGTGATTCGCTCCTTGCCCGATCCCGACGGCGTACTGCGCCATGTGCCGCTGCTCTGGCTTCGCAATACCCCTCAACGCGCGCAGCTGTGGCCGTCTTTCGCACTCGAGCTCCTGCGCCTTTACGCTGGACAGGACGGTTACACAGCCCGGATGAATGCAGCCGGGTTCGACGCACTCAGGATGGCAGGCGCCATTGTGCCGCTCGAGCCGGAGGGGAGCATCCGCCTCTGGGAAACCGCCACGGACACGCCTCGCCTGTCTGCCAGCACTATCCTTTCGGGCCATGGCGATCCGCGGCTGCGGGACGCCATCGCCATTGTCGACCTGTCGGCTGTGGGCCTGACGCAGTACCTGCCCACGCCGACGAGTCCAGCGCGACCAGGAGCGGAGATCCACGCCGATGCGATCGGCCAGATGCTTGCCGGGCGCTTCCTGGCAGAGCCAGCGCACGCGCGTATGCTCGAGCGGCTCTGGTTTCTCCTCAGTGCCGTCGTTTTCATCGGGCTTTCTGGAGTGCTCGCCGGGCGTGTCGTGCTTGGCGCCATCTCCCTGGCGCTGCTGGCCCTCACGCCGTTCGTGTTCGGCGCTCTCGAGTACAGCCTGCAGGGTGCACTCTATGACCCGCTGCAGCCGGCGCTTGCAACCATCATGGTTGCGGGCTTCGAAGGCTATGTCCTCTACAGGCGCAGCGAGCAGCGCCGGTCCACCCTGACGCGACAGTTCTCCCAATATCTGTCGCCCTCCGTGGTGCAGCGCCTCGCAAGCTCGGACACCGAGGCAATCCTGTCCGGCGAGAAGCGCGAGATCACAATTTTGATCAGCGACATACGTGGCTTCACGACCATGAGCGAACAGCTCGACACCCAAGACATCGCCAAGGTGGTCAACCATTTCCTCGGCATTGCGACCGATGAGATCCTCAAGCGCGACGGCACCATCGACAAGTTCATGGGCGATGCGGTGCTGGCCTTCTGGAACGCACCGCTAGATCAACCCGATCATCGTGAGCGTGCGCTCGACGCGGGCCTGGCCCTTATCGAGCGGGTGAGGCGCGAAGACGCCGCCTTCACCGCGGATGGCCATCGCTCCATCGAAATCGGCGTCGCCATCGAGACCGGCATCTGCTCGGTAGGCAATTTCGGCTCCGAACGGCGCTTCGATTACACCGCGATCGGTTCCCCGGTGAACCGCGCGGCACGGCTCGAATCGACGACCAAGAAGCTGGGCATCCCCCTGGTGCTTGGACCCGGCTTTGCGGCAGGAGCATCGATGCCGGTCGTCCAGGCGGGCGCCTTTGAGCTCCAGGGTTTCAAGGGCGAGGTCCCGGTTTTCACCGTTCCGGAGATGCAAGCTGCTCAACAAGGTATGAGCCGCGAACTAGAGAGCCAACGTGGTGAGCAATCTGGCGCCCCCGCCATGGTGGTTGGTTCGCCGCCATCCGTGCAAATGGCGCCGCTTGATGTTGCACCCCGAACCCGAAGCACGCGCTGATCGGCCAACGGGTCGCAGGATGCGATTGTCACGGGCACCGACGGACATCTTGTTTCGGCGACATCGAGGGATGCGACGGCTTGCGTCACTCGTCCTTGAAAGTCACCTTCATATGTTTGTGCACCATTGAGGCGAGGTCCTCGGCATCCCAGTTCGTTAGCCTGATGCAGCCGTGAGAGAAGGTCTTCCCGATCTTGCCGGGTTCGGGCGTGCCGTGAATGCCGTAGCTTTCGATGGAGAGGTCGATCCAGATTGATCCCACGGGATTGTTAGGGCCGGCAGCAATGGTGAAGGGCCGCTTGGTTTTGACTCCCTTGAATGCAAAATCGGGATCGTAGTGATAGGTCGGGTTGTGCACCACCCTTTGGATCTCTGCCTGCCCACTTGGTGCCGGCTTCTCGTCGCTCCCGATCGAGGCAGGGTAGACGGCAAGCGCTTTATTGGAGGGGTCGAGCACGCGCACCTGATGAGCGCCTTTGTCGACTTCGACGCCGGCAATGGTGGCGGGAGGTTCACCCCGGCCAACATCTGGTACCAGCAGCGTGGTTCCAGCTTTCCTGAATCCGGTGCCTGGGTTTAGCCTCCTGAGCAATGGTTCGCTCACATGAAAGCGCTCCGCCAGCTTCTCGATCGAGTCGTGATAGCCAAGCCTTCTCAGGCGAGCCATCCTCTCCATGCGCCCCGGAATGCGTTTGGTGAAGGGGCCGCGTACATCTTTGCGGGTCAGTTCATAGGTGATCAGAGCTGGGCTGGTGGAGGTTGCCATCAGCTTGTCCCAAGTCGCCTGGGTGAGCTTGCCATCTGGCGCCAGTCCGTTCGACGCCTGGAAGGCCTTGACCGCCTTGGCGAAGTTCTCTCCAAGGCGGCCGTCGATGAGCCCCGGTGAGAAGCGCGCACGATCCAAAAAAATTTGCGCCTTCAGCACGGCAGGATCGAGCCCTTTCGGATCGCCGGCGGAGAATTGCGCCTGATTTACCGCGGCTAGGTCCAGCTTGGCCGCCTCCGTCCCGCCGCATGCGAAGGCGAGTGCAATGGCGAGGAGGAGAAGGAGCCTGATCATCGATTTCACTCCTTACGTTAAATCGCACCTGATCTGCTTCTATGACGCGCTGTGGCAGATCTGGTTCCATTCGCCGGTAGGGGATCATAGGCAACCAGCCTTACGCTGCCGACCGGTCCGAGACGTTTGATGCCCATGCCTTGCCCCTCACGAGAGGCGTTGCTGGCCGCGCAGATCGGCAGTGTAAAAATGGTCTGGCCATGTTGACGTGAGCTTCTACCTTCAAACTGCCCACTACCTGGACCGGCAGTCAAATGGTCTCAGGGCAGCAAGTGAGGAGATGCGCTGGGAACCGGCTTATCGGGCGGGTATTCTATTGATCTTCGGTATCGATAGATCCATGTTCCGTCGTCACTGTGATCGCGTTGTCGCCCGCGATTGCTCTAGCGTATTCGAAGCGCTCCAACTTCTGTTCTGCCGATAGGCCTTTGAACATCGCGGTGGCCGAGTTCGTGATTTTGAAGTCGCCGCAACTCGGACAGCGAAACTCCCGGATGTCACCAACTGTCTCCGAATTAACGAGCGCCTGCTCATCTGTAATCGGGCAAATTGCGGCCATCCAAGCCACCATGGTCCTCCGTCCTAAGGCCGTCCCCGATTACCCAAAAGGCATCGTCGAGTGCAAAATCCATTTCTGCCGACGCTCACCCCACCTGGAGTACTCCACCGAGTAGATTGCGCTCTCCACTCTCCAACCCAGAATGTGGATTAAAGCCAGTTCCTCGGCGAGCGATTTGCTGGTGAGCGGTAGGCGCTCTCGCTCTGGAGCCTCTCCCAAACGATCGGAGATGTTCATGTAGCGTCGGGCAGGACCGAAGGGCCGGAACGTGGCGTTTTCATCTCTTCGGCAATCACCAGTAGCGCCTCCAGAGCGACGGCGATCCCCGACATCACCGTACTTATGTCTGCGCTGCCGCCGAGCGTCGAAAGTTCGGCCGCTCGCGTTTGCATGCTTTGGCTCAGCTCTTGTAACTTCAGGCGCAGCTCGTCATCCATGGTATGTTCTCCAAGCTTGACGCTGGAGGAACGCGCCTGCTTACAACCCGTTCCGCCGGTGGCCGCAGAGAACCAGAGACACCGCAGATGCTACAACTTGCGCTGTGGCGGCGCTTAGGATGGGCGGTGGATTGAGCCTCAGCGACTGACCGTCGGCAAATAGCGGATGCTTCAGTCTCGAAAAGGTGCTGGACGGCTCGATATGCACCGCCCCTTGGCCCTGGGTGCTGGTCCCATGCACAGTAAGGCCGTGCAAGTGCGCGCGGCCTCTGGGCTCAACATTCCAGTCGTCATGGTCCAAAGTTGTCCCAAGGTGGGTTCTCACCAAAGTGGGCGGCGAGAAGCGTCACGAAGCTTTGAACTTTGGCGGAAAGATGCCTTCTTGACGGGTACATCGCGTAGATCGACCGGCTTACCGGCTTGAACTGGGGCATCACTGTCTCCAGTTGGCCCGAACGAATGGCTTCTCCAACAAGGAAAGTGGGGCAAAGTACTATGCCTGCTCCACCCAGCGCCGCATCGCGCAGGAGCTGCCCGTTCGTTGCCGTCATCCGTGCAGTGATTTTTACCGCCACTTCCCCCTTTGGTCCGTCGAACCGCCATTTTCCGCGGCTGGCGCGCAACGCGTAGTCCAGACAATCATGGTCGTGGAGATCCGACGGCTTTGTGGGACGCCCGCGTCTGTCCAGATAATCGCGCGAAGCGCAGACCACCTCGCGTGAAGGCGCGATTCGGCGAGCAACCAGATTGGAAACCGTGAGTGGAGCGATGCGTACCGCGACATCCAGGCCCTCTTCCACGATGTCAACCACACGGTCGTCCAACACCAACTCAACCGACACCTCCGGGTAGACCGCGAGATATTCTGCAACGACTCTCCCAAGGTGCATCGCGCCGAAGGAGATCGGCGCGCTGACACGCAGTGAGCCGGTGGGACGTGTCTTGCTCTCGGCCGCGCTCGTACGAACTTCCTCGACATCCTCGATTATGCGCAGACTGCGCTCGTAGACGGAGGCGCCGAGCTCTGTCAGGCTTATGCGCCGGGTCGTCCGGTTGAGAAGGCGTGCGCCAAGCCACTCTTCCAGCATCTGGACATGTTTGCTCACGGCCGCTGGCGATAGTCGCATCCGCTTGGCCGCTCCAGCGAAGCTGCCTTCACCGACGACGTTGGCAAACACGGTCATGCTGGTCAGCCGGTCCAACTGCAATCACCTCTTTCATTCACGTTTCGTGAATTCACCATCCATATCTCCCTCGATTATCAATCCGCAGTGGACAGATTATCTGAAACCAGGCCGGGATCAATTGCCCGATCCGTCTCTCTAACGTTTGCCCGAAACGTTGGCGTCGAGTGCCTTCTCGCGGGCTGGAGGTGATCATGTCTCTGACCAAAGCAGCCCTTCGGGAGAAAGAGGGAGCCACTTTTCGCATGTGGCTCTCCGTGCTCACTGTATCGCTGGGTATTTTTTCGATGATCACTGCGGAGCAACTCCCTGTGGGGCTGATTCCGGCAATTTCTTCCGAGTTGAATGTCTCTATTGGGAGTGGCGGTCTCACGGTGACGATACCCGGCGTAATTGCGGCGTTCGCTTCTATCGGTTTGCCGTTGGCAGTGGGGAGGCTCGACCGGCGTATTCTGATGGCGGGCCTGCTCGCGGTAATGGCTGCAGCGAGCGTGATTTCAGCGCTCGCAACGAACTTTCCCGTTCTGCTCGCGTCCAGGCTGCTCGTCGGGATCACCATCGGTGGCTTTTGGGCGATAGCCGGGAGCATCGCAGTACGCCTTGTTCCTGGACCGTCCGTGCCGCGCGCCATGACTATTGTCTTCGGCGGTGTAAGTGCCGCTGCGGTGCTGGGCGTGCCGGCCGGCACGATCATCGGTGATCTAGTCGGCTGGCGCGGCGCGTTCTGGTCTCTCGCCGGCCTGAGCTTTGCCACACTGCTCGCCGCCCTGCTTGTGCTTCCGAAGCTGGAGGCGGCGCAGCCTGTGGAGGTGAAAGCCCTGCGTGCGCAATTGCGCAATCCCGCCCTTCTGGCGGGCGTGGTTGCGACCGCACTGCTGGTGGCTGCCCACTACGGTGCCTACACTTTCGTGAGCCCGGTGTTGCTGGAGGTCTCGGGCGTCACTGCAGGGAGCATAGGCTGGCTACTGTTGGGGTATGGCATTCTCGGAATGATTGGCAACGCCGTCGCAGGCGTCTGGGCCGCAAAATCCGTCGGTCGCACATTGGCCTGCGTCGTCATTGGGCTCGGGGCCACGCTGGCTCTTTTCCCGTTGCTCGGGGTCACGCCGCTCACAGGAACCATCCTGCTGCTGGTGTGGGGCTTCGCGTATGGCGCGGCGCCCATTACGCTGCAGACGTGGGTGCTGAGTGCAGCATCAGAAAGCGCGGAGACCGCGACGGCCATCTACTGCTTCACTTTCAATCTTGCCATCTCCGTGGGTACCCTAGCGACCAGTCAGATCGTCGACACGATGGGCGTGAACAGGGTCCTCTGGGTCGATTCCGCCATTATCCTGCTGGTGCTGCTGCCGGTGTGCCGCGCACCCATGCTTAACCGGAACATCGGAAACTCGTAGACAGCAAGCCATCCTGTGCCGCCCATCTGGCAATGATGTGATAGGTTGAAGTAGATCTTCGTTTCCTCTGTCTTGAAAGTCACGCGCGTCACATCAAACGCGGGTTCCGCCGCACCGTGCGGGTGCCGATGCTTTGCGCCCCCGGAGGACAACTGGCTATTTGAAAAAGGACTTGATCCCCTCGTCGATATGTGTGCTGATATGAGATCGATCTCATGCCGCGCTCTCAATTGCTATTTCTCTACGGGAGCGCGCTCTGGGAAGCATATGTCTGAATGACCATGAAGAGGGAGGTTCAAGTGAGGAAATTGATCGCGTGGCTGGCCTTGGCCACTACCACGCTCGCGTTCGCGTCTGCGGCGTCGGCGGGTGAAACCATCGACCGGGTTACCTCGAAGAAGGCAATGGTGGTCGCCACAAACAGCGGTTGGCCGCCGCAGAGTTTCCTCGACGACAGCAATCAATTGGTCGGCTTCGATATCGACGTCTCGAAGGAGATCGCAAGGCGCCTCGGTGTGGAGGTCAGTTTCGACACGCCGGACTGGGCGACGATGACGGGCGGCCATTGGCAGGGACGCTACGATCTGGGTGTCGGCTCGGTGACGCCGACCAAAGCGCGGGCCAAGGTGATCGATTTCGAAGGCATCTATTATTATAGCCCCTACGTTTACGTGGTTCACAAGGACAGCCCGGCCAAATCGGTCGCCGACCTGAACGGTAAGATCATCGGCGTCGAGACCGCCACCACGTCGGAGGATTTCATCCGTAGACAACTCGAGATCGATGCTCCCGGCCTGCCGCCCATCGAATACAAGCTGGAGCCCGGTGAGATCAGGACTTTCGCTGACTCAATGCTGCCGTTCGACGATTTGAGGCTCGGCGACGGCGTGCGCCTCAACGCGGTCATCGCACCAGAACAGACGGCTCAGAACGCGATAAAGAACGGCTACCCGTTGCGTGTCCTGGAAGGCGGCTATGCCTTCCGTGAGCCACTGGTGGTGATCGCGGAAAAAGGTGATGCCGAGTGGAATGCCAAGATCGGCGGCATTCTCGACGAGATGAAGAAGGACGGTACCCTCGCGAAACTGACCACCAAGTGGTACGGCAAGGATTACAGCTCTGACTGAGAGGCATCGTGGATAAAGCTTGAGCGGGGTGCATTCAATTGAACATCCCGCTCCATCTGTTTTGGTTCAGCCGCATTTCCACGACACCGGGCGGCTCCGCCTGCCTGCAAAATGCTCTAGTGCCGCCACCTCATCATATTGATCATGACATGTCCTGACACCTATTACCGACGCACGCTTGCCGACAACACCATCAGACCGCCGCTGAGCGGCGTTTCCGAGTGCGAGACTGTCGTTGTCGGCGGCGGACTGGCCGGCCTGACGACGGCGTTGCAGCTGGCTCGCGCCGGCCAGCAGGTCGTCGTGCTTGAGGCGCAGCGGATAGGATTCGGCGCTTCCGGTCGCAATGGCGGCTTCGTCAATCCCGGTTTCGCCACCGGCACCGACAACATCGCCGCGATGGCCGGCGTCGACGCGGCACAAAAACTGCACCGCCTGTCCATCGAAGGCGTCGACTTCGTGCGGCAGACGATCCGCGATCTCGACATCAAGGCGGCAGAGCCGCGCTCCGGTATATTGAGCGTGCTTCGCCACGATGGTGGCGCCGCGCTCAAGGCATATGCCGAGCAACTGGCGCGGGATTTCGACTATCGGCTCGACTATCTCGATCGCGACCAGGTGCGAGCGGTGCTGCATTCGGATCGCTACCACCAAGGCCTGCGCGATCCCAGCGCCTTCCACATGCATCCGCTTAACTATCTGCGCGCCGTTGCTGGCGAGATCGAGCGGCTGGGCGGCAGGATATACGAGAGAACGGCTGCCGTTGAAGCCAACCTTGACGGCGCCGAAAAGATCTTGCGTACCGACAGCGGCGAAGTGCGCGCCCGCCAGGCCGTAGTTGCCACCGGCGGATATACGGGGCCACTGGTCAGTCGGCTGCAGCGGGCATTCCTGCCGATCGCCACTTACGTTATGGTGAGCGAGGAGGCGCCTGACCTCATCGCCAAGGCGATTACGACGACCGACGCCGTCGGCGATAACCGTCGCGCAGGCGATTATTACCGTGTTGTCGAAGACGGCAGGCGGCTGCTCTGGGGAGGGCGCATCACCACCCGGGCAGCCTCATCGGGCGTGTTGGCGAGGCAATTGCGCCGTGAGATGGTCACCACTTATCCGCAGCTCGAACACCTCAAGACCGAACTCGCCTGGTCCGGGCTCATGTCTTATGCCCGGCACATGATGCCCCAAATAGGCCCGTTGCAGCCGGGCGTCTGGTACCTCACGGCTTTTGGTGGCCATGGCATCAACACCACGGCGATCGCCGGCAAGTTGATCGCCGAAGCCATACTGGGACAATCGGACCACTACCGGCTGTTCGCACCATTCGGCCTTGCCTGGGCGGGCGGCCCGGCTGGACTTGCGGTTGCGCAACTCACCTACTGGAAGCTGCAGGCGCAGGATTGGTGGCGCGAGCGGGCCCGCTGACCGCAGGGAGATCGAAGACGTGATCGGCCGACTATTGCTCAACCACCCGGACGCGGCGCGCCGTGTTGGCGTGTTCTTCGTGCTCGCCGCCATCGCCGCCGGCCTGTATGGGCTCGGCATCAAAGCCAGTTGGCTCGGCAAGCTCGTTCCGTGGTCCGTCGAGTGGCTCGCCGCCAACCCGGACGTCGGGCGGGCGGTCTCGGCGGTGCTGATCGCATTGATCTTGGTGGCGAACTGGAACGCGCTGCGGTATCTCAGCCGCAAACAGCAGATTGTGGCAGTCTGGATAGAGCTGTTCGTGTTGCTAATGTTGTTTTTCTATTCCTTCGACTTGTCCTTCGCGTTCATCGCCAAGAAGATCGGCTTCCTCGTCTCGAAGGGTGTGGTGACGACCCTCTACATTTCGGCCATTTCGATCGCCATCGCCACCCTCATCGCCTTCGTTGGCGCCATCGCCAAACTTTCCCGCAACGGCGTGGTCTATGGCTTGGCGACCTTCTATACCTCTCTGTTTCGTGGCTTGCCGTTGCTGATGCAGATCTACATCATCTATCTCGGCCTGCCGCAGATTGGCTACGTGATCGGCGCCGTGCCGGCCGGTATCATGGCGCTGTCGCTCTGCTACGGCGCGTACATGACCGAGATCTTCCGGGCCGGCATCGAAAGCATCTCGCGCGGCCAGACCGAGGGTGCTACGGCACTCGGCCTTAGCGCTAACCAGACGATGTTCCTGGTCATCCTGCCGCAGGCGATGCGGGTCATCGTGCCGCCGACCGGCAACCAGTTCATTGCGATGCTGAAGGATTCTTCGCTGGTCTCGGTGGTCGGGGTCTGGGAGATCATGTATCTCGCACGCACGCAGGGCCAGACCGAATTCCGCCACATCGAGATGCTCATCACCGCCTCGATGATCTATTGGCTGCTCTCGATGGGGCTCGAGTTCCTGCAGTCGCGGATCGAAGACCGGTTCGGGCGCTCACTCAAGCGCTGATCGTCATCCGTGATTTTCGCCAAAGCGAGTTGCACAGCACCGCAACAGCCAGCTTCGGAGAGCAGCTGCAGATTGTACGCGACAGCATGCCGTTCGGCGACGTCGTGAGGGGTGAATCAACCCGGTATTTCATCGGCTTAGCCCGATCGGAGGGCAGAATAGAGCAAGTGCTGGACGAGCATGTTCGTTGGCCGACCGCCCGGCAACTACGACCGATTGCTGGATTTCACCCGCGCCAACAAATCGATAAAATCAACGACCTTAACATGTCCTCCGGGCCAACCATTATCGCTATGTATCGATGGTAGCCGAGTTCGCCACGTGGTTCGCCAATAGGTTTGTCAGGCAGTGGTTTGCGTTACCAGCCGCACGACTCGGTCCATGCCCTGCACAGCCAAACGCACCGGCGAGGCTTCCGGGAATGAAGCTCGGCATGGTGTTTCGTTCCTTTGAAGTGGGCGTGTTTGGGGGAAGACCGTAGTCGGCGTGTTCGCGCCCGGTGGAATTTTCGAAGAGTTGTTTCCAACGGCGGGAACGAACCAAACTTCCATGCATTTAGCTCTGGCTTCGTTCATTCACTCTTTCTTCTGGGAGCTGGACCATTGTCATCCGGAGGCTATCTCTTGGCCGACCAACAAACCAATGACGTTTCCATCGTTGATCTGATACCTGCCCTGCGGGCTTTCGCGCGCACCTTCTGCCGCGTTCCAGACGATGCCGACGATCTGGTGCAGGAAACGTTGACCAAAGGGCTCGCCAACATCGACAAGTTCGAACCTGGTACACGCATGAAGTCGTGGCTCTTCACCATCATGCGCAACACCTACTACACCCGGATCAAGATCGCTGCACGGGAAGCGCCAGGCCTTCTCGACTGCGCGTCTTCGAGACCGATTTCGGAAGCTACCCAGGAATGGACCGTTCAGAGCAAGGAAGTTCACGGCGCCATCCAAAAGCTGCCCGAACATCAGCGCGAGGTGCTGATGCTGATCGGCGTTTTAGGAGTGGGCTACGAGGAAACCGCCGAAATCTGCGGCTGCGCGGTAGGGACGGTCAAGAGCCGGCTGAACCGTGCCCGCGCCAACATCCTTGAGCTACTCGGGGAGAGCTCGTTGCAGACATTGATAGAAAGGCGAAATCAGCTGTCGGATGGTCAGCTCGATATAGAGGTCGACAGCCGCAGATAATCAGCTCTTCACGTCTCGCCGACGCTTCTCGACGAGAGCATTTTGCAATTGGATCGCCAGCTTGGATAGGCGGTCTGGTATCTTTTCCTGCTCTATGGCGGCCAGCAGGGAAGCAATCTCCTGATCCACTGCCATCTCGACAAGCAGATCCGTGGTATCGTCGCTCGAATGAGACATCACGTTCTCTTGATAGCATCCCTAGATCCAAGTCTGATGATGAGCGCTCGGCACTACAAGGCGTTGTCGACCGCCGAGAGGCTCACCGGCGGCCCTTGCACAGTTTTCCTCCGTGCCGCGGCAAGACGCGGCGCGGTGGCGTCAGTCCTTCAGCAACCGGTTTGCGGCGTGATCCTGAAATTGATCGGACTTGATTCGATTGCCGTCCAGCCCGCGCTCTCGGCCATGTTGCTTCCTGTCGCGGTTGGACAAAACCGCGTTTTCTTCGATCTTGTCCTTGTCCAAGGTGGTCATTGCGCCGGCGCCGGCACCTTTGCCTTGGCTGCCTTGGCCGAAATGCTTTTTGCCGCCGGATGCCATGATCTCCTCCTTCGAATCCAGGACACCGATCGGTGCCGACGCCCGAACCGGCATCGCGCTGTAATGTTCCGTCTCACCCAGCAAGCAGGAAGGCGTCGCCATCCCATGACCCAAACGGCTTCTCGCCGTCGATGACGACCCGCAATTGGTGAGCTTGCGCAAGACGGCCGATGTCGGCCCGGTCCAAAGAAAGCGATCCGCGATAAGAATAGTTGAGCAATGCGAGCCGGCCCGGCCGTTTGAGAACGCGCGCAATTTCATCGAAAAGCCGCTCAGCCATGCCGGCCAGGACCAGGTAGGGAAAGCTGTCGACCGCCAACACGCAATCGAAACTGTCGTCGTCGAAGTCGGCCAGATCGAGACCGGAGGTTTGGCGCAGTTCGACATTGCCGAGCGCTGCGCATTGCTCGGAGGCGACAGAGATCATCCGCGATGATATGTCGATGCCGACCATCCGCTTGAAGGAATTGGACAGCGCGCGCTCGAAACGTCCGATGCCGCAACCGATGTCGAGAATGTCTCGTTCAATTCCGGTGAATTCTCGCGCCTCGAGCCATTCAACGATTTCGTCGGTCATGGCTGTCAGCCGCTCGTCATCGCCAAGGGATCCTAACTGGACACTTGCGGCTGTCGAAATTGCTGCCGCGGCATCAAAACTCGAGGCCAGCCGCGTGACGACGGCAATATCCGTCTCGCCGTTACCGCGTTCATGCCGAACGGCGCCGCCTGTCGCTCGCAAAGTGGCAAGGACGCCCGGTCTGTGGCGCAGCAGTCCAGCGACCTTTCGCAGTCTTTCAGCATCGCCGGTATCCGCCGGACGGACTTTCAGCACGAACTCCGCCAATTCCGCCGCTTCAATTGTGGGCGGCAGGTGAAGCGCCAGCCTGACGAGAACAGCTTCGGCGCAGGCACCATCGGCCATGCAATCTTCGACCGCCCGTCTGACCGATGTCCGGCGCTGCGCGTGCACACTCATGACATCAACTCCGCGTCCAGATCCTCCGCATCGTCCACCTGTCGACGGCGCCCCAGCCATATTTGTAGGCCTCCTGGCCGCGCAGGAAGTCGAACTCGCGCGCATCCTCGCGGATCGACTCCGCGATCGCGTGGCCGATCAGGATCGCCCCTGGGCTCTCCTCGGCATATGCAGGATCTAGGCCGCCGAGATAGGCATAGGCGCGGCCGCGGTGGTGAAATCCGTAATAGGCGGCGACAGTCGTGCCATCGATCGCGAGCAACCAGCATCGGACCAGGCCGTGAGCATCGAGCAAGGGAAGTGAAAGCCCATGGAAGTGCTGCACGGCGGGGTCGGCCAATACACCACCTCCATGTCCAACCCAGCGTGCATGGTGCAGGCGGATCAATTGGTTCAGGAAGTTCTGATCGCCCCGGGCTGACGCCAACGCGAGCCGGCCGCGTCTGGACGCCGCTTGGCGCGCCCGGCGCAACTGGCGCCTGCGCCGAGCGGGAACGCAGCCGGCCAACGTGTCGTCGCCGGCAACAGCAAGCACGGGGCAGGCTGCATGAATTACCGGCCTCTCGACCGTTAAACCGGGATGCGCGATCGTAAGACCGGCACTGTTTTGCGGCAGATCAGACAATATCCATTGTGACCACCCGACCGAGCAGATCGTTTCGGCAATTGTGGACACGACCGCCGCCTCGATATCCCGGACAGCCAGGATGTCCAGATAATCGCTGAGCGAAATACCGACCGGAAGCAGCTTCGAACCGGCCGTTCCATGCTCGAGATAGAGTGGCGCCAGCCCGACCAGATCGCCGCCACGCCAGACCGCGACTGTCGCCAGTTCACCGGGTGCGAATGCGCGCCACCATGGCACCAGCCAGGCGGGGGATTGGAACGGCGTCGCACAGGAACTCTGCTCCCACAGTTTCCACCAGTGCGGCGTCAAGGCATCGAATTTTACGGGGTCATCGATGATTTCACTGCGCAACACTGCTTTTCTCACGGTGCCGCAGCGAAGCGCCGGCAATCTGTGCCAAGTTGTGCCAGCGCCTGATAGGCAGCCATATACGACGAGATCATCCGTTCCAGCGAAAACCGCCGTCGCGCCTCCACCCGGCACGCCTCGGCGTCCAGGCTGGGCGCCGCAAGAATGGCTTGGGCCATCTCGTCGACTGTATTGACGAGAAAGCCCGTCCTGCCGTGCTCGATTACATCCGCAAGCGCACCATTCGGGAATGCGACCACCGGGGTACCGCAGGCGAGGGCCTCCATGGCGACAAGCGAGCTTGTCTCGGCGGCGAGGCTTGGAATGACCAGACAGCGGGCTGCGTTGAGAAAGCGCCTCTTGGCGTTAAAACCGAGCGGGCCCAAGAAGCTGCGGCGAGCATCAAGACGGGATTGGACCTCGTCGCGAAAGTAGCGCGTATGTGTTTCGTAGGGGTAGACCTTGCCGCCGATGACCAGGGGCACGCCCGCCTGTTTGGCCGCGTCCAGGGCCAGGTGAATGCCCTTTTCCGGGCAGACCCGGCTGAGAACCAGGGCAAAGTCTCGCTTCGGCTGCACCAGGCTCAGTGCTTCGATGTCAACGCCGTTGGGAATCGGCGCCACCAGTCTGGCCCCTGGTGGCNGTGGCGCCGTTTGCTGCTGGGTGGGCGAGACCGCATGGAGCCACAGGTCGTCGCGCGTCGGTCGCAGAGCCTCGGCCGGATACCAGTCCAAGGGCAGGTGGAGGCTCACCAGGGTCGGACCATCGTCGGGCAGATAGGCATGAAAATCGATGCCGTGCAGATGAACCACATCGATCGGCCATCGGGCGCGGGCAGCGGCGATCGCTTTGCGATGAGCCTGCTGCGCGCGGCTCTTCGCCGCCTCGTCGAGCACGCCGTTTTCAGCCGGTATTTCCACAAGGGTACCGCTCGCGCTGGAGCCGCGGCAGCCAATGACGATAGAGCGGTGGCCGGCGCGAACCAGCGCCCGATCGAGCATCGACAGAACCTGTTCGGCACCGCCGACAGCATCGGGTCCAACGGGTGCGAGAGGGTAGGCGACATTGAGGACAGTGAGCGCCGCGGCTGGTTGGGCCTCGGTCCCGTACGCCGCACCACCTGTCGATGGTGCCGCTAATTCGTCCAATGTGTCGGGCGTCTGATGCATCGGTAGCATGACATTTCACGCTGCCGAGGCCCGCCGCGTCGGGAGCGAATTGGACGCCATGCCGGGCGCATAGCGGCGGATCATGGTTGCGCAGAATTCCGCGAACTCCTCCGGCACCAGTGGCGGGCTGGTGTGGTGGGGCATCATTCCCCGATGCTCCGGTGTAAAACAAAAGGTGACCGTCACGTCGAAATCGGCGAGTGCCTCCATCTGCCGGTCGAACCAGTCCAGCGCGTTCGGTCGGAAGCTGTCTGCCCAGGAAAGCCCCGTGCGCATATTGGTGACGCCCAGCCGCTTCATCCAGGCGACAGCATCGTCCAGCCGGGGGTCCTCGAAATGAAACCACTGCACCAGCCCCATTGCGGGCGAGTAGCGCAGGAACTCCTCCAGCGCTGGTTTTGGCGTGCCGTCCTGGCGCAGCAGCCCCATGTGGAAATGTCGATAGTAAGAAGAGCCCTCCGCCTCGCGATGCCGCGTCGTTGCTTCCCATTCGCGCGGAAGATCGTAGAGGCTGTACCACTGGATACGTGGTGCGTTGCCAATCAGCAACTCGGCGGTGCGCTTGAGCCCCCAGACCTGGATCTCTTCCGCGCCGAAGGTCGATACGCCGACTTCGCTGACCCAGATGGGAAGGTTGGTGACGGTCGCGATCTCGCCGATCTTCTGTGGCCATTCGTGGATCTGCCACAGGTTCCAGTCGAGCGGAAAGCCGTGCACGGCGACGGCATCGACATGGTCCAGCACGCCGAATTCCTTCATGCGGGTGATAAAGCCCGGATCTATCGGCGAGATGCCACCGAGTACTTTCGTCAAAGACGGGTTCTCCGACGCGATTGCGTCAGCCGACAAGATCGCCATCCTGGCAAAGCGGCTCCAATCGGGATCGAGCTCTGGGTCCCAATGCGATTTGTTGTTGGGCTCGTTCCAGATCATGGCGGCTTCAATCATGGAGCTGTCCTTTCGAGGGGTAGATGGCGCCGCCGCCGGCCGGGTCCCCGGCTGCGCGGCAGAAATAGACCTCCTGCTCGGGGTGCAGAACGATCTCGAAACCGGCGCTGCGCAGCATCGCTTCGGTGCAGGCGCGGTTTGGAATCCACCAGTTGGTGGGATCGTCGGCATAGCGGTGCTCGATAAAATGCAGCTTGGGAAACTGCGGCTGGTCGAACAGGTCATGCGTCCAGAAATGATAGTTTTCTTCCAACTCGGGCAGATCCGCGCTGCCGCGCTGCATGGACTGGAAGATCATCAGGTCACGGGCGACATGTTCGCGGATCAGGTCGAGCGCGAGCAAGGGGTGGCGCAAATGGTAAAGCACCCCCATGAACAGCACGACATCGAATGTCTCGCGCAGAGAGCCGACGTCGTAGACCGAAAGCTTCTGGAATTCGATCTCGCAATCGGCAACCTCGGCGGCAAAGCGAGCTTGCGCCAGGTAGGCGTCATCGAAATCGATGCCGAGGACACGGTCAGCACCTCGCCGTTTCATCTCGATGGAGTAGAATCCTGCATTGCAGCCGATATCGAGTACCGCCTTGCCCGTCAGATCAGCGGGAATGGCATTGGCAAATTTGCGCCATTTGATCAGCGGGTAGTTGCCCAGAAAATGGTTGGGAGCGGTTTGGACGCCGGCAAGTTCCATGTTGTGGAACCATGGGCCGAGCGCATCGATGCGGCGGCGGATTTCGGCATGGGAATGCAGCATGGCTCAGGCTCCTTCGCCAGGAACGACGGGTACATGCGACTGCGCGCCGGGCATGATCATGGTGGGCCGGCGGTGCGCGGATGGGGCGTCGTTTTCAAGCAACCGCAGAGCTGTGCGATAGCCGTTGAAAGTGCCGACATCGACATAGTCCGACCCAGCCCTGACACCAAAAGCTGTACCGCCGGCCGAGATATAGGCGTTGACCAAAGTGCCGATATATTCGTCACTGCGCTCGCGCTCACGCCAGAGTGCCGCAAGCTGATGAAGGATATGGCCCGGCATCTTGAACGCACCCCAAACCCAGTTCGTGGCGGCATCCTGTCGCTTGACCTGGATTTCGATCACGCGCTCGTGGACGTCGATGACGACGGCGTCGAAGAATTCCGGCTGATCCACCGGGAAAAGCAGAAATGAGAGCTGATCGTCGGGCAAATGGCGGAAACCGTCCTCGGGAAACCAGATCGTATCGGGAAGGCCGACCAGGACGACCTCGTCGGGCGCGACGAGGGGCGCCGCCCGGAAGATCGCATCGCACAGACCGACGGGGTTCGGCTGCACCACGAAGAGAGCCGCCGCGTCACCGTAGCCGGCGGCGTAGTATTCAAGGATGTCGGATTTGCCCGATCCGATGATGAAGCAAATCTTGTCGACGCCGGCCTGCACCATGCGCCGTACCAGATACTCGCTCACGGCGCAGGGACGCTCGGTCTGTCCATCGATCCGGCTACCGACCGGCAGCAGCTCTTTCGAGAAGCCGAGCGGCTGAATGCGGCTGCCGCGCCCGGCAGCGGGTACGATGCCCAACATCAGACCGCTTCCCTCATCGGTTCGCCGGGAGATCTTTGAAAGGCATCGTTCAGGATGCGATCCAGTTCCGCCGCGCGCCGTGCGGAAGTGTGTTCGCCCAAGACCCGGTCGCGGGCACGCCTTCGAATGCCGTCGAGCTCGCGCTCCGGCAATCGCAATGCGGCGACCACATCATCGGTGTCATGCGCCAACAAGATTTCGCGGCCGGGTTCGAAAAATTCGGCCAGGCCCGGCCATGCATCGGTGACGATGGCAGCCCCACACGCGGCCGCTTCGAAGAGCCGTCCCGACGGGCACCAGCCCTTTTGCGCCATCGCCTCCCGGGTGACGTTCAGTGTCAGGCGAGATGATGAGAAGAAAGCCGGATGGTCGGCTGGCGGAAGATGCCTGACAAAGAAGATGTTGTCGCTCCATGGGAATTCCTGCGGATATTGCGCGCCGCCAATGATGAAACGGTGGTCGGGCAGGCGCGCGGCCGGGCGGACCAGCAGCTTTTCGACGCCGGCCTGGCGATCCGCCGCGTAAGTTCCGAGATAGGACAGATCACCGGCGAATTCGGCCCGCTTCTCTGCCGGCCGGTGTTGGTCGGGATCGACATGCCCATAGAGAGGCACCACGTGACGCGCGCCTAAAACCGACTTAAGCGCCTCGATCGCAGAGCCGCCGGTGTAACTCAAAACGAGGTCGAAATCGGCAAGACCCTCAGGTCCGAAATAGGGCGGACGCTCGCCTTGCTCGATGCGGGCAAGCGTGACCGGAGTGTCGAGATCGTAGAAGACACGCAATCCGCGACCTGTCTGCTGCGCCAGCCGCGAGGCCTCCACGGCGTCGGCACAGTAGGAGGTAACGACGACGACATCCGCTTGCTTCATTGCCCGCTCCGCAACGCGACGGATGTCTTCCCAGTCCGGATAAATGACGACGTTGCCGCCATCGAGCCGATCGAGATCACGCGTCCCGGCATAGTAGGGGGTATCGCGTTCGAAGAAGGTGATGCACCATCCCAGCCGACCCAGGGCGCGGATCAGTCCGCGCCAGAGCGTGGCATGGCCGTTGCCCCATGATGATGTAACGGTGAGACCGAAAATGACCATCTGCATCCGGAAAGTCCTCGTCAGGCAGCTTCGTTCATTCGCAGGAGCTTGGAGCCCCAGTCACCCGACACGATCGTCGTGATCGAGGCTGGATCGATGTCGAAGCGGAAGCAGTCGCCGACCGGCAAGCCAAGCACCTTGCAGACGGCGGCTTTGATCACGTCGGCGTGGCTGACCAGGGCGACACACTGATTCGGATGCCGCTCGCGCACTGCGTTCATCAGTGCGACGATCCGCTCCTGGACATCCAGCATGGTCTCGCCGCTCGGTGTCCTGGCCTCCTGCCGCTGGTCGTTCCACGCCCGCCAACCGGCATCGCCATTCAACTCGTCGAAAGTCTTTCCCGACCAATCGCCGAAATCGATCTCGTCGAGTTCGGCGCAGATCGCGATTTCACCGACGCCGCAGGCAAGCGCGATCGGCACGGCCGTCTCTTGCGTACGCTCACGCGGGCTGCACAAGATGGCTTCAATAGGCTCCCGGGCCATTCGGCCACCAAGCTGCGCGGCCTGCGCCTTCCCAGCCTCGCCAAGGCAAACGCCGTCCATCCGTCCTGCAAGATAGGAGCCGACATTGTCGTGAGCTGCATGACGGATCAAAAAGAACGTTGTCGTCATTCCGCGGCATCCAGCAAAGGCTCGTCCTTGCCGGCGATGAAGGCGAGCGTGCGCTGCCGCGCTTCGGCGTCGGTGAACTGTTCGGGAGGCGACTTCATGAAATAGCTGCAGGGGCCGGTCAGTGCTCCCGCTATGCCGCGATCGAGCGCAAGCTTGGCGCAGCGTATCGCATCGATAACCACGCCGGCTGAATTTGGAGAATCCCAGACTTCCAGCTTGAGCTCGGCGTTGAGCGGCACGCCGCCGAAGGTCGTCCCTTCCACCCGGATGTAGGCCCATTTGCGATCAGTCAGCCACGGTACGTGGTCGCTGGGTCCGACATGAATATTGCCCGGCTCCAGGGGAACATCGAACTGGCTGGCCACGGACTGGGTCTTGGAAATCTTCTTTGATTCCAGCCGCTCGCGTTCCAGCATGTTGAGGAAGTCGGTGTTGCCGCCGAAATTCAGCTGATAGGTGCGATCGATGCGCACGCCGCGCTCGCGGAAGAGATTGGCCAGCAGGCGGTGAACGATGGTCGCCCCGACCTGGCTCTTGATATCATCGCCGACCAGCGGCAGCCCTCGCTGCTCGAAGCGCCGGCGCCATTCCGGACGTGAGGCGATGAAAACGGGTATGCAGTTGACGAAGGCGCAGCCGGCCTCAAGCGCGCATTCGGCGTAGAAGCGCGTCGCCTCCTCGGAGCCCACCGGCAGGTAAGAGACCAGCACGTCGGCGCCGCTGTTGCGCAGGATTTCGCTGACGTCGGCAACCGGCTCCGGCGCCTCCTCGATTTCGTCGCGCAAGTATTTTCCGATGCCGTCAAGTGTCGGTCCGCGCTCGACGCGAACGCCGTTTGCCGCCGCATCGGCAAAGCGGAACGTGTTGTTCGGGGCGGCGTAGATTGCTTCAGCGACGTCGAGGCCAACCTTGCTCCTGGCGACGTCGAATGCGCAGACAATCTCGATGTCGTCGACATGGTAACCGCCGAGGTCGGCATGCATCAGCCCTGGGATTGGTTCGTTGCTTTTTGCGTGACGATAATAGGAGAGGCCCTGCACCAGGGAGGATGCGCAATTGCCGACCCCGACGATACCGACACGAACCTTTTTCGATCCCACGAAACTGCCGCCCTATGCTGTTCAAAGGTAAGTTCCTGCCGCCGAACCACCAGCGTGCCGGAATGTTCCTTGGCCTGCCGAAAAATTGCGCAAGACAGCATGGATCGAAGCAGCGCTCGCTGCGTTGCCGCAAGGCAAAGCATTGGAAAACCGATCGATGATCGTTTACGGCGACCAGAAGCGGAGGCAGAGCGCAGAACGGCTTCGCGATGCTGCGAGCGAAATTGCTCAAAGTCTGGACCGCATGGCTCATGGCGTCCGACGCCATGCCGCGTTGGTCGGGCTATTCATCAGCGTATCGGAACTGGTTCGCGCGCTTGCCGATGTCGATTTCGAGAACAGGGGCATCGACATCTTTTCGCCGCGGCAACAGCAAGGCGCCAGATTGCTGGTTGGTGTTGCGGCAGAGGTGGCGAAGTCGTGGCGAAGCGGTTTCGCCGTGGGCGGTGGCATCGACCCGGGACTTCTCCAACTGCTGGACGGGTTGGATTGCGAGGCTGAGGTTCTGACCGGTTCGGCCGAGGGTTACGCGCATTACGCGCTTTATCCCGAAAGCTATTTGGGAGCGGCGCAGGAGTCAGGTCTCGATGCGAACACATGCGTGATCGGCATCCGCAGCATCGGCCTGGGGCTTGCCGCCATAGTGGCTGCCGCGATTGGCGCGCCGGCGCCGTTCAGCGTTCGTCCGGTCGGCCATCCTTTCCGCAGGCACATCAATGCCGATCCGCGCTCGATCGCTTCCTGGAAGAACAATCCATCGGCATGCTTCGCCGTTGTAGACGAGGGTCCCGGTCTGTCCGGCAGTTCGATGCACGCCGTCGTCGCGTGGCTGCGGGAACTGGGTATTGGTATGGACCGCATTCACCTGTTTCCCAGCCATCCTGGCGACCCGGGCATCGAAGCGTCACGGGAGGCCAGGGAGACATGGTCGCGCTGTCCGAAACATGTGGCGACGGCGCTCGAATGCACCTTCCCCGAAAGCTCGAACATTCCCACGCTGCGCGACTGGGTGGCCGAGGCGGTCGGCAGCCCCGAATTACGCCTGACCGAACTGTCTGGTGGCGAATGGAGGAGCGTCCACTACGTCGACGAAAAGCATTGGCCGCCGAGCCCGCGCGGCATCGAGCGGCGTAAATTCCTGGCGTCCGCGGGGTGTGGTCGCTGGCTCGTCAAATTCGCCGGCCTCGGCGAAACCGGACGGCGTAAGAGACGAGCCGCGGAAATGTTGGGGAAAGCCGGGTTGGGATCGCAAGTGGTCGGGCTTTGCCACGGCTTTCTGGTCGAACGGTGGATTGACGGCACCACGATGGACCAGGCGCCGCTGCCCAGAGGAAGGCTGGTCGCGGAGTTGACGCGCTATCTAACCTGGCGGGCGCTCAATCTCCGAACCTGCGAACCGGGTGCATCATTGCTCGCACTCGCGGAAATGGCTGCTTCCAATACATCTGAAGCCTTGGGCGAGAACCGAGCGGCGACGTTGCGCGGTTGGCTCTCGAAAAAAACCCCTGCGTATGTTCTGCAGCGGGTGGAAATCGACGGAAAGCTTCACGCGTGGGAGTTTCTCGTTTGTGCCGACGGCACGGTGCTCAAGACAGATGCCGTCGACCATTGCCGGGCACACGATTTGATTGGCTGCCAGCCGATAGAGTGGGACATTGCCGGCGCCCGTGTCGAATATGGACTATCCGACAGCGATGTGACGACATTGGTCGAGGGGATGGGGCTCGATATTGACAATGGCCACATCGATTTTTTCGAACCCTGCTATTTGGCGTTCCAAATCGGGCTCTGGAGCACGGCTGCGCAATCCGAAAATGGCCAGGAAAAAGCAAGGCTGGCCGCGACCGCAGACCGATACAGGGCGGGGCTGATACGATTCCTGGACGAATCTCAGGTGTAGCGTTTCGATCAATCCAGCCTTCGTAGCATGTCTGCTTCCTGCTCGAGAATAGCGGCCACTTCCTCGCGCTGCAGATGCGTCATCATCAGGCTGACGCAGCACTCGAGATAGGTGATCGAGGAGCGCCGCAGATAGGCAGCCGCCTCGCGTTCGGCAATCTTGTCGACATCCTTCGCGGGTCGCTTGGGTTGCATGAGGATGATCCTCCGTATCGGGTCCCTCCCGCCAAACTACAAGGTTGGATGGATGTTCCGCACGATCTCCGGGCAGGTCCGGCCGCGGCCCACGTCATGCAGGAAGGTTCTGCAGCCCGCCTGCGGGTCTCCTTTTGGCAAGGCCTGTCATCTGATCGCCGATGCCGGTGCCTTCGAGCGCCGCGAAATAATCGATCGTCAGCTTGAGCCCTTCGTTGAGCGGCACTCTCGGCGACCAGCCGAGCAGCGTTTTCGCACGCGAAATATCAGGCTGCCTGCGCCGAGGATCGTCTTGCGGCAGGGGCAGAAATTTCAGATCCGACTTGGTGCCGGTCATCGCCTTCACCAATGCCGCCAGTCGCACGATGGTGAATTCTCCGGGATTGCCCAGATTGACCGGCTTGCCCGGATTGGGGTCGATGTTCATCAGGCGCATCAATCCATCAATCAAGTCGGAGACATAGCAGAAGGATCGCGTTTGCTGGCCGTCGCCGAATATCGTCAGCGGACGCTTCTCGAGCGCCTGCATGATCAAATTCGAGACGATGCGACCGTCGGCCGGATCCATTCTCGGACCGTAGGTGTTGAAGATGCGCGCCACGCGGACGTCGGCCTTGCCGGCTCTTAGATAGTCGAAGCAAAGCGTTTCGGCGGTGCGCTTGCCCTCGTCGTAGCAGGCGCGTGGGCCGGTGCAGTTCACATGACCGACATAATCCTCCCTTTGCGGGTGTTGTTCCGGATCGCCATACACTTCGCTCGTCGAGGCCTGCAGCAGTCGCGCGTCATTGCGGACAGCGAGTTCGAGCAGGTTGAGGGTTCCGATCACGCAGGTACGCGTGGTGTGTATCGGGTCGGCCTGATAACGCGGCGGTGAGGCGGCGCAGGCCAGGTTGAAGATGTGATCCACGGGCTCGCCGAGATCCAATGGCCGGCAGATGTCCTGCTCGATCAACCGGAAACCCGGCCGGTCCATGATCGAGATGATGTTTTCCATGCGCCCGGTCAGAAAATTGTCGACGCAGATCACGCGCCAGCCGTTGCGGAGCAATACTTCGCAAAGATGCGAACCGAGGAAACCCGCGCCGCCGGCAACAAGCACCGTCTTTGCCCTGTGCGCCTTTCTTGTCTGTCGCATCGCTGTTTTCTCCTGTCTGCCGTTCATGCTGCACTTCCAATGTCGAGATCGAGGGCCGTCGCCCTTGGTTGGGTCAGCGCCGCCACGAATTCGCGAGCCCTGGCCCCACCGGTGTGGGAAGCGAGGACGAGTTTGCGAGCCCGGCCGGCCATGGCCAGGCGTGCGCGCTCGGACTCGCCAACGAGGATATCGATGACTTCGTCCGTCTCCGCGGCGGTGTGGATCGCCGATGCGGGAAAGAAGCTGTCGAGCCCTGGCCAGCGGTCGCTGACGATGGGCGTGCCGCAAGCCGCCGCTTCGAACAGGCGCACGCTGGGCGACCATCCTGCGGTGATCATGGAACTGCGTGTGACATTCAGCGTGTAGCGCTGACGGCTATAGAACGCGGCGTGATCGGCTGGCGGCAAATGTTCGATGCGTTCGACATTGTCCGGCCAGATGATGTCGGATGGATATTGGGAGCCGGCCACGACGAAACGGAGGTTCGGCATATGCCGTGCGGGCTCGAGCAGCAGAGCGTTCAGCGTTGTCTGCCGGTCCATGCTGTAGGTGCCGAGATAGCCGAGATCCCAGCGGATCGGATCTCCTGTCGGGTGATGCCGTTCCGGATCGACCGAACAATAGAGAGGTTCGGCATGGCGCGCGCCGAAGTCTTGCGCCAGATGGCTGAGCGTTGGTCCGCCGGTGAAGGAGAAATAGACATCGAAATACGGAATTTGCCGCGAACTCAGATAATCGCAATCGTCGGCTGAAAGCTTGGCCATGGTCACCGGGGTGTCGATGTCGTAAAAGCAGAGCTGCCCCTTGCAAAGCGAGGCGACGATGTCGATGACATGGCGTCCTTCTGGAACAAAGGATCCGATGACGATGATGTCGGCCTGCTCCAGGCACTGTGCGTAGTCGCGTTGCAGCTCCGCAGTGGTTTCGTAGTAGCGCAAGGCGCAGAACTCCGGTTCGCGCAGATCGCGGTGATTGGCGTACCATGGCACGTTGCGCTCCAGAAAAGTCACGTGGTGACTGAGTCCGTGCAAGCCTTTCAAAAGACCTCGAAAAGTGGTGGCGTGACCGTTTCCCCACGATGAGGACAGCGACAGGCCGAGAAAGACGATGTCCAGTTTCTTGGTCATTCCGCTGCCTCCACGGCCCCGTGCTCGAAATGACGTTTGAAGACGGCATCCGCCACATCCGCCCGAAGCGCGTAGGTATGGTCCGCCAGCACGCGGTGAAGTGCGGCTTGGCCGATTGCCTTGGCCCGACCGGGGGTCAGCGAGCGCATTATTTCGGCGACATCGCCGCCGTCACGCGCGACCAGGATCTCCTCGCCTGGTTTCAGGAACAGTTCCACGCCCAGCCATGCATCCGTGATGAGACAGGCGCCGGCGCCAGCCGCCTCGAACACTCGCGTGGCCGGTGAAAAACCGTTGGCGGCCATGCTATCGCGGCTGATGTTCAACACGGCTTTTGGGGTGACATTGAAGGCGTTGTGATCGCGGGTGCCGACATGGCCGAGCCAGCCTACATTGGTGGGGAGCGGCTTGTCGCCCCAACCCGAGCCTCCGAGCAGGAAACGCTGTTTCGGCAGCTGGCTGGCGGGATCGAGGAAAAACGATTCGACACGCGCTTCACGGTCCGGCAGCCGGTTTCCGAGGAACGCCAGGTCGCAGGCAAAACGCGCTTTGCTGGCGACCGGATGGTGCGTTTCGGGATCGAGCGCATTGTAGATGGGCACGCACTCCTTGGCGCCCATGGCACGATAGGCCCAGACAACGGGATCGCCGCCACCATAGGTCAGCACGAGGTCGATCTCCTGCAGTGCACGATGGAGCGGGTGGTCCGGCTCGTCGCGCAACTGGGCAAGCGTGGCTGGCGCATCCACGTCCCAGAATACGACAAGCGCGTCGCTGCGGGCGTGGTCGAGAACGGCGCGAAGCAGCGCCTCGTCTTCGAAACCGACGCCACTCGCCTTGACGACGATGTCGGCGCCGGCGGCACGTGCCGCGACCTGCATCAGCGCATGCTGGGTCGCCTCATAAACGACGACAGTGCACCAGTCGGGAGCTTCGATGTCGCGGTTCTTCTGCCGGTCGTAGACATCGGGTTCGTAGAACGTGATCTCGTAACCCAATTGCGAAAGTGCCTTGAGCAAACCGCGATAGTACGTCGCGGCACCGTTCCAGTAGGACGACAAAAGGCTCGATCCATAGAATGCGATCTTCATGCGACGGCTTCCTTTGCGGCTGTCGGGACGGCGGTGTGTCGGTTCGCGCATTGCGTGAGCACGCCGAGCAACTCGTCGACGCGGTGGCGGCAGGTGTGCCGCGAGCGGATGGTCTCGAGACCCGAGGTCACCAGGGAGGCCGCAAAGTCCTCGTCGGACAACACCGTCCGAAGCTGTTGCCGCATTTGCGAGCCATTCTCGGCAAACAGGAAGTCGACACCGGGCCTGAAAAGCTGCTCGACATCGGACCATGGCGCTGAAATCAGCGGAATGCCGCAGGCGAGTGCCTCGAACATGCGGATCGTCGGGATTCCGGGCAACCTCTCGCGATAGGGGCGCCGTGGAACGTGAACGGTGACACGATGCGCGGCGAAGGCCTTCGGCACGTCGGCATTGGCGATCCACCCCTCATAGCGCAGTCCTGCGGTGGCCAGATCCGCAAGTGCGGTCTTGGGGTAGCGTACGCCGTGAACAGCGGCATCAAGGCCGAGATCGTGCACCGGCTCGATCAGAAACTCCTTGAGTTCGGCGGTCCGCTCATCATCGCCCCAGTTGCCGATCCAGACCAGATCGGAGGTGGGGTGGATCTCCGGGTGCGGCTTGAACAGGCGATCGTCCGCCGCTTCATGCCAAGTGAAGACGCGCTTGCCCCAGCCGGCGCGCAGATAGCTCTCGCGCAAGGTTTCGCCAAAGGCGAGAACGCCGTCATAGTGCTCCAGCCGGAGCGCCGAGAGTGCCTCGGTCGCAGACACGGCCCGGTGGTGGGTGTCGTGAAAAAGAAGGATGAAGTTGCCGCCGGCGGCCCGGGCACGGCCAATACGTGCGACAAGCTCCGGATCCGTCCACTCATGAACGATCACAACGTCGGCCTCGGCAATCCAGGCTTCGTGATCAAATCCGGCGTCGTAGGTCACCGGCATCAGTTCGGGAAAATCCTTGCGGAAGCGTTCGATGGCGAACGACCCCTTCTCAGCCAGCAGATTCGACCGGCTCCAGCCATTCGCCGGCTCCAGCGCAATAGCCTGATGCCGGCGCTGGACCAGCTCTCGCATGACGCCGCGCAGGAAATGGGCATTGCCATGGTTCCAGTCGGAAACGACCGAGTGGGTGTAAAACACAAAGCGCATGATCAGCGCTCCGCCATCGCTAAGGCCGCTTTGTCGTAGACGCCGCGCATAGCCGCTGTCTGCTTTGTCAGCCTAAACCTGCGGCTGCGTCGGATGGCTGCCTGGCCAAGCTCTCGCCGGAGCTCGGCATCGCTGGAGAGACGGTTGAGGCAGGCAGCGAGATCGTGCGGATCGCGCGCGTCAAAGAATATCGCGGCCCCGTCCCATAGTTCGCGATAGGTGGCGATATCGGAAAGCACCAGGGGCGTAGCCGACATGGCGGCTTCCAGCGCGGCCAGGCCGAATGGCTCGTAGAGCGATGGCGATACGAAAATACCCGCGCGAGCCATCAACGAACGCACCTCATCGGACGGCACTGCTCCCAGAGGAACAGCATGGCTGAAGCTGACATGCTCGCCGTTTGGGCCGTTCGTCGAACCGGCGGCAAACAGAGGCCATCGCGTCAGGGACGCCGCCTGATCGACCACCGCCGCATTTTTGCCCTCGTCCCACCAGCGGGCAGCGGCGAAGACGAGCGGTTGATGCTTTTCGGCCTTCGGCAGAGGACGGGCACCATTTGTGACCACACTCAAGCGCGCGATCGGGCCGTAGCAGGTCTCTAGCATGTCGGCATGGCTGCGGCTCGGCGCGATGACCGCGTCGGCCCGATCCATGCCGCGTCTGTTGCGCTCCTTCTGCCAGGCCCATGCCCCATCCGCCGCCTGTCCTCTGACCGCATGGAACCAGGTCGTCACGCAGGAATGGGAGACCACCACGACCGGGCATGGCGCGTCGAATCCCGCCGCCTGCGAAGGCGCGTTGAAATGGACAAGGTCGATGGCGTGGTCGCGCATGGGCGCATGCAACTCCCGCGGCAGCGCGTCGAGATCACCGCCGTTGCGGGTCATCCAATCCGGCGGCGTGTTCAGCCAGATCAGCTTCGCGAAAGCCTCCGCCTCGTCGGCCTGCTGCCTGGACGGTGGCGGACCGAGGCCGGCAAGCACCACGCTATCGCCGCCGTTGACAAGTTCCCTGGCCAGGTCGAGCGCATAGCGCCACACGCCGCCCACGGCGTCGACCGTCATCAGGATGCGCCGCGAGCGCGGCGTCAGTGTCCGCAACATGTCGCCTCCAGTTCCGCCAGCGGACGCGGGCGCCTTTCCTGGATGTCGCTGAACTTCTGGAATGATGCGAGATAGTGATCATGGGCGCGCTCCCAGGCGAGGTCGTCGGGTTCGCCCCAAAGCTCGCGATAGCTTGGCGAACTCGGATATGGATAAAGCGGTACGGGTTCATTGGCCCACACGCCGTTGTCGATCAGGTGCGTTCGCCAGTAGTCCACAAGGGCAGGGTCATCCTCGACGACGCCGATCAGATTGGCCTGTACGAACGGAACGTGACGCCTGGCATTGACGAGCAGCGCGGCAAGTTCCTCGGTACCCAGCCGGCAGCGTTTCGCCAGCATCGCACGACCTTCCACGGTCAGGCTTTCGAGGCCGGCCTCGATGGAGACACAGCCAGCCGCACCGAGCAGTTCCAGCAGCTCGGGCTTCCAAAGGTCGATGCGGGTCTGCACACCGAACTTCACGTCGCGATGGATCAACGCTTCCAGCAGCGCTTTTTGCGGCAGGAAGATTTCATCGATGAAATAAATGTAGCCGACCCCCTGGGCAATCAGCCCATCGATTTCCGCTATGACAGCCTCGTGGTTTCGGCGGCGATAGGCATCGCGGAAATCGATCTTGGCGCAGAAGCTGCAATTGTAGGGGCAGCCGCGCGATGCTTCGACCTCCGCGCCGAACCCAACCTGCTTGTCATCGAACCTGTGATGGTGATGCGAATGGGCTGCGATCCAGTCTGATGGCCATTGGAGTGGCGGATGATCGACAAACGAGCTGGCGTGGACGCCGCCGTTCAAAACCACCTTGGCGTCGCGCAGGTAAGCGGTCGAGGGGACCGCGCTCCAGTCGTCGCGCCGGGCAAGTTCCGCGACGATTTCCTCGCATTCGCCGCGCACAACAATGTCGACGCCAAGCTTGCGCAAGGTTGGCGCGGGCGTAGCCGAGCCATGCGGCCCGACCGCGACTGTGCGTCCACCGCGCCCGGCGAGACGGTTGAGGAAATCGGCCGGCACGCGCAACTCGGGTGGTGCGCAGCGCCAGAACAGATAAGTCGGGGCGGTACTGACGACCGTCATTGCAGGCGCGAAATCAGCCACACGCTCGGAGAGGTCCGAGTTGTCGAGCTTCTGCAATTGCCCATCCAGCATCAACACCTCATGGCCGGCTGTTTCGAGGAGGGATTTCGAATAGCCGAGTTCCAGCGGGAGATGTGGTTGGCGGCAGCCGAAATAGATGCTGTCGTCATAGGTCCAGAACGGGTTTACCAGGGCGATTTTCATGCGACGTACCTCACGACTTCGGGGCGAGGCTGGAGCCGGTGTTGTTGCAGCCAGTCTGCGAGATCGCGAATGCCTTCGCGCCATGAAACACGAGCTTTCCAGCCAAGCATCGCTTTGATCTTGCGGGTGTCGGCGACGAAGAAGGGCTGATCGCCGGTGCGTTCGTCATCATGGCGGATCGAAAGCTCATGGCCGGTCAAGCTACGGATCTCGCTCAACAGCATGCGCAGGCTGATCGCATTATCGGGGCCGCCGCCAAGATTGAATGCCTGGCCTTTGGTCGTCTCGATACGATCGAGCGTGGCCCTGTAGGCGGCGACCGCATCGGAGACATGCAGTATATCGCGCACTTGTCTGCCGTCGCCGTAAATGGTGATTGGACGTCCCGTCAGCGCACTCAGCAGGAAGTGCGCGACCCAGCCTTGATCCTCGGTTCCGAACTGGCGCGGCCCGTAGATGCAGCTCATCCGCAGCACCGCCGTGGGCATGCCGTAGGATTTGGCATAGTCGAGCACATATTGGTCCGCCGCGCCTTTGGAGCAGCCATAGGGCGTGCAGAAATCCAGGCCGTGGGTCTCGTCGATGCCATTCGCTTGGATGATGCCGTCGCAAGGCAGGTAACGATCGCCGTCCTCGCGCACCGCGACGTCGGGCAGGCTGCCATAGACCTTGTTGGTGCTGGCGAAGACCACCGGAACAAACTCACTGCTCAGCCGCGCCGCCTCGAGGACATTGAACGTTCCTCGAAGGTTGATGTCGAAATCCTCGTCCGGTTGGACCAGGCTCGTTGTGACGGCGGTTTGCGCGGCCAGGTGGAAGATCGCCTTGGAACTCTTCAGAACGGGCGCAAGCGCGTTGGCGTCGCGCACGTCAATCGTTTCGACCATGAGGCGGCTTCCGTGTTTCTGCGCCAGCCATTCAAGGTTCTGTTCGACGCCGGGGCGGCTGAGATTGTCGATCACCAGCACCGGCTCGCCATCCGACAACAGGCTGTCGGCCAGGTTCGATCCTATGAAGCCGCTGCCGCCGACAATGGCGACGGGCGCGTCGCGTCGATTGCGCGTATTCATGACACCAGCCCACGTTCTTCAAGCTCGCGTTTCATGTCGGCGCCGCGGTCGATGGCGGACGAGTTGCGCACCCAGGAAACGAAATCGGCGAGCGAATTCTCCAGTTGTTGCCTCGGCTCGAAACCGAGCAGCTCACGGGCCTTGGAAATATCGGCGAAGCAGTTGCGGATATCCCCGGAGCGCGCCTTGCCGAGCAACTCTGGCGAGCGGTCCGGCGTTCCCATGGCCTCGGCAAGTACCCGCGCGACGTCGCTGATAGCATAGGCTCGGCCGCTGCCGATGTTGATGACGTGACCCCTTGCCTGGCGTTGCTGCAGCGCAAGACGAAAGGCGCGGGCGACGTCATCCACATGGACGAAATCGCGTTTCTGTTCGCCATCCTCGAAGATCATTGGACGTTGGCCGTTGGCGAGACGCGAAGCAAAATTGGCCAACACGCCGGTATAGGGGTTCGATAACGCCTGGCCGGCGCCGAAGACGTTGAACAGGCGCAGCGCGACCGCATCGATGCCATAGGCTTCGCCGAAGATCAGCACGGCGCGTTCCTGGGCGTATTTCGTCAGTGCATAGATAGAGGCGAGATCGACCGGCTTTTCCTCGTCCGTCGGCAGGGGGGAGAGGGGTTCGCCTTCCGGCGACAGCGGATTCCACTGTCCGTTTTTGATGTCGCTCGCCTTGCGCCGGGCATTGTCGATGCGCCGGCCGTCCGATGTAGCATAGAGGCCCTCGCCATAGACACTCATCGATGAGGCGACGACAATGCGCTCGACCGGGTGTTTGATCAGCGCCTCAAGCAGCGTCGCGGTGCCGAGATCGTTGGTGCCGACATAGCGCGCGATCTCGTACATCGACTGTCCGACGCCGACTTCCGCGGCTAGATGAATGACCGCGTCAACGCCTTCCAGCGCCTTGGCGACCGCCTCCCGGTCCCGAATGTCGCCCTTGATCAGCTCGGCCCCGGCGGGAAGGGCGACTGTTTCGCCTGCGTGCACCTGCTCCAGCAGCACATCCAAAATGCGAACCGAATAATCCTGCTCGATGAGTTCCTGGGCGACATGCCGGCCGATGAAGCCGCAGCCCCCTGTAACCAATATCCGTTTCACGACCACTCCTCAGACAGGTAATCTTGGCGACCCGAACTTTTCGGCAAAAGGTTTGTTCCCTTGGCTTCAACAAAGTTCCTTTGGCCGGCTTCGTTCGGAAGCAGCCACATCGCGCTCGCCGCGCCGTGCCGGAACATTGCCGCCCTTGTGCTGTTAGGACGCCGGCAGCCCCGACGATGCCCGATGTTGGCAACGCCGATGATCAAAGGAGATTTCAATGTCCCAGTCGCAAACGACCACCAATCACGACGAAATCCGCAAATGGGCGGAGGAGCGGGATGGACGGCCGGCAGTGGTTCGCACCAAAGGCGCGGGCGGCATCCTGCGGATCGACTTCGGCAAACCCGAGGAAGCATTCGAGCCGGTCGAATGGGATGAGTTCTTCCGCATATTCGACGAGAACGATCTGGCCTTTCTTTACCAGTCCAAGACTGGTGACGGACAAACCAGCCGTTTCAACAAGTTCGTCGAGCGCAACCAGAAGGGCGAATGACGCACTTCGAGCCGGCCGATTTGCCTGACCTGGTTCTCGGGCAAATTTTTCTGGATGCGGTGGAACAATAGGGGCTCCGATCCTTCCGTCGCTGAACCACAGCCGCAGCAAGGATCGAAGGCCTTGGCCCTGAGCGCAGGAGGCGGCGGGGCTGGATAGGCGTCAAAAGCCGGAAACCCGCTACTCGTCCTGCCGTGAAACCAAAACGCCGCTCATCAGTCGTCCTGCTGCCTGCGGTGGCGGTGTTTTTCGATTTCCTCGGGCTCTTCATCGTCGATCCGCGTGATGTTCGAGGCATTGTGGTCTGATCGCAGGATCTCATCCAGTTTGGCGTGAATGGCCTGAGTGTCGCGGTGCTCGGCACGCTGGATGAACAGCGTCATGGCCCACGTAAACAAGGTAGCCGCTCCATGCCAGTCCAGGGTCTGTCGCTCGAAGATCATCCAAAGGATTGCGTAGACCAACAGGATCAGGAATGCCGCGGGGCGGGAGGTTAATGTGCCGATTGAGGTAAGCACGCCGGTGACGGGATGATTGGCCATGCGAAAGAACTCGCGGCAGTGACCGTGGTTCCCGACCGCAGTGCATCGCGCCGGCACGAGCCAGCTAGGCGCGACGGATGAATTCACGGCGCAGTGCTTGCCGATCGCAGCTACAACGATGACCACTCGATTGCCGGGCGCGCAATCATCAGCCAGAAAATGGCGAGCACGGCGCCGAAAGCTGGGAAGCCGAAGACAAACCAGCGTCTGAACAGCTGATGGTAGCGCTCGGGAGGAGGTTGGTTGGAGAGTGCGGCCTGTGTGGCTAGATTTCGCATCTCGATCTGCATCCACACGACAGGCAGCCAGAACAGGCCCGTTAAGATGTAGAGCAGGATCGAGAGAACGATCCATCCTTCGGACAGCGAATACCCCGCAACCCTAGCGAGGCCCAGTCCGGTCAGAGGTTGTGCGACAACGGCCGTAGCCGTGAACAGGAAATCAGCCAGCACGACAATTCGGGCGATGGCTGCGATCGTCGCGGCATTCCCGGTCCGGTGTGCCAAAAGCATGAAAAAAGCAATGCCGGCACCAGTTCCGAGCAGCACAGCAGCGCCGATCACGTGCAGGTATTTAAGCACGAAGTACATCATCAGCGTTCCTCCAGAATGGCCAGCGCTGCAAAATGCAGAACGAGGATCGGGAGGATTTTGATCAGCGGCCCGAGTGGCTCAAGCCAAAGATCCGGCCGCAGAATGCTCCCAGCGGTCGCATAGAAAAGCGATACCGCGATTGCGCCGAAAAGACCAAGCCGGCTGGTTGGGCGCCAGGCGACAAGCGCCCCGACGGCGATGTCAGCCAGCGCGCCGGCGACTACCGCCGGTTCGGCCAAGGGGCCGGCAGCAGTGCCAATCAGCAAGTCAACTCCGCTGCGCCAGCCGGCGGTGAGGGAAATGATGCCGGTCATGATCCAGAAGAGCGGCAAGACGACAAAGAGCGCCGGCTTGACGAAGTAAAGACCGGCGAACCATCGCTCCTGCACGGTCGCAGGATTTAGACGCAGTGCAGATGTAAGACCTGATGGTTGAATGCCGGTCGCCGTCATCCACGGCTGGGGATCGCCGACAGCGCCACGGGCAATCTCTTTTGCTGCATTGCTGCGCATGGGCGGGCGCCAGCCCAGCTGAGCCGCGGCATCCCCGAACCTGTACAAGATAGCTGCGGCCCAATTCGGCAAGATGAACTCCCGAGCACTGCTCCATCCGAACCAGCGGCGATAGCGACCCACGACCTCGCTCATCGAAAGTGCCTCGGGCCCAGCCAGGTCCAGCGTGAGGTGCGATGGGCTGCCGGGTTTGAGGAAGAACAGGACGGTGGAGATGACGTCATCGAGTTGGACGACTTGGAGATGGCCCGTGTCGGGCATCAACGGCAAGAGCGGCAACGCCGCGAGGCCGCGAAACAGTGCACTTGCGCCGAAGGCCGGCCTTCCCAGCACTACGGAGGGGCGCAGGATGACCCAGCTAAGGCTACGTGCCATCAGTGCTTCATCGCCGGCGAGCTTGCTGGCGGAAAAGGCGGACGGCTGCTGGCGATCGACCCCGATGGCAGAAAAGTGAATCACCTTGTTCACACCTGCTTGCTCACACGCGGTGAAGAGAGCCGAGGCGCCGGTAGAATGGACATGCCGGGTGTTTTCCCGGGCACTATCCTGGAGGACGCCGGCACAGTTTACGACGGCGTCCACACCGGCGAGATAGGGGATCCAATCCTGAGGTCGCAAGGCCCGCGCCATATCCCGGGAAACGGTTTGGATCTCCGGGTGGACGCCAGTGTCTGCGTGGTGAAGCACGCGGACCACTTCATGACTCTCGCCGGCCAGGCGCGCGCAAAGCGCGGCTCCAATCAGACCTGACGCGCCGGTGACGAGAATTTTCATTCCTTCCTCCAGCCGTTCGCCAGCGCGTGCCCGTCCATCAACCCAGCGGCTGCGCCTGGGAGAACTCTAGCAAAGCCGAAGCCGGTAGTCTCACGCCGGGTGGAACAGGTTCCGGGCATCAACGCAGCCAAAGGTGAGCCGGTACGGTGCGTTCGCATCTGCAGGTCAACTTCGCCGGAAGTTCGTCGCCGGCTCGGCGCAATCGCGGAGGTCGTTATGAATGTGAGTTGCAGCCTTGGCGGCGTCTCCGAACGCAACAGCAATTTGATTGAGCCCCTCGGCCACGTCGCCAATGGCATAGAGTCCTGGCGTTGAAGTCTCAAGGTGTCGGTTGACCAGGACATAGCCTTCTGCGTCACAGTTAGCCCCCAGAGCAACCGCGAGTTCGGAGCGTACGTCGCTGCCCATCGAAGGGTACACCACATCGATGTTGCGCATCGGGGCGCCCTCGGCCATGACGACATCGAACCCGGTTCGTCGAGGGATCAGGTCATCGACCGCGTCCCAGATTTCAACTCCGCCTGCCAAGGCGGCGCCGCGGGCAGCTTCGGAAACATCATCCTGGTTATTGGCGAGCAAGGCGACCTGACTGCCATATCCCTTCAGGAACAGAGCCTCCCTGACGGCGAGATGCTCCGGACCAACAACGCCGATGCGGCTACCCCGGGCCTCATATGCATCGCAAACCGGGCACAGTCTGACAATGCCGGTTGCGATCGCCTCCTCCAGTCTTTCAATGGGAGGTGCCTTGTCCACAATGCCCGTTGCCAGAATCACGCGCCTTGCTTGGACAATCCCGCAGGTGGTCGTCAGAACAAAAAACCCCTCGCGTTTTTCGGCGTGGCCTACGCAACCATGGACAAGGCTCGCGCCGTATAGCTGTGCCTGGGCTCGTAGGCGGCCGAGCAGTTCTTCCCCGCTGATGCCGTCGGGGAAGCCGGGACAGTTGCGGGATTTTGGGATGAGCTTGGCACGCGCATGCCCCGCGTCGAGCGAGATCACCGAACGCAGAAACCTGGCTAAATACATGGCTGCAGCGAGCCCCGCGGGGCCGCCGCCGACGATGGCAACGTCAAAAACTAGTGCGCCCGAAAAGCTTGGTTCGCCCGAAAAGCTTGGCATCGGGCCTAACTTCAACTCAACGAGCTTGTTCCACAGGGTCGAAATGGACGCAATCAGGATGCACACTGCACAATAAGAGTGAACTCCAATCGAGTCGTGAAGAGAAAGGCCACTGCCTCATCAAGCCTGCAAAAACCTCGTGGCTCCCAACGCTGTGAGTACAGCACCACTGGGAAAGTGAACGCATCATGGAACTTCGGCTCACCGTCGCGCTTAGTTTGGCGAAAGGGTGGTCTGAGATGAGCGCGACCAGAGAGTTTTTTCAAAACTGGCTACAGGAGAATGTCGGCACACTTCCTGGTCGAGAGGAAGTCAGCGTCGCGGTGCTCGCTCAGCAATTCGAGCAGGATGCCGAGGTGGCTGGTTATGGGCGTGAAGTAAGGGAGGACGAACTCGGAAACATCGAAGATGCTATCGTGCAAGCGATCGAGAACGCCGGGTCCGGGGTGCAGAGCCCGAGCTCCGAAAAGAGCGATCCGGCACCTGTAATGGACGCGTTGGAGGTCGATGATGCCAAGAGCGGACCGTAGCCCCTGACACCTTCTTCTGTTCGCCTGAACAAGCCCCCGGACTGCCGTACGAGCCGAAAAACGGACCTTAGGTGCTTTCCCGTTAGTTCCATGCACCATCGAGGAACATTCCTGCCGCCACCGCGTTAGGAAAGTTCCTTCACACCCGGTGCGCCCGTGCTGACTGCTACCCTTCCAGGCGAATGGCTGACCCGGCATGATCAGGGTCACATCTCGCGGCGGGCCGCTCTTGCGGGTATTTGTTGCTGGCTATTGGGTGCTTCCGCTGAAGCCGCGCCACAGCCATCGCCGCTCGTGCGATTTGGCGTGCTGGGATTTGGCACCGCCGCCTGGGAAGTTGACGTCATGCGGCGACATGCGTTGGACGCTGTGCACGGCGTATCAATCGAGGCTCAGCGGCTTGCCGGGACCGAAGTCGGTAAGACCGCATTGCTGGCGGGCAGCGTCGACGTCATCGTTTCGGACTGGGTGTGGGTCATGCGCCAGCGCAGCGAAGGCGCTGATCTGGTATTCTATCCCTATTCTCGTGCCGTCGGCGCGCTGGAACTGCCGCAAGGCTCGTCCATTCGAACTCTTGCGGACCTCAAGGGCAAAAGGCTGGGGATCGCAGGTGGTCCGCTGGACAAAAGCTGGATCCTGTTGCGCGCGCTCGGCCTCCGTCAGGTGAAGCGCGATCTTGCTGAAGAGGTGGAGCCAGTGTTCGGCGCGCCGCCTTTGTTGGAGCAGGAATTTCTGGCGGGGCGACTGGATGCACTGCTGACGTTCTGGAATTTCGCCGCTCGTCTCGAGTCAGAGGGGGCAAGGCCTCTGCTCAGTGTCGCGCAAATCCTGCAGGGGCTTGGCGTATCCGTGGACTTGCCGATGCTCGGCTACGTCTTCCATGAAAGCTGGGCGCGGGCCAACCCGATAGCCCTCGCGCGATTCACGAGCGCGACCGCGGCAGCGAAGTCGCTGCTCGAGTCTTCGGACGACGAGTGGCGGGTGCTCGCGCCTCAATTGGGCACGGACGATCCTCACCTACAGGCGGCGTTACGCGCCGCCTATCGAGCCGGAATCCCTCGTCGTTTCGGCAAAGACGAACGTGATGGCGCGGCCCGGTTGTTTGCAATCCTGGCCAAATTGGGCGGCGAGGATCTGGTCGGCAAGGCGACGAGCCTCGATCCTGGTGTCTTCCGGGCCATACCGGCTTGAGCTCGCGCCAATGACCGATGTCCCAGCGTTCCCCATCACAATGCAGCGTTGGCAATCGGCTGCGGCATTGCTGACCATGGTGCTCGTCTGGCAGATTGCATCATGGATCGCCGCCGATCGGCTGTTTCCTGGTCCGGTCCAGGTTGTTTCGGTTCTCCTGCACGAAGCGGTTCGGGGCGAGCTGCCATACCATTTGGGCATCTCGCTTGCGCGCGTCGTGGCAAGCCTCGGGTCGGCAATACTCATCGGCGCGGCCCTTGGCTACGCGGCAGGCCGCTCGCACAGAGCCGACATATGGATGAGGCCTTGGATCGTCTTACTCCTCAACATGCCGGCGCTGATCACGGTCATTCTAATTTATATCTGGCTTGGTCTTGCCGAGACCGCGCTTGTCCTTGCGGTCGCGCTCAACAAGATCCCCAATGTCGTGGTGACTATTCGTGAAGGCGCCAGCCGGCTGGACAAGGACTTTGCCGAAATGGCTGAGCTCTATCGCTTCGGGCGTGCTGCAAAGCTGCAGCATGTCGTGCTGCCGCAATTGGCGCCGTTCTTTCTCGTCACCCTGCGCAGCGGGCTGGCATTGACGTGGAAGATCGTGTTGCTCGCCGAACTGCTCGGCCGCTCCAACGGCGTCGGGTTCCAGCTACAGGTCTATTTTCAGAACTTCGACGTCACCCACATCCTTGCCTATGCGATCAGCTTCGGCGTTGTGATGCTTGCCATAGAGTATGGACTGCTTGTGCCGTTGGAACGTCGTTTGTTCGCCTGGCGACGCTGATGCTGAGGATCAGGATCGAGGACAAGACTTTCCCCGGTGACGACGGCCAGCGCCGGACGATCTTTCGCGCGCTGTCGCTTGATATAGCCGACGGACAGGTCTGCGTCCTGACCGGCCCTTCCGGTGTCGGCAAGTCGACGCTGCTGTCGATCGTTTCGGGCGTCGACCGCGAATTTCGCGGCAGCGTGAGCGGACGACCGCTTCCGATAGGCATGCTGTTCCAGACACCGAGGCTGCTGCCCTGGCTCACCGCCTTGCGCAATGTAGAGATGGCCATCCCGGATCGCGCGCCCGATGCGGCCCGGTGGCTTGCCGCTGTCGGCCTGAAAGGCAATGAGAAGAGCTATCCGCAGCGACTCTCGGGCGGCATGGCGCGGCGCGTAGCGCTTGCCCGGGCGCTCGCCGTGGAGCCTGCGCTCCTGCTCCTCGACGAGCCATTCGCTTCACTCGACGAGGCGACCGCGCAAGCCATGCGCCGCCTGCTGCAGGATTGTTTCGCCAGTCGGCGGACTACCACGCTGCTGGTTACGCATGATCTCGCCTATGCCTCGTCGCTGGGGGATCGGGTTATTGTTCTGGAGGGATCGCCTGCGCGCATCGTGCGCGATGTCGCAATCTCTGGTGGCGATGAAGCGGGATCGTCGCGCTTTGGGCTGGGGGCGACACAATGAGACTGTTGCTGGGCCTTCTCTTTCTTTTGCTGATCACCGGCCCTGGCGCCACCGAGCAACAGACGATGGTGATCGGGTATATCGGCCAGGAGCGCAAACCGGCTCTGCCCCTTGGACCCCTTGATGAAACCGTCACCGATGACGGCCTGCAAGGCGCTCGGCTCGGCATTGCCGACGACGAAAGCACCGGCCGGTTTCTCGGGCAGAAATTTCGGCTGGAGGAAAGAATATTGAAACCAACCGAAACGCCGGACGACGCGGTAAGACAATTCGCCGATGCCGGCATCGCCTTTGTCGTCGCCGATCTCGACGCCAGTCAGCTTCTACAGGCCAGTGCCGCGCCCGGTGCCGAGCAGATGACGTTGCTCAACAGCCGGGCGCCGGACGACGTGCTTCGCCAACAGGACTGCCGTCGGAACGTGCTGCACACGATCCCGAGCCGCGCCATGCTCGCCGACGGGCTGGCGCAATATCTCGCCTGGAAGCGCTGGCAGCGTTGGTTCCTGCTTGTGGGGCCGCATCCGCAGGATCAGGCGATGGCTGCGGCCTTTCGACGGGCGGCGGCTCGCTTCGGAGCCGAGATCACGATCGACCAGCCGTGGACATTCAGGCCCGCCAACGGACGTGCCGATACAGGGCATGTCACGCTGCAGACCGAAATACCCGCGGTCACGCAGGTCAGCGACTATGATGTGCTCGTGGTCGCCGACGAGGCGGATGAATTCGGCGCCTATCTGGAGGGCCGCACTGCGCTGCCGAGAATCGTCGCCGGCACGCAAGGGCTGGTCACCACAGGCTGGAGCGCTGTCAGCGAGGAATGGGGCGCCACGCAACTGCAGGACCGTTTCCACAGGCAGGCAAGGCGCTGGATGTTGCCCAGCGACTACGCGGCCTGGCTCGCTGTGCGCAGTATCGGCGAAGCGGCGACGCGCCTGCACAGTCTCGATCCCGCGGCAATCGGCAGATATATACGCGGCGACGCGTTTCTTCTCGCTGGCTTCAAGGGGCAGGGGCTTAGTTTCCGTCCCTGGGACGGACAGATGCGCCAGCCCATTTTGATCGCCGGGCCTCGCCTCTTGATTTCCAGCTCACCGCAACCGGGCTTCCTGCATCAGCGCACGCCGCTCGACACGCTGGGCATCGACCTGGAGGAGAGCACATGCAAGTTCTGATGACGCTGTTGTTGGCGGCGTTCGCTCTTGCTGCTCCCGCCGCCGCCGAGACCATCTACGTTTCCAATGAGCAGGACAATACCGTCGCGGTCGTCGACGGCGTGACAATGACTTTGCTGGCGACGATCGATGTCGGCCGCCGTCCGCGCGGGCTGGCACTGTCGATCGACAACAAGATGCTGTTCGTCGCGGAAGGCGACGACAACCGCATCGACGTGGTCGACGTCGCGAAGCGGCGGGTCGTCGGCGAATTGCCTTCGGGAGCCGATCCGGAATTCTTCGCAGTCCATCCCGATGGCAAGCGGCTGTTCGTCGCCAACGAGAATGACAATCTGGTGTCGGTGGTGGACATCGCCACGGCCAAGGTCATCGGCACCTTGGATGTCGGCGTCGAACCGGAAGGAATGGCGGCCAGCGCCGACGGCCGCTATGTCGCCTGCACTTCGGAGACCACCAGCATGGTGCATCTGATCGACGCAGGCACGCTTGAACTCGTCGACAATCTGCTGGTCGATACCCGGCCGCGCGCGGCTTTATTCTCGCCGGACGGGAAGCAATTCTGGGTGTCCTCGGAGATCCGGGGCACTGTCACCGTCTTCGACACGGCAACGCGCGCGCAGACCGGCAAAGTCGAGTTCGAGGTGCCGGGTATACGACGCGAGGGCGTGCAGGCGGTCGGCATGGCGACGTCCCGCGATGGCACGACCGTCTATGTGGCGCTCGGCCCAGCCAACAGGATTGCGGAAGTCGATGTGAAAACGCTGGCGGTCCGTCGGCTCTACCTTGTTGGTCAACGACCCTGGCACGTTGCGCTCTCCGGCGACCAGAAGCGCCTGGTCACCGCAAACGGGAATTCCGGCGATATCTCGTTTATCGATCTGGAAAACCAGGAGGTGGTGAAATCGCTGCCGGTGGGGCGGGGGCCGTGGGGCGTCGTGATCGGGCCATGAACGCCTTGTCGGTCGAGAATCTGGGTCATAGTTTCGGGAACCGGCGGGTTCTCGACGGCGTCTCTTTCTCTGTGGCCCAAGGCAGGATGTGCATCTTGCTAGGCCGCAACGGCGCCGGCAAGACGACGTTGTTCTCGCTGATCACCGGTCTTTATCACGCCCGCTCCGGCTCGGTGCATGTCTTCGACCAGGCGATGGATGTCAACCCGTCCGCCGCGTTGGCGCAGATGGGCGTCGTCTTCCAGTTGCCGACCCTCGATCTCGATCTGACGGCCGGCGAGAACCTGCGTTACCACGCGGCCTTGCATGGGCTTAGCCAGGCCTTGAGCAAGGAGCGCTCCATCCACGAACTCGGCCGGCTGGACGTGCTGGACAGGATCGACGATCCTGCCCGAGCGCTTTCCGGGGGGCAGCGTCGCCGTGTCGAGATAGCACGCGCTCTGATGCATAGCCCACGCCTTTTGCTGCTGGATGAGCCGACCACCGGGCTCGACGTGCCGGGCCGCCGCGCGCTCGAGCGGCACGTGCGGGAGCTTTGCCGCGAGCGCGGCATTGCCGTCCTGTGGGCAACACATTTTCTGGAAGAACTAACGGCGGATGACGATGTGGTGGTGCTGCATCGAGGCACAATGCGGTGGGCCGGCCGCGCCGATCGCCTGGCTGCCGATCGCGGTGTAGCGAGCACGGGCGAGGCCTTCGCGTCGCTGACGGAGTCCGAATGAAAACGTCTCACGCAGTGCGCGCGCTCAACGGCATCCTGTGCAGGGAGATGCTGCGCACGTTGCGGCAACGCGGCCGGCTGCTCTCGGCGATGGTGCGGCCGCTGGTCTGGCTGGCAATCTTTGCCGCTGGCTTCCGCTCCGTTCTCGGTCTGTCGATCACGCCACCCTACCAGACCTATGTTCTCTATGACGTGTATGTGGTGCCCGGGCTAGCGGCCATGATGCTGCTCTTCCATGCCATGGCGAGTTCGCTGGCCATGGTCTACGATCGCGAGATGGGCAGCATGCGCCTGTTGCTGACCGCACCATTGCCGCGCTGGTACCTGCTTGCGGCGCGCCTGCTGGCCAGCGTGATCGTCGGCGTGCCGCTGGTCTATTTGTTTCTGTTGGTCGCGCGTTTCTGGGATGTGCGGCCGCCCGTTCTCGGCTACGTCGCGGTATTTCCGGCGCTCGTGCTGGCGGGCCTGATGCTTGGCGCGTTCGGCCTGCTTGTCTCCTCGGTTTCGACACAGATGGAGAACTTTGCCGGTGTCATGAATTTCGTCATCTTTCCGGTGTTCTTTGCCTCGACGGCGCTCTATCCGCTGTGGCGGCTTGCCGAGGCGGGACCGGTGCTGGCAACAATCGCCGCCTGGAACCCGTTCAGCTCGGCGGTCGAGCTGATACGCTTCGCGCTCTATCTGCGGTTCGATCCTGTCGCGGCGGTTGTGGTCCTTGGCTGCCTCATCGCCTTCTTCCTCGCGGCGGTCATCGGCTACGACCCCGGCCGGGGCTTGTGGTCCCGGCGCGGCGGCGAGGGATGAATTACCTCAACGCATAGAGATAAGCGGCGATGTCCCGCGCCTGTTGCTCGGTGATCCTCGTCGACGGCATGGCCGTGTGCGGATTGACTTCCCTCGCCGAGCGTATCCAGCGGATCATGTTCTCCGGATTGTTTGCCAGCAGGCCACCGATAAAGACCCTGTCGGCAAGGCCACCGTCCAGGCGGGGTCCGACCTGGCCTTGCGCACCCGGCACGCCGGGTATCGTATGGCAGCCGGAGCAGCCATTCGCCGTCATGATCGGAATGGCGCGAGCGCCTACGCCCCCGGTCGCCGCATCCGACTCGTGCCGGACACGGTCGCGCCGGTCGGACCACAAGGTCGCCGCTGCTACAGCCGCGGTCAGCAGCAGGATTGCGGCAAGGGCGCCCCCGATCAGCCTACCCAGGTCGGAGCGCATGTGTTGCCTCCCTGGTTGCGCTGCTGCTTATCCACAGGCCGGCGAGCAGCAGGGCGGCGCCGCCATAGATCAAGCCGGCCGGAACCCACATTACCAATCCGGCAAGTTGCTGGTCCTCGATCGCGGTCAGGCCCCACAACGCGGCGCCGGCGCCATTCTCCGGATACCAGAGTTTGGGCGACATCAGCAGCAGGACACCGAGCAGGCCGGTATGAAGCGAGGTGAAGAAAAGATGCATGACGGAGCTGCCATAGGTCTGCTGTCGACCGGGGCGCGGAAGGAGCGCCCACCAGAACAGCAAGGCTGTGCCGAGGAAGCTCGCATGCTGGGCATAATGAAGAAAGCCCTGCTGGAGCGCTGCCTGGAACAACGCCGGAATGTGCCAGATCCAGATGGCGACGCCGTGAATGATCGTCGCGTTGAGGGGGCGGATCACCAGGGCCCAAACCGATTGCAGCGTCTTTGCGCGCGTGAGCTTGCCCGTTCCGCGGCGAAGTGAGGCCGGCAAGGACCAGAGCAGGACTGCGCCTGGGCAAGCGGCGACAAGGAGGGGCGCCGCCACCGCCATCAGCAGTTCATGCTCGATCATATGGGCGGCAAACACCCGCTCGCCGAGCGCGTGGATGGGGCTGACCAGTGCTGCCGTCAGCACGCCCCAACCGGCGGCGAAAAACAACGCCTGCCGCATCCGCTCGGGACGGCCTCGGCTGCTGCGGCGCCACAACCGAGTCGCTCCGATGGAATAAAGGAAGGCAATCGCGGCCAGCGGAAACGTGATGGGAAATGCGAGCGTCCATCCGGCCTCGGGCGCGCCGGCGCCGTAGCAGATCGAGGTCGAGAAGAACGCGTCGAAGCTCATCGCAGGCACTCGTCGAGAATGAGAGCCGCGCTGCCTTGCATGATGATGACGAGGGCAAACAGCAATGCCGCAAGCATGCCGAGATCGGCGACGAACTGCTCGGTGCTGCGCGTGCGCTCAGGCTTGAAGGCGGCGCCGCCCTGCCGCTTCGCCCGCCATGACAAGGCACCGCCGAGCAGCGAAAGCACGGCGAGCACCAGTGCCACGGGAAGCACCACCGGCACCTGGCGGTTGCACTGCCATGGTACGAGTGCGTAGTTCAGCTGCGTCGAGATTGCCCAAGCCATCGGCCCCGACAGAAGACCAGCCCAGGACGTTCCCATTTTCAACGCACGCATCAGCCTAGCCTCGGCATCCAGTAGATGAGCAGATAGATCGGGATCCAGGTCAGCACCACGAAATCCCAATAGAAGACATTGTCGCCGACATCGCCGAAGCGCCGGCCGCTATAGCCATGGCGTGTGAACATCAGCACCGTCAAAACGATGGTGTCGCCGACATCGGTGATCAGGTGTGTGGTGTGCAGCCCGAGCAGCACCCAGAGCATCGAGCCATAGGCGTTCGTGTCCCAGTAGATGTTCAGCGCCGGGAATTCGAACCAGCGCACGACAAGCGGGGCCAGACCGAGCAGCGACATCACCACCAACCCGATCCGCACCGGCACGATCGCGCATTGCTTGGCGTAGCCGTGGAGGATGTGGTTCGGCACCACGCTGATGATAAACAGGATGGTGACGATCGTCCCGGGCCAATGGTTGGGTTCCGGGGCGCTTAGACGCCAATTGGGCCACAAGGTCGCGAGATAGAGATAAGCGCCGGCGGCCAACGCAAAGCCCATGCCTTCCAGCGCCATGAAGCCGAGCGTTCCCCACCAGGTCGGGCTGCGCGGACCATGTCCAAAGGTTGGGAGGTCCGAAAGATCCAAGCTGGGACGCTCACTCATCCCTCATCCTCCGGGTCGTCCTTGGGCCAGAACCAGCCGATCAAGGTGATGGCGATCGGCGCGGCGCCCCAGACGATCGCCCAGGGCGTGAAGATCGAATAGACAAACGTACCGCCGACAGCGATTGCCGCCAGCAGCGGCCAGATCGACGGTGTCGCCGATTTCTCGCGAATGTCGGGGTGGGCTTCCGCCACGGTTGAGATCAACAGCTCACGGACATCGACGCGGAGTCCGGTCGCCACAGGCGGCGCCTCCCGTTCGGCCCAGAGCGGCTCGACGTGTGTGACAATCGGTATCCGCGCGAAATTATAGCTTGGCGGCGGCGAAGACGTCGCCCATTCGAGCGTACCGGCATCCCAGGGATTGTTTCCGGCCAGTGCGCCCTTCAACGCGCCGTGTACAAGATTGAACGTGAACAGTACGAAGCTGAGGAAAAAGAGCACCGCGCCGGCGCTGATGAACAGGTTGATGTTGCCCCAGCCAAGCTCGGCCGGATAGGTGTAGACCCTTCGTGGCATGCCCCAGAGCCCGACGAGATGCATTGGGAAAAAAGCCGCGTTGAAGCCGATGAAAGCCAGCCAGAAATGCCAGCGCCCGAGACGCTCGCTCATCATGCGGCCGCTGATCTTGGGGAACCAGAAATAGGCGGCGCCCAGCAGCGGGAAGACCGAACCGCCGATCAGCACGTAATGGAAATGGGCGACGACGAAATAGGTGTCGTGCACCTGGAGGTCCAGCGGCACCGAAGCGAGCATGACGCCGGTGAGGCCGCCGATGACGAAGATGAAAAAGAAGCCGAACACGAACAGCAGCGGCGTGCGGATCACCGGCCTGCCGTCCCACAAGGTTGCCAGCCAGCAGAAGATCTGAACGCCATTGGGGATGGCGATCAGCATGCTCGACGCGGTGAAGAAGCTGGCGCCGAGCTTGGGTAGCCCCGTCGCGAACATGTGATGGACCCAGAGGCCGAACGAAAGGAAACCGACGGCAATCAGCGACAAGACCAGCCCGAGATGCCCGAACACGGGACGCCGGGCGAAGACCGGGATGATCGCGGAGACCATGCCCGTCGCCGGCAGGAAGATGATGTAGACCTCGGGATGGCCAAAGAACCAGAACAGATGCTGGAAGAGCAGTGCGTCGCCGCCCTCGGCGGGGTTGAAGATATGTGTGCCGACCAGCCGGTCGAGGATCAGGAAGGTCGAGGTGATCATCACCGCGGGCATGGCGAAGACGACGACGAAGGAGGTAACCAGCATTGCCCAGACGTAGAGCGGAATCCTGTCCAGCGACATGCCGGGGGCTCGCTGCTTGAACACGGTGACGATGGTGGCCACCGCGACGGCCAGTGAGGAAACTTCTGTATAAGTGATCATCTGGGCCCAGACGTCGGCCCGCTTGCCCGGCGCGAATTCGGGGCCTGACAGCGGCACATAAGCAAACCAGCCGACGTCGGGCGCCATGTTGAGCGCGAAAGACACCCAGGCGAATATGCCGCCCGAAACATAGATCCAGTAGCTGAACGCGTTCAGGCGGGGAAAGGCGATGTTGCGGCTGCCGACCATCAGCGGGACGAGATAGATGCCTGTCGCCTGCACGATGGGCACGGCGAAGAGGAACATCATGGTCACACCATGCATCGTGAACAGCTGGTTGTAGAGGTCCGGGCCGATCAGACCGCGCTGCGGCCCTGAGAGCTGGATGCGCATGGCGACAGCGTTGAGCCCGCCCAGGCACAGAAACACGAAGGCGGTGATCAGATAGCGCCGTGCGACGACCTTGTGGTCGACGCTCGACAGCGCGCCGATGATGCCGGGGGGCGTGCGCCATGTCCGCGTCAGCCAGCGATCCAGGCTGGCATCGTCCATGCCGGTGTCGCGCGGTCCGTCATGCTCGGGTGCGACGTCGCCCGCGGTAGAGGTTTCACGCACCGGCGGCAGGTCGCGTTCGCTTGTGAGGTCCGCGCTGCTCATTTAAGCGCCTCGAGGTAGGCGACCATGGCGTTGAGTTCGTCGCCGCTGAGCTCCACCACCGGCATGTGGGATCCGGGCTTGATGCCCTGTGGGTCGGCTATCCAAGCGGCGAGATTGCCGCGGCTCATTGTCAATGTCCCGGCGGCAAGCGTCTGCCGGCTGGCTATATGGGTGAGGTCAGGGGCGACCGTTCCTCCGGCAGGCGTGCCGCCTATTCTGTGACACATCACGCAAGGGCGTTTCAGAAACAGATCCTGGCCGGCCTTGGCCTCGTCCCCCGTCGGAGTAGCGGCCGGCTGCAACTGGTCGTTCCACCAGGCGTCGAACTTCGCACGCGGCTCGGCGATGATGAAGGTACCCATGTTTGCGTGCTGCGCCCCGCAGAACTCGGCGCATTGACCTCGGTAAACACCAGGCTTGTCGGCCTTGAGGTCGAGCACGTTCATGTGGCCGGGAATGAGGTCGAGCTTGCCCGAAAGGCTCGGAATCCAGAAGGAATGGATGACGTCGGTCGAGGTCAGAAGAAGCCGCACCGGCTCCCCGGCTGGGATATGGATCTCGTTCGCCGTGGTCAGGATGCGGCTTGGCGTGGCATCCTCATAGCGCACCTCCCACCACCATTGATGGCCGGTGACCCGAATGGTCAGTGCGGCATCCGAGCCGATCGCGGCGAGCGTCCTGTTGGCGAAGAAGCTCAGCAAGGTCAGTCCGATCAGGACAATGGCGGTCAACCCGACGGCGGTCATCACCGCGCGCAGCTTCCGGTCGTCGGCGCCGGCCTCGATCGCGAGCGGCTCCGCCTGCGCGCGCGACCGCATCATCAAGGGCACGACGAGGGCGATCATCACCAGCACCCACACCACGGCGCAGAGCGCAGTGAAGAACCAGATCAGCCATGCCAGTTCGCTCGCCGCGGGACCTTTCGGGTCGAGGGCGGATTGCCAGCCCGCGCATCCCTGGAGCAACAGAGCCCCGGCGGTGGCGAACGCCATCGAGACGAGACGTTTCACGGCGACTTCCCCAGCGTGGCCGCGTCGGGCATGCGGTTTTCCGAAGGATGCGCCATCATGTCGTCATTGCGTTGCGGTGCGGCGGAAGACGGCGCGTTGCCGCTCAGCGAGCGCACGAAAGCCGCGAGCTCCCAGATCTGGTCGTCGGGAATCTTGTCGCGGAAGCTCGGCATGCCGTTTGGCCGACCGTCGCGGATCGTGGCATGGATGCTTTCGATCGAGCTGCCATAGAGCCACTTCTGGTCCATCAGGGCCGGCCCCATGCCGCCGCCGCCATTGGCGTGGCATCCCGAACAGTTGAACCAGCCGAAAAGCCGTTTCCCTTCGCTCATGTGGAAGGCGTTGGCCTCGAAGCTCGCCGCCTTGTTGTCGCTGGCGGGGGGGCGCTGTCCGCCGGGCTCCAGCGTGGTCACAGGCGTCGGCTGCTCGCCCGATCCGAGCGCCGATTGCGGGCGCGTGTCACGTTCCTCGCGCTGGCAGGCAGCGAGCGCCAGGACTGGAAACAGGAGCATGGCCACCGCGGCTCTCATCGCACCGGGCTCCCCGAGGGATCGAGGCGGGGCACGCCATACTGTGACAGCAAGGCATCTATCTCGCCCTTGTGCCTGGACAGGGCGCCATTGACATCGCCGCGCAGCGCATCGTCTTCGCGGCGGACGCCCATCGAGATGTCATAGATCATCGGCAGTTGCGGTCCGTCGATGCGGGGCGCAACCGGCGTGATGCGGAGCGGCACCTTCTGCCTTGCGGCGAAGTAGCCGGCGAGGGGGCCCCAGACCACGGCAAGGTCGATCTCGCCACTCGCCACCGCTTCGACGATGCGCGCCGGCGGGTTGGGGGCGGAATAGTCGCCATAGACCGGATAGCCAACGAGGTGCCCGACGATACCGCGGCGGCCAAGCGCCTGGACCGGAGGCGAATTGGCGCCATCGTCGCCGATGAGCTGAACACCGATCCGCATGTCGCGCAGCCGCGGATCATTGAACGATGCTACGTCGGGGCCGTCCCTGCGGGTGACGAAGACATAGGACGATCGGTAGTAGGGCGTGGTGGTGCGCAGCATTTCGAGGTTGCTCGGCGTGCCCGGCACGAGATCGCACAGGCCCGCCTTCAGCGTATTGCGGATGAAGCCGCGACGCTGCGCCCACCAGGTATAGGTCAGCTTGGCGCCGAGATCGGACGCAACGATTTCTGCGATCCTGTTCTCGAAGCCCTGACCTGCCGCGTTGGAGAACGGCAGGTTGTTCGGATCGGCGCAGACCCTCAGCTCACGTGCGTCGGCTGTGGCCGTCAAGAACACGAAGGCAATCGCGGCCATGCCGATCGCCAGCCGTTGACACCCCTTTCGCGCCGGACCTACGGTCAAGTACAATCCATCAAGGCAGCCGGAACACATAAAGCGTGCCTCCCGAGGTTGTCGCGTTCTTCAGATCCTTCATGGCATTGACGAAACCGAGCGCGGCGGTGGCGTCACGCGGGTCAAGATCGCCCGATACAATGGCGCCGGCCCAGCCGCCGACGCCTGAGAGGATGGCGACATATTGGTGCCCGTCGGGACCGCGATAGGTGATGGGCTGGCCGATGATCCCGGACGAGGTCTTGAACTGCCAAAGCAGGTCTCCGGTCTTGGCGCTGACCGCCTTGAACCAGCCTTCCATCGTGCCATAGAAGACAACGTCGCCGGCGGTCACCACCGCGCCGCTCCACACCGGGAAATTCTCCTTGAGGCTCCAGGCGGGTTTCTCCGCGGCGATGTCCCAGGCGGTGAAGGCGCCGCGATTACCGCCGGGCCCTGGTATCATGCGGACGTTCATGCCCACATAGGGCGTGCCGGCAATGTAGTTCACCTCGACGCCTTCTTCATCCATGCACAGATTGTTGTGCGGGATGTAGAGCAGGCCGGTCTTCGGCGAGAACGCGGAAGGCTGCCAGTCCTTGAGGCCCGACGCCGTCGGACAGATATCGCGAACGACCTTGCCGGTGCCGGTCTTCTTGTCCGGGTTTACGATCAGCCGACCGGTTTTCAGATCCACACCTTTGCTGGAGTTGACCGGACCAAACGGTTTTGCCGACAGCACCTCGCCGGTTGTCCGGTCGAGGATGTAGAGATAGCCGTTGCGCTCCGGCCGGATCAGCACCTTGCGCGGCTTGCCCTGCCAGGTCATGTCGAGCAGGATCTGCTCGTTGATGCCGTCATAATCGTGGAGGTCATGCGGGCTCCACTGATAGAACCATTTCGCCGCGCCGGTGTCGGGATCGCGCGCGAAAATGCCAGACGTCCACTTGTTGTCGCCCGGCCGCAAATCCGGATTCCATGGTCCGGGATTGCCGGTGCCGTGGAAGATCAGGTTCAGATCGGGATCATAGGAAATCCAGCCCCACATGTTGCCGCCGCCGATCTTCCAGGCTTCCGGCGGCCACGTCGTGACGCCAAGATCCTTGCCTTTGTCCATGTCGTAGTGCGGCTTGAAGTCCGATCCGATCAGCACGTCCTTGTCCGGCCCGGTGCTATAGGCGATCCAGACGACATGACCGTCGCCGGCGTCGAGCGCCTTTACCCAGCCGCGAACGCCCATCTCGCCGCCGGAATTGCCGACCAGCACTTTGCCCTTCACCACAAGCGGCGCCATGGTGATGGTCTCGCCGATGTTGATGTTGCCGACATGAGTGTTCCAGATCGGCTTGCCCGTGTTCGCATCAAGGGCAATCGTGTGGCCGTCCAGCGTATTGAAAAAGATGCGCCCGTCGGCGAATGCCACCCCTCGGTTGACGACGTCGCAGCAGGCCACTCCCTGTGCCGCCGGCTCGGGATTGGGTTCGTACTTCCACTTCATCGGGGCGCCGGGCTTGGAGAGATCGAGCGCATAGACGAAGTTGGGAAAGGGCGTCACGATATACATGGTGTTGCCGACGACCAGCGGCGCTGCTTCCTGGCCCTTATTCACGCCTGTCGAGAACGTGAACGCGACCTGCAGGTTCTTGACGTTGCCTTCATTGATCTCGGAGAGTTCGCTGAAGCGCGTCGACGCGTAGTTCTTGGCCGGCATCGTCCATTGGCCGTCATCGGGTGGCGAAGCTGCGGCTGGCGGTACGATCGCTGGTGTTTTAGGAGGCTCGGACGCAGCGCCCAGAAGCAGCAGGCAGGCGAGCAGCGTCACCAGAAGGATAGCGCCAAAGGAATTCCCGGCTGCCAATTTGCGGGTACGTCGTTCTACGTCAACGCGCGTTAATGCCAACTGCGGCATAGCTTTCATTTATTGATCGAGCCTCCCACGCCGGCGCCGAGTTCGGCCGCGATGTCGGCCTCCGTTCCGGCACAAAGCGGATGGCCCCAGCCCGAAGCGCTTTTGCCGCCGGGGTCCAGATCGTAGACAATGGCATCCTTGCGATTTGGATTGACGCCTGCCGGGACCTTGTCGAAGCCGAGCGCCGCGCGGATACGCCAGGCGACATTGTGATCGGCGCATGAGGAATCGCCTGAAACGCCGAGGCCGCCGACAATGCTCTTGCCGTCGTAGAGGGCAAGCCCGCCGCCAAACACCACGACGCCTCCGATCGGCTTGCCGACGAGCGGGTCGCCGGCGCTTCCGAACGTTTTGGGATCGCCCGTATAGGCCGCGGCCTGGTTGACGGGATTGGTCTCCTGCAGGCCAAATAGCGGCCCGCCCGGCTGCACCCCCGCATAGAGATTGGCCGTAGAGAGGGCCATCTGAGCCAGGCTGAGACCGTTGGCCGTGTTGGCTTTCTCCGCTGCTATGAGCCGACTTCCCGGCCATTGCGAGTCGGGGGTGGGGCCGCTGAACGCAATCGCGCAGACAGTGCCGTCACGGGCAACGATGGCTGCCCATTCGTTGGTTTCAAAGCCGCCATTGGCTGGTCCGCCGCTTGCCTTCACGTTGGCTTTGAGGGCTGCAAGCAGCTTATCGTGATCGGCCGGACAGGGCTCCTGCGCCATGGCATCGTGCCCGTGGAACAGGCCACCCATCAGCAACAGCAGGCCAAAAAGAGGTACGAAAAGCTGCGAGCGATACATTGTCCTGGCATTCGTTTACATAACAAGGACCACCCCGGCAGACCGCAGAATGCGAGGATACGTCCAGTGCGTCAGTGCCTAACTCGCGTAATGCTTCTATGTTCCTGCTTTGCATAAAATTCGTGCAGTTGGATTTGGGTGCAGGTGTTCAATCAAAGCATGGGACCTGGATACCCGTGGCCACAGGCCAAGCGGTGAGGCAACGCGGCTGATCCAGGAAAATGCGATCGGGATGGCGCAGACGCACCCGCCCTGACAAACGCTGTTGCCTTGTCACGGCGTTCGACGATGGATGATCTCTTCAATAAGTTTCGCGTCGGCTTCGTACTCCGCGGCCCGCGCAGCCATTTGGCTGGCCAGGCTGTGTCTTTCCCGCGCGGCTTCGCGTTTTGCCGTACGTTTCGCCAACTCAGCCCGCTGCTGGTGCGCTCTTAAAAGGCTCCAAAGAGCCTGTTCCGCATCGTCAGCCTGGGCCTGCATCAAAACGTCTGCCCCGAACGCATGTCCGGTGTGGCAGCGGTAACGGGTAATCGGCCCGTCTTCTATCTCCCATAGGGGGCCATGACATTCGGGGCAGACAAATGTCGAGGGGGCGCCAAGCTGGCCTTCGGTCAGTTCCATTGTGCTGTGCTCCTGAGCTGCAATCGCTGCCTCAAGGCGGATGCCGGACGGGATTTCTGGTGTCGGTCCTGCGATTTCGGAAGCAAGCCTGTGCAACAGGCCAGCCATTTCGGACAGAGGGACGCAATGGTCGATTTCCACATTCTGCAAGGCGCTCAGCGGCATGTCGGGTACTGCAGCGTCGCCGGGGTCCTGGACTACGCTGACGCCTCCGCACATCTTGATTGCGTGCAGGCCGGCGGTGCCGTCGGAGAGGCTGCCTGTGAGCACGACGCCGATCACGCTGCCGCCAAAGCTGCAGGCCGCCGATCGAAACAGGGGGTCGATGGCGGGGCGCGCCAGGTTCTCGCGCGGCCCGCGCCGCAGCAGCATATGATCGTCATGTAACAGAAGGTGAGCTCCGGGCGGTGCAACGAAGATGTGCCCGTTTTTAACCTTCATGCCGTTGGAGGCATTTGCAACGGGCATGTTGGCAGCGCGACCGAGAATGTCGCCGAGGTAACTCGTGGGACCAACGTGCTGTACGACGAGGAGAGCCGCCGGGATGTCCGGCGAAAGATCGCGGACAAGTCTCTTCAGCGCGTCGACGCCGCCGGCCGATGCTCCGATTGTCACGATGCACCGGTTCTTGCAACCGTCGGGACGGACCTTGTCCGGCTGGCCCGCACGCTCCGAATCTGATCGTGGTGCGGCGGTGGCCATGGTTGCTTCACCCACATTCAGCACAGATGTCGATGCGAGCGCTCCGGCCAGTCCGTTGCTGGTCGGGCGCCCTGCCTTCGTCGGTGTTAGCTTCCGGCCGCATCGCGGAACATAGATGCCCGCAATGATGTCGGCTCTGTACTAACGCCTACGTGCGCGTTTGACGGCAGCCTCTGCCACGGCCGGGGCCTCCTGAATGCTTGCCGCGCCGCCAAAATCGGCGTTCTTGGTACGGCCAGCTCCCGGGCCAGCCCCTAGATCAGCGCCTGTTGTCGGATCGGAAGCCGGATCGGAAAGCGTACGGTCGGCCATCCTGGCCACCACCTTCATGTCTTTGGCCCCCAGCTTGACAGTTGCCAGGCCGTCTCCGCCGTCGACGGGCATCACCTCTTCAAGGTCATCGATCCGATCCCACTCTTCGCCGGAATTCCATGGGCCAGCGACATCGCCGTCGCCTTGAGAGGTGTTGACATACATGCTGGCGTACTTCTCTACGCCTGGGAGCTTGCCGGAAGGGAAATTGTTTTCTATCGCGTAAAGTGCTTTCTCAAACGACTTCTGGTGCGCGATCTCGCGCGTCATCAGGAAGCCGAGCGCGTCCTTGATTCCCGGGTCGTCGGTGATGTTGATGAGGCGTTCGTAAACGATCTTGGCGCGAGCTTCGGCCGCGATATTCGATCGCAAATCCACCGTAGGTTCACCGCGCGAATCGACATAGGCCGCGGTCCAGGGAACGCCGGCTGAGTCGCACAGCGCGGGAGCGCCGCCGAACAGAATTGATTCCTTGGCTGTTGTGCCGCTGGCGCCGATCATCAGGTAAAGGTCCGCTTCCTTCATTTGGCCCTCGGCCAGCTGTGCCTTAAGCCCCTTGTTGAGCATGGTGACGATTGATCCCACCACTTCGAGATGGCTGAGTTCTTCGGTCGCAATATCGAGCAACATGTCACGACGGCCAAGATCGTCCTCGCCAAGCCCTTGCGTGAAATAGCGCATGGCCGCTGCAAGCTCGCCATCGGCGCCGCCGAACTGTTCCATGATCATGCAGGCCAGGCGAGGATTCGGCTCCGAGACGCGAACGGTGTATTGCAGGCGCTTGTTGTGCATGAACATGGACATCTCTCCGGTTAGATCATCCGAACATCCCGGCAAGTTGATTGTTCCATCCGGCCATCGGCCAGTGAGCATTTTTACGGTAACTTCAGTGTTGAGCATCGCAGGGAGCCAGAGGCGGCATTTATTTCTCCGACCGGTGACCGGCGGCAACGAGATTTCGATCGTGCTGCGCCATCACAGCAATGAGCAAGGCCGCGGATGGGCAAGAGGTAGACAAAATCTGGAGGGATACTGGCTCGGAAAAGTGAAGCCGGGCCATATTAATACGATGTCGGTGTCGACACCTTCGGCCCGTTTCGCCGCACACCTTACGCGGCAAACGCCGGGTTCGGTCACACGGCGAGCGTCGCGGGCTGTTGCCCGTTCACTTTCGATCCAGCACCTTCCGGACTTTCTCTGCCAATTCGTCGATCGTGTAAGGCTTGGTCAAAAGTTCGGTTCCGAAATCGAGCGTGCCGTTGTGGACAATCGCATTTCGTGTGTAGCCGGTGGTGTAGAGCACTTTTAGCGACGGGTGCATTGTCTTGACCTGATCCACCAGCTCCCGGCCCGACATCTCCGGCATCACCACGTCGGTGAACAGAAGCGACGGCACTTGCCCGCTTTCGACGGCCACCAGCGCTTCGCGTGGACCTTGCATTTCCAGCACGGAGTAGCCCAGTTCCCGCAGCGCTTCCGCGGCCATCAGCCGGACGCGATCTTCATCCTCGACAACCATGATGATCTCGTCTGCACAGCCGGGGTGCTCGCCTGCCACGACGTCGATTTGGCTGTCGAGCACGCCATGGTGCGAGCGCGGCAAATATATCTTCAAGGTGGTTCCGATGCCCTGCTCGGAATAGATCTTCACACTGCCGCCGGACTGGCCAACAAACCCATAGACTTGGCTGAGTCCCAGCCCGGTGCCTTTGCCGACCCCCTTGGTGGTGAAGAACGGATCGAAGGCTCTTGCGACAACATCAGCAGTCATGCCCGTTCCTGTATCGGTGACCGCTATCATCACATACTGGCCGGAGGGGATCGCGTTCTCCCTGGCATAGCGATCGTCGACGTGGGCGTTTGATGTCTCGATCGTCAGCTTGCCGCCAGCAGGCATGGCATCCCTTGCGTTGACGCAAAGGTTGAGCAGCGCGCTTTCCAATTGCCCTGCGTCGGCCTCGACATGCCATAGGCCCGCAGCGAGCACGGTCTCGATCTGGATGGTCTCGCCAAGCGTCCGGTTCAGCAATTCGCTCATACCGGAGACGAGGCGATTTGGATTCAGCCGCTTCGGCGCCAGTGGTTGCTGGCGGGAAAAGGCGAGCAGTCGCCTGGTAAGTTCTGCGGCACGTTGTGCTCCATCGATCGCGCCGGTTACGAATTGGTGGACGTTGGTATCGCCGTTTCTGAGCTTGCGCTGCACAAGGTTCAGGCCGCCGATGATGACGGCCAGCATATTGTTGAAGTCGTGCGCGATGCCACCGGTGAGCTGTCCGACAGCTTCCATCTTCTGGGCTTGGCGCAGGTGCTCTTCTGCTCTGGCGCGTTCCGCAACTTCATCTTTGACACGTTGTTCGAGCGTGCCGTTGAGTGTCTGCAGCGCCTTGAACAGCCGGGAGTTGTCGATGGCCGTCGCGGCATGGCCGGCAAGCCCCAGCAAGGCCGCTTCTTGCTGTTCGGCGAACACGCCGGTCTCTGAATGACCAAGGAAGAGGCCGCCCAGGACCTCGCCCGAACGCGAGACGACCGGCACGGCGAGATAGGAACGCACCGGCAGATGGCCCTCCGGCATTCCCTTGCGGGGCCAGTTCTTTCCGTAACGCGGATCGGTGAGGATATCGTCGGAACGCACCACGCTTGTGCCGCGGAAAGTGGGCTCGAACACCGCGGTGTTGCGCGGCATGGGAAAGTTTTCGAAAGCAGAACGAGGTGCCCCCGAAAGGGCGTAGAGCACATAGCTGTCGCCCTTGTCGTCGATCACATTGTAGAAGAAAGCTCCAAATTGTGCGCCCGACAGCACGACGCCGGCATCGGTTACCGTCTGGACAATTCGCTCCACGTCAAGCTCGGCCGCCACGGCTGCCGCCGTAGCGTTCATCAACTGAAGCTGATGCTCCACCCGCTTTCGCGCGGTGACATCAACCACGGTGCCGATGAAGCGGATCGCACGGCCGGACTGGAAAAGCGCTTCCCCCGTTGCGGCAATCCAGCGCTCCTTGCCATCCCGAAGGCCGATCGTCCGGTATTCGATGTCGTAGCGGGAGGGGGTGCCCGGCGCGAGCGACTGGCGTACGGCCTCGTCGGCCCGTGCGCGATCTTCCGGGTGGAGGCCCGCCAGGAAGGCGCTTTCATATGTCACCTCCGCGTCCGGCGGCAAACCAAAAAGGGCTTTGCACCGGTCGTCCCAACGCAGCACTCCGCTGATGGGATCGTAATCCCAGGTGCCAATAGCGGCCGCGTCGGTGGCAAGCCTCAGCCTCTCCTCGCTGGCCCGTGCCGCCTGTTCCGAGCGAACGCGCTCGATGTGAGCCCAGGACCGCTCCGTCACCTCGGTCAGCAAGGACAGTTCGCGTTGCGACCAGACGCGGCGCTGCTTGTCGTGGATGGCCATCAGGGCAGTCAGTCGGCCTTGTTTGACCAAAGGCATACAGATGGTTGCCGTTATCCCGATATCCTGAAAGGTCTTCGCTTCCTCGGGAGCAATTTCCTCAAGGTTGTTGTTGATGATAAGCGGCTTGTTGGCGCTGAGGTTGGTGACAGCCAGGCGACCGAAATCGGCAAGACTGTGATATCCCCTGATGCTGGGCGAGCCAGGTGCGCTCCAATCGCCGCGGATGGTGAAATGGTCTTGGTCCTGCTCCATGTCGGCATAGGCGCAAATCGAGACGCCAAGATGTTCGCCGAGGAGCCGAGTGGTGATCTGCATGACAGCATCGGCGTCGGCCGCGAGGGCTATCTCCCTGCCGAGGCGGTCGAGAAAAGCAAGGCGTTCGGCGTTCTCACGGAGGGCCAGTTCGGCGCGAAGGCGTTCTATCGCCGTACGCGTCCGGTCCGCGACTGCCGAAATGAGGGCTACTTCCTCCGTCGCCCAGCGTCTGGGCGCGGAGTGGTTCAGGTATAACAGCGCCACCAGCCCGCCATGCTCGGTAACGGGCATGTTGATGACGGATTGGGCGCTGATGGCTTTGAGTGCCTCCGCATGGCTGCTGGTTCGCGGATCTGTCTCGGCGTTTTCAAAGACAACGGTTTCGCCTCGCTTCAAATCCTCGATATACGAGCCGTAGTTCCTGAAATTCAGCGTCCCAGCCAGGCTTTTGATGCCTGGCGCGTTCCAGTCCCTGTCAATGGTGATCGTTTCTTTCTCTAGATCGATCGTGCCGTATCCGGCTCGGCTGATGCCAAAATGGTTCCCCAGCAGTTCCGCGGCTGCGTAGGCCAGTTCTGCGGGATCCGTAATCTCGCGAATACGGTCGCCCAGCGCTGCCAAAAGCTCGAAGCGCTGCAGTTCAGATCGCGGATTGCTTGAAGTGGCCCCCATTTCGTCCCCGTTTTGCCCGGACTTAAATGCAGTCTGCGGCCAAGAGTTCCCCGCGGGACGGCAGTTTCTTTGGCGGGCCGGTCAGCCGAACACGCCGCACCGGTCATAGGTTAATGACAGCTTGGCGCGCTGTGGCGGATAAAGGGGAAACCAGCGGGCACTTGACGAGCTCCCGCTGGCTGGGTGCCCGAACCGCACTTCACTCGTTTGGAGACGTTTGATGCTTGACCGACCCATTCTTACGAATACGGACGCTCTCTATCCAGACGACCTGAGAACGCTTCGGTCGGTCTTCGACGCGCTGTGTCAGGAATTTGAGATTTCGTCGGACACTACCGCGGCAGAATCCATCGCGAGAGAGCTGGTCAGACTTTTCCAGACCGGGATGACGGAAGCGGCCATGCTGATGATTGCCGTGCGCGCACGTTGGCAGGGTGATTGGAAAATGGGAGGCAGCAGCGCTGCCCAAGCTTAACGGTCCCAACTCCGTGGAGAAGGCCTACTTTAGCCGCTTGAGCCGGTTGTACAGCGTTGTCTTGTCTGGCGGAACAAGCTTTCGCCCCGAGAGTTGGGGTCGGGAGATAGTTTCCAACAGGCACGGGCATGGCGTTCGACAGAGATGGACCGAAACTCGCGACCGGGTTGCTCGCGGCCTCGTTGGCGGCGCTGGCGGCATACAACGCCATCCGCGCCAAACGTGCGATTGCCGGCCGGGCGTGCGGACGTGTGATGGAGATCTATGGTGTGCGCCTGCATTTTATCGAAGCCGGAACCGGCATGCCGCTCCTTCTCTTGCATGGCAATGGATCTATGGCGGAGGATTTCAAGTCGAGCGGCATCTTCGATGAGGCGGCAAAGACCTACCGGGTGCTTGCATTTGATCGTCCCGGTTTTGGGCGAAGCTCACGGCCGCGCGGCCGGCGTTGGTCCGCTCGCGACCAAGCCGACCTTATACATGCCGCGGCCTGCGGGCTGGGTATAGAGAAATACCTCGTGCTTGGACATTCCTGGGGAGCTTGGATCGCCCTCGAATTGGCGCGCAGGCATTCTCAATCGGTCGTCGGCATCGTGCTGGTCTCGGGCTATTACTATCCGCCACCGCGGCTGGATCTTGCACTGGCCGCACTCCCTGCACTGCCTGTGATCGGCACCGCGTTTCGTCACACCTTGCTGCCCCCGCTTGTAAGGCTTGCTTGGCATTGGGCAATGGAGAAGATCTTTAAACCCGCCGTCGTCGCCGGCGACTTCGCCGCACTGGCCAAAGATGTCGCCAGCCGCCCTTCCCAACTGCGGGCGGTTTCTCTGGAGACAGCATCGATGCTGGCCGCGTCCCTCTTGGGAAAAGCCAACTATAGGGACATTGCCGTGCCCACCGGCATCATGGCGGGATCCGGGGACCGGTTGTTCGACGCGCAACGCGATGCACGACGCTTGCACGCGGAAGTCGGTGGGTCTCTCCTTGAGGTGGTTCCGGGCGCCGGCCATATGGTTCATCAGAGCGCCCCGCAGGCAGTGGTCGGCATGGTGCACACTATTGCAGGACGGCACGCCTTGTTCCAAGCGGGCCGTCGGCAGCGACCCAAGTCGTGTGCCGACGAGTTCAAGGCAGATCCGGCCTCGCGGGAGCCACCGGCGATAAGCGACGCCGCTTGCACGGAATGATCTCCAAACGGGGCTTTCAAATGAGCGACCAACGTCCAGCCGACATGCAGTCGGTGCTCCACCAGAACATACAGGCCCTGGTCGAGCACAGGCGGCAGCAAGAGGAGCACCAAGGCGTTCAAGCGTGGGTCGCCGGCGCTGTTTCGCGCTTCGCGGGAAGCATGACTTTCGTCTATCTGCACCTTGCAATTCTTGTCGTCTGGGTCCTCGCGAACCTTGGCGCGATACCAGCCGTCCCAGCCTGGGACCCGACTTTCGTGATCCTGGCCATGGTCGCCTCGGTTGAGGCAATCTTCCTGTCTACTTTCGTGCTGATCAATCAGAACAGAATGGCCGCCCACAGCGAGCGCCGAGCCGAACTGGATTTGCAGATCAGCCTTCTGAACGAACATGAAACCACGCGGCTGATCGAGATGGTGGCTGCCTTGACGGCGCGTCTGAATATCTCGACCCCGGCCGACAAAGAGCTGCCGGAACTCGCCGAGAATGTGGATCCCCAAAAGGTGATGACGCAGATCCAGCAAGCTTCTGGAGATCAGGAGAACGCTTGATCAAAGCGACCTCGTCGGCAACGGTTAAGCGTCGGCTACAACCTGTAATTCAGCCTCATTGTCCAAGGCTGTCGAAGCAGCTAAGCCGGTGTCGGCCTTTTCCAGGGTGGCTTCCCGACGTCACAAGTCCGCCGCGCAATCGAGGCAGCGTAGAGCTTCGATAACCAACAGGCTGCTGCGCGTCAGATGGAACCAAGTTGACGCCGAACTCGTATTAGCGGTGGCGGCTTGGGGAGATTCCGGATGAGCGAAGGTGCTGTTCTGATCGTCGAAGATGAGACAATGATCCTGCTCGACCTCGAGTCAGCTTTGGAGGAGGCCGGCTTCCAGGTCGTCGGCACTCGGAGTGCCGCCGACGCGCTGGCGGCTTTCGACCCCGATCCGACCAAGTTCAAGGCCGTGCTCACGGACATCCGTCTGGGAGCAGGACAGTCGGGGTGGGAGGTCGCTCGGCACTTGCGAAGGTCCAACTCGACCATCCCGGTTGTCTATATCAGTGGCGACAGCGCGGTACACTGGGGAGCGGAAGGCGTGCCCAACAGCATAATGATCACCAAGCCCTTTTTTCTGCCGCAGATCATAACTGCCGTTTCTCAACTTTTAAACGCGCAGCAAGGTGCAGAAACTCACCTCTAGGAATCCGACCGCGGCTCCACGAAACCACCGAACATTCTTTCTTCGGCCAATCGGCGCCGTCCCCGCGTAAAGCGTTCGCGTCTGCTTCGGTCAAATGTCGGCGGCCTCAACCAGATGTCGACCTCAGCTCCTTTCCCTCGCCACCGGCTCGCATCCACTCGGAAGCCCTCCCGAAAGCAGGGGCGCTCATTGGTTGAGCTTTCGGTCGAGTTCGTCAAGCAATGACCGATGCTCGCTGGGCATGTCCGTATCTGTCGGCAGATCCAGCAACTGGCGAAGCTGGCGACGATTGGCGTCCGATGAAATCCACTCCCGTATGAGGCGGGCTATGACCTTTTGTTGTGCCTTGCCGATTTCTTCCATGTTAGATTCCGAGCTTGTCCGTTGGACGAACTCGGCGGCTCTTTGATGGTTCCCCGTCCTGTACACAAATCGAGGCACAATCTATGGGTTAATGCATGTCGCTCAAAAGTGGCCCTGGTTTTGAGACACGACATGCCAGTGGATGTTTGCAGTCCCAGTCCGCTCGCCTAACGCTGCGCGTAGGGTGCAAATTTATACGTTCGATTTTACCCGAAGCGAGAGGCTTAGCCGCAAAATCTTGGCGCCATTTTCATCGCGCACTTCGATAAACAATTGCTGCCCGTCGACGCTCTTCAGTGACTCTCTCGTGAGGTCGACAAGGCCCTCGAATCCCGCGCGGCGGACCTCCTCGAGGCCAGCGCATTCGACACCTATTTCGTCCTCGAAGATGAGATCGCCATCGCCGCTGTCGAAGAAAAATCGTGCCATCGGAGAGCTTCCGTCACTGCTAATCTGCGGGGTTCCTTTGGTGCAGGTAGGTCGTGTCGAAATCTCCTGCGTGAGTGAGGCCAGCCCAGTCCAGTGCGTGAACTTTTGATCCCGAGGTGGCAATGAGACCTCTGCGTCGTAGTTCCTGGAGCATCCGGTTGACGTGGACCGTGGACAAACCCAGTGCATCGCCAAGGGCCGCCTGTGTAATGGGAATATCCGCCACGTGATCCTCAATGCGCCCCATAGAGCGCAAGCGAAAAATCAGTTCGCACAGGATGTGAGCCATGCGGGTGTATGCCTCGCGTCTTCCCACATTGATGACCCACTCCCTGTAAATCGCGGCATCTATCAACGTCGACCGCCAAAAAGCGGTGGCGATGCGAGGGTGCTGGTCGCAAACGGCACGCAGGGTGTCATGCCGCATGAAACCTATTCGCGCCGGCGTAAGGGTCGAGAAGTTACAATCCATGACCGACAGATGCAGCCCATGCAGATCAGGAATGTCGCCGGCGACGAAGAATGATGTGATTTGTCGCTTTCCTTCGCCCGTATGTTTGGTGGAACCGACCAAGCCATCAAGAACGACAAACGAGTAAACAGGACGGTCGCCCTCACGCACCAGATCGTGGTTGGCCGAATATTCCTTCTCCTGGATCGGAATGCCTTTCAGAACGCCGATGTCGGCCTCTCGAAGATCCGAGATGGTCTGAAGCTTGCGAATGAGTACATCCGAGGATGAGGTGGGGAACAAATTGACTACCTGGCTGATGTTGGTGATCGAACTATTATCCGCGCCAAAAGTTCCGACTGGCATGGGGACATATGCGCGGCGGCAGAAAGCGCCGCCGTGCGGCATGGTCCCATGCCTGGAGCGTTTTGCCAGCGTCGAGGGTGGTTGAAGATCCCGGAATGATCCAAGCACCAGTTTTTTAGGACAGCCATAGGTGAGCCAGGCAGCAATGCATTAACCTATGACATAGGCTCGGTTAGAAATTGTCCCGCTGGGCAGCCAGCCCCAGGAGTTCGCCGATCACGGCGCAGCTTTGACCCAGTCGCTCCCCCCAATTTCAAGGGCTGCACCCGCAGCCCGTCCTGGAACTCTTTGATGCGCCGCCAGGAACGGGGTGGCTCCGCTGACGTTGTCTCAGTGGCAAGGTGAGATTTCAGTGAACAGGCATATTTCGCGGACGGATGTCGAACAAATCGATCACACGGATGACAGCGGGTTTGCGATAGAGCACGGCGGACCGCCATCCTCAGCAATCGCGGTAGCGCTGGCCCGTGGCCTGGAGACCAGTCGGGACAAGCACATCATCCATATAGCTCCCTCGGAACGCAGTGCCGAGGAGATCGCCGGCGCCTTGCGTCAGTTCCTGCCTGACGCGGATATAATCTTGCTGCCGTCCTGGGATTGCCTGCCTTACGACAGGGTGTGGCCCACACGCGCCAATATGGGGCGAAGGCTTCGTGCGTTGCGTGAGATCGCAACGAAGCCGGATCGCCCGCGCATCGCTGTAATGTCGCTCGAAGCCATTCTGCAGCGGGTGCCGCCTGCTCCGGTCATCGCTGGCGGTTTCACAATTCTGGAGGTGGGACAAAAGCTCGACCGTGACGATTTTAGAACCTGGTCCGAAGCCATTGGCTATGTCGTCGACGAGAGGGTCGACGAACCGGGTGAGATAGCCTTTCGGGGCGATCTCATCGATATTTTCCCTGCTGGCGCGGATGGCCCCGTTCGCGTCATCGTTGATCCCGATGCCTGCATCCGGCAGCTCAAGACCTACGACCCGCTCAGTCAGCTCAGCGATCAGGTTCGAGACTCGATTACGGTCGGACCGGCATCCGAGCTGATCTTTAAAGCTGGTGAGCATCCTGAGTTGACAGCGATGCGCACGACGTCGATGGAGGAGCGCCTGGTCGCATCGTATGGCGCTATGCCATCCGTCTTCGATGCGGCATCCAGCGCTTCGATCTCCTTCCTTGAAGGGACCGACGGGCAGCCGCTCGGCAGAATTCTGGATCTGGTCGAGGATGCACGTCGTGCCAGGCAGGAGGCAGCCGGAACGAAAAAACCTTTGCCGGGACGATTTTACCTATCCCGTGAAGAGTGGGACGCTGCTCTGCTTAACCGCTGCTGCGTGAGACTAGCCGTTTCTGCCGTGGGAGTTCCCAAATTCTTCCGCCAGGCCCGACCCGGGCATGATTTCGCGGAATTCATCAGAGGGCAGACGAGTGCCGGAGTCAGAGTAGTGTTCACCGGCGATGCCTCTGAACTGCAGCGAGCAGATCGCCTGCTCGATAGGAGACTAGGCCGGCGGGCAGAGGAAGCGGCCGACTTGCCGCAAATCCTTTCGGCCGCGAGGGGCTCTGTTCTCAAGGCTGAATTCGTCCTCGACGAAGGGTTTGTCGACGCGCAATCCAATATCGCCGTGGTGGCCGCATCCGACCTGTTTGGGCCCGCGTTAAAGGCGAGCGGGAGCGCGACCACGGGCATACTCGAACCCGAGTTGCGCATTGGCGATGTCGTCGTCCATGAAGACCATGGCCTGGGCGTGCTCGCCGCGGTCGAACAGGTCGAGTTGGCTGGCCAGCAACAGGATGTCGTCAGACTGGAATATCATGGCGGGGCTTCCTTGCTGGTTCCGGTCGACGACTTTGGACGAATATGGCGCTACGGCTCGGAACCGGAGGCAGTGTCGCTTGATCGCCTCAAAGGCGAGGGCTGGCCGAAGCGACGCGAAGCTGCGTTGCGCGAGATCGACAGGCTGGCCAAACGCCTCTTGAGTCTTGCCAAAATCAGGTCCAGCCAGCCTGCCGAGATCATAAAGCCCTCCCGCACGGACTTGGCCCGTTTTGCGGCGAGATTTCCCTATACGGAGACGCCCGACCAAGCGGCCGCCATCCGCGCTGTGCTCGATGATCTTTCGTCGGGAAGAACAATGAACCGGCTCGTCTGCGGCGATGTCGGCTTCGGCAAGACAGAGGTCGCCCTGCGTGCTTGCGCCGCCGCGGCTTTCTGCGGGAAACAGGTTGCTATCATAGCGCCGACAACGGTGTTGGCACGACAGCACTATGAGACGTTCAGCCGCCGCTTCGCAGGAACCGGCCTGCAGGTCGCCCACCTTTCTAGGATGGTCGGGGCAGCGGAGGCGAGAGCGGCAAAAGAGGGTCTGCGGAGCGGCCAGGTTGCGGTCGTTGTGGGTACTCAGGCCTTGGCGTCCAGGAGCGTCACCTTCGCCAATCTTGGACTGCTGGTGATCGACGAGGAGCACCGGTTCGGGGTCAAGTTGAAGCGGGCCCTGCGGACCATGACGCCTCGCCTCCATACGCTGAGCATGAGCGCCACACCGATACCCCGGACGCTGCAATCGGCGTTGTCGGGCATCCAGGACGTCAGCGTTCTAAACTCTCCGCCCGCCAAACGACGTCCCGTTCGCACGATCTTGGCAGCGTTCGATCCAGCATCGGTGCGCGCGGCCCTCCTGCGTGAATTTCACCGGGGTGGACAGAGCTTCTTCGTGGTCCCGCGGATCGAGGATATTGCCCCGGCCTGTGACCAGCTGAACAGACTGGTGCCGGAACTCGGGGTCAAGACGGCGCATGGTGAAATGAAGGGGAGACAGCTGGACGAAGTCATGGTCGGATTCGCCGACGGTGATGGCGACATTTTGTTGAGCACCGACATCATCGAGAGCGGCCTCGATGTGCCGCGGGCCAACACCATCATCGTTTGGCGCCCCGACCGGTTCGGTCTGGCGCAGTTGCACCAGTTGCGGGGCCGGGTCGGAAGGGGGGCGGTGCAGGCCGTTGCGTTTCTTCTGACCCAGCCTGGCGTTGAACTGGCCGACGGCACCAGGGCCCGGCTTTCGACGATGCTTGCGCTCGATCGGCTCGGCTCCGGCCTGGCAATCAGTCAAAGAGACCTCGACCTGCGTGGCGCCGGAGATCTTTTCGGCGAAGACCAGGCCGGGCATATGAAGCTGATCGGAGTGGGCTTGTACGAGCACTTGCTGGAGCGGGCGGTCTCGGCGGCTGGCGGAGGGGCCAACTTCAGCAAGCAACTTGCCGAGATCAATGGCTCGGGAAAGGGGGCTTTTCCCGAGAGCTATGTCGACGAGCCTACGGTGCGCGTTGGCCTCTATGCGCGGCTCTCCCGCATCCGTTCGGAGCCGGACCTCGATACATTCAGCGAAGAGCTCGAGGACCGCTTTGGAGACATGCCTGGCGAAGTAGCCCTTTTGCTGGAATTTACCAGGTTGCGAATAGCAGCGTCGGAATTGGGCGTCGGCAAAGTCGATGTCGGTCCCGAGGCCATCGCGATCACCCCTCGGAACAAGCCGTCGGCGTCCCAATGGCGGAACAGCAAGGCGTTGGGCCTGGACTACCGGAACGGCCGCCTGATTTTCAGGCCTATCCAGCCCAGCGTCTCAGGCATCGATGCGGTTCGCTTAGCGCTTGATGCCCTACGCGCAGCCCAGCCAAAGCACGAGATCTGACGAGCCTTTTGTCTCCTGGGGCCATCCGTGCGAATGGCGCTGCGGGCGGCCGTGCGTTCGCGGGGAGCGTTCAAGGCATGGTTCCGGCTTGATGGGGTGTCATGGCAGCCATGTTTTCATTCAGATGGGCCATGATCCAGATAGAGCCCAGAACCACCAGCGCGACGATCAGCACGCCGAAGGCCAGCGCCAGGATGTTGTTGGTGTTGTCCGGCCCGGTGGTCAGGTGCAGAAAGAAGACAAGATGCACGCCCATCTGCGCAACGGCGAGCACCACCAGGGCCGAGATGACCGCGGGCTGGTAAATCAGGTCGGTTCGCGCCGCCAGGAATGACGCGATCGTGAGCAGGATAGCCAGGCCGAAGCCGAGCACATAGCCCGAGAGGCCCCCAGCCGTTTCGTGCTCGCTTATGTGTTCCTCGCCCGGCGCTGAATCGCGGCGGTCCTGCAACTCGCCGGTCTTGCTCTCGAACTCGGTCATGACGATGCTCCCAGCAGATAGACCAGGGTGAAGATGGCAACCCAGATGATGTCGAGGGCGTGCCAGAAGAGCCCGAAGCAGTGGAGCCGCCGCAAGATGTCGGGCCGAAAGCCCTTGACCCACAGCTGCGCCATCATCGTTCCCAGCCAGAGCAGGCCGAGACCGACGTGGGCACCGTGGCAGCCAACGAGCGCAAAGAAGGCAGAAAGAAATGCGCTGCGCGAGGGGCCTGCCTGCTCGCCGATCATTGCCGCGAACTCCTGTAGTTCCAGGAACAGGAACGCTGCCCCGAGCAACCCCGTGACGAGAAGCCAGAACTGCGTGGCAGCCATTGATCTGCGACGGGTGGCGAGTGTTGCCACGCCGCCGGTGAAGCTCGAAGTGAGCAGAAGGCCCGTCTGGACCGCAACCCGTGTCGGTTCGAACAGATCCTTGCCTGTCGGTCCGCCGGCGGTTGCCTTGGCGAGCACGGCGTAGGTGGCGAAAAATGCCGAGAACATGATGATGTCGGACAGGAGAAAGATCCAGAAGCCGTAGGTCACCGTGACGAACTTTGAGGCCGGGCCGCCTTCTCCGTGGCCCGTCGCAGAGCGCACCGCATGCCGACCGGTGTGATTAAGCCGATACGGGTCCCGTGCCTGGGTGCCGGCGCTGATGTCGCCGGAGAATGCGTGATCGCTCATGCCGGGCGCTCCCACCCGCGCAGCCAGGCAAACTGGGCTGCCTTGTGGTCATGATCGATGCGGGCGACCTCGTCGACAGGGATCTCGTAGTCTCCATGATCGCGCCAGGCGAATACGACGAAGGTTGCGTAGGCGCCGATGAAGCCGACGATCGCCAGCCACCATATATGCCAGATCAGCGCGAAGCCGATCAGTGTGCTGAAGAAGGCGGTGACGAAGCCAGTCGGGCTGTTGCGAGGCATCTCGATCGGCTCATATGCCTTTTCCTCGTCCGAGCTCTGTTCGATCCCTCGTTGCTTGATGCTCCAGTAGGGCTCTTCGTCTTCCACGTGAGGCAGCCGTGCATAATTGAAGACAGGAGGAGGAGAAGATGTCGACCACTCCAGCGAACGCCCGTCCCACGGGTCGCCGGTTTCGTCGCGAAACTTGTCGCGATGCCGGACCGAAACGAAAAGCTGTGTGATCTGCAGCGCCGCGCCGGCGATCATCACCACCACGCCGAAAGCGGCCACCACCAGCCACGGTGCCCAAAGGTCCATATCGATATGTTGCAGGCGCCGCGTCATGCCGAGCAGACCGACAATATAGAGCGGTACGAAGACCAGCATGTAGCCGGCCAAGGTGACCCAAAATGCCGCCTTTCCCCAGCCTTCGTGCAAACGGAAACCGAACGCCTTGGGGAACCAGTAGGTGAAGCCGGCGAATGCTCCAAACAACACGCCCGAGATGATGACGTTATGGAAATGCGCGACGAGGAAAAGCGAATTGTGTAGCACGAAGTCGGCCGGCGGGACGGCAAGCAGGACGCCAGTCATGCCGCCGACGGTGAAGGTGGTCACGAAAGCCAATGCCCAAAGCATCGGCGTGTCGAAACGAACGCGCCCGCCATACATGGTGAAGAGCCAGTTGTAGATTTTCACACCGGTTCCCACGGCAATGACCGACGTGGCGATGCCGAAGGCGGCATTAACGTCCGCTCCGGCACCCATGGTGAAGAAGTGATGCAACCAGACCATGAACGAGACGATGCAGATGAACATCGTGGCCGCGACCATCGAACGGTATCCGAACAGCGGTTTCGATGAAAAAGTCGAGAAAATCTCGGAGAAGATTCCGAAGGCGGGAAGCACCAGGATGTATACTTCGGGATGGCCCCACGCCCAGATCAGGTTGACGAACATCATCTGATTTCCACCGGCTTCGTTGGTGAAGAAGTGGAAGCCGAGATACCGGTCCAGCGTCAGCATTGCGAGCGTGGCGGTAAGGATCGGGAAGGCTGCGACAATGAGCAGGTTGGACGCGAGCGAGGTCCAGCAGAACATCGGCATTCGCAGATAGCCCATTCCCGGCGCCCGCATCTTGAGGATGGTCGTCACCAGGTTGACACCGGTGAGCAGCGTGCCGACGCCGGAGATCTGGATCGCCCACAGATAATAATCGACACCGACGCCCGGCGAGTAGGTGGTTTCCGACAAAGGGGCATAGGGCAGCCAGCCGGTGCGCGCGAACTCGCCGATCACAAGCGAGATGTTGACCAGCAGGGCTCCGGAAGCCGTCAGCCAGAAGCTGACGGAATTGAGCGTCGGAAAAGCGACATCGCGTACGCCAAGCTGCAGCGGCACGACGAAATTCATCAGGCCGATCATGAACGGCATCGCGGCGAAGAAGATCATGATCGTGCCGTGCGCGGAAAAGATCTGGTCGTAATGCTCCGGCGGGAGGTAGCCCGGCCCGTGAATCGCCAGCACCTGTTGTGTGCGCATCATGATAGCATCGATAAAACCACGAAGAAGCATGAGCATCGCCAGCACAATGTACATCACGCCGATGCGCTTGTGGTCGACCGAGCTTATCCACTCGCTCCACAGATATGGCCAGTACCCCTTCACCGTTATCCAGCCAAGCACGGCGGCTGCTGCCAGAAAGACGCCAAGGGCTGCGCCGAGGGGGATGGGTTGATCGAAAGGAACGGCCGACCAGTCGAGCTTGCCCAGCATCGTCATTCTGCCCCTTGTGGATGATGGGTCATCGTTGCCGCCGCCGGGGGGAATGCCCTTGGGCTCACCTGTGGCTCGCCGCTGGCTGCGCTCTCAGCAGGCCCCGGACCCGGTGGGAGCGTCTGCTGAACGACCGCTTCGAACAGCCCAGGCTGGACATGACCGAAGGAAGCCGGCGCCACATTTGTGCTTTGCCGGGCGAGTTCGCGATAGGCATTGGCATTCAGCACGCCGCCCCCGCCACGCAGCGATGACGCCCAGCGGGTGAAGGCATCGGCTGAAACCGCGCTCACACTGAAATTCATATCCGAGAAGCCGTCGCCGCTGAAGTGCGCCGACTGGCCGAAAAAGCTGCCCTCGCGGTCGGCCTGCAGATGCAATTCGGTCTGCATGCCGTTCATGACGTAGACCATGCTACCAAGCTGGGGCACGAAGAACGTGTTCATCACGCTGGCCGAGGTCAACTTGAAACGCACTGGAACACCGGCGGGGATAACCAGTTGATTGACAGCACCCACGCCCTGCTCGGGATAGAGGAACAGCCATTTCCAGTCGAGCGCCACCACCTGAATGTCGAGCGGCGGCTGGCTAGAAGGGATCGGTTTGCGTGGATCGAGCTGATACGATCCGTAGTAGATCAGCCCGCCAATGAACAGGATGGTGAGCGTCGGGATCGACCAGACGATCAACTCCACGCGTCCCGAATAGGTGAACTCCGGGTTGTAGCGGGCGTTGCTGTTCGAGGCACGGAACTTCCAGGCGAATGCCAGAAGCGCAACAAGCGTGGGAACAACGATCACCAGCATCACCGCCAGCGAGTTCAAAAGAATCGTGCGATTGCCGACGCCAATTGGTCCTTGGGGATCGAGCACTCCCCCCGCGCAACCGGGCAAGAATGCGCCTCCTAGGATACAGAGCAGTTGGCGTGTCAACTTAGGGCTGGATGGCAACAACACCGGTTCTGCAATCTCTCTTTGCGGGAACGCGGCTAGGGCATGCGTTCATCGGGTTTCCATCTGAGCCTCCCCATGGCGCGGAACCTCGCGGCACTTCGCGGGGTGTCGCCCCCTGAGCGAGTGCCCCAACTGTCGCCGGCCGGGTTTGTTCCGCTGGACCGAGTTACTCTGTCCGATGGTCCCGCGTTCGCCAATCCGACCATAATTTCAGAACGATGGAGGCTCGATTGGCCTAGCTATCGGCGACGCTGGCTCCCGCACGAATTTCAATTTCGGCGGGACGGCGAATACCCTGAATCGCTCAGCCAGATTATCGAGAGCCTGACGCATGCCCACTCCCGCAGCAGCCGCACCGTGTCCACTGATGACCATCTGGGGGCCTAAGGCAGCCAGATGCTTCACGGACCTTTCCGCTGCATCCCAGTCTGGCGTGAAATAGCGCGGCGGACCGTGCATCTCGAGATCCTGAATGGCGACTTCATAGACCGACTCCTGACCGGTGGTGATGAAAGCGTCTCCTACGATGAGCGAGCGGTCTTGCTCGCGCCAGAGCGAGATATGCCCAGGGGCATGTCCGGGTGTGTGCAGCCATTGCCATCCGGGCATTCCGGGGATCGATCCATCGGCGGGCAAGGGTTGCAAACGGCTGCCAAGATCGATTGGCCCGCGTGGAAAAAGCGGTGAAAGCAGCGCCATCAGTCCACCCCCAACCCAGGGATCCGGTGGCGGATAGGATGTGGTTCCGTCCAAATAGGGGTGCTCGAGTGGATGGGCGAAGACAGGCACGTCCCAGCCATTTGCGAGTTCTAGAACCGTTCCCACATGGTCGAAATGGCCATGGGTCAGGATGATTGCAGCCGGCCGTGCGTTGACGCCGAACCGCTTTTCCGCGACCGCTAGAATGCTGCTGCGAGACGTCGGCAACCCGGTATCGATCAGCACCCAGTTCCGATCTCCGCTGCCCGGTGCGCCGAAGAACACGACATTGACGATTGCTAGCCGCAAGTAACCCAGGTCCGGTGCGATGCTCCAAGCGCCGTCGCCACGATCCTCGCGCCTGGCGTGGTCGATCTCGGAAAGTCGAATCTGAACGGTCATGTGATCCCATGCCTCTGTTGTTGCCGAGCAGCCGCTCGAGTGGATGACGGCGGCGGTACATCGCCCCGAACTTGGGACGGGCCTCCTTGTTCCTCATTTGCACGCGGCTCCCGGACAGTTCACCACCGGAACAAAGGCTCTACCAATGGGTTCGGCACTACCCGGCCACGCAAGGACGAGCTGGACTGAGCAACGAACATGGGGCGCGCCCGACTGAATTCGGTATTTCGCCAACGCGGTTCCCGGTCCGGACAAGGCCGCCGAGTTCGAAGCCGATTGCCCAAAGGAGACTTCGAAAAATGAGCGAAGTGGGACGCCAGACGGAGGCCTCGGTTCCGGAAGCTTCGCGCTTCGCGAGTTTTTTCATGGCAGGCTTTGAATGCTCCTCGCACCGGCGCAAGGACGGCGTTCGCCTCGATCTTATTCGTGCGACCTCGCATAATTTGCATGCCCTGGGCGACTACCGCGGCTGCGCCGAACTCGGCCTTCGCACCATCCGCGACGGCCTGCGTTGGCATTTGATCGAAACCGCTCCCGGAACCTATGACTGGTCAAGTTGGGCGCCAATGGTCGAGGCAGCCCGATCGGCAGGTGTTCAGGTAATCTGGGACATCTTTCACTACGGATCTCCGGACCATGTCGATCAGGGCTCGCTGCATTTCATCGACGCCTATGCCTCGTTCGCGGCAGAAGCCGTCAAGGTACACCGTTCGATCACCGGAACATCGCCTCTGTTGTGCCCCATCAACGAAATCTCGTTTTTCGCATGGGCTGTCGAGGTCGGCTATTTCCCGCGCGTGGGGCCGAACAAACGTGGATGGTTCAAGCGGCACCTCGTCAAGGCCGCCATCGCGGGTGTTCGTGCAATGCGGGAGATCGATCCCGCCTGCAGATTTGTCTGGGCCGAGCCGCTTATCCATATCGCCCCTCGTGACCGGACCCGCAGCGAACGGCGCCGGGCCGAAAACGCCCGACAGGGACAGTTCGAAGCTTACGACATGTTGCTGGGCCGCGTCGAACCTGAGTTGGGCGGGAGCGAAGATGTTGTCGATGTCGTGGGCTTGAATTTTTACCCGCACAATCAATGGTACGTAAACGGGCCGACGATTCCGATGGGACACCACGAGTACCGCGCCCTGTCGGAAATGTTGCTAGAAGTTGCTCACCGGTACGGCAAGCCGATGTTCATTGCGGAGACCGGCTCCGAGGGATCCGGCGGGCCGGCTTGGCTCCACTATGTCTGCGACGAGGTGCGTTCCGCAATCAGTCTCGGAGCGCCGATCGAGGGTATTTGCCTGTACCCGATAACGGCCTACCCGGGCTGGGACAATTCGCGACATGCCGAGGTTGGTTTGTTTTCCGTCATCCAGGCTGATGGCAGGCGACACCTGCGCAAACCCACAGCAGATGAACTGGCCCGTCAGCAAGCTCTTCTCGTGGCGGACACGACGCCTTGAAGGGGCCTCAAACGGGGGAGGGGCGGGCGGGCGTCTGTTTCGAAACGCCGCCCGCGCCGGTGCGGTGCATCAGCTTTTTGCAGTCGCCCCAGCCTCGCGCAGCCTGGCATATCGCATGGTAACGTCGCTCAGATTTTCCTTGAGCCAGTTGGCCATGGCTTCCTCTTCGTTCAGGTTCTGCTTGAGGGCCCTTTCAGCATCCTGGAAGCCCCCGGCGTCGGCCAGTACCAGCAGCGAATTGTAGGCAGCAATCTCGTAGTTCTCGAATGCGAAATTCGCCAGGCTGTTCTTGATGATCTCGTCGCCGGCCATCGAATGTCCAATGGCGGCCACGCTGCCAACCATCGACAAGGCAGTGTCCTTGAGGGTGGAGTGCTCCTCACCAAGGCCCTCCAGGACGGACTCGAGTCTCGTGATCTGGCCTTCGGTTTCCTGAATGTGCCGGCGCAAGCGATCGGCCACCTCCGGATAGTTCTCTATACGCTCGACCTGAGGCTTCATGATCGACAGCGCTTGATTTTCCATGGCGTGCGCGTTCCGCAAACCGACGATAAATATCTCACGGCTTTCCGAGTTGAAGTTTGTATCCATCGAGTTTCTCCTTCTGATACCCGCCCGATCTTCCGTCTTGGAAGAAACTATCTTCTCGGCTCGGCCAACAACGGCTCCTCCGTGCGCGCCCAGGCCGGGAGGCTTTTTTGGATGCGCGCGAAAGTGGCCAGAGCCTGTCCGACTACCTGGTCCATGTTGTAATAGCGGTAAGTTGCAAGCCGACCGACAAACCACACGTCTGGGCAGCTTGCCGCGAGCGCTTCATAGCGCTTGTAGAGCACTTCGTTTTCGGGCCGGGGCACGGGATAGTACGGGTCTCCGATGTCCGTGGGATATTCGTAGGTCAGGCTGGTCCGCGAACTCTGCTGGCCGGTCAGATGTTTGTACTCGGTAATGCGCGTGTAATCTTCCGTCTGGGGATAATTGACCACGGCAACCGGCTGAAATTGCTCGCAATCCAGTGTAACGTGCTCGAAACGAAGCGAACGGTACGGAAGGTGCCCGAGCTGCCAGCCGAAATATTCATCGATCGGGCCGGTATAAACCATGCGCCTGAACGGTATCTTCTCACGAATTTCACGGAAATCGGTCTGCAGCATGATCTTGATATTCGGATGGTCGAGCATGCGCTCGAACATCCGCGTGTACCCGCCGGCCGGCATTTTCTGGAAGCTGTCGCTGAAATAGCGGTCGTCACGGTTGGTCCTGGTCGGCACTCGTGCCGTCACGGATTTGCTCAGCTGACTGGGATCGACGCCCCATTGCTTTCTAGTGTAGCCGCGGAAGAATTTTTCATAGAGCTCGCGCCCCACGGTGCTGACGACGACGTCCTCAGCCGTTCGGACGTCCTCCACCGTTTCGCGTCGCGACGCGAAGAAATCCTCCAGCTGTGCCGAGGTCAGGTCCAGCCCGTAAAGCCGGTTGATGGTGTCGAGATTGATCGGGATGGGAACCAGTTGCCCGTCTACGGCCGCCAACACCCTGTGCTCGTACGGCCGCCATTGCGTGAACTGCGAAAGGTAGTCCACTATGGCTTGGCTGTTGGTGTGGAAGATGTGCGGGCCGTAGCGATGGATGAGGATGCCGGCTTCATTGTAGCAGTCATAGGCGTTGCCTCCGACATGGCTGCGGCGATCGATCAGCAAAACGCTTTCCTGACGCTGCGACGCTATCCTTTCGGCAAGCACGCTGCCGGCGAAACCCGCGCCGACGATCAGCCAATCGAACATGGCTATGCACTCCTGCGAAGGGGCACGACCTTCTTGCGTTGATAGGCGCGCTCAATGTGAGCTGCCATGACATTCCATGTCCGTTCCCAGGACATGTCCGCAAGATAGGCATCGACTTGCTGCAGGAGCATCTGACGCGGTCGCGAAAGAACGGAGCGCAGCTTGATTTCCAGATCGTCACAGTCGGCGATTTCCACCAGCCCGGCAGCACCGTAACTGCGCACCACGTCGACGATTGCCGTCGAGATCACCGGCAGACCCGCGGCGAGGAATTCCGGCGTCTTGGTCGGGCTGATGAAACGCGTGGCCTCGTTGAGGGCAAACGGCATCCATCCGGCGTCCCAATGGCGCAAATAGTCGGGCAGATCGCAGTAGGCTTTCGGGCCAAGCCAATGCAGGTTTTCGGCTTGCGGCAGGCTTGCAGGGTCGATCTTGACGACCGGACCGAGCATGACGAAATGCACGTCCGGCATTGTCTTTGCCGCTAGCGCCACGAGATCGACGTCCAGCCGCTCGTCGATGACGCCGAAATATCCAACCCTCGGGGAAGGAATGCCGGCCTGGTCGGCTGGGTCCCTTCCTGGCCGTCTTGCGGTGTGAAAGTGCCTCACATCGATGCTGCTCGGAAATGGAAAGATGGCAGGATGCAGGTGACGCTTGGTCTCGAACAAGCTTAGACCACCGGTGAAAACCAGATCCGCGCGGCGCAGAAGCGCCTTTTCCATCTGGCCCAGCTCGGGGGGCGCATTCTTGAACGCAGAGAGTTCGTCCATGCAGTCATAGACGCATATGTCTGGGTCGAGGAATTCCGTGAAGCGAAGAGCCATTGGGGTGTAGTACCAGGCGATCAGCCGGCTATGCGGCATAGAAGCGATCGTCTGCTGCACAAATCTCCGCTGGACGGCATCTGCTTTCGCGGCCGACGTGCCGAGCGGCAGCACTGGTGTGACAATTAGAATGTTTTCCGATGCCACGCTCGTCCGCATCAGCGGCTGCGGCAATTCTTCGAAAAGGGGCTCTTCAAAGTAGACCACTCGCTGCTGAGCGGATGCGAGAGTGAGGAGATGCTGCGGACGCTGGTGAACAAAATTCCATCGTAAGTGGGAGAAGCAGACCAGTATATTTTCGCGACGAACATATTGACTGCCGGTTACCCCGCCAAAGGCCGCATCCATTGACATACTCCCTCTGTGACACTATTTATGTTACGATTAACATTTGTTAATCGCGAATGGAGAGAACTACTTAGTTCCAGCTCCTAACTTTCGATCAGGTGAGTTGTTCCAACTGAAATGAAGAAGGCCCGGTCGCCCGCTTGTTCCACGCACGAAGCGGGATCTGGTTGCGGAGGCGAGGGCGGCTGTCGGAACCCGGCCGCCACTGAAAGCGTGGTTCAACGAGGAATGCTGGTGGACAGCGGCATTGCCGTATTTGCGTTGAACTCGTTGGCTATAGAATGTGCCTAACATCAATGATTCGGCTGTATCTCTGCGCGTCTCCGACTGCCGAGGCGAATTCCGGGGCTGACATGAACATCAACTTTGAAACTAACGTTTTTCCACTGTTTCATCCGCAAAGCGTGGATGATCTCAAGGACCCGTGTCCTGTCTTCGATGGCCGTGTCTGGCACGTCTTCGGGTCAAGCGGCACGGTCACCACCGAGACGTGGAGAATCTTGCATGCCACGGCGCCCGATCTGTATGGGCCGTGGGCCGAGCATGAGCCGATCGAACTTCCAATCAACGGCACTGGTGTTGCGGCTCCCGGTGTGACCCACGAGTGCGGCGTCTTCCACATGTTCATCCAGACGGAATTCATGAAGTCGGGTGGCCGTTGCGAGCATGCGGTTTCCAACGACGGGTTCCATTGGGTAGTCCTCAGTCCGGCCATTCTGGCCATCCCGGACACGGAAGAGGACGGAATTTACGATCCGCATCCGGCAGTCATTGGCGGTGGGCGCTACCTCGTTTATTCGGCTATGCCAAAATTCACCAGGGTGCCTCAGCCCGACATCTATCTGGCGCGTAGCCAGTCCGACTCGTGGTTCGGTCCGTGGAAGCGGATCGGCAAAATCCTCGACCACAACGATGTTCCCCACCATAACACCAGAGATGATCCCGACTACGAATGGGGCATTGAGGGCGCGCAACTGATCGAATTGCCGGACGGCCGGGTGCTTCTCAATGCCACGTGCTTTCTTCCGGACGGCCTTCGGGGAAACCGGCAACGGGTGTTTTTTGCCATAGCCGACGAGGTCAGCGGACCTTACGTTTCGATCGGCCCGGTGCTGGAGCCAGGTCAACCGGGCGAGAACGGCCACTCGACAGTGATGATCGAAGGAAGTCAGCTTTCGCTGTTCTACCAGAGCCGGGTTGCCACAACCGATCACCGATGGCGCTACGGTTTGGCCAGATGCGACGTCGCTCTCTTTTCAAAGGTCGCGTGATTCCAGGCTGCCATTAGCGCCTTGAGGCCGATGCGCGTCATGAAACTCCGGAGGGTTGAAGGTGATCCGCGTCGGTGACGTTAGCAAAGTGTCATCGCGACACAGACGGATCGACGGATTGCCGCGATTGCACTTGGGGGCGGCAAGTCGGGAAGGCTGGCCTTGACTCTGTGGCTTTAGCGAAATGATTTCAGCCCGTTCGTCAATTTTCTCCGTGGCATTGATGACACCGCCAGATGCCCGACTAATGGGCTCATAGCTATTTCTTCGGTCCCTTGACAGGGAATGTCGCGTCGCCGTCTTTTTTGCCGGAGATCACCCGCGGATCGGCGCTGGCGACGCCATCGCTTCCCCCGCCCTTGTGGTCCTTTTCCGACTGACCCTTTGCGTCCTGCTCGGGTGTCCGTTTTGATGTTCGAAGCGTCTTGTCCACCATCATGGCCTCGCGTTTGCCATCCAAACTTCCGGCAATTTCGAAAGTTCCACCGCCGCTTAGCAGGTCGAAGGAACCAGTGAGTTGGAACGTCGTGGCGGGACGTGAGTTGTAAGCGAGGATATTCACCCGCAGGAGGACGCTTATGGCTAACCGCCGAGAGCAGCAGACGGACCTCACGCCCGCCGAGGCAACAGACCGCATCTGGGAACTCGCCGAGGACATCGACGTCTGCATGTTTGTGACCTGGGACGGCGAGTACAATCGAGCCCGTCCGCTATCTGCGCGTGTGGTCCGTGAAGAAAACGCCATATACTTCCTCGTCAATGACGACAGCGCCAAGAGCAAGCAGCTGTCGACCTATCCAAAGGTCACATTGGCCTGGAGTGACAACAGCCACTACAAATACGTCACGATGTCAGGCCCGGCCACAGTGACAAATGATAGGGAAAAGATCGCCGAGCTCTGGGAGAAAACTGACTCAGCCTGGTGGGATAATGCCGATGATCCCGAGATTCGTCTGATAACGGTCAAACCCGACGAAGGCGAATTGTGGGACAGCCCGGGGCTAATGATGGCTACCGCAACGATGGTGTTTGCGGCCTTTACCGGCGCCAAGCCGAATGTGGGCGACAACGCGAAGGTCGAGCTCTGAGCGAGCGGCTAAACTAACCTCTGCTTTAGAGGCAGCGTCGATGAGCATTTTGGAAACCAGCAAGAAAGTGATCGAGAACGTCACCGGTTTCGCAAGACCGCGCAAGCAAGCTGTCGCCGGATTTGTGAGGCAGCGAAAGTCGAATGAGTTCTGGTTCAAGGATGATGGACTTGTACCCAATCATCCAGCATGGCCGCTCGTCGTTAATCGCGGCGCCGTCGAATTGCCCGAAGGACTTGATCCAGCAGCCGTCATGGAGGTGCTTTTCGATGCAAACGGATGGGGCGATAGCTGGCGAAACGGCATCTATGATTACGTTCACTATCATTCGCAAATACACGAGGTTCTGGGAATTGCGCGCGGAAATGCTGAAGTCCGATTTGGCGGCAAGAAAGGACGAACGCTGTCGCTGAAGGCCGGTGACGTCGCGGTCCTCCCGGCAGGGACCGGGCACCAATGCCTCTCGGCATCCGATGATTTTTTGGTTGTCGGCGCGTATCCTCCGTTTGGGAGTTATGACGAATGTAGGAGCAAGGATCAGCATAGCGATGCGCTCGCAACCATCCCCAGCGTGGGGCGTCCGCGCAAGGATCCTGCATATGGCAGCCAAGGTCCGCTGCTGAAAAGTTGGAAGCGCTAATTTAGTCGTCGGGGTCGAAAGCCTTGGCAACTGCGTCTTTCTCAGCCTGCGGCAGGACTGTCATTGTGAGAATGAAGGCTGACAGCAGGAGACAGACGCCATTCGTGATTATGATCGGCCACTCTGCCTTCATGATGCCGAAGGCCAGCCACAAGGCGAAGCCCAACACAGTGATGGCATACGTCGGCGCGGAGATGCCGCTTGTCTCCCGTGTCCTGATGATTTTCCAGGCTTGCGGGGTGAAACTGCTCATCGAGCAGACGGTCGCGAGATAGCCGATGAGCGTGACTGTCTGCATGGAAGCGGCCCTGGCCTACGTCGCAGATATGCGCTTGAGATCAGATACGCGGACCACGCCGTGCTGGCTGACAAAGGTCAGGGTGGAGGCCGTGCTCTGGCTCTGCGAAACGCCGGATATGCGATGGTCGCCTGTGTCATAAATCTCCATCTTTCCATGATCGTCCATGACCAGGCGGCTTTGCTCAGGAAACGCTGCGTAGCGCATATTGTTTTGAGAACCAGCGGCAGACGGGCTCCCAAACTCCTCAGGCCACCATGAGCCGGCGTGGGCCATAGCTGCAGAACGATAGCTCGTGTCGTCGCGTTGTGGCTTGGCGGGATGATCGCGCAGGTAGGCCGAGAGCTCCGCCGCGATAGTGTTGAGCTTCGCCTTGAGGCTGTCATCGAACATGTCGCCGACCATCGTCATGCCGGAGGACCATTGTGACATTCCTCCGAAGTCGACGTGGCTGAACTGGGCCATGGTTCCACCACCACGCCGCAACGCCTCAAGGACAGCCATGACAGCGGCATCAGTGACGCCATGCTGGCGTGCAAGGCGCGCAATCAGTTCCGCTTCCTTTTGAGTGTTTGTCATCATTGCGTCCTTTGAATCGCTTGGCGCCGGCAGTCCTCATTGTTTGACGATAAACATGCGCGGCCAAATGTAATCACGAAGGAGCGCCACTAGGTCTTCAGGCTCCTTGCCGAGGAAGCTCAATCAAGTTCTATCCAGGCTGGCGCATGATCGCTCGGCTTGTCCCATGCACGCGTTTCGGCATCTACTCCGGCATTCTTCAGGCGATCCAATAGGGATGAACTCAGCAAGAGATGGTCCATCCGGAGCCCGGAACTCCGATCGTACCCGCCGCGGTAGGAGAAGTTCCAATAGGTGTAAATTCCTTTTTCTGGATGAATGCGACGAACCGCATCGAACCAGCCCTGAGCAAGCATTTCGGCGTACGCGCTCCGGCTCTCGGGGAAGTAAACGGCATCGCCAACCCAGCGCCCCGGCACCGCCGCGTCGATCGGGCCTGGAACGACGTTATAGTCGCCGCACAGGATGGTCGGTGAGCTATCGCCGAGCAGCACCTGGCCATAGGTGATCAAACGTCGGAACCAGCGAAGTTTGTAGTCGAACTTCGGCCCCGGCGCTGGATTGCCATTGGGCAAATACAGGCAGCCGACAACAAGCCCATTCACATCTGCCTCGATGTAGCGGCTGTGCGAATCGTCGGGATCGCCCGGCAGACCTCGACGACGTTCCAGCGGCTCAATCCCGCGAGCGAGGATTGCCACGCCATTGTAGGACTTCTGTCCGTGCCAGATTGCGCCATAGCCGGCGTTTCTAATCGCATCGACGGGAAATTTTTCGTCAGAGGTCTTCAGTTCTTGAAGGCAGACGATGTCATAGCCGGTTTCGCCAAGCCACTTGAGAAGCACTGGCAGTCGGCCGTTGACGCCATTGACGTTGAAGGTTGCGATGCGGGTCATCTCGACGATTTAACGTCTTTGCGCCGCTTCGATGCGACATAGGGTCGGTAGCCAAATCTTGCCTTTTGTCATCGTCCATCTGCATTTTTGCTCGAAGCATTGGTGCTTTGACCGGAAGCAGCGGATGTTTTTGCATCTTTGGAATGCGCAGCAATCGCCGGACCCGCGCCGGTAGCTTTACGCATATCGCCGCTCCCCTTGCCGTCAGTCGATTTCTTGCTCAACAGTCCTGAGAAATATTTTCCAAAGAAGCCCATCCGACTCTCCATCTTGGCGCTCATTCGGCGACTTTGCGGGCCCTGAACTCATCTCTGCGCTGTTCTCGCAACTGCCCAGGATCGCTGCGCGAACCGCCAAGGGCGCGGCGCCTGACCAGCGCGGCCGAACACTCAAGCAGGAAACATTCCAGTCCTTTGTAGATATGCGTGATCATGTCCTTCATCTCCCGGGACCGCCTCGGCACATTGGTCGCCGAGGCGGTTGGGTAGGCGATCAATCAAGCCGCTTTCCGTTCTGCCGCTCGTTCGTTGACGCCGGCTTCACCGAGGGCAGTCAACGCCTCGTCGGTGGCCTTCTCCTCCTCAAGTGTCGCATTGAGGAGCGCAACCACGTCATCCTTGCCGAGCGTCGTAGCCCAGGCTATCAGGGTTCCATACCTGGCGATCTCGTAGTGCTCCACGGCTTGCGCGGCACCGACGAGCCCTGCGTCGAGCGAAGTCGAACCCTTGTACTCCTGAAGGATTTCAGATCCTTCCTCCAGGATGCCGTCGATCGCCGGGCAGGTTTTGCCGCGCGCGGCCGCGCCGAGAATCTCGAAGACCTCCTCCAGACGTTCGACCTGCCCCTCGGTTTCAGCGAGGTGCTTCTCGAATGCTGCCGAAACTTGCTCTTCGGATGCGCCTTTGGCCATCTTCGGCAAGGCTTTCAGAATTTTCTTCTCGGCATAGTAGATGTCTTTGAGGCCATCGAGGAAAAGGTCCTCCAGGTCCTTGTTGTTGCCATTGGCTTTCTTGGCAGTGGGCATTGTGCCGTCTCCTCTGTTGAAAATTGCCCGTCGCGAGCATTTTCTTAACTCGGAAACCCGAACCCGGTTCCGGCATAATGGAGATATCTAAATTTAAAGGGTCGTGCGCTTCAGTGAGAACAACGACCACGTCATTCTCGTCGAAGAGCCGCGGCGGGGCGCACGCCATCGGGCTCTCGCCAACAGTTCACGGTGTGAGGGGCTGGGACTACAGGAGAAGCAAGTTCCGCCGCGGCAGCAGAGCAGTCGGGGCAACGCCTCTCAAGCCTCCTGACCGCTCTGCAGCCGCTTGATTGCTGGCCCTGCTTGCATCCAGCAATTGGGTGATTGGACGCTGCGTATGCAACCAGAATACCTCAGAATGGTTCTAGCTATGATTTGAGCGGGATGGCAGCGAGCGCCGTCCAAAGGTGGCAATTTTTATGGACGTATCACTTTCGCGAACCGCAGACGACAACATCAAAACCGGCAAGAGCGGCTTGCTGCTTGTCTCGGACAATTATGACGCTTTCGCTGTGCGCGTGCTGGCGGCAAGGAGCGCTGAGCGCAGCCTCGACCTGATGTATTACCTTTGGCATGATGACCACACCGGCCGCTTGCTGCTTCGCGAGGTTTTTCGAGCTGCTGAGCGCGGTGTTCGGGTGCGCATGCTCCTTGACGACGTCAATCCGCGTAAAAATGATGCGGCATATCTGGCGCTGAACAACCATCCAAACATCGAATTGAAGTTGTTCAATCCGAGCGGTATCAGGCGCGGCCGGATCATGCGTGGTGTGGAAGTGCTATTGCGGCTCTTTGCATTGACGCGACGGATGCACAACAAGGCTTGGATCGTTGACGACAAATTTGCCATTGTCGGCGGTCGGAATGTTGGCGATGCCTATTTCGATGCGGCAGAAACCAATTTCCGGGACCTCGATCTGCTGCTCCTGGGGCCTGCGGTACGGCAAACCGCGGCGATATTCGATGCCTTCTGGGCTTGCAATGAAGCCAAGCCAATCAAAACCTTGGGATCAGTGACTGAGCATGAGCATGCCAAATGGCTTGAAGGAAGCGATACCGGCCCCGATCCCAAATTCCTGAACGGCATCGGCAACCGGGGCTCGATCACAGAGTTTATTGCGGCCAGCAACGACGTTCATTGGGTGGATGGTGTGCGGGTCATTTCCGATCCGCCGGAGAAGGTTCGTGGTTGGAGACGTCGCAGCTGGCTTATGAAAGAGCTGCGTCCGATCATCCAGTCGACGCGCGGGTGTCTGGAGATTGTGTCGCCCTATTTCATTCCCGGCAAAAGGGGTACAGCGATCTTGCTGGACCTTGTCGGCGCCGGTGTTGACGTTTCGGTTCTGACCAATTCCCTGGCCGCCACAGACGTCGCCGCAGTCCATGGCGCTTACGCAAACTATCGCAAGCGGCTGCTGAGGAATGGGGTCAAACTTTTCGAGCTTCAGCCGTTCAACCGGCGCTCGGCAATCTCGGTGTTTGGCTCGAAGGGCGCCAGTCTGCATACGAAAGCTTTCACCGTCGATGACAGGATCGGCTTTGTTGGTTCCTTCAATTTCGATCCACGGTCAGTGTCCTTGAATTCGGAAATGGGCGTGCTGTTTGAGGATCCGAAATTGGTCGCCGAGCTGCGGCATCGATTCCAATCGGAAATATCTCCGGAAACAAGCTATCGGCTCGAACTGAAGCACAATGTTCTGCATTGGCATGGATGCGGCGAAGGCAAGATTCAGGACTATACGCATGAACCAGAAGCCGGATTTTTTCGCCGTATCCTGGCGGTCTTCGTCCGTCACCTCCCGATCGAATCTCAGCTCTAGCATCCGACGATGGCCGAGGACCTCGCGATCTCAGCAAATTGCCCTGCCGGGGATCGCGTGAGCGAAACGTGAAACCCTGATCTACCACGGGTCAGCCAGACCGCATCACACCCGGTTCTTCGACAATCGCGTCGCCAATCCCATGCTGTCCGGCGTCCGGATCACTCGGCAACACGTCGGAAAAATTGACTGTGGCGACCAGGTATCCGGCTTCATCGTAGACCTTGATAGTCGATCCCGATTGCTTGGTTCCTGACCCAGGATCCGCCGCCACCGCTACGCGCGCCATCTCTATTGCTCTCGGACTGGCCATCTCCGCACTCGCTAGCTCTTCCTCGAGAGCGGTAGTCTGGCCGGATACTGTCGTCTCAAAGCGGAATTTTGGCATGGGCAACCTCCTGTTCCTATGCAATTCCGGTGTCCGGGTTGCGTTCCAAAGAAACAGAATTGGTGGGAAGCAGCTAAGATCGCCGCGATGGCCAGACCCGTGTCGCCACGAAGGTCAGCAAACCCATGATCACAATCCAGGCCTGCACCTCGCGTTGGATGGTTGGTCTAAGGTTCGATGTCTGTCGCGACGGGCTCTCTGCCTCCACTATCGGTTGAAGGTCGGACCGACTGCCGAGACGGACGGAATAGGCCCGCGTGAACTCGGCGCCGAGCAGGAATATCTCAGACGAATAGTAAACCCAAAGCAGCACGACCAGCAGTGCACCCGCCGCGCCATAGGAGGATGCAATCGCGCTGGTTCCGATATACCAGCCAATCAGCGACTTGCCGATGGTGAAGAGCAAAGCGGTCACTGCCGCGCCAATTGCGACATCGCGCCAAGCGAGCGACCGGTCCGGCAGGATCTTGAAGATCGCGGCAAACAGAGCGGAAATCAGCACGAATGATACAATGCCGTTTATCGACGCGAGGATGATCGTGCCGAACGGCAGATGGGCGTTGATGACAGCGCCAAGCGCGGAAATGGCGGCACTCGCCGCCAACGACACAAGCAGTAGAAATCCCAACGCTGCAACCAGACCCAGGCTGGCCGCCCGCGCCCGCACCAATCGCGACACAGACATGGGTGGTGGGTCAATCTTCCAGATTGTGTTGAGCGAAAGCTGCATTTCGCCAAACACCCCGGAGGCTGTCACGAAGAGGGTGACGATGCCCACCAAGGTGGCAACAGTGCCGGCGGTTCTGTGAGAAGCGCTTTCGATGGTGCTGCGCAGAAGGTCGCCGGTTTGCGATCCCATCACGCCTGCGATTTCGGCCGACAGAGCGAGTTGAGCTGCTTCATGCCCAAAGACAAGTCCAGCAATCGCAACAACGATCAACAAGATCGGGGCCAGGGACGTAACGGCATAGAACGCCATCGCCGCACCGTGGCTGAGGGCATTGTCGTTGATGAATCCGAGGATGCTCTCCTTGCCAAGAACCCAGGCTTCGCGTGCCACCCGCATGGGGAATTCCTTTTGCCTCAACGAGCAACCTAGTGCTGTCGGCAACGAAAGCGAGACCTGCCGCCAGTGCGCGAGGCGCGATACGCCCGCTTGTCTCTGCACGAACGGCCAGAAATGTTCCATGCGGCGCCGGAACTCGCCGGGCTCGTAATGGTTATCGGTCATCCGATTGGAGTGATCAAAAATGCCTGATAATGAAAACCGTCGCGAGACCGGCGCAACGAAGTACCCGGCTAGAACAGGTCCTGATCCTTCGGATGCGTTCTCTCAGGATGCGGCCGGCAACAAGAAACCCAAGAGTGGGGTCGGTCTGACGCGGCCAGTCAACGAAGTGGATGACAAGACGCACCAATCCGATGGCCAGAACGCCCCGGCGAGGCCGGGCGGCGGAAACACGGTCAAGCCATGAACGTTGCCAATCTTCAGCTTGAAGGGTTGATGATGGCGGTCGCGTCAATCAACAATCTGCTCGTTCACAAAGGTCTGCTGTCAATTGACGAGATCGATACCGCCCTGCGAAAGGCAGAGGCGTCCATGACAGGTGACGAGCGGACCTACGAAGACATGTCACCGGCCAACCGTGACGCGATCTGCTTCCCGATCCGGCTTCTGCAGATCGCAAACAACGCGCAAGGCGAACTGGACATCCCACCATTTTCAGAGCTTGCAAAAATGGTTGGGCAAACCAAGGAACCTTAACGTCAGCGGTGACGACATGACGTGTAATCTCCGTGAAGGCCTACATTTGACGCCGATGCCAATCTGAAGCGGAAAAGCAGCGTCGGCGCCGTCTCGGCCATGAACCGAACCAAATCTCACCCACTGCGTTGAGTCCGGCGTTGCGTCATTAGTCGGGGCACTTCCATGAAAACGGGCGAGCTTTCCACCTACCGGGCCAAAAGGGATTTCGCGAAGACGAAAGAGCCCAGCGGCGAAAGCTCGATTGCGGGTTCGAACCGACTCCGGTTCGTCATCCAAAAACACGCGGCCACGCGGCTGCACTATGATCTTCGCCTCGAGCTTGGCGGGGTCTTCAAATCATGGGCTGTGACCAAAGGTCCATCACTGGATCCTCACGATAAACGACTTGCCGTGGAGGTTGAGGATCACCCGCTGGAGTACGGCGACTTCGAAGGCACGATTCCCAAAGGACAATATGGTGGCGGCACGGTGCAGTTGTGGGATCGCGGATATTGGGAACCGGAAGGCGCCATGTCTCCCGAAAAGGCGTTGGAAAAAGGCGACCTGAAATTCACGCTGCAGGGCAAGCGCCTGCATGGAAGCTTCGTCCTCGTGCGCATGAAGCATGACCGCAATGGCGGGAAGCGGACCAACTGGCTGCTGATAAAACACCGCGACAAATACGCGACAGAGGGCAATGGCGATGCGGTGCTGGCTCAGGACCGATCCGTCGCCTCGGGTCGGAGCATGGAAAGGATTGCAGCGGGGAAGGGGGCAGGTCCGAAGCCGTTCATGATCAAAGGTTCATCGTCGGCCGATGCGGATGCCGTTTGGGACAGCAAGCGCGGCCATGCGGCCGACGAGCGCGCCGCCAAGTCGGCAAAGCCTGCTCCGCGGCCGAAGCGAGCCGGTCCTGCCTCAGCGGCGAAGATGCCCGACTTCATCCCACCACAGCTTTGTGCAACGCTTTCCCGGCCGCCGGCCGGGACGAACTGGGTTCACGAAATCAAGTTTGACGGTTATCGCGTCCAGTTGCGCGTGGAAGACAAGGACATCGCGCTTAAGACCCGCAAGGGTCTTGACTGGACGGAGAAATTTGGCGCCATCGCAAAGGAGGCCGCCAGCCTCCCCAACGTCATCATCGACGGCGAAATCGTAGCGCTTGGCGAGAACGGCGCGCCCGATTTTGCCGCACTGCAGGCGGCGCTGTCGGAGCGCCGGACGAAAGACCTGATCTACTTTGCTTTTGACCTGCTATTCGCAAATGGCGTCGATCTGCGAAAGATGCCTCTCTCACTACGGAAGGAACGTCTGAGCGAGATGCTCGGCGAAGTCGATCGCGGCGAGCAAAATCTCATCCGCTATGTCGAGCACTTCAGCAATGGCGGCGACGCGGTGCTGCGTTCTGCCTGTCGCCTGTCGCTTGAGGGGATTGTCTCCAAAAAGGCCGATGCAACCTATGTTTCGGGGAGGACCGACACCTGGGCCAAATCGAAATGCCGCGCCGGGCATGAGGTGGTCATCGGCGGCTGGTCGACGACCAACGGCAAATTCCGGTCATTGCTCGTCGGCGTCAATCGCGGTGAACATTTCGCCTATATCGGCCGTGTGGGGACCGGATTCAGCGAGGCAAAGGTCAAGCAGCTGATGCCCAGGCTGCAGGAGATGAAAGCCGCGACGTCGCCGTTTACCGGCGATGGCGCACCGAAAAGGAATTCAACCGTCTTCTGGACGAAGCCGGAATTGGTCGCGGAAATCGAGTTCGCCGGCTGGACCGGGGGTGGCAATATCCGGCAGGCCGCCTTCAAAGGCCTGCGTGAAGACAAGCCCGCAAAAGACGTCGAGGCCGAGCGTCCAGCCGATCCTCAAGAGACGCCGATTGCCGACCCTGCCAAGGTGACTGGCAAGACAGGAAAAAGCCCGGTTGTCATGGGCGTCATCATTTCCAAGCCGGACAAGCCGCTTTGGCCGAATGCCGGCGACGGTCAGCCCGTCGACAAGCTCGATCTTGCAGAATATTTCGAGACCGTTGGCCCCTGGATGATCAGACATATCAAAGGTCGTCCCTGTTCACTCGTGCGCGCGCCGGATGGCTACGCCGGCGAGCAGTTTTTCCAGCGCCACGCAATGCCAGGCACATCCAATCTGCTGGAACTGGTGAAAGTCTTCGGCGATCACAAACCGTATCTGCAAATCGACCGCGTCGAGGGTCTGGCCGCGATCGCCCAGATAGGCGGCCTTGAGCTTCACCCCTGGAATTGCCAGCCGGGTCATCCCGAAATACCTGGCCGACTTGTCTTCGACCTTGACCCTGGTCCGGAAGTCCCTTTTGCGAAGGTGGTCGCGGCTGCCAAGGAAATGCGCGATCGTCTCGAAGGTCTGGGCTTGGTGAGCTTCTGCAAAACCACGGGCGGCAAAGGCTTGCATGTCGTGACGCCATTGGCGGCCCAACGCAGCAAGACGACATGGGCCGAGGCCAAGGCCTTCGCAAAGGCCGTCTGCATCCAGATGGCGGCAGACAGCCCGGATCTCTACCTCGTCAACATGGCCAAGAAGCTGCGGACATCCCGGATTTTTCTCGACTATCTCAGGAATGATCGCATGGCGACAGCCGTCGCCCCTCTCTCCCCTCGCGCCAGGGAAGGCGCGACTGTATCCATGCCGCTGACCTGGAGTCAGGTGAAGGCGGATCTCGATCCGAAAAAATACACCGTTCGCACGGTCCCGGGCCACCTGGAAAAGACCGTCGCCTGGGCCGACTACGACGATGGCGAACGGTCGATCAGCAGTGCCATCAAACGGATTGGTTCAGCAAAGCTCGCCGCATGACGACTTCGGTTCGCGCAAGAACGCCATGACGGCTGCGGCTACCGCGTCGGCTGCTTCTTCGGCCATATGATGTCCGCAATCGATCGGTTGGCCCTTTAGTTCGGTGGTCCAGGGTCGCCAAACATCCAGCACGTTGCCGTAGAGTGCCCCAAGATCATCGCGGGCGGACCAGAGCGCCAAGGTCCGGCACGCGACCCGGCGACCAGCTTTCCTGTCGTCGGCATCGTGCAATTGGTCGATGGCCAGACCTGCCCGATAGTCTTCAAGCATGCCGTGAACAACATTCGGATCGTGGATTGCGTCCTTGTAGTCGACATAGGCCTCAGCCCCCATGGACTCGGCTGAGCCGCCATACCATGCGTCAGGATCGGCCATGATTGCGCGTTCGGGCTTGTCCGGCTGTGCGAAAAAGAACCAATGCCACCAGAGCTTCGCAAAGCGGGCGTCGCAGCGTTCGAGGGCTTCCAGGATAGGGACGCTGTCCATGACGATCAGATGGCTGATCGCCGACGGGTGATCCATGGCTGTTCGGAACGCTGTGTAGCTGCCGCGGTCATGGCCTGCGATCGCAAACCGGCCAAAGCCGAGATGTCGCATTAGAGCGATGCAGTCCCTGGCTTTGGCACGCTTGGAGGATCCAGCATGGTCCACGGCGTCCGCCGGTACCGAGGACCGGCCAAAGCCCCTCAGATCGGGGCAGACAACTGTGTGGTCGGCGGCGAGAAGTGGGGCTACCCGGTGCCAGGTAACGTGCGTCCGAGGATGGCCATGCAGCAAAAGAAGCGGCGGGCCTGAACCTCCATACCTGACTCGCAGTGAGGACTCGGGCAGATCCACAGTCTCTAGCTTGAATCCTTCAAACATCCGCTTCTTTGTCGTCAGACTGTGAAAACAAGTCCCGCATGTCCATCTTCAACCCACCCCGGTGAAATTGGTTTCGGGCATTTGTCCGTTTGGAGATCTCTCTCATTCCAATGGTTCGGCCGCCGTTCCGCCAGCCCTGGCGCTGGCTTGCAGGTACGACGCCCGAGATCCAGCCTCCTGCCTCACCGGTCTCTGGGATTGCCCAGGGCGGGGTCGCGCGCCCGGGTGTAGCCCTCGACGCGAGGCAAACCGTCATCCATCCTGATAAACGGCAGCCGCATTTCCCAATAGGCTTGAGCTTGGGGATGGAACTTCTCGGGCGCGTCCATGAATCCGATCGAGATGTAGAACTCATTTGGCAAGCCTTCATCGGTGTACCCAATCGAGGTGCCACATTCCGAACAGAAGGAGCGCACGACGCCCCTGGTTTTCGAAAATGTTTTTGGTTTGGAGCCGAGCCAATCGACCTGATCTGGACGATAGCCAATCCAGATCGTCAGTGGGCTGCCGATCGCTCGTCGGCAGTCATCGTCGTGGTCGAAACAAATCCAAAAGGGATCGCCACTGAATTCAGCTGTGATGACTCCGCAAAAGCAATGCCCTTGATCAATCCGGGCCGGTTTTCTGATCGTCGTTCGGGGTTTGTCGTCCATGGTAATCTTCCGGCCAGCGTGGTGGCGCAACGCCGCGGACGGCAAGCAGTTCCTTTGGACGTCACAGAGCCGCAGATGCGCGCAACCGGCGGGCTGCTCGTCAATATCATTTGAGGCAGGTCAGGCCTTAATTTGTTGGGAACATTTTTTCAGGTCCGCACTTTGTTCGCCGTCTGACCAAAGGAGGCGACCTTGAAAACACGACGCATCGACAGGGAAAAGATCGAGAGGGCGGATCGAGAAGCCAAGTTGCTGTTGGAAGCGGAGCGGCATGCCAGGGAAGCCAAGACGGCGCGGCTTAGAGAACAGCGACAGTTGTTGGAGGCATCGATAGCGCGGACCCCGCCCGCGCCCGCAGCGGTAAAGCCGCCGCCCCGCCAACGAAAGCCGACGCGCAAGGTAATCGAGGTGGACTGACGGTTTGGTCAGTTGAGGCTTTTGCCAAGGTGGGGAGTTGATATGACAGGGCAGGGGATCCGGCAGCATGAATACCAAAGCGGTAAGTCCGGCCGTCGCCAAAGCCGCGGCTGCTCGGCGTGCCGGATCGGGCTCTCATCACCGGTGCGTCCGACGACGATCCTGGCGGCATCGCGACCTATAACAGACCGGCAGCCCCGTACCTGTTTTTCTGGCAGGCTTCACACGAGGTCGAACATCAGAAGGCCCCCCCGCGAGAGCCGCTGAAAAAGGCGCCCGAGCGGGCCGAGAATGCGATCCAGCGAATCCGGCTGGACACTTACGTCGGGAACAATCGCACGCGCGGACCGTTCCCCAAGCGATCTTCACGCTCAGGATTTGCTCTTGTTGCAGCGACCGGATGAAATTCTCAACGAGGCTTCGCAAACGGTTGGTGATCCCCTTGAGCGCGACGCCGTAGGTGGGGAGGCTGAGCTAACTGGCGATCGCGCGGTCCCGCGTCGTCTGGTTGTCGTCTCGAACAGGCTGGGAAACATTCGCGATCCGTCGCAAGCCGGCGGACTTGCTGTAGGCATCGGGGATGCGTTGGCCGAGCGTGGAGGCCTATGGCTAGGAGCAAGCGCCGAGTATCAGGACTACGCCGCGAGCGACGAACCGCTGATCCGCTTGGAACGCGTGGGAAAGATCGAGACGGCTGCGCTTACCCTGCCGTATGAGGAGTATTCGCTCTATTACAATGGCTATGCCAACAGCACGCTGTGGCCGCTTTTTCATTACCGACTGGACCTCGTGAACCACCGAGCAGAGTTTCTACACGCCTACCGGCAGATCAATGCGCGGTTCGCGAAGGCGCTCGCAGGACTGCTGTCGGGCAACGACGACCTGGTGTGGGTTCACGACTACCACCTTATGCCCTTGGCCGCCCAGTTGCGGCGGCTGGGAGTCCGGAATCGGATCGGTTTCTTTCTTCACATACCGTTCCCGCCGCCCGACCTGTTTGTAGCCACGCCCGACCATGAAGAACTCATCGATGATCTGCTTCAGTATGACGTCGTGGGATTCCAGACCGAAACGGACCTGGGGAATTTCCGGCGCTCAGTGCAGGCGGCCAACTCCATTACTTTTGATATCAATGGTTCGGCTGAGATGAACGGCCGCACGGTGTTGTCGAGGTGTTTCCCGATAGGCATCGACGTCGATTCAATCGCACGCATGGCCAATGAGGCGGCGGAGGATGTGCAGATCGATTCCATGCGCCGCCAGATTCTGGGCCTCAAGCAAATCATCGGCGTCGATCGGCTGGACTACTCCAAGGGTCTCCCCGGCCGCATGCAGGCTTTCGCTCGTCTTTTGGAAAGGCATCCGGAACACGAGCGAGCGGCAACCTATTTGCAGATTGCGTCGCCGACGCGCGAGGAGGTCAGCGCCTATGCCGACATCCGGGCCCAGCTTGAGGCAACCGCCGGCGCGATCAACGGAAGATACGCGGATTTGGCTTGGACCCCGATCCGCTACATCCACCGTGCCGTATCACGCTCTCGGCTTGCTGGCCTGTTGCGCGCTAGCCAGGTCGGATTGGTCACGCCCCTGCGTGACGGAATGAACCTCGTCGCCAAGGAATACATAGCCGCGCAGGACGAAGCCGATCCCGGAGTGCTGGTATTGTCGCGTTTTGCGGGTGCGGCCGAAGAACTTGCCGAATCCTTGATCGTGAACCCGTATGCGGTCGACGAGGTTGCCGATGCGATCGCAAAAGCGCTCGCGATGCCGCTTGAGGAAAGAATTGCAAGGCATAGTGCACTGCTCAAGCGCATCACGCGCAATGACGCAGCAGAATGGCGGCGGTCATTTCTCGCCACGCTCGCGGGCGAGAACTAGCGCCTGGCATCGATGCCTGAATCCGTCCGTGTGTCACGCGTCCCACACGGTCATAGCCCGGCCATAACCCGGCTTGCCGGAGCAGTTCGAAAGGCCTTGAAGCTGATCGTGTATCTTGTCGTCCGCATCAGAACCTTTTCGCTCGTTTGACGGAAGCGCCATAGCCCGCCTCAATGGGTGGACTATCGAAGGTCTCACGGAACACACCGCCGGTCCGGTCGTTTGGGTTCTGATAGGAGATCTGCGATGACAAGGAACCCCGGGCGAAAGGACAGTGACCTCTCTGAACAAGAGGCAATCAAGTTGGCCGAAGCCACCGACGTGTCACCCGGGCAGGCCAAAGAGCTTGCAGCCGAGCACGGCAAAGACGGCGCCAAGAAGGAAGCAAGAAATTACAAGGCGGAGGGCTGACTATGGCGGCCAGTGGATCCGCAAACGACAGAGACGCACGAGCCACCCTCTACGCACAAGGCGTAATGGAAGCCGAGCGTAAAGCGCGGGAAGAGAAAACGGCGCGATTGCGCAAAGCCCGTTTGGCGCACGAGGCGGTCAATCCGCCTGCACCCGAGCGGCAACCGGCAGTGCCGAAAGCGCCAAAGCGGGCCGCCAAACCAGGCAGCCGAAAAGCTGGAGAAGATTAGCTTCAGCTTCTTCGGCTGTGCCGGCGGAACGCGTCGGGGAAGAGCAGACCGTGCGGTCGATCTGCACGATAAATTTGTACCTCGTCGAATGACACAAAGGAGTCCAGTGATGACGGAGCATGTGTCCCGGAAGGAAGAACAGCGTGGCACCCGAAATGTACTCGGGTGGGGCGTCGTCATTGCGGCTGTGATCTTCGTCGCCCTGCTAGCCTTCTTTGTGTTCACACCCCTTTCAGGCGGATCGTGGCAGACATCGCCAGTAAAGCGCACCCCGGAACAGAACCAAGGCGGCAATGCCCCCGCCGAGACATCACCCGCGCCCGGCGTTAAAAAGAACCCGCAAGAAAATACCGAGATGCCAGGGCAGCAGTGATCGACCTTGGGCTGCGACCCAAGTTGGCCCTGATCCTCCTGGTCGTCTCATCGGCGTCATGATGGGATCAGGGCCTTCTGGGCGCAGGAACCGCTGAGCTATTGAGACTGGGGTTTCGCCCACATCGAGCGCAGAAAGATTACCGCAGCAGCATCGGTCTGGCGAACGAGGCGATGACGCCATCGTGGAACTCGAGGCAAATCAAGATGCCTAGCTGCAGGCCGTTCAGTTGGGATTTTTCAGCTGCTTTGACAACAGCAGTTGCTGCTGCAGCTCAAGGGCGAGTTTCAACAGCCGTTCAGGTGTTTCCTCTTCCGCGATTTCGTCGAGCAGCGCTGCGAGTGCGTCGCCCTCAACAGGATCGCGGAATGAGTCAGGTTTGGTTTGCGGAGGTTTGGCCACGAGGATTTCTAGCAGGAATGCGGCCGTATTTGCAAGACGAAGCGAAGCGCTCTTGGGGAGGGGTACCGTGGCGGGGGGCGGTCGACAGGGCGGCCTGCGGCAAACTATCGGACAATCTTAATTCATGATGCCAGACCTGTCGTTGCGGAGCACCTCCTCCATGAGAGTATTGAGCCATTCGCTCAAGGGAAGGTCATGCCGCGTCGACAACCGCTCCTCCAGCGCCGCCTTCAATGTCCGTTCGACGAGGCGATCGGCCGCCTGTGGGTCGCCCAGCAGCAGCCGCGCGGACAGCCTCAGTTTTGGAAGAGCGCGGAAAACATTGTCTTCACCAAGCGCTGTTGATTGCGCGGCGAGGATCCCGGCAACCGTCCTGAACCCGGCCGGCTTGGAGAGGTTTTGGGTGTACCGGAACCGCTCCGGTAGGGTGATCTGATCGTTTCCGGAGAAGAATACGAACGGGATGCCTCTGTCCGTCAGCTCATCGGCGAGGGGAAAAACAGTCTCACCGTTGAGGTCGATGTCCAGCACCGCCCCATCCGCTGAATCGATATATCGTCGAGCCCGGCTGACTGACGACACCGGCCCCAAAACGGTCGCCCCACAATCGCTGAAATAAGAGGCAAGTTCGCTTGCCAGCAAGAATTCGTCCTCGACGAGCAGAATTCGCATGCCTAATAACATAGCAGCCCTCCGGGCTTTAAACGGCGGTCGCGTCCATCGGTTCCGTGGCTATCGGCGGTGCGGGATGGGAATTTGAGTAGGAACGGTTTACACATTGGATCGAAATCAGCGCTAACGCGTTGCATTTCACTGAAGCAGGACAATTGATGCAAAAGCTGCCGAGGTTCCCCATAGTCGGTATTGGCGCCTCTGCGGGCGGCATTGCCGCCATGGAGGGATTTTTTCGCGGGATGCCGTCTTCGAGCGGGATGGCGTTCGTGATCGTCACGCATCTCAGCCCGGAACGGGAAAGTCTGCTGCACGAAGTGATTGCGCTTTACACCGGAATTCCGGTTCGTGTCGCTGAAGATGGAATGGGTATCCATCCTGACACCGTCTACGTGATGCCGCACAACGCGATCCTCACCATCGAAAATTCCAGCCTAAAGCTGCGCCAACCGAATTCCGTGTCCAGGGAGCGCAAGCCCATCGATATCTTTTTCAGCGCGCTGGCCGAGGATCAGGGCGAATACGCCGTCGGCGTCGTCCTGTCGGGCGGCGATTCCGACGGTACGTTGGGCATCAAGGCAATCAAGGAGAATGGCGGCCTGACGCTGGCGCAACTCTCCGACGAGTCGGGTCCGAGCAATCCCGACATGCCGCGCAGCGCGATCAGTTCCGGTCTGATCGATATCGCCATCCCAGCCGATGAGATGGGTGCGAAACTCATGGAATTTGCCCACAGCTTTGAACTGCTCGACGAGCTTGAAGCTGACGACGGCAAGGCCAGTGCTTTGAAACTCCGCAAGGGCCAGGAAGAAATCTACGCGATCCTGCGCAGCCATTCGGGACATGATTTCTCGGGCTACAAGGCCAAGACGTTCTTGCGTCGCGTCAGGCGACGCATGCAAATAACACAGAACACCGCGATCGATGCCTATATAGAGTTGCTTCGTTCAAATGCGGAGGAAGTGCGGTCGCTGTTTCGCGACCTGCTGATCAACGTGACAAATTTCTTCCGCGACACGGACGCTTTCAAGACCCTGGAAGAAACCGTCATCCCCAAACTTTTCGAAGGCAAGGACGCCAACGATACGATCCGCGTCTGGGTGCCCGGCTGCGCAACCGGCGAGGAAGTCTTCTCGATCGGTATGCTGATGCGCGAGCATATGGATACACTTTCGGCTGTGCCGCGCATCCAGATTTTCGCCACGGACATCGATGACGCGGCGCTGGGCATCGCACGTTCGGCGCGCTATCCGGAGTCATTGCTTGCGGGCGTTTCGCCTGGACGTCGCGAACGCTTCTTCAGCAATGACGGCACAAGTTTCATCTTGAGCAAGAGCGTACGTGATCTCTGCATCTTCTCGGCGCACAGCGTCATCCGCGATCCACCCTTCTCGCGCATGGACATGGTGTCGTGCCGGAACCTCCTGATCTATTTCGGCCCCGATGTGCAAAAGCAGGTTATTCCGACCTTCCACTATTCGCTGAAGCCCGGTGGCTATCTGTTCCTTGGCACCTCCGAAAGCATAAGCCAGCATGCCGACCTGTTTGCACCGGTCGACAAGAAACAACGGATCTTCAAGGCACGAGAACATTCGGCGCCGCCGCGGCTGCCGATCTTGTTGAATGCTGCGCCTGCAACCAACTTTTCCAGCGCCAATGACACACATGCGCGCCGCGGCTTGTCTTATTCCCTAAGGCAAACCGTTGAAGCGCAGGTTCTCGAACGCTTCGCTCCGGCTCACGTCGTCGTCAATGGTGATGGAGATGTCGTCTATTACTCGGTCCGAACCGGCAAATATCTCGAGCCGCCGCAAGGGGTGCCGAGCAGACAATTGCTCACAATGGCACGCAGCGGCCTGCGTCTGGAATTGCGCGGCGCTTTGCGGGAAGCCGCCGAGGGCCGGCGCACGGTTGTGCGCGAAGCGATAGCCATTGAAGAAGATGAAGATCGTGTCCAATTCGTCACATTGACGATCGAGCCCTTGACTGATCGCGGCAGCGGCGAGCCGCTGTTTCTCGTCCTGTTCGAGCCGGTGGGCCAGCCGCAGCCGCGGCTGGAGGCTCTAAAGGTTCGACAGCCGGTGGCATCTGGGATTGCTGATTTCGAACGCGAGCTCCGCGATACGCGCGAGCGCCTGCAATCGACGATCGAAGAATATGAGACCGCGTTGGAGGAGTTGAAATCTTCCAATGAGGAACTCGTCTCGGTCAACGAAGAGGCCCAGTCCTCCAATGAGGAGCTCGAGGCCTCCAAGGAAGAAATGCAGTCCCTCAATGAGGAATTGAACACCATCAATGCCGAACTGGTTTCCAAGATCGAGGATCTCGATCGTGCCAACAGCGATCTGAAGAACCTGTTCGAGAGCACACAGATCGCGACTGTTTTTCTCGATACCAAGCTGGTTATCCGCAGCTTCACGCCGGCGGCGTCTTCGTTCTTCAACTTGCTGCCGACCGACATCGGAAGACCGCTGACCGATCTTGCCAGCCGGCTCGATTATCCGCACCTGCGCGACCATATTGCCCAGGTTTTCAGGGCCGGCGAGATGATCGAGCACCAGCTGCCGCGCGATAGCAACGGCATCCACTATCTCGTGCGGCTGATCCCCTACCGCGACAGCGCGCGGAAAATCCAGGGCGTGGTGGTGACCTTTGTCGATGTGACGACCATGGCTGAAGCCGAAGCCCACCAGCGGGTATTGATCTCGGAACTCAACCATCGGGTCAAGAACATGCTGGCTGTTACGGTCAGTATTGCCAGTCAGACCCTGAAAAATGCTCCCTCTTCGGAGGCTTTCGCCGAAGCGCTCATCGGTCGCCTGCGCGCCATGGCGCGGGCCTACGGAGTGCTCTCGCGCGAAAGCTGGAAAGAGGTCTCGGTAGAGGAAATCGTGCGGCAGGAAGTCGAGCCGTTCGGGCTGGAACGCATCAACACCACAGGCGAGGACATTCGGCTCAAGCCTCAGCAGGGCCTGTCGCTTGGCATGGTGATCCATGAACTTGCCACGAATGCTGGAAAATATGGCGCCTTGTCCGTGCCAAACGGCGTGGTGTCCGTGACTTGGTCGGCGTCGGATCACGGTTTTCAGCTTGAATGGTTAGAAAGCGGCGGTCCCGCTGTCAGTCCGCCTGAGAAGACGGGATTTGGTCTTTCGCTGGTGAAGGGCGAAATTGAGTATCGGCTTGGCGGAAATTTTGAAACATCTTTCGGTTCCGATGGTTTGAGCTTGCGGATTGAGTTTCCGTTTGATCATCGGGAGAGCGAAACGTGACTGCATCTCGTATCCTTATCGTCGAAGATGAATGGCTGGTCGCGGAGGAGCACCGCGCAATTCTGGAAGAGGCCGGCTTCGCCATCGCCGGGCCAGTGCCGTCCGTTGCTCGCGCGAAAAAGCTGATCGAGAGTGAAGTCATATCTGCCGCGGTCCTGGACATTGGTCTCGGCGGCGAGACCAGCGCTGCCCTTGTCCCTCTTCTAGCGCAACGCGGAATTCCGTTTGTTTTCGTCAGTGGGTACACGGCATCCGACATCCCGCAAGATTTGCGTCATCACAAGATGCTGTCAAAACCCGTGTGGGCTGCTGCGCTGGTCGAGGCCGTGCGAAATATGCTCGGTGTTCAACCGACAGCTTTGGCAAGACACCAGGACAGCGGAACGGTGCCAACCCAACGAGAAGCCCGGTAACTGCACAAAGACACTGGTTTTTCATCAGATATGCGACGACATTCGGGTCCAGGCCCGAGACGGCGTCGCCGGCAAGTGCCTGCGATCCGGCCGGCACGATTGGCATGCTCCCGGTCTGGCGTACTCCAGCGCTGGGGCGAAACTTCGCCACGGCGCGACGATTGGTCAGGCGATGAGCCTATCAAACGACGGGCAGTTCGCCCTCGGTTTGCCTCGCGTCGAATAGGACGCCAAGGCCGTAAGTGACGGCGCCAGCGGCTATCATCTCTGCCAACGCTGCGCTTGACACCGGGCAATGCGGCATGACCGCCTTGATCGCGAGTTCGGCATTCGCGATCGACACGAAATCGTGCCGTCGCTTACGGGTCTCCAGATATTGTTCGATCAACATCTGCAGTCGCCTTCTTTCTATTTCATCGCCAGCCATTGGTTCCTCCTGTAGACAGTCTGAAAGCCCACCACGCCTAAGGAGCGGTGGGCCTGGCGGCCCTTTTTGAGGACCGTTGACTCGAGTGAGGCGGGCAGCGTTGCTGACCAGGATGTCGAGACCGCCGAGGGGCGTTGCTGCTTCATCGACCAGCTTTCTGCAAAAGGCCTCATTGCGGATATAGCCGGCAAGCGTTTTGACCTGCCGCTTTTATTAGGTCCACCAGTTCGTCGGCGTCTTCCTGTTCTTCGGGGAGATAGCCGAAAGCGACGTCCGCACGCTCGCGCGCGAATGCAATCGCCGCCGCACGACCAATTCCGGAATCGCCGCCGGTTATCAGCGCTTTGCGACCGGCAAGCCTGCCTGATCCCTTGTAGGTCGTTTCGCCGTGATCCGGGCGTGGCACCATCTTGGTGGCCAAACCCGGCCACTTCTGTTCCTGTGGCTTGAACGGCGGCTGGGGATATTGCGTCACCGGATTCTGTTTGAGCATCGGGCTCGCAGGGCCTGCTTTAGCAGGCACTGTTCCCGTATCGGCTGACGCCGTGGAAGCATAAGCGACGAGAATTCCTCCCGCCATGCTTCCGACGACAAGTCTACGCGCTGCGTCTGGTACATTGTCATGCTGGTCGTGGTTCATCATGGGCTCGCTTTGACGGCAGGTGACCGTTACGGAAGTGGCACCTAACCGGCCGTCGACGCGAATGTTCCCTTGTGATTGCAGTGAGTGTCGGTCGCCTTGCCCGTCTTTGCTGTGAGGCCGCGTCACGACTTTGATGCAGCCATCCTGCCTGTCGCGGAACGTCTTGTAGAGATCCGGCCCTGCTTTCAGATCGGCCCGGTGGGTAATCACAAGGAGGGATCGATTGCGGCGCTCTGGACCATGGCCAAAAGAGGTTCGAGGCAGCGTTGCGTATGCGTCTGGCCCATCCGGAAAGCCGGTCTCTTATTCATCGCCGCGCCAGACGGGATGTGATCGACCAGGCCAACACAGACGCCGTGGGGACCGAGATGGTGCCGTCCTTGCGGCAGTGATTGACTGCGTCGCACAGCACATGCGGTCTCTGCGAATGCCAGCCCGTTTGATGGCGCGAAATATTGGCTCAGTCGCTGGACGCCGACCCCGGCTCGGCCATCCTACGGTGCTGTTCGGCCAAAGTGCCTGCCGGCGTGACATGCGCGGCGGCAACCTGCAGCTTGTTTTTCCAACCGCTGACGACCTGTTCATCACCGGCCATCATCGCCTCGTAACCCGTTTTGGCGACATCGGCCGGATTGCCCTTTTCATCGGTGCCGATCTTGGTATCCATCATTTCAGCGCGCTCGAAGAATCGCGTCTGCGTAGGGCCAGGCATCAGCACGGTGACCGTCACCCCGCTATCTTTCAGCTCATGGCGGAGCGCGATCGAGAAGGAATCGATGAACGCCTTCGTGCCGTTGTAGACGGCCTGGAATGTGCCGGGCATGAAGCCGGCGATCGATCCGGTGAACAGGATGCGCCCGCGACCTCGCCGGGCCATCTTGGCGCAGAGCTCATGCGCCAGATAGACCGTTCCGGTGACATTGGTGTCGATGATCCGGCGGACTTTTCGCCAGTCCTGGTCGACGAAGCCGTTGCCGAGCCCGCGTCCCGCATTGAGAAACAACAGGTCGATATCGCGATCGCCGATCTGGGAGATCAACCGATCGGCGCCCTCGACGGTCGCCAGATCGGCCTCAATGGCTTCGACCGTTACATTGTGGGTCTCAAGTGCCTCTGCCGCCTGCCGGATAGCCGGCTCGTCGGCGGCGATGATCAGGTCGTAACCGTCTTTAGCGCACAGCTTTGCGAGTTCCCTTCCGATGCCACTCGAGGCGCCGGTCACCACAGCGAGTTTGGCGTCCGTCATCATATCCTCCATCTTCGTGCCATCGGAACCACGAGTGGGCACAATTGTTCCGCGGCGTTTGGGCTGGATTGGTCGTGCGCTGTCATGACGGTCAGGCGACGGTCGTCATCGCGGTCGTCGCGCGCATTCATGGATGGGCCGTTGCGACAAAAACCGTTCTACGCCATGAGAACTCGCCATGGCCTACCTTCAAAAAGGCCCCCCAAACGCATGGATTGAGTACTCAGAACGGATCAGTTGAAGTTGGAACAAGTGGCCCGGTTGGAAGTTCGAACCGTGCAGCGTTGTTGCCCTCCCATGTTGATGCTGCGCGATCGGGTCATCCCCTCAGCCCGATCTGCCCGCGCTTCTCCGCGCCAAAGAGAAGCGCGGGCCCCCCTCTTTTAACGGCTGTCCGGGATGGAGCGTTTTGTTACGTTGGACTAGCCGACCTCACAGGCTCGTCGTCGGTTTCGTTTGACGAGCTCTCCGAGCGCTCTAGATCATTGATGCCGGACGCAGTTGGTTCGGGCCGGGGAGGAAATCCGCGTGGCGCATCCAACGCGCGCTGTACCCCATAACGACCGTCATTTTCCGGTTGGCTGCCTGTGCTTGCTTCTGATTCTAGCCGGGTTGGCCGGATGCTCGTCTTCCAATCAGGTGGCGCAGCAATCACGAACAGCGGCCTCCGCGGCACAGACCGTATCGATGGTACTGGATGCCTGGGTGGAGGGAGCGGCACCGTCCGCCTATGCCACGGCCGCACTGCACTCGGTCGGAAAAACGCTGGCCGATGTCGAGGCGCAAATTCGATCGGCCGAGACCGCTGAACCAGCCGGGCGAGCAGGACTGACGGCAGCAGTCAACAGTTTGTCGGTGGCGGTGGCGCATGCCGAGGCGGGATTGCAGGTGAACAATCGCACTGAGGTGAAAAGCGCACAACAGGATCTTCGGGCGGCCATGCGCTCGCTCGCCGCCGCTTACACCAGCGCTTTCGGACCAAAGCCGTGAAGAAGCTTCTGGAAATATCGCTTGGCGTCGTCACCAGTGTCGGAGGTTTCCTCGAAGTCGGGTCGATGGCTACGGCGGCGCAGGCGGGTGCCGCCTTCCGATTCCAGCTGATCTGGGCCATAGTTCTCGGCACCATATGCATCATCTTTTTGGTTGAAATGGCCGGTCGGTTCGCCGCGATGAGCCATCACACGATCTCAGAGGGCATTCGTGAAAGATTTGGGTTCAACGTCTTCCTATGGCCGTTGCTCGTCGTCCTTCTCGTCAATTTCATGGTGCTGTCCGCTGAGATCGGCGGTGTGGCCATCGCACTCGAACTTGCCACCGGCATAGGCTTCCAGTGGTGGGCACTGCCGGTGGCGTTGCTGGCATGGCTGCTGCTGTGGAAAGGCACGTTTGGCTTTATCGAGAAAGGCATTTCGGTCCTCGGCCTCGTGACGCTGTGCTTCGTGGTTGGTGCGGTGATGTTAAAGCCCGACTGGACAGCGGTCGCTGGCAGCGCCGTGCCCGCGCTGCCGGCTCACGATGCCATCAATTACTGGTTCATGGCGGCCAGCATTCTCGGCGCCTCGATATCGCCTTATCTTTTCATGTTTTATTCCTCGGGAGCTATCGAGGACAAATGGGATGAAAGCCACCTTGGAGCCAATCGTGCCATCGCCGGGCTGGGCATGACCTTCGGTGGGACCATTTCGATCGCCGTGTTGATCGTCGCTGCTCTCGTTCTCGCGACGCACGGCATCGACCAGGTGGACGACTATCACCAACTGCCGTTGATGCTGATCCCTATATTCGGCTTCTGGGGGTTCGTTCTATTCGTTGCCTCGCTAGCCATTGCCTGTTTCGGCGCCGCACTCGAAGTCGGGTTGCAACAGGCATATCTGGTGGCACAGGGCTTTGGCTGGACGTGGGGTGAGGATCGAAAGCCGCGCGATGATCCGGGCTTCAGTGCCGTCTATACGGCATCATTGTTTTTGGCCGCCATTCCGATCGTGCTTGGCCTCGACCCACTGAGGCTGACCATCTTTTCCATGGCGGTAACGGCGGCGAGCCTTCCGCTGACGGTAGTTCCATTTCTCTTCCTGCTGAATGACGAACGCTATGTCGGCGAACATCGCAACGGCATCATTTCGAATGCCGCCGTTATCTTCATTATCGCGCTTGCCTTCGTGCTCGCCGTGGTGACGATTCCGCTGCAGATATTCGGAGGCACATGATGGAATTGATGCGTGATCTCCTGGACAAGCAGGTGTTCGACCGCCGGCGGGTCAAGATCGGCAAGGTCGACGGAGTGGTGGCCGAGTTGCGGCGGGGCAAACCACCAAGGATTGTCGCGATAGAACTCGGCTCCATCACTTTGGCGCGCCGCCTTGGCGCGCGGCCCGGGGAATGGATGGCGCAACTGGCGACGAGGGTGGGTGGCAAACGCCACGCCGAGCCACACAGGATTGCGTGGAAAAAGGTGCAGGACAACGGGCTCGACATCGAATGTGACATCGAGGTGGGCGAGACGTCGATTTTCGCCTGGCAGGACTGGTTGCGCGATCATGTCATCGGGCGCATCCCAGGAGCGTGATGATGAGGACAGTCAACCTCGAACATCTTGCCGGGCGACGCGTGCTCTCGCAGCGTGGAAAGAGCATCGGTCACATCGAAGAGATTCTCGCCGAACAGCGTGGCGACGAGCTCGTCGTTACTGAATTCCACGTTGGCATCTACGCCGCGTTCGAGCGTCTGTCGGCTTCGACCATCGGCGTCGCGATGCTCGACCTGTTTCGGCTGCGCCGTCGCGACGGCCTGTACCGCATTCCCTGGGATAAACTCGATATCTCCGATCCGGCGCGACCGCGGCTGCTATGCCCGATGACCGAGCTTCCCGGATGGAAAGGGCAAAAGGACCTTCGGGAGTAGATGGCTACGGCTGGGAGCCGGCGTTTTGCCGGCGAATTAGCCGTTCGTGCAGATGGCGCCTCCGCAAAGATTACTGCAGGTTCTTGCGAAGGAAGATGCGGGCGTGTCCTGGAATAACGAATTCGACCTTGCCGAATTCCTCAAACCCATGAAGCCGGTAAAATTGAGGCGCCTGGAAACTGCTCGTCTCGACGACGGCTCTCTTGCATCCACGCCTAACGGCTTCCTCCTCAATCGCCATAAGAAGCTGTGATCCATAGGATCGGCCACGCAATTTTTCAGGCAAGAAGAACATGTCGAGAAACAGGAGCCCCAGTTCCGTTCTGCCCCAAATTCCACCCCAGATCTTTCCCGAGGGGTCGGTAAGCTCCGCGCCGATCACTGCCCGGTCATCGATTCCGGTTTGTTCGATGTTGTGTCGATAGAGCGCAGCGGCCGCCTGCGTTCGTGCATCCCCGTTGTGAGCCAGAGCGATTGTAAATCCTTCGGATCGAGCCGGCATGCGTTCTGCTCCTGCGTCGGAATGGTCTTGAGATTCAACCGTCAGATTAACATCAAGGCGGCCGGTTCGCTCGCAGCTCTGATCGCCGCTTCTGTTGTAACCCGTCTTGCCCACATTCCGCATCGCGATCCGCGTCGGATGCATGCAGCCGCGCCCAACATATCGCTTTGGTGTTGAACAAAGCCCATCCTGCCCTTGTCAGGTCTCATCACAATTCGTGCGCCGTCAAGAGTGTCCACCTCGACGAAGGCTGCTGCGGATCACAATCCATTACGCCTGGAACAATGAGAAAAACCTGTCGTTGGGAAAGCGATCGCAATTCGGCGATTCAAACACGGAGACTCCAATGTTGAAGAAAATTCTAGCCGCGTCGGTGCTAACTATTGCCTTGGCCGGTTCCGCCCTGGCGCAGACAAATGGAACGGGTGCTGGCGGCACGGCTGGCACGGGTAATGGAACTGGTACTGGAACTGTTGGCAGCGGCGGCGCCGCTGGCAATGGCACTGGCAGCGGGAATGCGACCGTGCCAACCGATCCGAATTCCACAAACTCGACTACAAAATCGAACGGCATGACCGACCGTTGCAAGGACGCCGCAGGCAATGACATCGATAACAACACTGCAAGTGGCGCAACGACCTCGACCGTGCAAAATTGCAACAAGTAGCCGATGGACCTAGCGGCTTCGGCCGCCCGAAGGCCCGCCATCAAGACAATGGCGGGCCTTCGAACACGTGCCTCGCATGCTGCCTGGATACATAGGAGCACATGTGTCCAAAGAGACCCGGCGGGCCAAACTCGATCGCTTAGCAGCCTCGATTCCGAAGCACGAATTCGAATTCCTAATGAAGATTGCAAAGCTAAGCCGTCATGACTTACTTGGCCTGATCGCTAAACACGATGGCGGCAGGGACAAGGTCTATAGGGACCTTGCGGCCCACTTGGCCGCAACTGAGGCCGCCCCGGAGCCCGTACATGAGGCGGCAGCTGACGACGGCCAAACAGTTGGAGCATCTCCAGCCACGAACTCGCCCGCCGGCAAGTAGCGGCGAAGATCATTTCGGTGCCAGCCCTGACGCTCCACGGAAGCGACGACCGTGTCGTCCTTCTAAAGTCTTCGAATGGGTTGGACGAGCATTTCACCGCGCCTTACCAACGAGAACTGCTGGATACGGCAAGCGGGAGGCGCTTTAAGGCCGGCTGCCATTCAGCTTCATCGGACATGCCGGAACCTGAAGCGCCGCCGCGCATTTCGTCTCCAGGCATGACCGATCTTGCGGTAATCGCCAGGGAGAAATTCAGATGCAAACTTCAGGCGCAACTTCACAACACCACCTTGGCCGATTGGCCATAGAACCGTTTTCCGGCACGGTGACGGTGCGGTTTTCCGACGCCATCGTCGCGGCTACGGAGCGGGCGAAGGTCCTGCGTGAAGACGGGCACGAGCCCGTTTTCTATATCCCCTTCGAGGACATCTATTTCGATCTTTTCGAAAAGACCGACACCACCACCCGGTGCCCGCTCAAAGGCACCGCAAGCTACTGGCGTGTCCACGCCGTCGGCAGTTCTTCCGATGATTTCATGTGGGCCTACGAAACGCCCGATGCGGCCGCTCTGGCTATTGCAGGTCACGGCGCTTTCGATCCGGAGAAGGCCCGTATCGATGTCGACCCTGCCGAGGACAAGCGACACACGCCACATATCGTCGAATAGGTTTCATCAGGCAGAGACAATCACGGTAACGACAGGCGCGATGAGCATTTTCTACCAGGCGGCAAAGATTGCGGAGGAGGTTCACGCGTCGCAGCGCGATAAGACCGGGCGGCCCTACATCGAGCATTGCCGCCGTGTCGTCGACGCTGTCGAGACAATCGATCAGAAGACTGTTGCCTACCTTCATGACGTTCTGGAGAAAGGCGAAGGCTGGACCCGCGCCAAGCTCGAAGAAGCAGGCTTCGGACCGACAATTGCCGCGGCGGTCGATGCCATGTCGCGCAGGCCGGATGAGGAGTATTTCGCCTTTGTCCGGCGGGCTGCGTCGAACCCAGTGGCGCTCCCCGTAAAACGCGCCGATCTGGAGGACAACATCTGGCAGTCGAGGCAGGTCGGAGCGTCGGCGGCCAAATATGAAGAGGGCCTTCGCATACTTGACCAAGAGTTCTCCCGACAATAGTGCGCGCCCGACGCTGGCATTGCATCTGCCGAGGCAGCGATCGCCTGCGAGAGCTTGCGGCGCACAGCACGTTTCGGCTCTCCTGGCCGTCAGTTTTTCCGCGCCGGCGTGCGCCTGAGGGTCCTCGTCTGGACCATGGAACGTGTGATCGGGTCAAAGCTCCTCCGGAGATGGACCGCAGCGTCCCGAAAAGGAGTAACGGCCCGGCTCGGAATCAGGAACTCCTCCAGCACCGGTGCGTTGACCAGCAAGCCGGGACGAGTTCCCGGCCTCCGCGGGTGGCGGGCAAGCCGCCGCCGAACCCGAACTTCTGCACAATGAAAGGTAAGGCCATGGGCTTCTTTTCGAAGGACATCAAGACACTCGACGATCTCTTCGTGCACACGCTGCGCGACATCTATTACGCCGAAAAGCAGATCGAGAAAGCGCTGCCGAAGATGATCGGCAAGGCAACCGATCCGCAATTGAAGGCCGGATTCGAAAAACACCTCGAGCAGACCAAAGGCCATATCGAGCGCGTCGAACAGGTGTTCGAATTGCATGGCGTCAAGGCCAAGGAGGTCAACTGCCCGGCGATAGACGGCATTCTGGAGGAAGCCGACGATGTGAGCGGCGACGTCGACGACAAGGAGGTTCTAGACGCGGCGCTGATAGCGTCGGCGCAGGCGGTCGAACACTATGAGATGACCAGATATGGCACGCTCATCGCCTGGGCCAAGCAGCTTGGCCGCAGTGACTGCGCCAACGTATTGGCCAAGAACCTGAAGGAAGAGCAGGCGACCGATCGCAAGCTCACCGAAATGGCGGAAAGCAAGATCAACATGCAGGCTGCCGAGTAGACCGTCCCAGGTCATGATGAGATTGGTTGAAATCTCATCATGACCTAACCCTGTTGGAGCATGATTTTTCCAAAACCGGCACCAGTGCTGCGTTGAGTCGATCTCCATCGTTGTCCACGGAACTTTCATGACGGGCGAATCTGCCATCTCTCGCGATCTGCCGACGAGTGTAAAATCGTCTTTCGGCGTGGCGTTGAGCACGGCGCCGATGGAAGCAAAGGCTGCCGACACCTTGCCGGCCGATGCTGGCCGATGGCAATACGAACCCAAATGGGACGGGTTCCGCTGCCTGGCCTTTAAAGCCGGCGCGGCCGTGGAGTTGCGTGCAAAATCCGGCAAGCCGTTAGGGCGGTATTTCCCGGAAGTCGTCGCGATGTTGCATGAACTGAAAACAAAAGAGTTCGTGGTCGATGGTGAGATCGTCATCGAAATTGCAGGCGCTCTTTCTTTCGACGCCTTGCAGATGCGGCTGCATCCGGCGGAAAGCAGGATCCGGAAACTGTCGGTCGCGACGCCGGCAAAGCTGATCCTCTTTGACATGTTGGCGACCTCCGAGGGCGCCTTGATGCAGCAGCCGCTCTCGATTCGGCGCGCTGCACTCGAACTGTTCGTAAAGTCGGCCGGGCGAAAGGATCTCGAACTGTCTCGGGCAACGCGTGATTTGGCGGCGGCAGGCAGATGGCTTGGCCAATCCGGACAAGGTTCGACCGACGGGGTCGTTGCCAAGCTTCTCGATGACGAATATCGACCCGGCGAGCGCGCCATGATCAAAGTCAAGCGCCTGCGCACGGCCGATTGTGTCGTCGGAGGGTTCCGCTACCTGGCGAATTCGCGTGAAGTCGGCTCCCTGTTGCTCGGCCTGTACAATGACCAGGGGCAACTCGACCACGTCGGGTTCACTTCGACGATCGCCCGGGAGGACAGGGCCAAGCTTACGCGACAACTTGAAGCTTTGCGATCGGCTCCTGGCTTTACGGGAAAAGCGCCGGGCGGTCCCAGTCGGTGGAGCACGGAAAGAAGCGGACAATGGGAGCCATTGCGGCCCGAACTGGTGGCGGAGGTGCGGTTCGATCATGTCACCGGCGATCGTTTCCGTCATGGCACCAAATTTCTGCGATGGCGTCCTGACAAAAGCCCGAAGCAATGCACGTTCGAACAGATACTTGGAAAATGAGGCTTGGCGAGGCGTCGATAGGTCCACACCATCGAGACCAAATCCGTCAAGCATTCGGCGCAGCCAAATCCAGTCGCATTTCACTGGCGATCTTGAACCCGGCGGCGAGATAAACGCCTTTGCAGGAGGATGCCGGACCAAACTCGTTGTTCAGTCTGTCACCACGCCTCGCTTTGGCGGATCACGGTTCTCGTCCGGATTAGGAACTGGCACTTCGTCGGGAAGAAGATCCGGCTCAGGCTCGCGTATGTCCGGCGTCCACGTCGGCGCATCCACTGGCGGCTCTTCGGTTGGCTCTGGTTTGGGGGGCACATCTATTCTCCGGGTTTCGCTTGGGCGTGGGGTTCGGCCCGCCACCGGTCGCGCGTCGCCGCGTCTGGAGGCGAAAGGGTCTTTTTCACACCCCATGTATTTTTACCGATGGCCAGCGGTCCTGGGGCTTGTCGGCGCCCGATCAGAGTCCTGCGTTCCGGCTCCTTTGAGCGCAATGTTGGCATCCGCTGCCTCTGGCTCTTTGAGGACTGCCCTGTCGACGTTCTTGATCTCGGCCATAAGGCATCGTCCTTGGTGGCCAACGGGCAACCGCGAGAATTGTTCCGAGCTATTAAGGGCGGCTGGAGCTGCTGTGCGGACCTTCTGGCTGGGCAGTTATCAACTATGCTGTCTTGCGTTTCGGTGAGGCTCTCTTTGTGGATCTCGCCAGCCCTTCCTGTTTGAGGCTCTTCTTCAGCACCTCAGCGAGGTTGATGACATTCTCCTGTGGCCTTGGTGCGGGCTTCGGCAGCTTCTTGCCTTTGCGCTTTGCATCGATCATGGCGATCAGCGCGTCTTCATAGGTGTCTTCAAATTTCGAGGGATCGAAGGTCGTCACTTTTTTGTCAATAAGCATGCCGGCGATTTCGAGCAGATCGGCGTCGTATTTCTGCTTGGCCAATCCATCGAACACAGTGCTTTCCGAAACCATTTCGTTGTGGTTGCGAAGCTCGGTCATCACCATGCCCTTGCCATAGGGCTGAATCAGCACTTCGCGGCCGCGCTGGTAGAGCACCACGCAGGATCGAGCGGCCACGCCCTTGTTCTTCATGGCATCGCGGATCACTCCGTATGCTTCGATTGCGGCGCCGTCGGCCGGGATCAGATAGTAGGGCTTCTCGAGATAGCGCGTATCGATATCGTCAATCGATACGAATTCGCCGACTTCGAGCGTGTGCTTCGACGTCAGCTTCAACGCCTTTATGTCGTCAGGTTCGATCTGGAGAAATTCGTCTTTTTCGATCTCGAAACCCTTCACCTGATCCGCTGCATCCACCAGCTTTCCGGTCTCCTCGTCGGCGTAGACGCTCCTGACCGGCAGACCGTCCTTGCGGTTCAAAATCTTGAAATGGATCTTGGATGCTTCGCTGGTTGCGCCGACAATCTTCACGCCGCAAGTAACCGAACCAACCTTCAAGAAGCCCTTCCAGGCAGCACGTGGCGCGGCCATTTTGCGCTTATCCCGTTTCCAGCTAGGGCAACGCGTTTCCGTTCGAATTGTTCCTGCGGCGGGGGCTCGGTGCACGTCAATGTCCGGCGGGGAAGTCCTGTCGGTCTCGACAGCCGGGCCGGCGCCCTGCATCCGCAGGAACCGAAAGCGCACCATGAACATTGTCAGACACAGGCAGGAGAGTGTCATGCAAGTCGTTCGGACCGAAGTGGTGAATGCCAGGGCGCCAGACGGGCAGTCGGTTCGCCGGGTGATATTTTGCGGCGAGGGCGGCGACTGCGTTACGGTGGACATGGCAAACGTCGGGATACAAGCTGAAGATGACGTGCTTGCCCGCGCAAAGGCAATCCTGGTCCAGACAGCGACCTTTGATCTCGCAGCCAATGAATATGACGCGAGCAGCAACGGCAATTTCGACCAGGTCGAGATAACCTCTGCAAGCGACGGCGCCGGCGACGTATATGTCTTTGAGTATCGCGATGGCGAAACCAGCCGACGCATACCGCCGTCGAGGATGGCGAGCCTTGAGGCGGCCCGGTCCGAAGCTATCCGCTGCGCAATCGATCTTCTCGCCGACCTGCAGCCTGGCACGGACGCTCTGTCCGGCTGGCTTGTGAGGGTATCCAACGAAAACGGTGAATTGCTTTACACTGTTGATGTGGCTGAGGCCGATGCAGCGCGGCAGGCAGGCCAGTAACCCAACCCGACGGAATCCACCAGTGGCCGCCCAAGGACTGATTCACGGACCAATAGGCGACGATGGCCTGCATCTGTGCGTCGACATGCAGCGCCTGTTTGCGCCGGGTGGACCTTGGCCCGTGCCGTGGGCTGAAAAGGTGGTCCCGGCGATCGAAGAACTGGTCGCCAGACATGCCAGCCGTACCCTGTTCACGCGCTTCATTCCTGCCGCCCGCCCGGGCGAGGCGCCGGGAATGTGGGCAAACTACTATCGTCGGTGGGCGGAGGTAACCCTTTCCAACATCGATCCGCGCCTGATCGAGCTGATGCCTCAACTTGCACGATTTGTACCGCCGGCGACGGTGGTCGACAAACACGTCTATTCGCCCTGGACCGAGGGGCGGCTCGACGCGCTGCTGAGTGGCTCCGGCGTGCGTGCGCTCGTGATCACCGGTGGCGAAACCGACGTTTGCGTTCTCGCGACCGTGCTTGGCGCCATCGATCGTGGCTTCCGCGTCATTCTCGTCACCGATGCCATCTGCAGCTCTGCCGACCAGACCCATGACGCACTGATGGAAGTCTACCATTCCCGCTTCAGTGAGCAGATTGAGGCGGCCAGCATGGCGGAGGTGTTGGAGTGTTGGCCACAACTCACTCGCTGATCTGGGGGGCTTCAAGTGAAAGGGCCGACAATCGTCATTCTGGTCGGGTGGACTGTTTCAGTTGGCGGACGGCACTACAGTGAACCGGAAAACGTATATGAACTGCACGATTGCCTGATCTGGTCGCTCGCGTGAATCAGTGTCTGGAAGCGTACAAAGCCTTGCAGAGCTATCGACAGCGCGGCCAACCGTCATAGAATGAACAGGATACAGCGCCGAAGAATAGATGTCGGCCTTTAGCAATCTTTGCGAGACATCCGGCGCCTCTGCCGTCGGCCCTACGCTGGGAGGGTGATGTGCTGAAAAGCGAAGTCATTGACCTTGAAACCTATAGCGCAGTCTACGCTGGCTATCGCGGACATTATCTCGACGGCGTTTGCGGTCGATGAAATCCGCGCAAGGTTTCCTGAGTGTCGCTGCGACGACGAGGAATTGGTCGGGCTTATGGTCCATGCCATGTCCGGCAAGAAAATTGCCGTGAGCTTCGACCACCGGGTGGAACCGGTCAGGCGGCGTGCTGCGCTGCCGATCGCTTCGGAGAGCAAAGGACTGCGATAATTGGACCACCATAGGTCCGTTGCGATTTTGGAAGACGAGGCGTTTATCGCGCTCGAACGAATAGCTACGTTGCTTGACGCCCGAAACATCCCCTTTGTCGTCCATTCGGCAAGCTACGCCAATTCGGGTTTTCACGATCCGATTTTCCTTCAAGGGACATGGGTCGCAAAGCCTGCCTCGCCTTCCGAGTTGCGCAACGCAATTCATGCCTCTCTGGCAATGGCAAACGGCTATGACGTGTCGTGGTCGGCTGAAGCACGATAAATCCACAACCGCATCATGAAAATCCGGCGTTCAAACCAAGGCGCAACCGTCGGCCTGGAATTCACGGCACGATGGAACAAAATTGAAGATGCCGCGTTTGGGGTCTTGCGGCGCGATCCACCATTGGCCGCGGGGGCAACTTTATCCGTATAAATCCATAGGGCTGGGAGTGGCGCTGTGACCGTGCAGGCATCCAAGAAGCAATTGGACCGTCGAAGCATCCTGAATTCTCTGAAAGCCTTCCGGCGCGGCGATTTCTCCGTCCGCATCGACAATGTTTATGAAGGCCTCGATTCCGAGATAGCTGAGACTTTCAATGAGATCGCTGACCTCAACGACCAAGTGACGCGCGAGTTCGAGCGCTTGAGCCGGGTCGTCGGCAAGGAAGGGCGGATAGGCGAGCGCGGCCGGGTTCGCAATGCCACCGGCAGTTGGGAATCCAGTGTCCGTTCAGTCAATGATCTCATCGAAGACATGGTTCAGCCAACGGCTGAGGTTGCGCGCGTTATCGGCGCCGTCGCCAAGGGTGACCTGTCGCAGACCATGATGGTCGAAATTGACGGCCGACCGCTGCGCGGCGAATTCCTGCGCATCGGCAAGATCGTCAACACCATGGTCGGCCAGTTGGCCTCTTTCGCCTCCGAGGTGACGCGCGTGGCGCGCGAGGTCGGTACGGAAGGCAAGCTCGGCGGCCAGGCCCGGGTCAAGGGCGTCGCCGGCACGTGGAAAGATCTGACCGACAACGTCAACGCGATGGCCACGAACCTTACCGGGCAAGTGCGCAACATCGCGGAGGTTACGACCGCCGTCGCGTCGGGCGACCTGTCGAAGAAGATCACAGTCGATGTGAAGGGCGAAATCCTAGAACTGAAGAACACCATCAACACGATGGTGGACCAGCTCAATTCCTTCGCTTCGGAAGTGACGCGCGTGGCGCGCGAGGTCGGCACTGAAGGCAAGCTTGGCGGCCAGGCGCGCGTTGAGGGTGTTGGTGGTACGTGGAAGGATCTGACCGACAATGTGAATTCCATGGCCGAGAACCTGACTGGCCAGGTGCGCAACATCGCCGAAGTGACGACCGCGGTGGCTTTGGGCGACCTGTCGAAGAAGATTACGGTGGACGTGAAGGGCGAGATTCTCGAGCTGAAATCCACGATAAACACGATGGTGGACCAGCTGAATTCATTCGCGGGCGAGGTCACGCGCGTGGCACGCGAGGTTGGCACCGAAGGCAAGCTTGGCGGCCAGGCGCAGGTGCGCGGCGTCGCCGGCACCTGGAAGGACCTCACCGACAACGTCAACTCGATGGCCGAGAACCTGACCGGTCAGGTGCGCAATATCGCCGAGGTGACGACGGCGGTCGCGTCGGGCGATCTGTCCAAGAAGATCACGGTCGCCGTGCAAGGCGAAATCCTGGAACTCAAGGACACCATCAACACGATGGTCGACCAACTGAACTCCTTTGCCTCNCGTGCAAGGCGAAATCCTGGAACTCAAGGACACCATCAACACGATGGTCGACCAACTGAACTCCTTTGCCTCGGAAGTGACGCGCGTGGCACGCGAGGTCGGCACCGAAGGCAAGCTGGGCGGCCAGGCAGAGGTGAGGGGCGTCGGCGGCACATGGAAGGATTTGACCGACAACGTCAATCTCATGGCCGCCAACCTGACTGGCCAGGTTCGAAACATCGCAGAAGTCACCACCGCCGTGGCGCGCGGCGACCTGTCGAAGAAGATCACCGTCGACGTCAAAGGCGAGATCCTGGAGCTCAAGGACACCGTCAACACGATGGTCGACCAACTGAACTCCTTTGCCTCTGAGGTCACGCGTGTGGCCCGCGAAGTGGGATCGGAAGNTCAACACGATGGTCGACCAACTGAACTCCTTTGCCTCTGAGGTCACGCGTGTGGCCCGCGAAGTGGGATCGGAAGGCAAGCTTGGTGGCCAGGCGCATGTCGAAGGCGTCGGTGGCACCTGGAAGGATCTGACCGACAACGTCAACGCCATGGCCGGCAATTTGACAGTGCAGTTGCGTGACGTGTCGAAGGTGGCAACGGCCATTGCGACCGGCGACTTGACCCAGAAGATCACCGTCGACGCGCTGGGCGAGATCTTGCAGATCAAGGACGTCATCAACACGATGGTCGACCAGCTCAATTCCTTCGCTTCGGAAGTGACGCGTGTGGCGCGCGAGGTCGGCTCCGACGGCAAGCTTGGCGGCCAGGCCCAGGTGCGCGGCATAGGCGGCACGTGGAAGGATCTGACCGAAAACGTCAACGCCATGGCGGCCAACCTGACCGGCCAGGTGCGCAACATCGCCGAGGTGACCACCGCCGTGGCGCTCGGGGACCTTTCGAAGAAGATCACCGTCGATGTCCGCGGCGAGATCCTGGAGTTGAAGGACACCATCAACACAATGGTGGACCAGCTCAATTCCTTCGCTTCGGAAGTCACGCGCGTGGCACGCGAGGTCGGCACGGAAGGCAAGTTGGGAGGCCAGGCGCAGGTGCGCGGCGTTGCCGGCACGTGGAAGGATCTCACAGACAATGTGAACTCGATGGCCGAGAATCTGACCGGCCAAGTGCGCAACATCGCCGAAGTCACGACCGCCGTGGCGCGCGGCGACCTGTCGAAGAAGATCACCGTCGATGTGAAGGGCGAAATCCTGGAGCTCAAGTCGACCATCAACACCATGGTGGACCAGTTGAACTCCTTCGCCGGCGAGGTCACCCGAGTCGCGCGTGAGGTTGGCACCGAGGGCAAGCTTGGTGGCCAGGCGCGCGTCGAAGGTGTTGCCGGTACCTGGAAGGACCTGACCGACAACGTCAACCTGATGGCGACGAACTTGACCAATCAGGTGCGTGGCATCGCCGATGTCGTGACGGCGGTCGCGCAAGGCAATCTCAGGCGCAAACTGACGGTCGACGCGAAGGGAGAGATCGCCCTGCTGGCCGACACCATCAACGGCATGATCGAGACGCTTGCCACCTTTGCCGACCAGGTGACCAACGTCGCCCGTGAGGTGGGCATCGAGGGTAAGCTCGGTGGTCAGGCGCGTGTGCCAGGTGCCGCCGGCCTCTGGCGCGACCTCACCGACAATGTCAATCAACTCGCTGCCAATCTGACCACCCAGGTGCGTGCAATCGCCGAGGTTTCGACGGCGGTGACCAAGGGCGATCTTACCCGTTCGATCAGCGTCGAAGCCTCCGGCGAGGTCGCCGCGCTGAAAGACAACATCAACGAAATGATCCGCAATCTGAAGGATCAGACGCTGAAGAATGCCGAGCAGGACTGGTTGAAGACCAATCTCGCCCGGTTTTCGCGCATGCTGCAAGGCGAGCGCGACCTTGCCACCGTCTCGCGGCTCATCATGTCCGAACTCGCTCCTCTGGTGAACGCCCAGTATGGGGTGTTCTACGTCACCAATCGCGACGAGGAGGAATCCTATCTTGAGCTGGCGGCTTCCTATGGCGCCGAGAGCAAAGCTGCCATCAAGCAGCGGCTTGATCTGCGAGAGGGCCTGGTTGGGCAAAGTGCCGCCGACAAGCGCGCCATCATGCTGGACAATGTGCCGCCAGAATTCCTTCGGGTCACGTCAGGTCTTGGCAGCGCCTCGCCCGCCAATGTCATCATCCTGCCTGCCCTGTTCGAGGATGAAGTCAAAGCCGTCATCGAGCTCGCCTCGTTCGGCGAGTTTCGTGACACACACCAGTCGTTCCTCAACCAGCTCATGGAATCCGTCGGCATCGTTCTCAACACCATCGCTGCGACGATGCGCACGGAGGGCCTGCTCAAGCAGTCGCAACTGCTGACGTCGGAATTGCAAGCGCGTCAAACCGAGCTGACAAAAAAGCAGGAAGAGCTGCATGCGACGAACGAGGAGCTGCAGGAAAAGGCGCAGCTGCTCGAGAACGAAAAGAAGCAGGTCGAAAACAAGAATCTCGAAATCGAGATGGCGCGACGCGCGCTGGAGGAGAAAGCCGAGCAACTGGCGCTCACGTCGAAATACAAATCCGAATTCCTGGCCAATATGAGCCACGAACTGCGCACGCCGCTCAATTCGCTGCTCATTTTGTCAAACCTGCTGGCGACCAACCAGCACGGCAACCTCAACGAAAAACAGGTAGAGTTCGCCCGCACCATCAATTCGGCAGGAACCGATCTTCTCAGCCTCATCAACGATATCCTCGATCTGTCGAAGATCGAGTCGGGCACTGTTTCCATCGACATCAACGATATGCCGGTGACGCATCTTCGCCAGCATATGGAACGAACTTTTCGTCAGCTGGCAGCCGACAAGGGACTTGGCTTCACCATCAAGGTCGATCCGGCGCTTCCCGACACGGTCCGCACAGATGAGAAACGCTTGCAGCAGATTGTCCTCAACCTGCTTTCCAACGCATTCAAATTCACCTCGGAAGGCGAGGTCAGCCTGAACTTCCGGGTTGAAAAGGCCGGCCGCCGCAATGGCGCGACGCAGCCGGTGAAGGCTCTCGCGATCGCCGTCACCGACACCGGCATTGGCATTCCAGAAGACAAACAGAAGCTGATTTTCGAGGCCTTCCAGCAGGCCGACGGCACCACCAGCCGCAAGTATGGCGGCACCGGCCTTGGGCTCTCGATCAGCCGCGAGATCGCTCGCTTGCTTGGCGGCGAATTGCGGGTCGAAAGCACGCCGGGCAAGGGGTCGACATTTACCCTCATCATCCCGTTCGACGGCCCCCGCGTGACGACAGTACAGTCGACCCTGGCTCCGGCGGCGGAGGCGGTTACTGCGACAGCTCTGCTCAGCAGTCCGGCCTCGGCAGAGCTGATCGACGACCGCGATTCAATCCTACCCACCGATCGGATCGTGTTGATCGTCGAAGACGATCCGACCTTTGGCGGGTTGCTGCTTGGCCTCGCCCGGTCGGCCGGGCTGAAAGGCGTTCTGTCGACTGCAGGTTCCGGCACGCTGGCATTGGCCCGCAAGCTCGTTCCCGACGCAATCACACTTGATCTCGGACTTTCGGATATCGATGGCTGGGTGCTTTTCGATCTGCTGCGGCATGACCAGAAGACGAGGGGAATTCCCATCCATGTCATCTCGGGTGCCGAAGACATCGACAGTCTCGCACGCAAGGGGGCGTCCAGCATTTCCACCAAGCCCGTTTCCTCGGACGAGCTGATGAAGGTGTTTCAGGATATCCACTCGAAGAAGCTCCGCGTTCAGCGCCGCGTTCTGGTCGTGGACCCTGACCCGGAGCGGCGTCTGGCGCTGGTCGAGGCAATCCGCGACGGCGTAACGTCGGTCACCGCGATCGGTCGTGTTGCGGCAAATGCAGAAGACGTTGGCCTCGCCTCCTATGATGCCGTCGTGCTCGGCTTTGGACGCTCCGCCAAGGACAACGCAAAGGCGCTGGACGAGATCACGGGCCAATTCGGCGAAGCCTTGCCGCAGCTGCTGTTCTTTACGCCTCACCCGGACGCGCTTGAACAGGTACTGGCATTGAACCCGGCCTTGGCGGAAGCACCGCGGGCGGAGAACTTCGCTCAATTGGCGCTGCATATTTCGGCAACGCTGCCGGGAGAAGGTCGCCAAGAGGCCTGGGCAGGAACTGAACACAACGGCAAGTCCGATCTCGCCGGGGCGAAAGTTCTCATCGTCGACGACGACATTCGCAATATCTATTCGCTCACCAGTGTTCTGGAGACCTATGACATACAGGTTCTGCATGCCGAGCGGGGCCGTGATGGCATCGCGCTTCTTGAACAGGCGCCCGATGTCGACGTGGCATTGATCGATATCATGATGCCGGAGATGGACGGCTACGAGACGATGCGGCGGATTCGCGGCACACCGGCGATTGCTCATATCCCGCTGATTTCCGTCACCGCAAAGGCGATGAAGGGGGATCGGCAAAAATGTCTGGATGCCGGGGCTTCCGACTACATCGCCAAACCCGTCGACCTGGATCTCCTGCTGGCACTGCTTCGTGTCTGGATCGGGCGTGCCCGATCCCGTGTCGAGAGCCCGGAAAAACTTCTCCTGGCAGCGAACTGACGGCCGTTCGATGCAAAAGCTGGCAAGAAACAGGGTAAGGAAACTTGAGGTGGCAGCTCTTGCCGAAGGGCCGGCAAGAGCCCGCATCCTGGCGGTGGACGACGATGAGCGCAATCTGCTGGCGATCAGCGAAGTGCTCGCGACTGTCGGAGAGGTCATCTGCGCCCAATCGGGCGAAGAGGCTCTGCGCTTTCTGCTGAAAGAGGAGTTCGCCGTCATTCTCCTGGATGTCCTCATGCCAGGGTTGGACGGGTATGAAACGGCCGCACTTATCCGCCAGCGCGAGCAATCCAAGCGCACCCCAATCATCTTCTTGACCGCCATCAACAAGGAGGATGCGCATATGCTGCGCGGCTATGATGCCGGCGCGGTCGACTATGTGTTCAAGCCATTCGATCCGATCATGCTGCGTTCGAAAGTCGCGGTTTTCGTCGAACTCCACGAGAAGACGCTCGAGATCCAGCGCAAGGCGGAGGTCGAGCAGGGACTATTGGCGCAGGCGTTGCAGGCGCACAAGGACAAGCTTCAGGCCGAACGCGCGCTGCGCAGCGCCGAGCAACGGCAGGACGCCATCCTGAATTCGTTGCCGGTCTGCTTTCATGCTCGGGCAGCCGAGCCGCCCTTTGCGGCGCGCTTTGTTACGGAGGGCGTCGAGCGCTTGACCGGCTTTGCGCCTGAATACCTGACATCGGATCCAGAGTTCGGTCTCAGCCGCGTTCATCCCGACGATCTGCCGCGATTGAGGGAAGCGCTGCTGGCGGCAAAAACCACCGGCTCCTATACGTGCGAGTTCCGCTGGCAATGCGCCAATGGCGAGTATCGCATCTTTCTCGACCAGGGGGTGATGTCGGACGGCTCAGATGGCCGTGAACCGGAAATCATCGGCACATTGCTTGACATCACCGAGCGGCGCGGTCTTGAGGATCAGCTGCTTCAATCCCAGCGCATCGACGCTATCGGCAAGCTAACCGGCGGCCTGGCGCATGATTTCAACAACCTGCTCGCCGCAATTCTCAGTGGGTTGGGGCTGCTTGAACGCCGGGCCACGTTGGATGATCAGGCGCAACAGGTACTCGACCTGACGCGGCGTTCTGCAAAACAAGGCGCTGACCTTGTCGCGCGAATGCTGGCATTCTCGCGGCGCCAGACCCTGACGCCGGAAGCGGTGCGCCTTGCTGCGCTGGGCGACACGATGAACGGATTGGTGGCGCCCGTGCTGGGGGGGTTGATCCGTTTCGACTGGCAGATCGATGACACGATCTGGCCGGTGCATGTCGATGCAGGCCAACTTGAATTGGCCTTGATGAATCTGGTTTTCAACGCGCGTGACGCCATGCCCTCTGGCGGGACAATAACCGTGCATGCGCAGAATCGATCGATCGGGACGCAAACAGAGGATATTCCGCCGGGCGACTATGTCTTGATCGCCGTGAAGGACACTGGATCCGGCATACCCCCCGATCTTGTCGCCAAGGTCGTCGAACCGTTCTTCACCACCAAGCCGGTCGGTAAGGGAACGGGCCTCGGCCTCAGCACGGTCTACGGCTTCATGAAGCAGTCAGGCGGGACACTTCGCATAGAAAGCGTCGTCAATCGCGGAACTGCCATGCAACTCTGGCTGCCACGATCAACCGAACAGCCGGTCGATCCTGTGGTGGAACCCGACATTGAACGAGCGTTCGCCGATGCCGGGATGGAGCACCCATCAATCCTCCTGATCGACGACAGCCATGTTTTGCGGCAATTGACCGCCGAGTCCCTTCGCCAGCGTGGTTTCGAGGTGACCTGCGCGGGAGGAGGGGCGGAGGCGCTGGCCATGATGGAGCGCACTCCCAACCAGTTCGACGTCATTATCACCGACTTCGCCATGCCACTCGTATCCGGCGTCGACGTGATCCGCTTCGCGCGCAATTTGCGCTCGGACTGGCCAGCGGTCATGATCACGGGCTATGCCGATGCCCGGGAGATTGCCGATCGGCCGGCCGACGTGCCCTTGCTCGGCAAGCCCTTCCGCGACGAGGATCTGTTCGAAGCGATTTTCCTCGCGATAGAGAATGCGGCCCCCCAAAGGATCAAAACCGGCTAGCGCTTAGGGATTGTCGCGGTCTGGCCACGTCGGCAGGCCGGGCAGATCGAGACCGCACTTCGGGGCACAGCGACAAGGGCCGCATTCCTGATCGGCAATCTGGGTCATTCGCAACAGGCGGCGCTACCAGCGCACCTCGGTGTCGCGGTCTGGTAGGTCTATTCCGCAGCACACCCAACCAAGGCGCTGCGCTGAACCGTAGTTGTACCGAGGCACAAGGTGAGCCGGATCATCGAAGGTACCGACGTGCAGCGCGATCTCGGTTGGCGACGCGTCGTAGCAAAGGCTGAGCGGCGACCCGCATTCTGGGCAGAAGCCTCTTTGCGCAATCGGCGAAGACCTTCGATATGTTGGCTTTCCGGAATTCCAGGTCAGGCTTTGGCAGGGCATCCGGGCAAGAACTGCAAACGCGCTGCCGGTCGCTCGTCTGCACATATCGCAGTGGCAGTAGTGAACCCTCGGTTCGATCCCGGCGCTGAATCGGATCCTGCCACAGAGACATCCGCCATGGATGGCCAAGGAACCGGGCAGGCGCTTGCCAACCTCACGCATTAAGATCGATCAAGGCGGCGCCGAACGCTCCGATCGCAGTCAAAGAGGCACTGCCGAGGTTTTGGTCGGTTGCGAAGGCTGTCAGCGCGCCGAACCCTTCGTCGCCGAGGTCGAGCACCACGACGAAAATTCTTTGCCCGCTGACCTGGTTAGCGAGCTTGGGTTTCATCGCGTTCCGAACCTGTTGCGGGGCAGTTAATGGGCATGGTGCTCGGCATTCCGCTTGCGGGTTGCCGCTGCCTTCTTTGCCGATTCCGATCGGCTTGCGGCTGACCGTGAAGCCGATGCCTTGCCGCCGCTTTTCCCACCCTTGTGGGCCGCGGGGTGTCCGGTGTGTTTACCACGACCCGAGCCGCCTTCTTTCTTGCCGCCGCCATCGTCCTTGTTGACGGTCGCCCATGCCCGGCGCTCGGATTCCTTCTCGGAAACACCGCGCTTCTCATAGCCTTCGGCAATGTGGTCGGCTTTGCGTTCCTGTTTGTCGCTGTATTTCGATTTGTCGCCTCGTGGCATGGTCGTTCTCCCGGCTCAATGATGTTTGAACGGTATGCCGGCGGGAGAGTTCCAAGCGGAAATTCAGAAAATTGAAAACGCGAGCGAGGATTTCGACCAACACGGAGCGTTATTGCTCCGGAGCCGTGGCGGTGCCGTGTAGCGGCGGCGCACGGCACCGATCACGCGTTTCTTGAAGCGATCGAGCGCGGCAAGCGTCTCCCTGGAGACGACGTCTCCGCGTGCCGTCTACTCGGTAGCCCAATGCAACGAAATACGTTCCGCGACCTCAGTAGCCACCGACCACCGGCAGGATCTCTCCCGTGATGTAACTCGAGCAATGCGACGAGGCGAGGAACACGTAAGCCGGGGCAAGTTCTTCCGGTTGCGCTGGCCGTTTCATCGGCGTATCCGCGCCGAATTTCGAGACGTCGTCGGCTTCCTTGTCCGAAGGGTTGAGCGGCGTCCACACCGGACCTGGCGCGACCGCGTTTACCCGGATGCCCTTGCCGCCCAGATTGCCCGAAAGCGCTCGCGTGAAGGCATGAATGCCGCCCTTGGTCATCGAATAGTCAACCAGTTGCTTGGAACCGTCGATGCCGGTCACCGAACCGGTATTGATGATCGCGGAGCCCGGCTCCATGTGCGGCACGCTCTCCTGCGCCATATGAAAATAGCCGTAAAGATTGGTCTTCAGCGTCGTGTCGAAATGTTCCTCGGTCAGGTCGTTGAAGTCACTGGAATGGATTTGGAAAGCGGCGTTGTTGACCAGCACGTCGATCCTGCCGAATTTTTCGACCGTCAGCGCCACGGCGTTGCGGCAATGCTCGCGTTCACTGACATCGGCTTTTATCAGTATGCAACGCCGGCCTTCCTTTTCGACGGCGTTTTTGGTCGCTTCGGCGTCCCTGTCTTCACTCAAGTATACGATCGCAATGTCGGCGCCCTCGCGGGCGAACAAGACTGCCACCGAACGGCCGATGCCGGAATCACCACCCGTGATAAGCGCTACCTTGTCATCGAGTTTTTTCGATCCGAGGTAGTAAGGCGCATCGTAGAGCGGAGCGGGCTCGATCGCCCATTCATGCCCCGGTTTGGGTTGATGCTGCTCGGGAAAAGGTGGCTCGGGATATTTGCGGGCGCCGGCTTGCATCGCTTGTTGCATTTTGCCAATGCTCTTCGTCTCGTCTTTGGCGTCGATACCACGCTGGATATGGCGTTGCTTGGCGGCTTCGGCTGAAGTCTGCGACTTAGTCTGCATGGCTTTCTCCTGTGCTCGGAGAACGAACAACGCATGCCGGGCAAAAAAGTTTGCGCAAATATCTCGATCCCGAAAGGGCTCGCCATTGCGAACAGCCTGCGAGGGGCGTGGAGCATTGGTCGTCAATAAGATCGGAATTGCCATGCCGGTGGCGTTCACACAAACACCACATTCATTACCCGCTCAAAGCACGCTCTTTTCAGAACCATAGGGTTTGGCAATGCGGACCATGCCTTTCGTCCGAAGGCGCTGGTATAAATAGAAAATCGTCATCAAGCCGATTGCTGCTCCAGCACCAAGACACAGCGCGAGCAATAGTTCTGCACCGACACCAAACGCAAGCAGAGTAACGCCCGCCGCAGCGACGATGGCATTTATGAATGCGATCATAGTAGCTGCAGTGGTCAGGTACGCCAGGAGAGGCCCAGTACGAAGAGAAGGTTCGGCGTCATTTTCGGGCCAGCGACCGAATTCCTTGGAAAACTGGAAGGCAGCCTCGTCGCCCAAAGTTCGATAGTAGGCTCTGATCCGGGCAATGCCGATATGGGCCTGCATGTTCTCAGCGGCGATGTCGACCAACCTCAAGACGGTAAAGGCACCCAGTAAAAAGACCGATGGCAGCACAACCGCGACAAACGGCAGGAAGAACTCGGAGGACTGCGTAACAAAGCCCGTTGCCACCAGAGCGCTCGACAGAGCCATAATGTAGATGGTCGTCCGCGACGCCATTTCACTTATGGACGTGCTGATCGCTGTCTGCTGCACGAAATGCTCTGTCGTCAGGGCCGCGAGAAACGAAGCATCGGGTGTCGGCGTGTCAGCCATGGAGTATGCTCCTGTCGGGTCGACCTGAGTTTTTCTTCGATATAGCGCTTGCGAGGCTGGCCGCCACTGGATGCTCCCGACGTCTGACCCATGCCGGTTTTATTGTGCCATATCCAGCGAGCCCGCATCACCGATCAGAAAGGGCCGATCATGTGGTCAGCAGACGCTGGCCATATCGCAGGCGAAATGTCTGCCGCGGTCAATCTGTATGGCCTCCTGTTGGGGATCCGGGTCGAAGCGCATTCGCAGCGCGGTTGCAGTTGGGAGCGGTTCCGCGGCGGCGCTGATGCGAGTGCGCGCATTCGTGGCAGCGGCCTCGAAACGAATTCGGTCCCTAGGCCGGCAACGCAAATTCACCGGCAAGTTCAATGGTGCGGGCTTGCGGGCCGACTTTTCGGTGGCGAAGCCCATGACCACGGTCCACCAGACTCATAAATCAGCAGCCCGGATCCTGCCTACTGCGGTATCTCCAGGCCCTGCCGCAATCCTGTCGCGACGACTGAGACCCTGAATTTTCCGGCGAGTGCCCGGTCGAATATGGCGCCGACGATGATGTCGGCGTCGGCGTCGACCTCCTCGCGGATGCGGGTGGCGGCCTCATCGACTTCGAACAGCGTCATGTCCATGCCGCCCGAGATCGAGACCAGGACGCCCTTGGCGCCGATCATCGAGGCTTCGTCGAGAAGCGGGTTTGCTATCGCCGCTTCGGCGGCCTTCCTGGCGCGGTCCTCGCCCGTGGCTTCCCCGGTACCCATCATTGCGCGGCCCATGTCGCGCATCACCGACTTCACGTCGGCGAAGTCGAGATTGATCAGCCCCTCCTTGACGATGAGATCGGTTATGCAGCCGACGCCGGAATAAAGGACGCGATCAGCCATGGCGAAGGCGTCCGCGAAAGTCGTCTTTGCGTCGGCGATCCTGAAGAGGTTCTGGTTCGGAATAACGATCACGGTATCGGCGCATTCGCGAAGCTGCTCGATGCCCTCTTCGGCGGCTTGCATACGGCGCTTCCCTTCGAAGGTGAACGGCTTGGTGACGACCGCCACCGTCAGGATGCCGGCTGCCCGTGCAGCGTTCGCTATGACGGGCGCGGCACCGGTTCCAGTTCCGCCTCCCATGCCGGCGGTCACGAAGCACATATGGGTTCCCGCAAGGTGGTCCCTGATCTCGTCGATCGATTCCTCGGCTGCCGCGCGGCCGATCGCTGGCAGGGACCCGGCGCCCAGGCCTTCCGTGACATGGGCACCCAGTTGGATCAGCCGCGATGCTTTCGACATGGTCAGTGCCTGGGCATCGGTGTTGGCGACGATGAACTCCGCACCCTGCAGATTTTCGGCAATCATGTTGTTGACCGCGTTGCCGCCGCCACCGCCCACACCGATGACGGTTATCTTCGGCCGCATTTCCGAGATGACGGGCCTTGCCGCGGTGCTCATCGTCTTGTCTCCTTGGAATTGATCGATAAAAAAGTTCCCGGAATGCGCCGCTTGAACACGCCAGGTGCAAGAATCAGGTTCTATCGCCTTGGCACAGGGAATCAGAGGGTGAACTTTGCGGCAAGACAAGATGTGGGACTTGTACCATATACGCCTGAACGAGCCGACCTTTTGGACGAGTCTCCAGCCAATTTCCGGAATTGGCCCGGCTTCTGGCCAGCGAAAATCCACAATCCGGGATCCAACCCCTTCAAGCTTCACGCGCCCGCCTCACGCGCCAGAACCTTGAGAATCTGGCGGCCGATCGACGCCTGACGCTTAGCGGATCGGCATCTTGCCGCGAAACAACGGCTGATGGGCCCGCATCAGAGCGGCAATCCGGTCGGCAATCTTTCGTACCGGCGGGGAGTGGCGTTCCTCATGGTGGGTGACGATCCACTGGTCGGTTTCGAGTTCTGGGATAGGCTGAGCGACGCGAACCAGCCGCGGATCGCTGTCGCCGACGAAACACGGAAAGACGGAAAGGCCGGCGCCCGCGGCCACAAGTTCTCGCACCGAATGGGTGTTGTTGCCGCGCACGGCGATGCGGTCGCCATGATGGGCTTGCAGCCAGCGCGCCGAGGCGACGTTTGCTCCTTCGCCGGTGACGCCGACGAACAAGCCGGCGGCGATGCCGTTGATCAGGTGGCGTCCGGAATAGATGGCATACGCGACCTTGCCGCTCTGACGGCCGGCCAGCCACTGTTCGGTCGGGCGCTCGCTGCGGATGCCGATATCGGCGGCGCGGCGACCGATGTCGACCCGGTCGGTGGTGGTGACGAGTTCCACCCTGATGCCGTCATCGACGGTCCAGATTTCGCCGATATGGGTGGAAACGAAGGCCGAGGTCCATGGCCCGGCCGAGACGCGGACAATGCGGTCGGGCAGGTTTCCCTCGCGCCAGCGGGTTAGCGACTGCATTGCTGCTTCGACGTCTTCGGCGCGCCGCAGCAGTTCTTCACCGACCGGGGTTAGTCGGTAGCCGGTCTGCTGACGTACGAACAGCGCTTCGCCGATCTGCTTTTCGAGCGCGGTGACGCGTCGTCCGAGTGTGGCTGCGCTGAGGCGCGTGGTTGCCGTCGCCGCGCTCAGGCCACCCAGCCGCGCAACGTCGAGAAACAACCTCAGATCGTCCCAGCCAATATCCATTTTGCAGAAATGAAAAACTCCTTGCGACCGTGGCTGTAGCGCGAAGCGGACATCATGCGCAAGTATGCAGCCGTTGGAGGCGCTCGAAATTCCTGCCCTGGTGGGACAATGACAGGCACCTCGGTTGGCCAGGAAGTCAGTCCAATCCTTTGATCGTGCATACGCTTTGCGCGATTGCTTTGCGTTTTCGACCAACTCAAGAGCGTGAGGTATTTCGCTCTCAAGGAGACGATCATGTTGCATGAACTTCGACACCGTTTCGCCCGCTGGCTTGCCTATCGCCAGACGCTTGCGAGCTTGAGGCGGCTTCCAGACAGCATATTGGCGGATGCGGGCCTTTCTCGCGAAGAGATCCGCGAGCGTGCCCGCGACGCCAGCCTGCGTCGCTGAGATTGGAGGCGGGCATGCAGAGAATGGAGCCGGCGGCGAGAAGCAATCAGGCGTCGTCTCCTCACTGCTGAGCTGCGGCTGAATGCGCCAATACGGTTGCCACGCTTGATGCCGCCGCAGTTTCGCTCCACATCGTGAGGGATGAAGACCGAGAAATCCGAGCGGCGTCGGACCTTGCTGTGGGCCTTGCCCGCATCGCTGGTCCTGCATGCGCTCATCACCGCGTTCCTGGTCTATGGCCTGCCCGTGCCTGCCCAGCAGCCGCAGGAGGAGGAACCGGTCAATGTCGCACTCGTCCCGCCACCCGAACCGCCGAAGCCTGAGCCCCCGCGGCCTCCAAAGCCTGAAGCGCAAAAGCAACCGGAACCGAAAGTAGAAAAGCCTGTAGCGGAAAAGCCGCCGGCGCTCGAGGTGCTGAAACCTGTATTCCAGTTCGGCGACAAGGATACCGGCCCCGGGAAATCCCTGGATGGAGCCAGCGCGCAGGATAATTCGCCGACACCGGTCAAGGACAAGGATACGAAGCCGCCAGGTGAGCCGAAGGACGTCGAGAGCAAACCCGCCGCGTCGCCAGACTCCGGGGAGCCGGCGGGTACGACCAAGACCGAGGAGAAGCCGGCAACCGCAGCCTCCGAGCCGACCCAGGAGAAGCAGGCAACCGAGGACGCGAGCAAGCAGGGAGCAGACAAACAAGAGCCGCAAGATGCTGACAAGCAGGCAGCCGCGACGCCGTTGGCCACCCCCGGCATTGATGGTGAGATCGAGCTTCCTGCATCGGCCCAGGCGCCGAAGGCCAGGCCCGAAAACGCGCCGAAGCGCAGCCCTGCAAAGGTCTCGAAGCCTGGAGGCGGAGGCGCCAGGAAGCCTAGCTCCACGGAGGTGGCCTCAGCCGGGGCTTACTCGGGCCTTCCGGGCGTCCGCGAGCTCTTCTCGCACGGCGCTACCGGCAATGCATTCGGCACCACCGCGACCGACGGCATGTCTCGCGGTGAGCGCGTTGCCACACTTTGCGCCAACGTGTTGGCCGAGGAGCTGAAGGGCGCCGAGTTTTCTCCCGAGTGGCTACCAATGAGACCGCTGAAGTCGGGCAATATTGTTATAGATCCGGATGCGGCCTTTCGCGCAACGATCGGATGGTACCATGTGAGCTTCCGGTGTGAGGTCGACACCGACGCGACGCGAGTGTTGTCCTTCGACTCTCGTGTCGGGTCTGCCGCCTCGCCAGCCGAAAGCGCTCAGCTTGAACAGGAACTTCGCCGGCAGCATTCGGGGGGATAGCCTGCGCGTTATCATGCCCACGCGCTGGGCGACTGGTTTATGTAGCACCAAGGCGCTGTGATTGGGTGCCGCGTGGTTGCATCTCAATCCGCCGGACGATTGGCTTTGCGCCACTCCTCATATTCGCCGCGGGCATCGTCATGCAGCGGATAGTAGCGCTGCAGCGGTGCGCCCTTCATCAGCTTCTCTCGCGAGAACTCTTCCCAATCGTGATGCTTCTGGGATTCTTCGATCACCTTTGCGGCCATTGCGACGGGAAGCACAACCGCCCCGTCGTCGTCCGCCACTATGATGTCGCCGGGGATCACCGTGACACCGCCGCAGGCGATCGGAACGTTGACGGCGTTCGGATAGATGCTGGTTTGCACATGGTAGTTGGGCGTCCAGCCGCGCAGCCATAGCGGCAGATCGAGCTTTTCCACATTCGGCCGGTCGCGCATGCATCCATCAATGACGATGCCCGCGCCGCCTCTGCCCTTGAAATAGGTCGACATCATATCGCCGAAGACGCCCGAGCTCATGTCACCGCGCGCGTCGACGACGACCACATCGCCTTCCTGCGCGTGATAGAGCACGTGCCGGTGCAGTTGCGTTTCCGGGTCGGCGTATTCTCCCTCGCTGAAGAGGTCCGGCCGCTGCGGCAGGAACTGCAGCGTCAGCGCCGGCCCGACGATCGACTTCCCATGGTTCTGCGCCACCGGACCGACCATGTGCGGATTGCGGAAACCCATGTGGCCCAGCGTGCCGGCAACCGTCGCGGCGCCGATTTCCCTCAGGGCGTCAATGAGGTCTTTGGGCGGCCGCGTGATGTCAGGGGTATGCGTCATTGTGGACTCCGGTTCAATTGGGACTACCAGTTCGTAACAGACCCGTCGCGGCGCCTGAGGTGAGGCGCTTCCCAGAAACGAAAAGCCTCCGCCCGGACCGCCGCTTCGTTGACCTCGACGCCGAGCCCCGGCAGGTCGCTGACCGGATAGTCGGGACCGTCGAGCCGTGGCTGCACGGGGAAGAAGTCGGAATTGTCGAAGCCCAGCTTCGTCTCGGGTTCCCTGGTCTCGAGCCACGCGAAGTTGGGTACAGCGGCGGCGAGATGCAGGGTCGCGGCCGTGCACACCGGACCAAGCGGATTGTGCGGCATCAGGTCGACATAATGCGCCTCGCTCCAGCCAGCGACCTTCATCGCCTCGGTGAGCCCGCCGACATTGCAGACATCGAGCCGGTTGAACTGATGGATGCCGCGCTCGATGTAGGGCAGGAACTGCCACTTGCTGGCAAATTCCTCGCCGATGGCAAAGGGAATGTCGGTCATCCTGCGCAGGGATTCGTAGGCTTCAGGTGTCTCGTCGCGGATCGGCTCCTCGAGAAAGTCAAGCACGCCGCGGCCGAGCTTGTTGCAGAAGCTCGCCGCCTCTGCCACCGACAGCCGATGATGATAGTCGATGCCGAGGACGACGTCGTCGCCCAGCGCCTCGCGCGCCTTGTTCAGCATGCTCGCGGTAGCGCCGATCGACTCGCGGGGTTCGAAGATGTCCCTGCTGCTTTGCCCTACGGGGAAGAAGCGGATCGCCTGCCACCCCCGTGCGCGCAGCTCCCGGGCTCGTTCGATGGCGACGTCGCCCTCGGCCTCGTCTCCGGTCGAGGCGAAGGTGGGGATGCAGTCGCGCTGCTTGCCGCCCAGCAGTTCGTAGACCGGCACCCCCAGCGCCTTGCCCTTGATGTCGTGAAGGGCGATGTCGATGGCGGAGATAGCCGCCTGCAGAACGCGCCCGCCTTCGAAGTACTGGCTGCGATAGGCCTCCTGCCAGATTCGCCCGATCTGCATCGGGTCACGGCCGATGAGAAACTCGCGAAAATGCTCGACCGCGCCGGCAACGGCCTTTTCGCGCCCGCTCAAGCCGCTCTCGCCCCAGCCGAAGACGCCCTGGTCGGTCTCGATCTTGACGAGCATCTGATTACGCGTTCCAACCCATACAGGATAGGGTTTGATCGCGGTGATCTTAAGCTTTTCAGTCATCCCCAACGTTCCCAATGAACCCCGTCTTGTCTCAGCCGGCCTTGAGGGCCAGTTCAGTTTCGCCATCGAACAGATGCAGCCGCTCCTGGTCGAACTCGAGCCAGATCTGCTCGTCAGGTGCGACGGAGATGTTGGGGGACACGCTGATGTTGACGATGGCGCCTGACAGCAACGCCTGCACGAAGGTGACGTCTCCGGTCGGCTCCACTGTATAGGCCCTGGCCGGGACGCTGCCTGGCACCGCGCTCTTGTGGAGCCTGATGGTCGAGTGACGTGCGCCGAGCACGACTTTCCTCGACGTTGCCTTCGCAACCTTCCGGGCGTTGAGCGGCGAGAGCTCAAGGCTCCAGCCCTCCGCGCCGGTCAACGCAGTGTTGCCGTTTGCTGTCGATGCCTCCAGTGGAACAAGGCTCATCGCCGGGCTGCCGATGAAGCTGGCGACGAACATGTTCACCGGATGGGCAAAGACCTGCGCCGGAGAATCGTATTGCAACAGGTAGCCGCCGTTCATCACCGCCATCTTGTCGGCCATGGTCACGGCTTCGAGCTGGTCGTGCGTGACATAGATGATGGTCGCCTTGAGGTCCTGGTGGAAGCGCTTGATCTCCGAGCGCATCTGGACGCGCAGTTTGGCGTCGAGGTTGGAGAGCGGCTCGTCCATGAGGAAAACGGCAGGGTCGCGGACGAGGGCGCGCCCCAAGGCGACACGTTGCTGCTGCCCGCCTGAAAGTTCGCGCGGCTTGCGCTCGAGCAGGTGCGTCATGTCGAGCACGCGCGCCGCTTCCTTGACCTTCCTGTCGATCTCGTCCCTGGGCAGCTTGCGCATCTGCAGCGGGAACGCCAGGTTCTTGTAGACCGATTTCTGCGGGTAGAGCGCGTAGTTCTGGAACACCATCGCGATGTCCCGGTCCTTGGGGTCGAGGTCGTTGACCACGCGGTCGCCGATGACGATGTCGCCCGATGTGACCGGGATCAATCCCGCGACAAGATTGAGCGTGGTTGTCTTGCCGCAGCCCGAAGGGCCGACGAGCGCAACGAACTCGCCGTCATTGACCGTCAGCGAAACGTCGTTGACAGCTTTGAAGCCGCCATAGGTCTTGACGAGATCTCTCAGGACCACGTGGGCCATCGGCAACTCCCTACGGCATGATGCCGAAAAGTGTGAAGCGGTTTTCGGACGACATCATGCTCTATCTCTTTGATATAGAGGCGCATTCAGATTTCAGGTCGAACAGACCTGAAATCATCCGGCTCTAGTGTTTGACCGCGCCTTCTGTAAGGGCGCGTACGAAGTATCGTTGCAGGAGGACGAACAGCACCACGACGGGCACGCTCATCATGAAGCTGGCCGCCATCAGGCCCGGAAAGTCCGTCGTATTCTCAGAGAAGAAACGCTGTATGCCGACCGGCAGGGTCAACTGCTCGTTCTTGGAAAGGAAGGTGTAGGCATAGATGTACTCGTTCCAGGCGCCAATGAAGGAATAGATCGCGGTGGCGATGATACCGGGCGTCGACAGAGGCATCACGATCAGGATGAAGGCCTGGAACCGGGTCGCCCCATCGATCCGCGCCGCCTGCTCGAGCTGCACCGGAATGTTGTCGTAAAAGCCCTTGAGCAGCCAGATCGCCAGCGGCAGGCCGAAGGTGAGATAGGTGAGAATGAGCGAGCCATGCGTGTTCACCAGCCCGATCGCGCGCATCAGGATGAAGAGCGGCACGAGAAAGATCACCGCCGGGAACATGTTGCGCAAAAGCACGGTGAAGAACAGGAAGTTTCGACCGGGGAAACGAAAGCGCGAAAAGGCGTAGGCCGCAGGAACGGCCACGATCACCGAAAGGATTGTGGTGACCGTCGACACGTAGAGGCTGTTCCAGAAAAAACGCAGGAAGTCCTGACCGACGCTGTTTTGCGGATCGAGCAGCTTCTGGTAGCTGGCCAGGGTAGGCTCTTCCGGCCACCATTGCGGCGGGAACTGCATCGCCGCGAAGCCGGACTTGATCGAGGTGATCAGCATCCAGATCATCGGCAACGCGGTGTAAAGCAGCATGAACACGAGGAAGATGCGCCCGGCCCAACGCCATCCGTCGATGCGCATGCGGCGCCGGGCCGGACGTTGAGGGACTGTCTCGACGATCGTGCTCATGCGCTCCCCTCTTTGCGCTCGTTGCCGGCCAGCGCACGGACGTAGAAGTAGCCCAGCACCATCAGCATGAGGAACAGGAGTACCGAATAGGCCGATGCGACACCCCATCGCTGCCGGCCGAAGGCGAGCTCATAAATGTGGGTGATCCAGATGTGCGAAGCGTTCGACGGCCCACCACCGGTCATGATCCACGGGATGATGAAGGAATTGAAATTGGCCACTGCGAGCAGCAGGATCGTCACCGTCGAGACGTTGCGCAGATGCGGGAAGGTGACGTGCCAGAAACGCTGCCATGCATTGGCCCCGTCGACTTCCGCGGCGCGCAGCAACTGGTCGGGGACCGTCTGCAAGCCGGCCATCATCATGATCATGGCAAACGGAAACTCGCGCCAGATGTTGACGACGATCAAGGAGGGCAGCACCGTGCTGACGTTGTCGATGAAGTTCGGCGGCCGGTCTGCCAATCCGAGGCCGACCACCACCGCGCCGATGATGCCGAAGTCCGAATGGTAAATCCACTTCCAGATATAGGAGGCGGCAACCGCGCTGATGACCCAGGGAATGATCAGGATAGCGCGCAGGACACCCCGGCCGATAAACTCGCGGTGGAGGGCCAGCGCGGCGGCAAATCCCAAGGCAAAGGCAACGAAGGTAGATGCGATCGTCCAGATCAGGGTGTTCAAGGTGACTTTCCAGAACACCTGACTGGTGACGATGGCCGTGTAGTTGTCCAATCCGATAAAGGTCTTGTCGCGGAGCTGCAGGCCAGGCGGCGTCTTAAAGAACGACAGCTCGACCGTGTAGTAGATCGGATAGGCGATGACGATGAGCATCACGGCGATCGCTGGAAGCACGTAAGCGTAGTCGGCGCGATGCTCCCAGATATTCCGCAGCACGCCGGAGCTACCTGGTTGCAATCTTCGGCGAGCCTCGGCCTTGCCGGTCACGATCGTCACGATGGCGTGCCCTTGTTGTTCGGAGCAACCGGCTGCACGCACTATCGGCACAGCCGGTCGGATCGCAGGTCAGGCCCGGACTAGAGTCCGTCCATCAGGTTCTTCACCTTCTCGGCCGCGTCGTCCGCTGCCTGGTCGACGGTCATCGCTCCGGTCAGGGCGTTCTGCAGCATGTCCGGGACGATGATATTCATGATCTCGGGCGATTGCGGCAGCGCCGGGAACGGAATGCCGTATGGCAACATCGAGGTGGTGACATCGAGGAACTTGATGTTGTCCAGACGTTCCTTCATCCATTTGGTCTTGAAGCCGTTCAGGTTGCCCGGGTTCGAGCCGGCATACGCCATCTTCAACGACCATTCAGGGCTCGTCCACATGCAGATGATGGCCTTTGCGGCCGGCTCGTCCACCTTGCCGCCCTCGACATATTCGGGCTTCAGGATGTGAATGTTCGAGCCGCCAAACACGACGGCCCGCTTGCCGTCGGGGCCGGTCGGAATCAGGCCATAGCGCATGTTGTCGATGACAGTCTGCGCCTTGTCCTTGTCGGCGCCCGTTGCCTTCTTCTGCAGGTCGAGCATGACGTTATAGTCGGACGGGTGCGAGACCATCATGCCGAGTTGGCCGGCGACGAACAGGGGCTGGTTATCGGCCTGCTGGTTGGTGAGGGCCGAGACCGGAACCGACTTGTCGCGAACATACATGTCGTAGGAGGCTTGCAACGCCGCCTTGCTCTGCGGGCTATTGAGCTCGACCTCCTTATAGGTCGGGTTCGCGGAGGCTTCGTCGAAGACACCGCCGCCATAGGCCCATAGTTGCGGCATGAAGCGGTACGGCGTGTTGCCGGCGTTCTTGCGCGCCACGAGGCCGTAGCCGGCTATGCCGAGCTTGTCATGGATCTGCTTGGAATATTTGACGACGTCGTCCCAGGTAGCCGGAGCCTTGTCCGGATCGAGGCCCGCACGCTTGAAAATGTCGGCGTTCCAGATGAACGCCATCGTCTCATTGTTGGTGGGAATGCCGTAGGTCACGCCATCCCAGGTTACCGCCTTCATGGCGCCGGGCCAGAAATCCTCTGTGGGATAGCCCACATCTTCCGGCTTGAGCGGCTGCAGATAACCCTTCGAGGCGAACTCGGTTCCGCCCAGGATTTGCAGGCGGACCGCCATCGGCGCGGCATTGCCCAGCAGCGCCGTGCGGAACTTGTCGAGAAGGTCGTTGTAGGTGAGGGCCTGATCCTCGAGCTGGATGTTCGGATAGGTCTTGCGGAAGGTCTCGAAGAAATCCTTGTAGTACTGGCGCAGGAGATCGGGGTCGCCCTCGAACACACCCTGATACCAGAACGTCAGTCGCCCCTTGTAGTCGAGCGGGGTGACCTTGCCGCAATCGGCGGCCGTGTCGAAATCCTGTGTGCCGGCGATGGAGCGCACATATTCCGGCGACCACTTGCTCAAATCGACCGGCGGCGCACCCAGCGCCGATCCCGACATGAGCGACGCCATCAAAGCAGTGGCGACAGTGCCGCGCAGGACGGCACCGCCGAGTGTAATCCTCGTCATAGTATCCTCCCAGATTCTCCCATGCCGCTGTGCGCCAAGGGGCTCGTCCGACCGTGCGGGATGTGTCCTTCTGCTCAATGTATCCCTTCGATCATCTGGTACGTTTTCAGATCGTGGATTGCCTGTCAACGCACCCGATCGTACATTGTTTGCAAAACGCGTGTATGATATCGAGCATGTGATGTACTAATCGGGGGATCCGGCTTTGGCCGAAACAAGTGATTTCAAAGCAGAGCCACCCGTGGGGATTGATCCCATCGCGGCGTCCAGCGAGGGCGCCTCGCTTTATGAGCTGATCCGGGAAGACATCATCGAGGGACGGCTCGCCGCCAACGAACGACTTGTGGTTACCGATCTCGCCCGGCGTCACGGCACCTCGACCAACCCCGTACGCGAGGCGCTGCAGCTGTTGCGAGGGGAGGGCTTCGTCACCTTTGTCGCCAACCGTGGCGCCCGCGTCCGACCCATAGACCAGGATTTCGTCCGGGATATCTACGAGATCGGAGTCCTGATCGAGCCGGCCCTGACGCGATGGTTCGTGAACATGGCGACCGGCGAGGACATCGCCGAACTCGAACGCATCCAGGCTCTGATCGAAGAGAACAACTTCACCGACACATTGCGGCACAGTGAATTGGATACCGCCTTCCACACCGTTATGTACCAGCGCCACTACAACCGCCATGCCGCCGAGCTTTGGTGGAAGCATCGCGAAGTGCTGCGAGCCGTGAGCCGGCGTTTCAATTTCACGCTCGCGCGGCGGGCCGCCATCATGCGTGAACACCGCGAGCTCATCGCGCATATCAAAGCGGGAAATGCCGACGAGGCGGCCGAACTCATTGCCCGCCATGTCGAGGGTTCCGGCCGGCACGTTCTCGAACAGATGCGTGCGCGCAATGCCGCTCGAGCCGGATAGAATTTCCAGCCCAGAACATCATTGGTCCGGCCATCAGGCAGAGGTAGTTGAGAAATGAAAATCACGAGCGTTCGGCCGTGGCTGATCAAGTCCGATGCTTCCTATTGGGGAGAGTTCCTGTTCGTCGAGGTGACGACCGACGAAGGGGTGAGTGGCTGGGGGGAAATCACCACCACCACAAGGCTCGCCAACCGCGCCCTGTGCACGATCTTGCGGCAGATCGGTGTTGCCGTCACAGGTGAGGATCCGGCGCGCATCGAGCATCTCTGGCACAAGATTTTTCGCAGCTTCACCTATATGGGCAGCCGCGGCGCCGCAGTCGAATGCGTGAGCGCTATCGACATAGCGCTCTGGGACATTCGCGGCAAAGATCTCGGCAAACCGATCTACGAGTTGCTGGGCGGACCGGTGCGCGACGAAATCGCGCTCTATACCCATCCCAACCAGGCCAAGTTTACCAGCAAGGAGGCTGTGGTCCGCGAAATTCGAGACATTGTCGAATCCGGACACACCGGGCTGAAGTTCGATCCTTTCCCCCATCAGGGTCGCACCGCCGATGGCTTGGCGCGCGAACAGCGGGACGGCTACCTCGATGGCAGCATGACCCGCAAGGACGAGCGCGAGGCCGCCGAACTCACGGCCCTGATCCGCGAAACGGCGGGGCCCGATGTCGACATTCTGATCGATGCGCATGGCCGCTTCGATGTGCCCACCGCCATTCGCCTCTGCCGGAGCCTCGAGGAAGCCGGCCAGATCGACTGGTTCGAGGAGCCTTGTCCGCCCGAGAGCCTCAACGCCCTCAAGCAGGTGCGTGAGAAGGTCAGCGCCGCTATCTCGTGGGGCGAGCGCGGCCACACCAAGTGGGATTTCGTGCCGGTGCTCGAGAACAGGCTTGCGGACTACATCATGCCGGACGTTACCTGGACCGGCGGCATTACCGAACTGAAGAAGATTTCCGCCCTGTGCGAAGCCTACTATATCCCGGTCTCGCCCCATGACGCCGCGGGGCCGATCAACGTGGTTGCGGGAGCGCAGGTGATGATGACGGTTCCCAACTTCTACAAGCTCGAAACGTCGGAGTGGAACCTCGATAAATACAATCACCTCATCGACGAGCCACTCGATGTTTCGAACGGCAGCCTCAAGCTGACGTCGAAGCCGGGTCTGGGCGTCGAGATGAACCGAGACTACCTGCAGGCCCACGAGATAGAGCTTGGCTAGCAACGCTTATGCAGGCCGGGGGTGCGGGGCGCCACCATCAGAACGAGGATAAGCCATGGCAAAGACGGGTAGCGCCGGCGAGGCGCTCAATCGGGTAAATACGAAGTCCAGGCCGAGCGACCTGCGCATCACCGATCTGCGCGTCGCCGAGATCGTCGGCGCGCCGTTCACCTCGGCGCTGGTCAAGATCTACACCAACCAGGGCATTGTCGGCCTGGGCGAAGTGCGCGACGGCGCCAGCGCGACCTATGCGCTGATGCTGAAGAGCCGGTTGCTGGGCGAGAACCCTTGCGACGTCGACCGGCTGTTCCGGCGCATCAAGCAATTTGGCGGCCATGGACGGCAAGGTGGCGGCGTCTCGGCAGTCGAGATCGCGCTTTGGGACCTCGCCGGCAAGGCGTACGGCGTGCCGATCTACCAGATGCTGGGAGGACGGTTTCGCGACAAGGTGCGTGTCTATTGCGACACCGACGCGGACAAGCCCAGCGGCACGGAGACCGGCAAGCGGCTGAAGGCGCGGATGGATCTCGGCTTCACCTTCCTCAAGATGGACCTCGGCCTGACGCAGATTTCCCACATCCCGGGCGCGGTCGTCGCGCCGGCCGGCGTGCTCGACGGTTTCCGCACGCATGCCGGCCGCGGCCCGGCACGCACGCTGGACGAACGTCGGGCGCGCAACGCCGCCTATGACGCGCAGAATGTGCCGCATCCCTTTACCGGCCTCCACTTCACCGAAAAGGGCATCGACCTGCTCGATCAATATATCCACGAGGTCCGCGAGGTGATCGGCTACGAGATCCCGCTCGCCATCGACCATGTCGGCCACATCTCGCTGCAGGACGGCATCCGTCTCGCTCGGCGGATCGAGAAATATGCACCGGCCTGGCTCGAGGATGTGATCCCCTGGCAGTACACCGAGCAATATCGCCAGTTGCAGCAGGCAACGTCGGTGCCGATCTGCACGGGTGAGGACATCTACCTCAAGGAAGGCTTCGAGCCGCTGCTCAACGCCGGCATCTCGGTCATCCACCCGGACTTGCTGACCACCGGCGGCATCCTCGAGACCAAGAAGATCGGCGACGCGGCGCAGGAGCATGGCGTCGCCATGGCCATACACATGGCGGAAAGCCCGATCGCGGCAATGGCCGCCGCGCATGTCGCGGTAGCGACGGAAAACTTCATGGCGCTCGAATATCACAGCGTCGAAGTCGACTGGTGGGACGACATCGTCACCGGCCTGCCCAAGCCGCTGGTCAAGGACGGCTTCATCACCGTGCCCGACAAGCCTGGTCTGGGCATCGACGACATCGTCGACGAAGTGATCAGCCAGCACCTGCAGCCCGGCGTCACCGGCATCTGGCGGCCGACCGATCACTGGGACGACGAATACTCCTGGGACCGCACCTGGAGCTGACGCTACACCTCTCCCCGAAGGGAGAAGTAAACAGAAGGATCAACCATGATCTACGAACTTCGCATTTACGACTGCGTGCCGGGCCAGCTGCCGGCGCTGCTCAAGCGTTTCAACGACCATACCTTGGCGCTGTGGGATAGACATGGCATTCGCCAGGCCGGGTTCTTCACCACGGTGGTCGGCGAAAGCAGCAATCGACTGACCTATTTCATCGCCTGGGAATCCCTTGCCGAGCGCGAAGTGAAATGGAAGGCCTTCACCACCGATCCGGCATGGCTCGAGGCCCGCGACGAGTCCGAGCGCGATGGCCCGATCCTGGCCAATATTTCCAGCCAGTTTCTCGCGCCAACCGCCTTCTCGTCGGTGAAATAGAGGACATCATGAAGATCACCGATCTCAGGTGCGCCGTCATCGGCAGGCACCCCATCGTGCGCATCGTCACCGACGAAGGCCTCCATGGCCTCGGCGAGGTCGAGTACACCAAGCCTTATCTGAAACCCTGGGTGCTGCATTTCCGCGACGCGCTGATCGGCGAGGACCCGACCGATGTCGAACGCGTGATGTTGAAAATCCGCCAGCGCGGCTCGTTCAAGCCCTACGGCGCCGCCGTCAGCGCTATCGAGCATGCTCTGTGGGACATCGCCGGCAAGGCGGCAGGCGTTCCGGTCTACAAGCTGCTCGGCGGCAAGGTGCGCGACAAGGTGCGGGTCTATAACGGTTCCATCCGCAAGAAGCGCACCGGCGACAGGCCGGAGGATTACGCGGCCGACGTCAAATGGATGATGGAGCGGCCGGAAGGTTTCTTCATGGTCAAGCAAGGCATCAGCTTTCATTCCAACATGAAGACCAGCGTCCCCGACTTCCACTACGGCGTGCGTCAGCCGCCGACCTATCACGGCGCGATGGACCAGGGGCAGATCAGCGAGCGCGGCATGGCGCATATGATCGAATGCGTCATCGCCATGAAGGAGGTGCTCGGCGACAAGGTCTTGCTGGCGCTGGATTGCGGCCCCGGCTGGTTCCTGCCCGACGCCATCCGCTTCGCGCGGGCCGTCGAAAAATACAATCTGATGTGGCTGGAGGATATGCTGACGGGCGACTACGTGCCGTGGGTCAATCCGCAGGCCTATCGCGAACTCACGACATCGACGTCCACCCCGATCCATACGGGCGAACAGATTTATCTGCGCCATAATTTCAAGGAACTGATCGAAACACAGGCGGTGCGCGTCATCGGCCCGGATCCTGCCGATATAGGCGGTATCGCCGAGCTCAAATGGGTGGCCGAGCATGCCTATATGCACTCGATCATGATGGCGCCGCACGGCACGGCGAACGGTCTGCTGGGCCTCGGCGCGCTGATCAATGTCTGCGCCACGCTGCCGGCCAACTACATCGCCTTCGAATATCCCAGCGCCTCCGACCCGTGGTGGGAGGACATCGTCATCGGCCTGCCCAAGGGGCAGATCGTCAGGGATAGTATGGTCGACCTGCTCGAAGCTCCGGGACTCGGCCTCGACATCGATGCCAAAGCGGCTAAGAAATACCTGGCGGAAGAGGACGCCGGTTTCTTCGGCCGATAACGATCCGAGGCGACCTGAGCGTCAAGGGCTATCGAACGGCTCGCACACATGGGTGAGCGTCCACGCCGTGCCGCCTATTTCGTTTCGGGCAGCATCTCGTCCATCAACTGCTTGACGGCCTCGGCGGATCTTTTCATCCCGGCTTCGTCCATGGCCCAACCGGCGAAGCGTTCCAGCAAGGTGGCGAACCTTACTAGGTCCTGCTCATCCCACTGTGCCAGCGATCCGGCGAAAATCCGCCATTTGGTCTGGCGCACCGCCGCCACGAGGCGCTCACCCTTGGCGGTGAGTTTGAGGCAGATGCGGCGGGCATCGCGTTGCGATGCGACACGGCAGGCATAGCCGCGTTCGACGAGGTCGGCCGCGATGCGGCTGGCGCGCGACGGATCGATCTCGAGGCGCTCGGCGATGACGCCAACCGTCACCTCATCCTGCTGGGTAGCGCTGAAAACCGGATTGTTCGCGATGGCGCTGATCGCATCGAGATGGCTCACTTCCAGCGAAGGGTCTACGCGCGCCAGGATCATGCGGCCGAAGTCGCGGCGCTGGATCGAGCGGCGCACCTTGCTCATTACCGCATCGATGGCGGCCACGGCCTCGGCCGCCGGTTCGGACAGGCCGCTGCCGCGCGCCAGACCGGCGAGGTCCCGATCGCCGCGCGTCTGGAACAGGGATGGAAATCGATCCGGACTGCTGGATGCGTTGCTGCTCATCCATAGCGCGTTAGCAAGAATATATGCTGATGTCAATTATATGCTGAGCGCACATATCTGGTTGACACCTCTCAGCTGTGGGCACATAAATCGCGCCCCAAGCTACGGAGACACCGATGACTGTCGAGCAGACGCTGCCGGACACAGCGCCCGTGGAGGCCCAAGTCAGGCCCGACCTTACGACCTTGATCGTCTATTTCGGCGCGCTGATCGCCATGTTCATGGCCACCATCGATATGCAGATCGTCGTCACCGCCTTGCCAACCATCGCCGGCGAACTCGGCAATCTGCATCTGTTCGGCTGGGTCGGTGCCGCCTACCTGCTCTCGACCGCCGCGGTATCGCCATTCTACGGCAAGCTTGGCGACATGTATGGCCGCAAGAATGTCGTGCTGACGGCGATCGGCCTGTTCCTGCTGGGCTCGCTGGTCTGCGGCATGGCATGGTCGATGGAGAGCTTGATCGCCGCGCGCGTGCTGCAAGGCATCGGCGGCGGCGGCCTGATGGTCTCCGCCTTCGCCATGATCGGCGAATTGTTTTCGCCGCGCGACCGCGCCAAATACCAGGGTTACAGTTCGGCGGTGTTCGCGCTGTCGTCGGTGCTCGGCCCGTTGGCCGGCGGCTACATCACCAGCCTGTTCGGCTGGCGCTGGGTGTTCCTGGTCAATCTGCCGATAGGCATCATCGTGCTGGCTGTGCTGGCCTTCGCCATGCGCAGCCGGTTCAACGAAAAGCGGCACCGCATCGACTATCTCGGTGGCGCGCTGCTCGCCATAGGCACGACGGCGATCGTTTATTGGGGCTATCACGTGCTCGACCCCAACGGACCGGACCTCATCACCTTCGCGCTGCCGCTGCTGGCAGTGGCCGCCATCACCTTGTTCGTCATGGTCGAGCGGCGGGCCGAAGAGCCGATCGTACCTCTGCGGCTGTTCGGCAATTCGACGGTCAGCATCGTCTCGGGCGTGTCGCTGGTCGCCGGAACGGTGACGCTGGGCATGTTCTTCTATTTCGCCCTCTACATGCAGACGCTGACGGGCCTGAGCCCGGCCGAGGTAGGCTTCCTGTTCCTGCCGGCGTCCCTGACATCGATGGTCATCTCGATCGTGGCCGGGCGGGTGATCGCGGCAACCGGACGCTACAAATGGATGCCGGTGGTCGCCATGGCTATCGGCGGGTTTCTGATGCTGGGCTTCGTCCTCACCAACCAGCACACGCCGATCTGGGTGCTGGCGACGATGATGGCAGTATTCGGCATCAGCATGGGTCTGCAGTTCCAGGTGCTGATCGTGGCGATCCAGGCGGCAGCACCGCTGCAGGATATCGGCGCGGTGACATCGCTGATCACCCAGGCGCGAACGCTCGGAGCATCGCTCGGACTGGCGCTGAACGGCGCGGTGATGATCTGGGCGCTGAACCGGCAGACAGCCGAGCTTCCTGCAGACGCCGCCGCCCTGCTGCCGGGTGGCCTGAACGGGTTGACGCCGCACCTCGCATCGAGCCTGCCGGGCGCGATCCGCGAAGTGGTGCTCGACCATTACTCCAGTGGCTTCAACGTGATGTTCATCTGGGTGGCGGCGCTCTATTTCGTCGCCATGGGGCTGACGCTGCTGCTCGAGGACAAAGAGATCCCGAAGCGGGCCTGAGCCAAAGCTTGTGTCATGCGCTGGGTTTAGGCATTTGGCGATGATCTGAAATCACCGAGGAGGACAGCCATGATCATCGACACCCATCTGCACCTGATCGACCTGTCGGCGCTGCGCTATCCCTGGCTCAGCCGCGAGCCGGCGCTCAACCGTGATTTCCCGCATGCAGAATATGCGATCCAGGCCCGCCGCGTTGGCATCGGGGCTGCATTGCACATGGAGGTCGATGTCGACCAAGCCGACATCCAGGCCGAGACCAGCCATGTGAAGGCGCAGTCGCTGGAGAAGGGCAGTCTGTTGCGCGGGGCGATCGCCTCCTGCCGCCCGGAGGAGGCCGGCTTCGCCGCCTATCTCGGGCGCCAGCAAGCCGACCCTTTCGTCAAGGGGTTCCGCCGCGTGCTGCATGTCATGCCGGACGAGCTTTCGGACAGCGCGCTGTTTCGCGAAAACATCAAGCGGCTTGCCGGCACCGGCCTGACCTTCGACCTCGTCGTCCTGCCGCATCAGATTCCAAGGGCGGTTGCGCTCGCCGATCTGGCGCCGGATGTGCAGTTCGTGCTCGACCATTGCGGCGTGCCCGACATCAAGGCCAGTGCGGAACATCCGTGGCGCGAGCATATGACCGAGATCGCGCGGCGTCCCAATGTCATCGGCAAGATCTCCGGTGTCGTCGCCTATGCCGATGNCGAGCATATGACCGAGATCGCGCGGCGTCCCAATGTCATCGGCAAGATCTCCGGTGTCGTCGCCTATGCCGATGCCGGCTCATGGACCGTCGAGACCTTGCGCCCCTATGTCGAGCACACGATCGGCATTTTCGGCTGGGACCGCGTCGTGTGGGGCAGCGACTGGCCGGTGTGCACGCTTGGCGGTGGCCTTGCCACCTGGGTGGCGGCGACACACGCGCTGATCGCGGGCGCCAGCCCTGAGGAGAGGACGAAATTGCTGTCGGGCAATGCCAAGCGGATGTGGAAGCTGTAGCGCGGTCGGACACCGATTGCCTGCAAGCGCGCAGAACGCCATCATAGCGCTACTTCACGCCAATACCTGCCGTCAGGCCGCCATCGATCCTGTAGTCCGCGCCGGTGCAGAAACCGGCCTTCGACGAGCACAGGAAGGCGATGAGTTCCGCCACTTCCTCCGGTTCGCCGATACGGCCGAGCGGATGAGCCGCGCCGAAGCGCTTGTAGGCCTCTTCGACATCGGCATCGCTGCCGCCGTCACCGCGCGCAGCCTTCTCCAGGATCGGCGTGCGGATCGAGCCCGGGCTGACCGAATTGACGCGGATGCCTGATGCCGCGTAGTCGAGCGCCAGCGAGCGCGTCAGCGTGTGGATGGCGCCCTTGGTCGTGGCATAGGCGGCGACGTTCTGCTGGCAGGCAAAGCCCTGCACCGAGGCGACGTTGACGATGGCGCCGCCTCCGCGCTTGATCATTTCCGGAATGCCGAAATGCGCGGTCAGGTAGATCGAGCCGACATTGACCGTCATCGTTCGGTTCCAGGTTTCCCAGTCGGTGGTCGTCGCCGTGCCATAGGGATGGACGGCGGCTGAATTGACGATGACATCCAGGCCGCCGAACTTCGCGACGCCAGCCGCGACCGCGTCGCGCACCTGATCGGAAACGGCGACGTCGGTGTCGATGACCAGCGCTGCTGCTCCAGTGCTTTCCAGTTGCGCTTTCAATGACGCGTTGGCGGCGCGGTCGATGCCGCAGGCGATGATTGCGGCGCCACCGGCCGCAAGGCGCTTGGCGGTTGCCAGGCCGATTCCGGTCGTCCCGGTCACCAGGGCGACCTTGCCGTCGAAATCCATCATTTCTAAAAACTCCTCCATTTTCTATCGACTCCCATCGGGGTCCAACAATAAGTTGCCAACCTCTCGCAGAAGGAAAGCCGAAAATGGAACAATGCTGGCGCTGGTATGGGCCCGATGATCCGGTGACGCTCGATCATGTCAAGCAGGCGGGCGCCACCGGCGTGGTCTCGGCGCTCCACCATATCTATGACGGCCGGGCGTGGCCTGAGGCCGAAGTGCTGGAGCGCAAGCGCATTATCCAGGAAGCAGGACTGACCTGGTCGGTCGTCGAGAGCATTCCGGTCCACAATTCCTTCAAAATCGGCGCGCAGGAACGCGAGCGCTATGCCGGCTATTACCGCGATTCGATCCGCGCGCTGGCCAAGGCCGGCATCGCCACGATCTGCTACAATTTCATGCCGGTGGTGGACTGGACCCGCACCGATCTAGCCTACCGTCTGCCGACGACAGGCTACGCCCTGCGTTTTGATGCCGTTGATTTCGCCGCCTACGATCTGTTCGTGCTGAAGCGCAAGAACGGAGCTGACAGCTACACGCCGGCGCGTATTGCGCAAGCGGAAGCGCGGCTGAAGGAATTGCCGCCCGAGAAGATCGACCAGATCGAGCGCAATCTGATCGCCGGCCTGCCGGCTACAGAGCGCAAGTATGACCGCGACAGTTTTCGCGAGGCGCTTGCGGGCTATGACGGGATCGGGCCGAAGGAGTTGCGCGGCAACCTCGCGTGGTTCCTGCGCGAGATCATTCCGGTGGCGGAAGAGGAGGGGGTGCGCATGTGTATCCACCCCGACGATCCGCCGTTTTCGCTCTACGGCCTGCCGCGCGTCGTTTCGACCGCCGAGGATGCGCGTTTCATTCTCAATGCCGTCGACAGCCAGGCCAATGGGCTGACGTTCTGCACCGGGTCCTACGGCACGCGCGCCGACAACGACATCGTCGCCATGGTCAAGGAATTCGCCGACCGCATCCACTTCGCCCATCTGCGCAACATCACCATCGAGGATGACGGCTCGTTCTACGAGGCCGAGCATCTCGAAGGCGGCACCGACATGGCGCATGTCATCCTGGCGCTGATGCAGGAGGAGGCGCGCCGCCGCAAGGAGGGCCGCGCCGACTGGCAAATCCCGATGCGGCCGGACCATGGCCACCTGCTCGCCGACGATATCGGCAAGACAAGGATCAATCCCGGCTACTCGCTGATCGGCCGCCTGAAGGGCTTGGCCGAATTGCGCGGCATCATGCGGGCCGTGGAAACGTTTGGGCTGGCTTGAAGGGGCAACGAACTGCGTTCAATGCCGACGCCGGCTCAGCGTGCGTCGCTGTAGATAATGCGGCCGGCGCGGACGCAAGACACCTCCGATTGCTAGGTTGACAGAAAGCTGACAATGTATCATATCCGAAAAGCTGAGTATGTATCATATTATTCAGCGCTAGGAGAAAGACCGGCAAAGCCGGCGTCCCAGGGAGGCAATTTTGGGAGAGGCTATCAGCCAGTGGAGCAATTGGTCGGGCTATGTCACGGCCACGCCGCAGGCTTTTGCCGAACCGCAGAGTCTCGATGAGCTGAGTGGTGCCATTCGCAACGCGCCGGGACCAGTTCGATTCGCTGGCACGGGCCATTCCTTCACGCCTCTGGTCAAGAATGACGGGACGATCCTGTCGCTTGATCGCTTCGAGGGCCTGAGGTCGCACGATCCCGAAAGGCTGACAGCACGGGTCGGCGCCGGCACCAAGATCGGCGCGCTGGCAAAGCTGTTGCACGGCGTCGGCCAGGCGCTGCCGAACATGGGCGACATCGACAAGCAGGCGTTCGGCGGGGCGCTGGGCACCGCCACCCACGGCTCGGGCATCACGCTCGGCGCTTACCATACCCAGCTCGAGGCGATGCAGATCGTCGACGGGCGTGGCGCCGTGAAAGAGTTCGACCGTGCCAAGAGCCCCGACATGATCGAAGCCATGGGCGCTTCGCTCGGCGCTTTCGGCGCCGTCACCGAAGTGACGATCCGCAACGTGGCGAGTTACCGGATGCGGCACCGCCGCTGGACGGCGCCGATTGCCGATGTGCTTGCGCAATTCGAAAGCACCATGACGGCGCATCGTTCGGCCGAGTTCTACTATGTGCCGTTTTCCGGCCAGGCGCTGCTGATTGCCAGCGACATCACCGAGGCGCCGGCGACGGTGCGTCCGCCGACGGAAGACGACGATGCGGTGACGACGCTGAGAAAACTGCGCGACTATCTCAGCTGGCTCCCTTGGCTGCGCCGCCGTCTCATCGGCTCGGCCTTCGCCAAGGTGCCGGCCGAGGATTATGTCGAGGAGTGGCTGAAGGTCTTCACCTCCGAGCGCAACGTCAAGTTCAACGAGATGGAATACCACCTGCCGTTCGAGGAAGGGGCGCCCGCACTCAGCGAAATCATTGCGCTGCTCGAGACGCGGTTTCCAGAGGTCTATTTTCCGATGGAGGTGCGCGTCGTCGCGCCCGACAATGTCTGGCTCAGCCCCTTCTACAAGCGCCCAACCTGTTCCATCGCCATCCATCACGGCGTCGAGCGCGATCCGATGGCGTTCTTCAACGCCGCCGAGCCGATCTTCAGGAAGCGCGGCGGCCGCCCGCATTGGGGCAAGATGCACAGCCTGACATCAAGGGAATTGAGCGCGCTCTATCCGCGCTGGAACGATGCGATGGCGGTCCGCCGCGAGATGGACCCGGACAACCGCTTCGTGTCGCCCTATATTGCCAGGCTGCTCGGCGTCGCGGCATGAGCCTGACCGACACCTATTTCGCGGAAATGTCGGGCGCGCTCAGGGCAGCCGGGATCTTTCAGCCTTGCCTGGTGCTCGATCTCGACCGGCTCGATCACAACATCGCTGCGATCAAGGCGAAGTTCGCCACGGGCCTCGATCTGCGCCTCGTCGACAAGTCGCTGCCATGCCTGCCGCTGATCGACTATATCCGCGCGGCGTTTGCGACCGACAGGCTGATGACCTTTCATCTGCCGATCAGCGCCGAGATGCTGAAAGTGTTTCCCCAAGTCGATCTCCTGTTGGGCAAGCCGATGCCGGTTGCCGGCGCCAGGCACGCGCTGACGAAGGGCGTTCTCGCCGGGCTCGGCGAAGCTACGTCGCGCATCGTCTGGCTGATCGATACCGAGGAGCGGCTGGCCGCCTATGGCTCGCTTGCCGCCGAGCTCGACCGCGAGCTGCGCGTCTGCTTCGAGGTCGATGTCGGCCTTCATCGCGGCGGTATCAGCGATCCCGACTCACTGGCCCGGGCAGTTTCCGCGTTGGCGAATTACCCGCGGCTGAAATGCGAAGGCGTCATGGCCTACGAGGCGCATATCGGCCATATCCCCAAACTGCTGGGAGGACCGGCCAAGGCGCGCGTCAAGGCGATCAGCCTGTTTCGCCAGTATGTCGCTTGCCTTGCCGCCGACCAGCGCAAGATCCTCAATCTTGGCGGCAGCAGCACCGCATTGCTCTATGACAGCTGGGTCGGCGCCAATGAATTGTCCATCGGATCGGCTTTTATGCTGCCGACCGATTTCGATGTGCCGAGCCTCAGCCAATTGCGGCCTGCCGCATTCATCGCGACGCCGATCCTGAAAGTGGTCGATGTCCAGGCGCCGGGCCTCGACCAGCGCTCCTGGCTGCTGCAGAAGCTCGGGCTGTTGCCGCGGCGCGGCTGTTTTCTCTATGGCGGAAAATGGATGGCGAAGCCCGTCCATCCCGTGGGGATGAAGACCGACAAGACGTTCGGCTTTTCGACCAATCAGCAATTCATGGCGCTGCCCGACAACGTCAATGTCGGGCCTGACGACTACGCCTTCCTGCGTCCGACGCAGAGCGAATTCGTGCTACAGCAGTTCGGTTCGATCCAGGTCTATTCCGGCGGGAAATTCGTCGAGCAATGGGCCGCACTGCCGTTTTCGTAGAGCAATTCCAGGAAAAGTGTGAAGCGGTTTTCCCACAGGAATTGCGTCAAACAAAGAGATCGAAGTGGAGGAGGATAGGATGGTTGCCAAGGCAGTCAAAACCCAGCCCGTGCAGCCTGAATGGGCAGCCGAACTCGACCTCGCGCTCACCGATCTCGACGCCAGGAAGGACGACTGGGCGCAGACCTCGAATGGCGAGCGGATCGCCTTGCTGCGGCAGGTCAAGGATCACATCCGCGAGGTCGCCGAGGCGTGGGTCAAAACCGCGACGCGCAAGAAGGGCATCCCGACCGGCTCGCCGCTGGAAGGTGAGGAATGGCTGGCTGGCCCGGCGGCGCTGATGGATGGCTGCAACCAGTTCATCCACACGCTGAGCCTGATGGAGGGCAAGAAGTTCCTTGACAGACTGCCGGTCCGCACCTTGCCTAGCGGACAGGTGGCGGTGACGGTGGTTCCGAATTCGCTTTGGGACAAGGTGCTGTTCACCGGGCTGAAGGCAGAGATCTGGATGCAGCCCGGCGTGACCAAGGCGAACCTCGCCGCAAACACCGCATCGGCCTATGACGCGCCGCGCACCAGCCGCAAGGGCAAGATCGGGCTCGTGCTCGGCGCCGGCAACGTCGCCTCGATCGCGCCGCTCGACTGCCTGCACAAGCTGCTCGTCGAACATCAGGTCGTCCTGCTCAAGATGAACCCGGTCAATGATTACCTCGTTGATTTCCTGCGGCCGGCGCTGCGGCCGCTGATCGAATTCGGTGCGCTGCGCATCGTGCGCGGCAGCGCCGATGTCGGTGCGTATCTGTGCAACCACGATCTCGTTGACGACATCCACATCACTGGTGCCGCCGCCTCGCATGACGCGATCGTCTGGGGTCCCGGCGAGGAGGGCCGCAAGAACAAGGCGGCGGGCACGCCGCGCAACAGCCGGCGTATCACCTCTGAGCTTGGCGGCGTGGCGCCGACCATCGTGGTGCCCGGCCCATGGTCGAATGCCGACATCGCCTACCATGCCGAACTGATCGCCACACAGAAGCTCAACAATTCCGGTTTCAACTGTATCGCCTGCCAAATGCTCGTGTTGCCCGAACGCTGGGACAAATCCGACGCGCTTCTGGCGGCCCTCGAAAAGGTGATGCAGAAAGCCCCGTCGCGCCCGGCCTATTATCCCGGCGCGACCGAGCGCCTCGCCGCCTTCGAGGCGCATGCCGACAGCGTACAGAAATTCGAGCGGCCCGGCGGGCCGGCCTGCGTGGTGGTGCCGTTCCGGCCGGGCACGGATACCTATCTCGAAAATGCCGAGGTGTTCGCGCCGGCGCTCAGCGTCATGCGGCTGCCGGCGGGCAATGCGGAATCCTATCTGCGCGCCGCTGTCGCCTACGCCAATGAAAAGCTGCACGGCACGCTTGCCGCCAACATCCTCATCCATCCCAGGACGATCGCCGAGATCGGCCGGCAGCGCTTCGAGGAAATCATTGCCGAACTGCGCTATGGCGGCATCGGCATCAATTCCTGGAGCGGCGTTCTGTTCGCGCTGCTGCGCCCGACCTGGGGTGCTTTCCCTGGCCACACGCTCGACGACGTGCAGAGCGGCATCGGCGTCGTCCACAACACCTATTTGTTCGACAGACCGGAACGCAGCGTGCTCGAAGCGCCGTTCCGCATCATGCCGAAGCCGGCCTGGTTCCTGACCCACAAAAGGGCACACATGGTCGGCCGCCTGATCACCGAGTTCAACTACCAGCCGAGCCTCCTGAAGCTGCCGCGCATCATCTGGAACGCGCTGCGCGGCTAGCAACGAGCATCCGATCTCGAAAACAAAAGCCGGCACAGGAGCTACGACAATGGCTGACGCGGACGCAATCATCGTTGGCGGCGGGCTGGCCGGCCTGGCCGCAGCCGCGGAACTCGGCGATGCCGGCAAGCGCGTGATCATCGTCGAGCAAGAGGGTGGCGGTTTTCTCGGCGGCCAGGCATTCTGGTCGCTCGGCGGCCTGTTTTTGGTCAACACGCCCGAGCAGCGCCGCCTGCGCATCAAGGACAGCCGCGACCTCGCCTGGCAGGATTGGCTGGGTTCTGCCCAGTTCGACCGGCCCGAGGACCATTGGCCAAGGAAAGTGGCGGAAGCCTATGTCGATTTCGCCGCCGGCGAGATGCGGCCGTGGCTCTACGCCATGGGCATGCGCTGGTGGCCGGTGGTCGGCTGGGCCGAGCGCGGCGGCGCGCTGGCCAATGGCCACGGCAATTCAGTGCCGCGCTTCCACCTGACATGGGGCACTGGGCCGGGCGTGGTCGCGCCGTTCGAAAGGCGCGTGCGCGAGCACGTCGCCAAAGGGCTGATCACTTTGAAATTCCGTCATCAGGTCAGCCGGCTGATCAAGACCAACGGCGCGGTCACCGGCGTCGCGGGCGAAATCCTGGAGGCATCCGATGTCGAGCGCGGCAAGCAGTCGAGCCGCACGGCCGTCGGCGATTTCGACCTTTCGGCCGGTGTCGTGATCGTCACCTCCGGCGGCATCGGCGGCAATCATGAGTTGGTTCGCAAGGTCTGGCCGGTCGGGCGGCTGGGGCCGGCGCCGAAGCGTATGGTTGCCGGCGTGCCGCACCATGTCGACGGCCGCATGGTGGCGATCACCCAGGACGCCGGCGGGGCCGTCATCAACGCCGACCGCATGTGGCACTATGTCGAGGGGATCAAGAACTGGAATCCGATCTGGCCGAACCACGGCATCCGCATCCTGTCTGCGCCGTCGCCGCTATGGTTCGACGCTCTCGGACAACGCATGGAGGCGCCGTTCTTCCCGAGCTTCGATTCGCTCGGCACCTTGAAGCGTATCCTGTCGACGGGACACGATTATTCCTGGTTCGTGCTGACCAAGACGATCGCTTCGAAGGAGTTCGTGCTCTCGGGTTCGGAGCAAAACCTCGACTTTACGGCCAAGGATTTTCGGGCCGTGCTGAAGAACCGGCGCGGCGGCAAGGCGCCGCCATCGGTGGCGGCGTTCCTGGAAAAGGGCGAGGACTTCGTCGTCCGCGACAACCTGGCCGACCTGGTCGCCGGGATGAACGCGCTGTCAGGCGACAATCTGCTCGACTACGACCGGCTCAACGCCCAGATCGTGGCGCGCGATCGCGAGGTCGACCATGCCTATACCAAGGATGCGCAGGTCACAGCCATCCGCGGCGCTCGCAACTACATTGGCGACAAGATCTTCCGGGTGACCAAGCCGCACAAGATACTCGATCCCAGGCACGGGCCGCTGATCGCGGTGCGCCTCAACATCCTGACGCGCAAAACGCTTGGCGGCCTGCACACCAATCTCAATTCGCAGGTTCTCGACGGCAATGGCGAACCCATTGCCGGGCTCTATGCGGCAGGCGAGGTGGCCGGCGGCGGTGGCGGCGGCTATCACGGCTACAATGCGCTGGAAGGGACATTTCTCGGCAGCTGCATCTTCTCCGGCAGGAACGCAGGCCGGCACGCCGCGGGCAGGTGACGCGGCTGGCGGGCCAAGAAAAGGTCGATGAGAACAGGACATCCGCCATGTTCCATGGATAGCGACTGCTTTCGATCGCTTGCGGCAACCCAGGCGGTCAGCGAGTTGCGGCTTGCCGGCGCCGACGGTTCCCATGCGCTGGTGCTCGGCGCTGCGGCCCATCAGAGGCCTGCGTTACGCTGGCGCCACCGCGAAATTGAGCTTGAGGTCCTGAAGGCCTGGCCGCAAGGTCGGCCGGGCTACCACTCGGCGAAGGAGCCGTCCTTGTGACGCCAGACCGGGTTGCGCCAGCGGTGGCCTTCCTTGGCCCTTTCCTTGACGTAGTCCTCGTCGATTTCGACGCCGAGGCCGGGACCATCGGGGATTGCGACATAGCCATCCTCGTAGCGAAAGACGTCCTTGTTGGCGGCATAATCGAGCAAATCGTTTGCGGCGTTGTAGTGGATGCCGAGGCTCTGTTCCTGGATGAAGCAGTTGTAGCTGACGGCATCGAGCTGCAGGCAGGCGGCGAGCGCGATCGGGCCGAGCGGGCAGTGCGGCGCGACCGCAATATCATAGGCCTCGGCCATCGCCGCGATCTTGCGGCATTCGGTGATGCCACCGGCATGCGAGAGGTCGGGTTGGATGATGTCGACGGCGCCTTGTTCGAACACCGATTTGAAATCCCAGCGGCTGTAGAGCCTCTCGCCGAGTGCGATCGGCGTCGAGCCGAGGGCGGCGATCTCCTTCAGCGCCTCGCGATTTTCGCTCAGCACCGGCTCCTCGATGAACATCAGCCGGTAGGGTTCCAACTCCTTGACCAGCATGCGCGCCATCGGCCGGTGGACGCGGCCGTGGAAATCGACGGCGATGCCAATGTTGGACCCAACGGCCTCGCGCACCATGGCGACTCGTTCGACAGCCGCATCTATTCTGTCATGGTTGTCGACGATCTGCAGTTCCTCGGTGCCATTCATCTTCAGCGCCTGAAAACCGCGCGCCACCACTTCCCTGGCGCCATCAGCCACTTCCGCCGGCCGGTCGCCGCCGATCCAGGAATAGACCTTGATGCTGTCGCGCAGCTTGCCGCCGAGCAGTTCGTGCACAGGCACGCCGAGCGCCTTGCCCTTGATGTCCCATAGCGCCTGGTCGATGCCGGCAATGGCGCTCATCAGGATCGGCCCGCCGCGGTAGAAGCCGCCGCGATGCATCACCGTCCAATGGTCCTCGATCAGGCGCGGGTCCTTGCCGATCAGATAATCGCCAAGTTCCTTGACCGCTGCCTCGACCGTCAGCGCACGGCCTTCGACCACAGGCTCGCCCCAGCCGGTGACGCCGGCATCAGTCTCGATCTTCAGGAACAGCCAGCGCGGCGGGACGATGTAGGTGGTGAGCGAGATGATTTTCATGCTGGTCTCAGTTGTTCTTGAGTTTCTTGGCGCTGACCAGGTCGCGCGCCGCAAGGTCGAGGATCCGGCCTGCCGCCGCACGCGCCGCCGCGGCATCGCGCATGCGCAGTGCCTCCACCACCTCGCGGTGCGCCGCCACTGCTTCCATGCGCCGAGCGAGCGAAATGGTCGCCGTTGCTTCAAGCGAGAATTTCAGCCCGGTGTCGATCAGATTGCCGATCTGGCGGAAGATCGGGTTGTGGCTCGCGGCATAGACGATCTGGTGGAAGGTGATGTCCGAGCGCGAGAAGGCGGCGAGATCCTCGCCGGCATTGGCCATGCCGCGCCAGGCGGCTTCGAGATCGGCGATCTCCTGCAGCGTCGCACGAGTCGCCGCCAGTTCAGCTACCAGAGGTTCGATGGCGCGGCGCGTCTCGAGGATGGCGTCGAACAATTTGTCGTCCAGCACATGCGGCGCGTGCCAGGCCAGCACCTGCGGGTCGATGATGTTCCAGTTGTCCTGTTCACATACAACCGTGCCGATGCGCGGCCGCGACAGCACCAGCCCCTTGGCGGCCAGCACCTTCAGCGCCTCGCGGATGACGGTGCGGCTGACGCCATATTCGACGCCGAGCTCGTTTTCGGTCGGCAGAGACGAGCCGGCGGGATAGCGTCCGGAAAAGATGTCTGAGGCAAGCGCCTTGGTCACATCGGGCATGACGCGCGGGCGGCGGGTGTCGCCTGATGCCTTCTTCGAAGTTTCGGTCACCTCAGCCCTCCTCCAAGGCGGCGAAACCACTGATCTCGCGTCCCCGGCCTTACCGGATGCGGATGATTTGCGCCAGCGATCCCTGGTCGGAGCATGTAGCTCAATTATCATACCAGATCAATTGACGAGTATGATAAAAAGAATTAGAGACTCTGCATCCGGGCTGAGCGCCCGGCCATCGCTGGGAGGTAATCATGCGACTTCTGAAGACCGCGCTCGTCGCGGGCGCCCTTGCCGTGCTGTCCGTCACGACCATCGCTGCATATGCTCAGGACACCAAGATAGGTTTTATCGTCAAACAGCCCGAGGAGCCGTGGTTCCAGGACGAATGGAAGTTCGCCGACCAGGCCGCCAAGGAGAAGGGTTTTACCCTGGTCAAGATCGGCGCCGAGGACGGTGAGAAGCTGATGTCGGCGATCGACAATCTCGGCGCGCAGGGCGCGCAAGGCTTCATCGTCTGCACACCTGATGTGAAACTCGGCCCCGGCATCGTCGCCAAGGCCGCCGCAAACAATCTCAAGCTGATGACCGTTGACGACCGTCTGGTCGGCGCAGACGGCAAGGCGCTGGAAGACGTGCCGCATATGGGCATTTCGGCGACCAAGATCGGCGAGGCCGTCGGCCAGGCGATCGTCGACGAAATGAAGGCGCGCGGCTGGAAGGCCGACGAGGTTGGCGCCATCCGCGTCTCCTATGATCAGTTGCCGACCGCCGTCGACCGGGTCGAAGGCGCCATCTCGGTGCTCAAGGCCAACGGCTTCAAGGCCGAGAACATCTTCGACGCGCCTCAGGCCAAGACCGACACCGAGGCTGCACTGAATGCGGCGACGGTGGTGCTCAACGCCCATGCCGACATCAAGAAGTGGGTCTCCTTCGGCCTCAACGACGAAGCCGTGCTCGGCGCCGTGCGCGCTTCCGAAAGCGTCGGCATCCCGGCCGAAAACGTGATCGGCGTCGGCATCGGCGGTGCGGATTCGGCGATCAACGAGTTCAAGAAGCCGACCGCCACCGGCTTCGTCGGCACGGTGATCATCTCGCCGAAGCGTCACGGCTACGAGACTGCGCTCAACATGTATGACTGGGTCGCCAACAACAAGGAACCCGAGAAGCTCATCCTGACCGCCGGTGCGCTGGCCAAGCGCGACGACTACCAGACGGTCCGCAAGGGTCTCGGCATCGAATAATCCTCCCTGTACAAACAGGCGGCGGCTCACAGTCGCCGCCTGTTTGGCATGGCAAAAGGATAGGCGCCCCATGTCCTTTCTCGACTTCTCGGAAATCACCAAGACCTATCCGGGCGTCAAGGCGCTGTCGGACGTCTCGTTCGGCGTCGACAAGGGCGCCGTGCACGGCCTGATGGGCGAGAACGGCGCCGGCAAATCCACGCTGATCAAGATCCTGTCCGGCGACCAGCATGCCGATGACGGCGAGATCCTCATCGACGGCAAGATGCAAGCCTATGCAACGACGCGAGATGCCTTCGACAATGGCGTCATCGTCATCCACCAGGAACTGCAGCTGGTTCCCGAGCTCACTGTTGCCGAAAACCTCAGCCTCGGCCGCTTCCCCGCCAACGCCGGCATCATCGCCCGTGCCAGGATGCTGGACGATGTTGGCGCCAAGCTGAAATCAGCCGGCATCGACATCGATATCAGCCGCAAGGTCAAGACGCTGTCGATCGGCGAGCGCCAGATGGTCGAGATCGCCAAGGCGATCATGCTCGACGCGCGCGTCATCGCTCTGGACGAGCCGACCTCGTCATTGTCGTCGCGCGAAAGCGAAATCCTGTTTGCGCTGATCGACCGCCTGCGCGGCGAGGGCAAGGTCATCATCTATGTCTCGCACCGGCTGGACGAAGTGTTCCGCCTCTGCGACAGCCTGACCGTGCTGCGCGACGGCAAGCTCGCGGCGCACCATGCGTCGCTGAAAAACGTCACACGCGACCAGGTCGTCGCCGAAATGGTCGGCCGCGAAATCTCCGATATCTGGGGGTTTCGCCCACGCCCGGCCGGCGATGTCCGGCTGAAGGTCGACGCTGTTTCCGGAGTAAAACTGACGACGCCTGCCAGCTTCGAGGCAAGGGCCGGCGAGATCGTCGGCTTCTTCGGCCTGATCGGCGCGGGGCGCTCGGAACTGATGCGGCTGGTCTTCGGCGCCGACCGGCGCTCAGGCGGCACCATCAGCGTCGACGGCAAGGTCGTTCATGCCACCGATCCCCATGACGCGATCCGCGCCGGCATCGTTTTGTGCTCGGAAGACCGCAAGCATGACGGCATCATCCAGGGCCGCTCGATCGAGGAGAACATCAACATCTCGTCGCGGCGTCATCACACGCGCTTCGGGATCCTGAACCGCGCCAGCGAGATCGCCACCGCCGAGACCTTCATCAAGAAGCTCAAGGTGCGCACGCCGTCGCGCAAGCAGGACATCATCAACCTCTCCGGTGGCAACCAGCAGAAGGTCATTCTCGGCCGCTGGCTGTCGGAGCAGGGCGTGCGCGTGCTTATCGTCGACGAGCCGACACGCGGTATCGATGTTGGCGCCAAAGCGGAAATCTACGAGTTGCTCTACCAGCTTGCCGAAGACGGCATGGCGATCGTCGTCGTCTCGTCCGAACTGCCGGAAGCGATGGGCATTTGCGACCGCATCCTGGTGATGTGCGGCGGGCGCATCAGCGCCGAACTCGCCCGCGACCAGTTCGCCGAAAAAGCGATCCTGGCCGCTGCTCTTCCCGATCAGAAAACCCCCGACGCGATCGCATCCTGAGGATCTTTACCATGACCGATCAGTTGAAGAAGATCCTGCTCGGCGAACAGGGCCTCGTCGTCATCTTCATCGTCGCCTTCGTGCTGGTGTCGCTGCTGGTGCCGAACTTCCTCACCGACCGCAACATGCTCGGCCTGCTGCAGTCGGTGGTCACCGTCGGCATTGTCGCCTGTACGATGATGTTCTGCCTTGCCGCGCGTGACTTCGACCTCTCGGTCGGCTCCATCGTCGCCTTTGCCGGCATGGTCGCGGTAATGGTGTCGAACTATACCGGTTCGATCCTGCTCGGGCTTCTCGCGGCAATCGCCTGCGGCGCCTTCGTCGGCTTCATCAATGGCGTCGTCATCGCCAAATTCCGCATCAACGCGCTGATCACGACGCTTGCCACCATGCAGATCGTGCGCGGCCTTGCGCTGATCGCATCCGATGGCCGCGCCGTCGGCATCAACAGCCCGGATTTCTACCAGCTGGCGCTATCCAAGCTGTTCGGCATTCCGACGCCGGTCTGGGTCCTGGCCGTGCTGTTCTGCATCTTCGGTTTTGTCCTCAATCGTACCGTCTTCGGCAAGAACACGCTGGCCATCGGCGGCAACCCGGAGGCCTCGTGCCTGGCCGGCGTCAATGTCGACTGGACGCGCATCTGGATCTTTGCTCTGCAAGGCGTGGTCTGTGGCATCGCCGGCATCCTTTTGGCCTCGCGCATCACGTCGGGCCAGCCCAATGCGGCGGTCGGGCTTGAACTCTCGGTCATCTCGGCCTGCGTGCTCGGCGGCGTCTCGCTTGCCGGCGGCCGCGCCACCATGTCGGGCGTCATCGTCGGCGTGCTGATCATGGGCATTGCCGAAAACGCCATGAACCTGCTCAACATCCCAGCCTTCTACCAGTACATTGTGCGCGGCGTGATCCTGCTGCTTGCCGTTTTGCTCGACAATCTGCGTTCGTCGGCACTGGGCCGGCGCTGACCATCTTGCAGTGGAGTGACAGCCATGGCTGAGCGCCTGTCCGGCAAACGCATCTTCCTCACCGGCGCCGCGCAAGGCATCGGGCTTGCCATCGCCGGGGCCTGCCTGGCCGAAGGGGCAAAACTGTTCCTGGTCGATCGCGACGGCGCGCTGCTGGACAAAACGGTCGCCGGCCTTGCCGCACCGCAGGGCCATGTCGGACATACCGCAGCCGACATCAGCGACGGGGCCGCGATTGCCGCTGCCGTCAGCCGGGCGACCGACGCGATCGGGCCGATCAACGCGCTGATCAACAATGCGGGGATGAATGTGTTCTCGACGCCGCTCGAGGCGACCGAGGAGGAGTGGAACCGCAATTTCGACGTCAACGTCAAGGGCGCCTGGAATTGCAGCAAGGCGGTGCTGCCAGGAATGATCGCAAATGGTGGTGGCGCGATCCTCAACATCGCCTCGACGCACAGCTTCACCATCATCCCTCATACCTTCCCTTATCCCGTGGCCAAGCACGCGCTGCTTGGGCTGACCAAATCGCTGGCGCTGGAATATGCCGGGCAGGGCGTGCGCGTGAACGCGCTGGCGCCCGGTTATGTCGAGACGCAGAAGGCGACCGACTATTGGAACAGTTTTGCCGATCCGGTTGCGGCGCGCGCCAGGACGCTGGCGCTGCATCCCGGCGGTCGCATCGCCTCGGCGCGCGAGATCGCGCTGGCCGCTGTGTTCATGATTTCTGAGGAGTGCCCGTTCATGAACGCGGCGACCCTCGTCGTCGATGGCGGGCTCAGCCAGCTACAGCATCCCGCCTGAACGCTAGAGAGGCTCTATTTCTACCGCATCGACCGCCGGCCTAATGGAGCAAGCAGTCGCGATCAGAAACGCTCGCGATAGGCGCGCGGATTGGTGCCCAGCACGCGCAGAAAGCCGCGCCGCATGGTTTCTTCCGAGCCGAAACCGCAGCGGCGGGCCGTCTGGTTGACGGGCTGGCCCCGCTCCAGCATCCGCCGCGCCGCCTCGATCCGGATCTCCTCGATCGCGCGGGCAGGTGTCCGGCCGGTGGCCTCGCGATAGCGCCGCGAGAAGCTGCGCGGGCTCATATTGGCGTGGTCGGCCAACTGCGTGAGCGACAGGTCACCGGCCAGATTTTCGAGGATCCAGCCATGCAGCCGGTCGAAGCGCCCGTCGCCTTGCTGCAGCTTGAGGGTCTGGCTGAATTGCGCCTGGCCACCGGGACGTTTCAGGAAGACCACCAACTCGCGCGCCACGCCGATCGCCGTGTGCCGGCCAAGGTCGGCCTCGACGAGGGAGAGGGCGAGATCGATCCCCGCCGTTACGCCGGCGGATGTCCAGACATTGCCGTCGCGGATGAAGATCGGATCGGGTTCGAGCCGGACCGCGGGAAAGCGCCGGGCGAACTCCGCGCAGCGTCCCCAATGGGTCACCGCGCGGCGGCCGTCGAGCAGGCCAGCCGTCGCCAGCAGCATGGCGCCGCTGCAGACGGAAGCGGTTCGGGTGGCATCGCGCGAGCGACCGGCGATCCACTGGACCAGCACGGGATCGTCGCAGGCCGCGTTGACGCCCCATCCTCCGGGGACAAGCAGCGTGTCGATCTTACCTCCGTGGGTTGGCAGCACTGCTGCCTCCAGCACGAGACCGGCCGATGTCCGGATGCGCGGTGAGGCGGCGACGACCACGACCTCGTAAGGAGCCGGTTCGCCGGCCTGCCTTTTGAAATCATTGGCGCTGGCAAAGACCTGCAGCGGTCCGCTGACGTCGAGGAGCTGGATGTCGGGATAGGCAAGTACTTCGATACGGCGCATTGGTTTGGCCCGAAGCGAGGGATGAATGGCAATCGTGCCAAACCATGATGCCGTAGATTGCCGGAAGTCAACCCACGGAGATTTCCATGCCCCTTCGTTTCGGCATCCTCGTATTCCCCGACGTCCAACAACTCGACCTCACCGGCCCATACGAAGTCCTGGCATCGGCCAAGGATGCCGAGGTGGAACTGATCTGGAAGGATCGCAACCCGGTGACGTCATCGACGCGCCTCTCGCTGACGCCAACCGCGACCTTTGACGATTGCCGGCCCCTCGACGTGCTGTGCATTCCTGGCGGGGGCGGGGTCAACGCGCTGCTGGAGGACCAGACAGTCCTCGATTTCGTGTGGGAGCGCGCGGGGCAGGTGCGCTACATCACCTCCGTTTGCAGCGGTGCCCTGGTGCTTGGGGCGGCCGGACTGCTGAGGGGCAAGCGCGCGACCACGCACTGGTATGCGCATGATTTCCTTGAGGAGTTCGGAGCGATCCCGGTCGACGAGCGTATCGTCGAAGACGGCAAGCTCATCACCGCCGGCGGCGTCACTTCGGGGATCGACTTCGGCCTGGCGCTGGTTGCGAGGCTGCTTGGACAGGAGGAGGCCGAGATCGTGCAGCTCTCGCTCGAATACGCCCCGGCTCCTCCCTTTCGGTCCGGCACGCCCGCCGAGGCGTCGCCTGCGGTGCTGGCGCAGGCAAAAAAGCGCCTCTCTGGTTCGAGGCGGGTTCGCGAGGCAATCTTCGCTCGCTGGCGCGAGGCTCGCGCCGCCGCTGCGCCGGCGCGCATCCACGGCTGAAGCAGCAAGGCCGAAGGTGCATCCCCTGGCCCTTCGGCCTTGCTGCGTTTCCACTGTTGACAGGTCCCTTCGTCTGTGCAGAAATTGGTTGGACCATTGAACCACTTCGGTAATAGCCCCGGTGACCGAATTCAGCCTTCCGCCGATCCAGACGACGGCCCGCGACGACGCGGTGCTGAAGGCGTTGGCCGGCTTCGTCATGCGCGAGAAGCTGGAACCCGGTGAGAGGCTGCCGACCGAACGCATCCTCGCTGAGCGTCTGAAGGTCAGCCGCAACACGGTGCGCGAGGCGCTGACGCGCTGGGAAGGGCTTGGCCTGGTCGAGCGCCGGCAGGGCTCGGGCACCTATCTCAAGGCCGCCGTCTCGCTCGACATGCTGCACATGCCGCTGACGCTTGCCGGCGGCAATGATTTCACCGGCCTGATGCGCACGCTGGAAATCCGCCGCGCGCTGGAAGCGGAAGCCGCCGCCCTTTGCGCCATTCGTGCCGACAAGGACGACCTCGCCGAGATCGAGCGCAAGCTCGACATCATGGAGGAAGAGTTTCTCAGCCGCGCCGGCATGTCGTCGGAAGAGGACTGGGAATTCCATCAGGCGATCTACCGCGCCTGCGGCAATCCGCTGTTCGAGCAGATTATCGCCGCCATGCACGAACTGTTCCACCGCTTCTGGGAACATCCGCTCGGCGTGCGCGATTTCGGCCACGCAAGCTTTCCCTACCACCGCACCATGTTCGACTGCATCGCCGCGCACGATCCGGAAGGCGCCCGGGCCGAAGCGCTGAAGCTGATCGCCACGGTCGAGGACGATTTGAAGCGCGGCGCCGCCAACCTCAAACTTTCGGTCCGCACATGAACGAGCACAGCTTCGACCCCGGCATTTCCGGCAGCGACTATCTCGCCGAGGCGGCGACGCTTCTGGCGCATGACGACCCGTTCCCCGGCAATGCGGTGGTGCCGCCGATCTACCAGACCTCGCTGTTCACCTTCGCCAGCTATGCCGACATGGCCGACACCTTTGCCGGGCGCAGGAAACAGCCGATCTATTCGCGCGGCGACAATCCGACGGTGATGGAATTCGAGTCGCGCGTCGCAGCGCTTGAAGGTGCTGAAGCCGCGCGTGGTTTTTCGAGCGGCATGGCTGCGATCAGCGCGACGTTGCTGGCTTTCGTCGGCGCAGGCGAACGCATCCTTGCGGTGCGCAATTGCTATGGCGACGCCTACCGACTGTTCGAGCGGCTGTTTCCGCGCCTGCATATCAAGGTCGACTATGTCGACGGCTCCGATCCGGATGCGGTGGCCGCGGCACTTCCCGGTGCGAAACTGCTCTACCTGGAAAGCCCGACCTCGATGATGTTCGAGCTGCAGGATCTCGAACATCTGACGCGGCTGGCGAAAGAGCAGGGCATCGTCACCACAATCGACAATTCCTGGGCGACGCCGGTGTTCCAGAAGCCGATTCTGCACGGCGTCGATCTGGTGCTGCACTCGGCCTCGAAATATCTCGGCGGCCACAGCGATACCGTCGCCGGTGTGGTGGCGGGCTCGGCCGCCCATATCAAGCACATCAACGACCAGACCTACTCGCAGCTTGGCGCAAAGCTGTCGCCCTTCGAGGGCTGGCTGCTGTTGCGCGGCCTGCGCACGCTGCCGCTGAGACTGCCGCATCACATGAAGAGCGGGCTCGTCATCGCCGAGCGCTTGAAGGCGCATGACAAGGTCGAGCGGGTCAATCATCCCGCCTATTCCAACCATCCCGGCAAGAAGACGCTTGCCGGCTATGCCGGGCTGTTCTCCTTCGAGGTGACGGAGGATGTCGACATTCCCGCTTTCGTCGATGCGCTGAAATTTTTCCGCATCGGCGTCAGCTGGGGCGGTCATGAAAGCCTCGTCGTGCCGGCAAAGGCCTCGCTCGAGCAGACACCGGGTCTCAATTCGATGGCGCGCTTCGGCGTCAGCCCCCGAACCATCCGCTTCAATGTCGGATTGGAAAGCGTCGAAGACCTCTGGGCCGACATCGGCCAGGCCTTCGACAAAGCAAAAAAATGACTGGGTTCAAAATGGGAGTTCTGAACATGAAACGACTGAGCATCATGCTTGCCACCGCTGCCGGCCTGGCGATGTCCGCCAGCGGCGCATTGGCCGACACCACCCTCAAGCTGGTCGAGGTCATCACCAGCCCGCAGCGCACCGAATTCCTGAAGAAGCAGATCGCCGAGTTCGAGGCCGCCAATGCCGGCGTCAAGGTCGAGGTGGTCTCGCTGCCCTGGGGGCAGGCCTTCGAGAAATTCCTCACCATGGTGCAGGCCGGCGATACGCCCGACATCGTCGAGATGCCGGAGCGCTGGATGGGCCTGTACGCCACCAACGGCCAGCTCGAGGATCTCGGCCCTTACATGGCCAAATGGGACGACGCCAAGACGCTGGGCGACCGCGCCAAGCAGTTCGGCTCGACCGTCAACAACACCCAGTTCATGATCCCGTACGGCTACTATGTGAATGCGCTGTTCTGGAACAAGAAGCTGTTCAAGGAGGCCGGTCTCGACGGCCCGCCGGCGACACTCGACGACTTCATCGCCGACTCCAAGAAGATCTCCGCCATTCCAGGCAAGTACGGCTATTGCTTGCGCGGTGGGCCGGGCGCCTTCAACGGCATGCACATGTTCATGAACATCGCCGCTGGCAAGGGCGGCTACTTCAACGAGGACGGCACCTCGACCATCAACGAGGAGGGCTCGGTCAAGGGCCTGCAGATGCTGGCCGACATGTACAAGGACGGGCTGGCGCCCAAGGATGCGGTGAGTTGGGGCTTTAACGAGACCGTCACCGGCTTCTATTCCGGCACCTGCGCCATGCTCAACCAGGATCCGGATGCGCTGATCGGCATTGCCGACAAGATGAGTGCCGACGATTTTGCCGTGGCGCCGCTGCCTGTGGGGCCAAGCGGCAAATCCTATCCGACGCTGGGCTATGCCGGCTGGGCGATGTTCGCCAATTCGCAGCACAAGGACGATGCCTGGAAGCTGATGGCGACGCTGTTGTCGCCCAAGGACAATCTCGAATGGGCCAAGGAAGTCGGCGTCGTGCCGATCCACAATGGCGCCGACCAGGATGCCCACTTCAAGACCGAGCAGTTCAAAGGCTGGTTCACCGAACTCAGCGACACTTCCAAATATGAAATGGTGACGCCGCCGACACATCTGGAGAACCTCGGCAATTTCGTCGACCAGGTGGCGATCAAGAATTTCCAGGAAGTGCTGCTCGGCCAGAAGTCGGCCAAGGACGTTGCCGATCAATGGGCCGCGTTCCTGACCAAGGAACAGCAGGACTGGCTGGCCAAGAACAAGAAGTAGTTCTTCCACCTTCTCCCCGTTTACGGGGAGAAGGTGGCCCGAATGCATGTCGCCCAAAAGTGCGTAGCGGTTTTGGGACAACGACATGCACAGACAGGCCCGGATGAGGGGCAGCGCGAGCACCCCAAGGCTGGCGCCGCCCCTCATCTGCCTGCCGGCATCTTCTCCCCGTGAACGGGGAGAAGGGTGCTGTTGCCGCTGTCGGCACCCACCCATGATTGTTGAGCGCTAATGACTTATGCCGTGTCCGAAATACGATCCGCCGGCCGGCCGCGAAAGAAGCGGCTGACGCATGCAGCAATCGAGCCCTGGCTTTATCTCAGCCCGGCGATCGTTCTGCTGGTCGTGGTGCTGCTGGTGCCGCTGATCATCGGCATCAGCTATTCGTTCCGGAAGTTCTCCGCCTTCAAATCCGAATATGTCGGTCTAGGCCAGTATCAGGCGATGCTGACCGACCAGGTGCTGGGGCAGGCGCTGGTCAACACGCTGTGGTGGACCGTCGCCAGCCTGTTCTTCCAGTTCTTCCTCGGCCTGGGTCTGGCGTTGCTGCTCGACAAACCGTTTGTCGGGCGCAAGTTCGTGCAGGCGGTGGTGTTCCTGCCCTGGGCGGTGCCATCTTTCCTGTCGGGCCTGACCTGGGCGTGGCTGTTCAATCCGATCATCGGACCACTGCCGCATTGGCTCTTCACGCTCGGGCTGAAGGCCGAGCCGACCAATGTGCTGTCCGATCCGGCGACCGCCATGTGGGGGCCGATCATCGCCAACATCTGGTTCGGCATTCCGTTCTTCGCCATCACGCTGCTGGCGGCGCTGAAGTCGATCCCGTCGGAACTGCATGAGGCGGCCGCAATCGACGGCGCTTCGCCTTGGCAGCGCTTCACCAAGGTGACGCTGCCGTTCCTAGCGCCGACCATCGTCATCACCGTCATGCTGCGTACGATCTGGATCGCGACCTTCGCCGATCTGATCTTCGTCATGACCGAGGGCGGGCCGGCCGGCTCGACCAGCACGGTGCCGGTCTACATCTATGTCAGCGCCTTCAAGTCGCTGGACAAGGGCTATGCCTCCGCGGTGGCGGTGCTGCTACTGGTACTGCTCATCGCCTATGCGATCGCGCTGATCGCCATCCGCCGGTTGCTGGTGAGGCACGTCTGATGATTGCCGGACGCTCTACCTCCTCGCGCATCTTCAGCGGCGTCGGCCTCTACGCGGCGATTGCCGCCTATATGATCTTCGCCCTGTTCCCGATCTTCTGGACGCTGAAGATTTCGGTGACGCCGGAGCGGCTGCTCTATTCCGAGGGCATCACGCTGTGGCCGTCGCAGACGACCTTCCGCAACTTCATCACTGTCCTGGAAGCCTCTGACTTCCCCCGCTATTTCCTCAACAGCGTCATCGTCTCGGTGTCGACCGCGGCGCTCGTCACGGTCATCGCCACCCTCGCCGGCTACGCCATGTCGCGCTTCACCTTTCGCGGCAAGGCGACCCTGGCGATCATGCTTTTGCTCACGCAAACCTTTCCGCTGGTGATGGTCATTCCGCCGATCTACCGCGTCATGGGCGAGCTTGGCCTGACCAACAGCCTGGTCGGTCTGATCATCATCTACACGGCCTTCAACACCGCCTTCGCCACCTTCCTGATGCAGTCCTTCTTCGACGGCATTCCGAAGGATCTGGAGGAAGCGGCGATGATCGACGGCTGCACGCGGGCGCAGGCGATGCGCAAGGTGATCGTGCCGCTGACCTTGCCCGGCATGGGCGCCACGCTTGGCTTCGTCTTCACCGCCGCCTGGAGCGAATTGCTGTTCGCGCTGATGCTCATTTCCAGCGACGACCAGAAGACGTTTGCCGTCGGCCTGCTCACCTATATCGGCAAGTTCGCCGTCGACTGGGGGCAGATGATGGCGGCGTCGATCCTGGCGCTGATCCCGGTCTGTATCTTCTTCGCCTTCCTGCAACGCTATCTCGTCACCGGCCTCACCGCCGGCGCGGTCAAAGGATAATCGATGGCTTCCGTCACGCTGCAAAACGTCGAGAAGGACTACGGTTCGCTGCGCATCCTGCACGGCGTCGACCTCGAGATCGCCGATGGCGAGTTCGTCGTGCTGGTCGGCCCGTCCGGCTGTGGCAAGTCGACCCTTTTGCGCATGATTGCCGGGCTGGAGGAGGTGTCGGGCGGCGAGATCCATATCGGCGATCGGCTGGTCAACGATGTCGCGCCGAAGGACCGCGATATTGCCATGGTGTTCCAGTCCTACGCGCTCTATCCGCACATGGACGTGTCGTCGAATATGGGCTTCAGCCTGCTTTTGAAGAAGGCGGAGAAGACGACGATCGACGGCAGGGTAGGGGCGGCGGCCAAGCGCCTCGGCCTCGACAGTTTCCTCGGACGTCTGCCCAGGCAACTGTCCGGCGGCCAACGCCAGCGCGTGGCCATGGGCCGCGCCATCGTGCGCGACCCCAAAGTGTTCCTGTTCGACGAACCGCTCAGCAATCTCGACGCCAAATTGCGCGTGCATATGCGCGCCGAGATCAAGGCGCTGCACCAGCAGCTCAAGACCACATCGGTCTATGTCACCCACGACCAGATCGAAGCCATGACTATGGCCGACCGCATCGTCGTCATGCATGACGGTTACGTCCAGCAGGTCGGCCATCCGCTCGAACTCTACGATCGGCCGATCAACACCTTCGTCGCCGGCTTCATCGGCTCGCCCGGCATGAATTTCTTTCCGGCGACAGTCGCCAAGGGCGGCAAGGTGGATGCGGTGCTGGCCGACGGCCAGAAGCTGAGATTGCCTGATGGCTTGCCATCGAAGGATGGCGATGTGCTCACCGTCGGGCTACGGCCGGAGCACATCCAGCTTGCCGACGATGGTCCGCTCAAGGCAGAAGTCGAGGTGGTCGAGCCGCTCGGCCTGTCGACGCAGTTCTATGTCCGGCTCGCCAACCAGCTGGTTTGTGTCTTCGTCATGGGACGCAGCACTATCCGGCCTGGCGATAAGGTGCGGCTGTCTGCCGATCCGGCGGCGCTGCATCTGTTCGATCCCGCAAGCGGCAACCGCATCGGGTAATCCTATCGAAGGCTGCCCAGGCTGGCATACATGCCGGTGGTGCGGAACTGCGTCGGGTTGATGCCGTAGAGCCGGCGGAAGACTTTCGAGAAATAGTTGGCGTCCTCGAAGCCGCACAGGATGGCGACCTCCTTGACCGGCAGGAAATCGGCTTTGGTTAGCAGCTTCGCCGCCCGCTGCAGCCGCTGCTGCAGCACGAACTCGGCCGGCGGAACGCCTTCGCTCTCGGCGAAGCAGCGCGAGAAATGGGCGCGGCTGAGGCCGCTGATCTGGACGAGCTCGGCCACGGGCAAGGGCTTGTCGAGATTGGCGTTGATATGATCGATGACCGGCTGCATGACGCTCTGTTTCTCAGTGAAGGCGTGCGAGCCGAAGACATCGTCGTAAAGCGCCATCGCCGCCTCATAGGCGATTGCCGAAGCAGCGCCAGGCGAAGCGCCGCCCTTGATCAGGCGCAGGCTGCAATCGGCGAGATGATCGATCGTCTCCGGCTGCAGCCGAAACACCGGGCCGGAGACGCTGAGTATGGATTTGTGGACGCGCAGCGCCTCCTCGCCATTCATCGAGATCCAGAAATATTCCCAGCGGTCGCCCTTCTCCAGCCAGTAGCGATGGTTGTGTGGCACCAGCACCAGCAGCGTGTCGTTGGCCTGCAGGCGGTAGTTGCGGTTCTCGTAGCGCAGCTGGCCGGTGCCGCTGATCGTGTGCTGCAGCACGGTGAACGGCGTCTGGCCGCGCTTGCGCCCATCCCAGTCGTAAGTCACGCCCTCGCGTACTTCATAGCCGGTGCTGGTCGGCATGGCATGCAGGCGCTGGCGGCCGCGGGGCAGCGAAATGGTGCGCATCAACTGTCCGTTGGCGATCAGATCATGCAGCACAAAATTACCCTCGAAAGCATAATCGTTCTCTGGCCGCGCCCTGGAATAACGGCATAATCCAAATCCTGAGAACGCGAAAGACCCGCGGTCGAGGAGCGGGCGGGGAGGAGAACGAGCCGGAATTCCGGCTCGAATGGCATGCGCGCCAAGGCGGGCCGCCATTCCCTTTCCTGTTGCTCCTTACCCGGCATTCGAATGCATCGAGGTGAGGTGATGAGTTTCAAAATCGCTATTATCGGCGCCGGCAGCGTCGGCTTCACCAAGAAGCTGTTCACCGATATTTTGTGCGTCCCGGAATTCAGCGACATCGAATTCGCGCTGACCGATCTCAGCGAACACAATCTGCAAATGATCAAGGCGATCCTCGACCGCATCGTCGAGGCCAACAAGCTGCCGACCAGGGTGACGGCGACGACCGACCGCCGCAAGGCGCTGGAAGGCGCGCGCTACGTCATCAGCTGCGTGCGGGTGGGCGGGCTCGAAGCCTATGCCGACGATATCCGCATTCCCTTGAAATACGGCATCGACCAGTGCGTCGGTGACACGATTTGCGCCGGGGGCATCCTCTACGGCCAGCGCAACATCCCGGTCATCCTCGACTTCTGCAAGGATATATTGGAGGTCGCCGAGCCAGGCGCCAAATTCCTCAACTATGCCAACCCGATGGCGATGAACACCTGGGCGGCGATCGAATATGGCAAGGTCGATACGGTCGGCCTCTGCCACGGTGTCCAGCACGGCGCCGAACAGATCGCCGAAGTGCTCGGCGCCAAGTCGCACAGCGAACTCGATTATGTCTGCTCCGGTATCAACCACCAGACCTGGTTCATCGATTTGCGGCTCAACGGCCGCAAGATCGGCAAGGACGAACTGGTGGCTGCCTTCGAGGCGCATCCGGTCTATTCGCAGCAGGAAAAGCTGCGCATCGACGTGCTGAAGCGCTTCGGCGTCTACTCCACCGAAAGCAACGGTCATCTCTCCGAATATCTGCCCTGGTATCGCAAGCGGCCGGACGAAATCACCCGCTGGATCGACATGTCCGATTGGATCCATGGCGAGACCGGCGGCTATCTTCGCTACTCCACGGAAACCCGCAACTGGTTCGAGACGGAATATCCGCAATTCCTCGAAGCGGCGTCGAAGCCGCTCGACGTATCGAAGCGCTCGAACGAGCATGCCAGCCATATTCTCGAAGCGCTGGAGACGAACCGCGTCTATCGCGGCCACTTCAACGTCAAGAACACCGGCATCATCACCAATCTGCCGCAGGACGCGATCATCGAATCGCCCGGTTTCGTCGATCGCTTCGGCATCAACATGGCGTCAGACATCACGCTGCCGGAAGCCTGCGCGGCCACCTGCATGGCTTCGATCAACGTTCAGCGCATGTCGGTGCATGCGGCTGTTACGGGCGACATTGACCTGCTCAAGCTCGCGGTGCTGCACGATCCGCTGGTGGGTGCGGTGTCGACGCCGGAAGAGGTCTGGCAGATGGTCGACGAGATGGTCGTCGCCCAGGCGCGTTGGCTGCCGCAATACGCCGATGCCGTGCCGGCCGCCAAGGAGCGGCTTTCGAAATCGATGGTGAAAACCCGCGACTGGGCGGGTGCGGCGCGGCGCAAAGTGCGCTCGATCGAGGAACTGCGCGCCGAAAAAACGGCCCTGAAACAGGCCGGCTGAGAATGCTGGCAGGCGGACAGCGGGAGGCCGGTTCGCCAATCAGCCGTCATGAATAGATGCGGCAGCAGCAGACGTCGAAACATCTGGGAGGAACACAATGAGGAACTTTCGTGGAATTGGCATTCTCGCCGGTCGAAGAATTGGCATTCTCGCCGGGCGAAGAATTGGCATTCTCGCCGGGCTGGCGCTGAGCGTCTCGGCATCGGCGCTTGGCAGTGCATACGCGTCCGAGCCGACCACGCCGCCGGCGCCGGCGGCGTTTCCCGCCGAGGGCAAGATCAAATACGTCGCCCGCGATTCCATCCTGGAGTTCAAGGCGCTGCCCGAATATCACGAGCCCGAGTGGGTCACCGAGAGATACGTCAAGACTGGCAAGCTGCCGCCGGTCAAGGATCGCCTGCCGAAGGAGCCGCTGGTGTTCAAGACCGGCAACATGCCGGACGGCATCGGCGTTTATGGCGACACCATGCGCCACGTCATTGGCGGCCGGCCGGAAGGCTGGAATTATGGCGCCGGCCAGACCCAAGGATGGGGCGGCATCGACATCGGCCTTTCGGAATGCCTGACGCGCACCGCGCCTTTGTTCCAAGTCGAGGCCAAGGACACCGAGCCGCTGCCCAACCTCGCCAGGAGCTGGGACTGGTCGAAGGATGGCCACACGCTGACCATGCACCTGGTCGAAGGCGCCAAATGGTCTGACGGCGTTGCCTTCAATGCCGACGATGTCATGTTCTACTGGGACGATGAGGTCGTCGACCCCAATGTCTCGCCGCTGAACGGCGCCACAGCGGAAACCTTCGGTGTCGGCACGACGCTGAAGAAGGTCGACGACTACACCGTCGAGTGGACCTTCAAGGACGCTTTCCCCAAACAGTATCTCTACGCCATGGCCTACGGCACCTTCTGCCCCGGCCCGGCGCATATCCTGAAGCCGCAGCATCCGAAGTACTCGAAGAATACCTACGAGCAGTTCAAGAACGCGTTCCCGCCGGAATATATGAACATTCCGGTGATGGGTGCCTGGGTGCCGGTGGAGTATAGGCCCGACGACATCATCGTCTTGCGCCGCAATCCCTACTACTGGAAGGTCGACGAGAAGGGCAACCAGCTGCCCTATCTCAACGAACTGCACTACAAGCTGTCGACCTGGGCCGACCGCGACGTGCAGGCGGTGGCAGGGGCCGCCGACTTCTCCAACCTCGAGCAGCCGGAGAATTTCGTCGCTTCGCTGAAGCGAGCGGCGGACAAGGACGCGCCGGCCCGGCTCGCCTTTGGCCCGCGCCTGATCGGCTACAATCTGCGCATGAACTTTTCCGCCAATGGCTGGGGCAATCCCGACGAACGCGGCCAGGCGATCCGCGAGCTCAATCGCAATGAGGACTTCCGCAAGGGCATCACCATGGCGCTCGACCGCAAGGCGCTCGGCGACTCGCTGGTCAAGGGGCCGTTCACCGCCATCTACCCCGGTGGCTTTTCCTCGGGCACCAGCTTCTATGACCGCAACTCGACCGTCTACTATCCCTTCGACATCGAGGGCGCCAAGGCGGAACTGGCCAAGGCTGGTCTCAAGGATACGGATGGCGACGGCTTCGTGAACTTCCCGGCCGGGACCGCCGGCGGCAAGAATGTCGAGATCGTGATGCTGGTCAACAATGACTACGGCACAGACAAGAGCCTCGCCGAAGGCGTCGTCGGCCAGATGGAAAAGCTTGGCATCAGGGTCGTGCTCAACGGCCTCAACGGCACCCAGCGTGATGCCTCGCAATATTCCGGCCGCTTCGACTGGCTGATCAGGCGCAACGAGCAGGAGCTGACTTCCGTCGTGCAGAATACCGTGCAACTCGCGCCCGTCGGACCCAAGACCAGCTGGGATCACCGCGCGCCCGAAAGCGGCGTGGTCGACCTGATGCCGTTCGAAAAGGAGCTTGTCGACATCGTCAACAAGTTCGTCTCCTCGTCAGACAATGACGAGCGCGCCAGCCTGATGAAGACGTTCCAGAAGATCTCGACGGAGCATGTCTACAATATCGGACTGACCGAATATCCCGGCGCCCTGATCATCAACAAGCGCTTCTCCAACATCCCGCAGGGAACGCCGATCTTCATGTTCAACTGGGCCGAGGATTCGATCGTGCGCGAACGCGTCTTCGTCGCCGCCGACAAGCAGCAGAAATACGAACTCTTTCCCGACCAGCTTCCCGGCAAGCCCGGCGACAAGGGTCCGACGAACTGAGTTTCCTCCCCTGGCTGACGCCCGGCCGCGCTGCGCGCGCGGCCGGGACGGAGTAAGGTCAGCGGCAACAGATTAGATCCAAGGAGGAGAAACGGTCCGATGCTGCGATTCCTGGCCATGCGCATAGCATCGGCGGTGCCGGTCATGGTCATCCTGAGCCTGGTCACCTTTGCCATCATCCAGGCGCCGCCGGGCGACTATGCCGACTATATCCGTTCGCAGCTCATCAACCAGGGCGGGGCGTCTTTTGCCGAAGCCGACGCGCAGGCGCAGGCCTATCGGGTCGAGCACGGCCTCGATAAACCGCTGCCCGTCCAGTACCTGAACTGGGTCGCCGGCATCATCACCCGCGGCGATTTCGGCTACAGCCTCTATTACAACAAGCCGGTCGCCGCAGTGGTCGGCGAGCGGCTGCCGCGCACGCTGCTGCTGGCATTGGTCTGCCATCTGCTGGCGTCGGTGCTCGGCATCACCTTCGGCATCTGGGCGGCGACCAGGCAATACACATGGATCGACTCGGTGCTGTCGGCCATCTCCTTCCTCGGCATGACGGTGCCGCGCTTCCTGATGGCGCTGATCATCGTCTATCTCCTGGTCTTCCAGTTCAACGTGTCGGAGATCGGCAGCTTCTTCTCGCCGCAATATGGCGGCGCGCCGTGGTCGTGGGCGAAATTCGCCGACCTCGTCAAGCATGTCTGGCCGGTGGTGGCGATCGCCACCTTCGGCGGGCTCGCCTACAATATGCGCGTCATGCGCGGCAATCTGCTCGATACGCTGAACGCGCAATATGTCGAGACGGCCAAGGCCAAGGGCCTGACCGGCAGCGCCGTCGTCATGCGCCATGCCGTGCCCAACGCACTGCACCCGCTCATCATGTATCAGGGCGTGGTGCTGCCCTACATGCTGACCGGCGAGATCGAGGCGGCGATCATCTTTGCGCTGCCGACGGTCGGGCCCGCCATCGTCGGCTCGATGGCGGTAGGCGACGTTTATGTCACGGCGACCTTCATGATGGTGCTGTCGGCAACGCTGATCGTCGGCAACATCATCGCCGACATGCTGCTCGCGCTGCTCGATCCGCGCGTACGCCAGTTCAGGGAGAGCTAGATGCTGGCGCGTGACCCATCCCCGCCGCCGCCCCCGGCTGAAGCAACCGCGATTGCGACCCCACGCGGCAATGAGAGCTATATGGCGCTGGTCTGGCGCCGGCTGAGGCGCTCCTGGACCGGCATGGCCGGGCTGATCCTTGTCGTGCTTCTGGTGCTGATGGCGCTGTTCGCCGATTTCTTCGCGCCGATGGACCCCAAGGTGACCGATGTCGCTTTCGCCCCGCCGCAAGTGATGAGTTTTCACGACAGAGACGGGAATTTCGTGCTCCAGCCGCGGGTCTATGCGCTGGCGGATTCTGCAGACCTCGACCCGGTCACCTTCCAGCCGGTCGTCGGGCCGGATTACGAGCATCCGCGCCTGCTCGGCTTCTTCGTCAAGGGCGCCGACTACCGGCTGCTTGGCCTGATCCCCGCCAACCGGCATTTCTTCGCTTCGGCCGACGGCCAGCCGGTGCATTTTCTCGGCACCGACAAATTCGGCCGCGATGTGTTGTCGCGCGCCATCCAGGGCTCGCGCGTCTCGCTGATGATCGCGCTGACGGTGGTGTTCATCATCACCGTCATCGGCACCACAGTCGGCATGGTCTCGGGCTATTTCGGCGGCCGCTTCGACGTCTGGATGCAGCGCTTTGTCGAGCTGGTGCTCGCCTTCCCGCAATTGCCGCTCTATCTTGCGCTGACGACGCTGATCCCGGTGACCGCGCCGACCAACGTCTTCCTCGCCTTCGTCATCATCGTCATGTCGGCGCTGGGCTGGGCGCAGATGTCGCGCGAGGTGCGCGGCAAGACGCTGGCGCTGGCGCGGATCGACTATGTGCGCGCTGCCATGGCGGTTGGCGCCACCGACATGCGTATCATCATGCAGCACATTTTCCCCAATGTGATGAGCCACGTCATCGTCGCCGTGACGATCGCGATCCCGACGGTGGTACTGCTCGAAGCCTTTCTCGGCTTCCTCGGCTTCGCCGTGAAACCGCCGCTGATCTCATGGGGGCTGATGCTGCAGGACACGGCTACCTATTCGGTCATCGGCACCTATCCGTGGATCCTGTCGCCGGTCGGCTTCGTGCTGATCACCGTCTTTGCCTTCAACGCGCTGGGCGACGGCCTGCGCGATGCCGTCGATCCCTATTGAGGTGGCCGGGATGACCGTAGCGCTCGCAGCCACCTTCGCACCAGCCGTCCGGCTCGACCATGCCGGCCGCCACGACCAACCCATCATCGATGCCCGCAACATCGAGGTCGCCTTCAAGGTCGAGCACGGCGTCGTCGACGCGGTGAAGGATGTCTCGTTCCAGCTCTATCGCGGGGAGACGATCGCCATCGTCGGCGAGTCCGGTTCCGGCAAGTCGGTGACGGCGCGCGCCGTCATGGGGCTCTTGTCAAAGCGGGCCACCGTGTCGCCGAAATCCACCATCGACTATTGCGGGCAGGACATACTGAAATTCCCCGAGAGCGCCCGGCGCAAGTTGCGCGGCAATCGCATCTCGATGATCTTCCAGGAGCCGATGAGCTCGCTCAACCCGATCTATACGGTCGGCAGTCAGATCGTCGAGGCGATCAGAGTGCATCGAAAGGTCAGCCGCAAGCAAGCCTGGGCGCGGGCGCTCGAGCTTTTGCGGCATGTCCAGATCCCCGAGCCGGAAGCGCGCATCAAGCAGTATCCGCACCAGATGTCGGGCGGGCAGCGCCAGCGCGTGATGATCGCCATGGCGCTCGCCAACGACCCCGATGTGCTGATCGCCGACGAGCCAACGACAGCGCTCGACGTCACGGTCCAGGCGCAGATCCTCAATTTGATCCGCAATCTGCAAAAAGAACTCAGGATGGCGGTCATCCTGATCACCCACGACCTCACCGTGGTGCGGAAATTCTCGGACTATGTCTATGTCATGCAGCATGGCGAGATGTGCGAGCACAACGTTACCGAGCGGCTGTTCGCCGACCCGCAGCATGCCTATACCAAGCGGCTGCTCGCTTCAGAGCCGCACGGCAAGCCGCAGCCGCTGCCGGAAAACAGCGGCACCATCCTCGAGGCCCGCAATATGCGCGTCTGCTTCATGCTGCGCCATGGCAGCTTCCTGAAGCCGGACTGGCGCGAGCTGGTCGCCGTCGACGATCTCGGCCTGAAGCTTTGCCGCCACGAGACACTGGGGCTGGTCGGCGAATCCGGCTCCGGCAAGACCACGTTCGGTCTCGCCTTGCTCAAGCTCACCGAGGCCAAGCGCGGCGAGGTCAGCTTCGACGGCCAGCCGATCCACGGCCTGTCGCGCGCCGGGATGCGGCCGCTGCGCTCGCGCATGCAGGTCGTTTTTCAGGATCCGTTCTCGTCGCTTAACCCGCGTATGACGATCGGCCAGATCATCGAGGAAGGGCTGGTCGTCAACAGGATCGGCGCGACACGGCGCGAGAGGGTCGGTCGGGTGCGCGACGCCCTGGTCAGCGCCGGCATGCCCGGCGATATCCTGTCGCGGTTCCCGCACGAATTTTCCGGCGGCCAGCGGCAGCGCATCGCCATTGCCCGAGCCATCGCGCTGGAGCCCGAATTCATCCTGCTCGACGAACCGACATCGGCGCTCGACCTTTCGGTGCAGGCGCAGATCATCGACCTGTTGCGCAAGCTGCAGGACGAACGCGGCCTTAGCTATCTCTTCATTTCGCACGACCTCAAGGTCGTGCGCGCGCTCTGCCACCGTGTCATCGTCATGCAGAACGGCAAGATCGTCGAACAGGGGACTGTCGACGAGGTCCTCACCCATCCCAAGACCGCCTACACCGAACGGCTCGTCAGGGCCGCCTTCGACGTGGCGTAGCAAAGTGCCGGAGGTTTAATAGTGGCAAGACATCCCAGGATCACCTTCATTGGCGCGGGTTCGACCGTGTTCATGAAGAACATTGTCGGCGACGTGCTGCAGCGCCCATCGCTGTCAGGCGCGACGATCGCGCTGATGGACATCAATCCGCAGCGGCTGGAAGAGAGCGCCATCGTCGTCAACAAGCTGATCGCGACGCTGGGCGTGAAGGCGAAGGCCGAGACCTATTCCGACCAGCGCAAGGCGCTCGCCGGTGCCGACTTCGTGGTCGTCGCCTTCCAGATCGGCGGCTTTGAGCCCTGCACCGTCACCGATTTCGAGGTGCCGAAGAAATACGGCCTGCGCCAGACCATTGCCGACACGCTCGGCGTCGGCGGCATCATGCGCGGCCTCCGGACCGTGCCGCATCTGTGGAAGATCTGCGAGGACATGCTGGCCGTCTGCCCCGACGCGATCATGCTGCAATACGTCAACCCGATGGCGATCAACACCTGGGCGATCTCAGAGAAATACCCTGAGATCAAACAGGTAGGCCTCTGCCACTCGGTGCAGGGCACGGCGATGGAACTGGCGCACGATCTCGACATTCCCTACGACGAGATACGCTACCGCTCGGCCGGCATCAACCACATGGCCTTCTACCTGAAGTTCGAGCACCGGCAGCCGGATGGCTCTTACCGCAACCTCTATCCGGACCTGGTCCGCGCCTATCGCGAAGGCAGGGCGCCGAAGCCGGGCTGGAACCCGCGCTGCCCCAACAAGGTGCGCTACGAGATGCTCACGCGGCTCGGCTATTTCGTCACCGAAAGCTCCGAGCATTTCGCCGAATACACGCCCTATTTCATCAAGGAAGGCCGCCCCGACCTGATCGACAAGTTCGGCATTCCGCTCGACGAATATCCCAAGCGCTGCATCGAACAGATCGAGCGCTGGAAGGGCCAGGCCGAGGCCTATCGCTCGGCCGACCGCATCGAGGTCGAGCAATCGAAGGAATACGCGTCCTCGATCATGAACTCGGTGTGGACCGGGGAGCCTTCGGTGATCTACGGCAATGTCCGCAACAATGGCTGCATCACCTCGCTGCCGGACAATTGCGCCGCCGAGGTGCCGTGCCTGGTCGACGGCTCCGGCATCCAGCCGACCTATATTGGCGAGCTGCCGCCGCAACTCACCGCGTTGATACGCACCAACATCAATGTGCAGGAACTGACGGTGCAGGCGCTGATGACCGAAAACCGCGAGCACATCTACCACGCGGCGATGATGGATCCGCATACGGCCGCCGAACTCGATCTCGACCAGATCTGGGCGCTGGTCGATGAGTTGCTGGCGACACATGGCGACTGGCTGCCGACCTGGGCGCGTGTGAGCGCCAAGGTCCGGGCCGCCTGAGCGCTGCTGCGGCGGTATCTACTCCACCGTCAGGCCTCCGGTGGCGCCGGCAACCGGTGGCGCAGTTCCTCGACCAGCACGCGCTCGTTCTCCGAATAGTCGATCGGAACGACGACGAGATGGACGCCACCGCCGGCAAAAGCCTGTTCAAGCGTCGATTGTATTTCTGAGACGGCGCCGACCCTGGTTCCCTTGGCGCCATAGGCCTCGGCATATCTGACGAAATCGGGATTGCCGAAGGTCATGCCGAAATCGGGGAACTGGTCGACCGCCTGCTTCCAGCGGATCATGCCGAAAGCATTGTCCTCGATGATCAGCACGACCAATTTGAGCTTCAGCCTGACGGCGGTTTCCAGTTCCTGGCTGTTCATCATGAAGCCGCCATCGCCGCAGATCGCCATGACGCGGCGGCCGGGATAGAGCATCGCGGCCGTCATCGCCGAGGGCAGGCCGGCGCCCATCGTGGCCAGGGCGTTGTCGAGCAGCAGCGTGTTGGCGACGCGCGTGCGGTAGTTGCGCGCGAACCAGATCTTGTACATGCCGTTGTCGAGCGCCAGGATGCCATCGGCCGGCATCACCGCGCGCACGTCATGCACCAGACGCTGCGGCGTGAAACGGTCTTCGGTGGCGCGGGCGGCAATGCGGCTCAAAATCCCTTCGCGCAGCGGCAGTAGCGCCTGCGCGTTGGGGATCTTGCCCTCGAGGCGGTCGGCAAGCAGCCTGAGCGAAGCGCCGATGTCGCCGACCACTTCGGTCTGCGGGAAATAGACCTGCTCGACATTGGCCGGCTGGTAACCGACATGGATCACCTTCGGTCCCTTGTCGCCCATAATGAAGGGCGGCTTCTCGATCGTGTCGTGGCCGATAGTGATGATGAGGTCGGCCTGTTCGATGGCCTCATGCACATAGTCGCGCTCGGAGAGCGCGGCGGTGCCCATGTAGAGTTCGGTGCCGCCGGGCACCGTGCCCTTGCCCATCTGCGTGGTGAAATAGGGAATGCCGGTCCTGATCACGAACTGGGCGAGGTCGGACGTCGAGCGCGGCCGCGATGCGGCGGCGCCCAGCATCGCCAGAGGACGCTGCGCCTTGATGATCATCTCGGCGGCACGGTCGAGCGCCAGCGGGCTGGCCAGCGGAAGCTCGACCGGATGCGGCGGGATCAGCGCGACATCGTCGCACTCCTCGGCCGCGATGTCTTCGGGCAGTTCCAGATGCACCGGCCCCGGACGCTCCTCCTCGGCAATCCGAAACGCTTCGCGCACCACGGCGGGAATGGTCTTCGCCGAGATGATCTGACGTGACAGCTTGGTCAACGGCTTCATCGCGGCGACGATGTCGACGATCTGGAAGCGGGCCTGGCGCGACGAGCGGATGCCCTTCTGCCCGGTGATCATGATCATCGGCATGGCGCCGAGCAGCGCATAGGCGGCACCCGTCGTCAGGTTCAGGGCGCCGGGTCCCAGCGTGGTGATGCACACACCTGGCTTGCCGGTGAGCCTGCCATGGGTGGCGGCCATGAACGCCGCCGCCTGCTCATGACGGGTGAGGATGAGCTGGATCGAGGATTTGCGGATGGATTCGACGACGTCCAGGTTTTCTTCGCCGGGAATGCCGAAGATGCGATCGACGCCCTCATTCTCGAGGGCGGCAACAAGCAGGTCAGAACCTTTGGGCACGAAGCATCTCCTGGGCAAAGCGGCGGCGAACCGCGTCGGGATATGATCAGACATAGTGCTGGCAAAGTCCTACCGCGAGGCCCGGCCGCCGCCAATATCGCTCTGCCTTACAGATCCTTCCGTTTCCTGAATTGGCCGGGCGAGACGCCGGCGTGGCGCCTGAAGGCGGTGGAGAAGGCGGCTTCCGAGCTGTAGCCGACCGCCTCGGCGACTTGGCCCAGGCTCTTGCCCTCGTGCAGCAGCCGGCTGGCCTGCCGCATGCGGCAGCCGAAGAGATAGGCCATGGGCGCTTCGCCGACGAGATCGCGAAAGCGGGCGGCAAAGGTTGCCCTGGAGAGCCCGACCGCGCGTGCCAAAGTCTCGATCGTCCAGTCGTGGCCATAGGCTTCATGCAGGGTCGCGAGCGCTCTGGCGATCGCGGGGTCCTGCAATCCCCTCAGCCAACCTGGATTGTCCATGCTTTCCAGACCGGAGCGCAAGGCGCGCGTGACGATGGCCCCAGACAGGCGAGCCATGACCACGTCGCTGCCGGGACCTTCGTCGGTCGCTTCCACCAGCAAAGCCTCGACATAGCCACGCAGCCATTTGGGCAGACGGCCATTCGATCCCCGGATGTGAACGATGCGCGGCAGGCCGGCAAGTGCCGGATGGTCGACGTCGCGAAAGGCGAAGGCGCCGCACAGGATGACGGTCTTTTCGCCTTAGCCGCCGCTGCGAATACGCCCGGCTGCGGTTTGGGTCGCCAGTTCGGCGGCGGGGACGTTCGCGCTTTTGAGCGCGCCGGGCGACCGCAGCACATGCGGATCGGCGCGCGGTGCAATGATCAGGTCGCCGGCATCGAGAGGCTCCACATCTTCCTCACCGAACACCGCCTCGCATCGCCCCTTGATGACGACGTGAATGCCGCGAAGCCCAGCATGGCTGAACGAGATCGCCCAGGGCGCGGCCAGTTCGAGGCGCCGGTACCCGGCGGCTGCGAAGTGCAATTCGCGCATGAGGGTAGCCAGGAGATCCACGCTCCGCTCCAGAAACAGACGATAGATAAATCAATCTAGACGCTGTCGAATAGCGCGCCGGCCTTACTGGACCTAGCTATGCCCGACAGGCCGCTTGTCGGCGATAACGAAACTCAGGAGTTATTCATGCCGCCAATCGAGCTTTTTGTCGCGCAGCTTTGTCCCTATGCGCACCGTGTCAGGCTCGCCCTTGCCGAGAAAGGCCTGCAGGCGACGGAAATCGAAATCGATCTGCGCAACAAGCCGGCGTGGTTCCTGAAACTCACGCGACTGGAAAGGTGCCGCTGCTGCGCCATCAGGGGCAATATGTCAGGGAGTCGGCGATCATCTGCGAATATCTCGATGATGCATTCCCCGAACGGCCGATTTTCCCCAGGGATGCTCAGGCCCGCGCTGAGGCGCGCATCTGGATCAGCTTCGCCGACACGCAGCTTTACGCCCGGACGGCAACCATGATGCACAGTTCCGACGCTATGGTTCATAAGCGGATCAAGGCCCAGCTTGCCGACGATCTGCGCTTTGTGGAACAGCATGCCTTCGCCCTGCGAGGGGCGGACGAACGGTTTTTGCTGGGCTCGGAATTCAGCGCCGCCGACATCGCCTTCTATCCCTGGTTCGAACAGCTGTGCGTGCTTGAGAAATATCTGGGCTTCGTCATGCCGACCGAATGCGAGCGCCTGCTGCGGTGGCAGGAAACGGTTGCCGCAAGGGAGGCGGTGCGGACCTGCGCAAGGTCGCCCGGCTTCTATCTGGAATCCTATGGCCGGCTTCTCGCGGCCTGAGACGAGCGGGCAAACGGAAAAAAATTCCTCACTATGGTGCTGCAAGGTCAGTCATTTGCTTCTTGCGGCAGGCGCAAGCCTGTAAATATGCGGTATGAAAGCCCGCCGCGAGAGGTGAGAGAAACATGCCCAATCCAACCGTCGTCGGGTTTTCCGGCAATTTCACCAGGCCGTCCAAGACGCGTGGTTTTGTCGACCAGGTTGTCAGGGATATTGCGCGCCAGCATGGCCTGTCGGCGAGCACCTATGACATCGAAGACCTCGGCCCGTCGCTCGGCGCTGCCAAATGGGCGCGCGATCTCGACGGCCAGGCCCGGGCAGTCTTCGACAGCGTCGTCAATGCCGATGTGCTGGTGGTGGGGTCACCGACCTACAAGGGCAGCTACACCGGCCTGTTCAAGCACTTCTTCGACCTCTTCGATCCCGCTTCCTTGCGCGGCAAGCCGGTGGTGCTGCTTGCCACCGGCGGCAACGATCGCCACGCGTTGATCGTCGAGCACCAGTTGCGGCCGTTGTTCGGCTTCTTCGAGGCGCTGACGCTGCCGACAGGGGTCTATGCCACGGACAAGGACTTTTCCGACGGCGTGCTGCGGGCCGAACCCATCCTGAAGCGCGTCGATCAGGTCGTCGGCGAGGTCGGGCTGGTGCTGGCCAATCGCTCAGCTGCCGGCGTCGCGGCCGGATAGCACGCAGATTTTTACGTCATCCGCAAATCAATACCCCGCCGGCCAGGCCTGGCGGGGTATCGCCGTGCAAAGGTTCCCGCGCTTGCGGTCATCCTGAGCGACGATGACAACGCGGCTTGGCCAACTCCGAAATCCATTTCAGACGGATTTATCGCGATAACTAGTTCCTGTCCGCCGGCTTCGAACGCATCCTTGACACGGTCTCGCGCTCGGCGCGCTTGGAGCGCAGCGGCGGCAGGCCGCGGTCGATCAGGTCCATGTCTTCCAGAACCATGTCGCCCATGCGCTTGAAGGCGATGTCGAGCGCGCCGGCGCGGTGGGCGGAGCGCAGGAAGCCGGGGATCGCACGGACAGGATGGTCCGCCGCCAGCGGCTCTTCGGGGAAGACATCGCTGGCGGCAAGGATGTGACCACTCTTCACCGCCGCCATCAAGGCCGGAAAATCGACGACGCCGGCGCGGCTGAGCAGGATGAAGGCGGCGCCCTTGCGCATGCTGGCAAAAGCATCGGTGCCGAGAAAACCCTGGTTCTCCGAGGTCACCGAAGCGACGACGAAGACGAAGTCACTGGTCGACAGCACCTCGTCGAGCGAGGCCGGTTCGACGCCATTGTCGATCAGGATCGATGGCGGCAGCCAGGGATCGAAGACCTTGGTGCGGGTGCGAAAACCCGACAGCAGTCGGTTGAGCGCACGGCCGAGATCGCCGAAGCCGATGATGCCGACATCGGCGCCGGACAGAAGCCGCGCCGTCAAATTGCCGTCACCGCCCCACAGCTCCTCGCCTTTGCGGAAGGCGAGGTCAGCATCGACGATGTTGCGGGCGAGGTTGAGCGCCATGGCGAGGCCAAGCTCGGCCACCGGCTCGGCGAAGACGAGGCCGGTGGTGACGACATGGATGCCGCGCGCAAACAGCGTCTCATAGGGCATGTTGTTGATGAGGTTGGTCTCGACATTGAAGACGCAACGCAGCGCCTCCATCTGGTCCAAGGTCTCGGTCGAGATCGGCGGCTGGCCGATAATATAGCGGGCTTCGGCAAGCACGTCGGCGGGCAAGTTCGCCACGCCCTCGGCCGTCGTCTCGACGACGCGGTAACGCGCTTTGAGGCGCGCCAGCTGCGGTGAGGTGAAGATCAGGTCGAGCGTGCGTGGTTCCGGCGCGCTGATGACCAGCGGCAGGGCCTTGTTTGGCATAACGATTCCTCCCCGGCGCGATCCGTATCGCGTATTTTGCTTTGCACTTGTGGTAGTCCCCAAAACCGCTTGCCGCCGTCCGGCGGCATGTGCTTGAGGGGTAAAATACCCACGATTAAACGATTTACAACTCCGGGAGGGGCCGCCGATCGCGTGGCTCGAGCCTTGCCGGGTTTTGATGCGGGAATCCGTTGGCTCGCCAGGCAACGGCCCTGAGGGCTCCTTTCCTTCTCCCCTGTGAGAGAAGGTGGAGTCAAAACGGATAGTGCTGCCCCGGATCCTCGATGGTCAGCCAGCGCAGGTCGGTGAACTCGGCAATCGAGGCCTTGCCGCCGAAGCGGCCGTAGCCTGAACCCTTGACGCCGCCGAACGGCATTTGCGCCTCGTCGCCGACGGTCGGGCCGTTGATGTGGCAGATACCGGCTTCGATGCGCGCGGCAACCGCCATGGCACGGCGGATGTCGCGGCTGAACACGGCTGAAGACAGGCCGTATTCGGTATCGTTGGCGACACGTACCGCTTCGTCCTCGCCCTTTACGCGGATCACCGGCTTGACCGGGCCGAAGGATTCTTCCGAATAGACGCGCATCGCCGGCGTCACGTGGTCGAGCAATGTCGCCTCGACCACGGTTCCGGTGCGCTTGCCGCCGGCCACAAGCCTGGCGCCCTTGGCGACGGCGTCGGCAACCAGTTCTTCCATCTTGTCGGCGGCTTGGTCGCTGATCAGCGAACCGAGCACGACATGGCCGCGCGGGTCACCGGCAGGCAGCTGCGCCGCGCGGGCGGCGAGCTTGGCGACGAACTCGTCGGCGACCTTTTCATCGACGACCAGGCGCTCGGTCGACATGCAGATCTGGCCCTGATGCATGTAGGCGCCGAAGGTCGCCGCATTGACCGCGGCGTCAATGTCGGCATCGTCGAGCACGACCAGCGGCGCCTTGCCGCCGAGTTCGAGCAGCGCCGGCTTCAAGTGACGGCCGGCGAGTTCGGCAATGATCCTGCCGACCTTGGTCGAGCCGGTGAAGTTGACACGTCTGACTGCAGGGTGCGCGACCAGTGCCTCGACGATTGTCGCTGCGTCCTTGGGATCATTGGTGACGACATTGATGACGCCCTTGGGCAGGCCGGCCTCGACCAGCACCTGGCCGATCAGCCGGTGTGTGCCTGGGCACATTTCGGAGGCTTTCAGCACAACCGTGTTGCCGCAGGCGATCGGCATGGCGATGGCACGGGTTCCGAGGATGACCGGTGCATTCCACGGCGGGATGCCGAGGCAGACGCCGGCCGGCTGGCGGATCGCCATGGCCAGCGTGCCGGGCTTGTCGGAGGGAATGACCTCGCCCGAAATCTGCGTCGTCATGGCGGCTGCCTCGCGCAGCATTTTGGCGGCGAGCATGACGTTGAAGCCGGCCCAGGGGCCGGTCGCGCCGGTTTCTTCCATCATCAACTTGGTGAATTCGCCGACCTTGGAGTCCATGACATCGGCCGCCTTGGACAGCAAAGCGCGGCGCTCGCCCGGACCGGTCTTCGACCACGTCTTGAAAGCGGCAGCAGCGGCTTCGACCGCGGCATTGGCGTCGGCGATGCTGGCTGCGGCAGCGCGGGTCGCCAGCTTGCCGGTGAACGGGTCCATGCGCTCGTAAGAGGCTGAGCCGGAGGCATCCCTTTTGTCGCCGTCGATCAGAAGTCCGATGTCCATTGTTCTCTCCCTCGCTCGCCGTGGAGCGTCTTTTCTATCTATTATCGACCACGATCTGATCCGAACACCGGCTCCCACTTTTCGGGATCATGGTCTAGAAGCCGAGCACCTCGGCATTGATCGATGCTTCAAGCCCACCGTCAACCGGCACATTGGCGCCGTTGACCCAGCGTGCGCCGTCCGAGCACAGGAACAGCACGACAGGCGCGATGTCGCCCGAGGTTCCGGCGCGCCCGACCCTGGCGATGTCGCTGTCGACGCGGGCGTCACCCAGCACATTGCGGAACTGTTTGAGGATCGGCGTCTCGACCGGGCCGGGGCTCACTGCATTGACGCGGATGCCGCGGCTCCTGAACAGATCCTGATGTGCGGCGCGCTGCGTCCACAACAGCAGCAGCTCCTTGGAAACGGGATAGCCTTCCTCGTTCTTCACCTGATGGTCGGCGATCATCTTCGCCACATCGGGAAAGCCTTCGATGCCGACCATCGATGCCGCGCGGTTGAGATTGGCGCGCCAGCCATAGCCGGATCGAGGCGACGTTGACCACGGCGCCGCCTTCACGAAGTCTTGGTGCGAGGCCTTCCGAGAGCGCGCGCAGGCCGTAGAAGTTGACGGCCAGTGTCGACACCGCACCGGTGTTGCCGGGGAGGCCGGCGACATTGCAGAGCGCATCGATGCGCTGCGGCAGGCGCCCGAGGAGATCGTCGACGCCGGCCTTGGATGAGATGTCAGCCTTGACGAAACTGCCGGCCGATGCTGCCGGTTCACGCATATCGACGCCGATCACGTCAGCGCCCAGTTGGCCGGCAAGTTCGGCCGTGCGAGCGCCGATACCAGAGGCGACACCGGTGATGAGGATGGTCTTGCCGAACAGCATGGTCACGCCTTTTCACTATGCGTTGCGGCCTGTTGCGGCGAAGGCGTCGCGTCACTATCGCCGGCGTTTGCCGGCAGCCTGACCCGGTAGCCGACCGGTAGCAGGCGCAGGCCAAAGCGCTCCTCCAGCGTTCCCCACACGCCGCGCGGCAGAAACAGCGAGAACAGCACCGCCGTGGCGCCGAGGCCGATCAGATACCAGACGCCGGTGCCGCCGAACCAGGTCTCGATGAGGAAGAACAGAAGCGCACCCAGAATGGCGCCCTCGAAGGTGCCGATGCCGCCGACCAGCACCATGAAGATCATGTAGGCGGTCCACTGGACGTTGAAGTAGGTTTTCGGCTGGAAGGTGATCGACGTGGCCAACCACAGCGCGCCGGCCATGCCGATGCCGAAGGCGGCGAGCACGAAGAGCAGCCGCTTGGTTCCGGTGGCGCGCACGCCGACCGATGCCGCGGCCTCCTCATTGTCCCTGATGGCGCGGATGGCCGCACCCGTGCTGCCACGCAGCAGGCTAAACAGGATGGCAAGGAGCGCCGTCATCGCGGCCAACGCCAGCCAGTAGATCGTCGCCCGCCTGGAACCGGCGTCATAGATGTTGAGCGAGATCAGCGACGTCCCGGTCTCGCCTTGCACCAGCCGGTCGAGATTGACCAGCAGATGGGTGAGCGCCGCGATCACCCACATGCCGATGGCGAACTCGCCGTTCTTCAGCTTCAGCATGAACAGCGACATTGGCCAGGCGATCGCGCCGACGATGATCGCCGAAACGAACAGCGAGGCGAACGGGTTGAGGCCGGCATCGGCCAGACGGATGGCGAAATAGGCGCCGAGGCCGAAGAACACTTGCTGTCCAACCGAAACCAGCCCGCCGAAGCCGGCCAGCGCGTTCCACATCGCTGCCAGGATCACATAGATGAACAAGGCGGTAAGGCGGTCGACGGCGCCGGCCGACAGGAAGTGCGGCGCGATGCCAAGCAGCGCGATGATGACGACGACCGCAATCGCCGAGATGCGCGAGGCGGAGGTGCCGCGCTCGATGACGGGGTCGTTTAAAACCGCGCTCATGATGCTTTCCTCGCGGGCAGGCGCAGCAGGCCGCGCAGGCCGAGGCCGGAGGTGGAGAGCCGGATGAACAGCACGATCAGGAAGGCGACATGGCCGCCGATCAGAAAACCTTGCGGATGGATCTGCGCGCCGAGCGTCTGGGCGAGCGCCAGAACGATGCCGCCGACCAGCGTGCCCCATAGCGAACCGGCGCCGCCGATCACCGCCGCCTCGAAAGCGAACAGCAATTGAGGTGCGCCGGTATAGGGATCGAAGGTGGCGCGCATGGCGAGGAAGGCGCCGGCCAGCCCAACGGTGACCATGGCGATGGCGGCGGCGAGGGCATTGGCGCGGCGCGCATCGACGCCGACGAGACCGGCCGTGTCGGGATCTTCCGACGTGGCGCGGATCGAGCGGCCAAGCCTGGTGCGGGTGAGGAACAGCTGCAGTCCGCCAAGCAATATGACGGCGGCGGCGAACATGATCACGGCAAGCTTGCCGACATAGATGCTGCCCGGCCATTCCCAGGAATCGTAGGAGAGGCTGCCGATATAGGGCGCCAGCGAACGTGTGTCGGCGCCGAACTGCTCGAACAGCGCATTGTCGATGATGATGGCGAGGCCGAACGTGGTCAGGATCGGCAGGAGCGCGCCGCCGCGGGCGCTGCGCTCGAGCAGGAAGCGCTGCAGCGCCCAGCCGATGGCCGCCATCAGCGGCAGCACGATGAGCAGGCCGACGAAGGGCGAGATATGGAATTGCGAGGCGAGCCACCACAGCGCATAGGCGGAAAACACGGCCAGGCTTCCATGTGCGAGGTTGATGATGCGCATCACCGAAAACATGAAGGAGAGGCCGCAGGCGATCAGCGCGTAGTAGCCGCCGAGCAGGATGCCCTGGACGATCTGGTTGCTCATGCCGGCACACTCCCGGCGCTTTTTCTGTGCAGACCGAAATAGGCTTTCGTCACTTCATCGCGGGACATGCCCTTGCTCGGGCCTTCCAGCGCGACGCGTCCTTCGAGCATGCAGATGACCTTGTCCGAGACCGAGAGCGCGCGATTGAGGTCCTGTTCGACCAGGATGATCGTCGTGCCGGAGCTGATCAGGCCTTGCAGCGAAGCGTATACGCGATCGACCACCAGCGGCGACAGGCCGAGCGAGACCTCGTCGAGCAGCAGCAGTTCGGGATTGCTCATCAAAGCGCGGCCGATGGCGGTGGCCTGCTGCTCGCCACCGGAGAGATGCCCGGTCTTGGCATGGCGGCGCGGCTTCAGATTGGGGAACGTGTCGAGCACTCGTTCCACGCTCCAGTCGCCGGGACGGCCGGCGGTCTTGCCAAGCAGGAGGTTCTCCTCGACCGTCATCTGCACGAACAGTTTTCGCCCTTCCGGCACCAGCGCGACGCCCATGCCGACGCGCTTATGCGAGGGAACGCCGGTGATATCGGCGCCGTCCAGGAGCACGCGGCCGGCCGTCGGCTCATGGGCGCCGGCGATCGCCCGCAGCAGCGTCGTCTTGCCGGCGCCGTTGGCGCCGACCAGCGCCAGCGTTTCGCCGCGCTCGATCGTAAAGCTCACACCGCGCACCGCCTGCAGCAGGCCGTGCCGGACAACCAGGTTCTCGATTGCGAGCAGGCTCATTTCGGGCCTCCGCCGAGATAGGCGCGCACGACTTCCGGGTCGGCCATCACCGCTTGCGGCTCGCCATCGGCGATGATCTTGCCGGCGTCCATGCAGATCAGCCGCTCTGCCACCTGCAGCAGGATGTGGACGATGTGCTCGATCCAGACGATGCCGATCTTGCGGCGGCGCAATTCCTTGATGGTATCGACAAGTTCGCTCGTCTCGCCATCGGTCAGTCCGCCGCCGATCTCGTCGAGCAGAAGCAGCGTAGGCCTTGCCGCGAGCGCGCGGGCAAGTTCCAGCCGCTTGCGGTCGAGCAGGCCGAGCGTTTCGGCGCGCCGGTTGGCCACGCCCATCATGCCGCACAGTTTCAGCGACTCCAGCGCCTCTTCATAGGCCTCGTCGCGGGCGAGACCGGCGCCATGCGACGCGGCAACAAAAACGTTCTCGAACGTGGTCATGCCGCTGAACGGCTTGGGCACCTGGTGCGTGCGCACCAGGCCGAGACGACAGCGCGCTGTAGCCGGCATCGCGGTCACATCGCCACCCTTGAAGGCGACCGTGCCGGCGCTCGGCGGGAAGGCGCCTGACAAGATGCTGAGCAGCGTCGTCTTGCCGGCGCCGTTCGGGCCGACGATGCCGACGGCCTCATCGGCATTCATGGCGAAGTCGACATCGTCGAGCACCACCAGCGCGCCGAAGCGTTTCTGGATGCCGGCAGCGCGGAGGATCGCGGCGTTTGCTGAACCGTTCACGATGCGATCCCCGTAACCGACCGTCAGCTGTTATACGGCTGGAGCTTGGCCTCGACCGGAACCTTCGGGTCGGTGGCGTTCTCGGTCACGACGTAGTCGAGCGGGAATTTGCCGCCTTCCTTGGCCGCCACCCATTGGGTGCCGATGATCGGGCCGGGAGAGACATTGGCGACCGGGCCGCTGGTGAAGTCGACCTTGCCGATCATGGTCTCGGTGTTGAGCGTGCTCAGCGCCTTGGCGACGGCCGCCTTGTCCTTGGCGTCGGTGCTTGCCTTCAGCGCCTCGAAGCCGGCGTCGAGCAGCGACATCGAGGCGCCGAGCTGCTGCGTCCACTGCTTGCCGCTTGCGGCCTCATAGCCGTCGGCCAGTTCGGTTCCCGACACGCCGGTCAACGGCGACTTGTAGGGGAAGGCCTTGTGCCAGTAAGCGGCGCTCGAAATCTTGTTGCCGAGATCGCCGAGCGCCTCGATGTCGGATGGAAACAGTCCGGTCTTGGCGACCTGGCAGATCTTGATCTGCTTGATCAGGCCTTGCTGCGCGGCCTGGCGCCAGAAGGCGGCGAAGTCCGGCGGGATCGGGAAGGAGTTGAAGATCTCGATGCCTTCCTGCTTGAACAGCGCGATCTGCGAGGAATAGTCGGTGGTGCCGGTCTCGTAGGCACCGGGATCGACGATGGTGAAACCCTGTTTTGCCAGCAACGGCGCCAGATGGGTGCGGATGGCATTGCCGTCGGCGTCGTTGGGATACATGACGCCGACCTTCTTGTTGGTCTCGATCAGGTTCCATTGCGAGATGTAGGTCCGGAAGAACTCGTCGACGCCGAAGCCGAAATGATAGGTCCATTTGAACGGCGAGGGTTCGCCGGGCTTGGCGCCGCGGCCGAAATACCAGGCCTCCCACGGCATGACGGTGGAGAGGCAAGGCACGCCGGCGGCTTCGCAGGCGTCGGCGACCGGGTTGATCACCTCCGGCGTGGACACCGCCAGCATCAGGTCGACGGCCTGGTTGTTGATGAGGTCCTTGGCGAGCTGGCCGGCGCGCGACGGGTCGGATTGCGTGTCCTGGTCGATGATCTCGACACTGTATTTCTTGCCGCCGATGTCGAGGCCGTTGGCGAGCGCCTTGCGGGCGAGATCGAGCACATAGCCGTCGGTCTGGCCGAAGCCGGCGAGCGGCCCGGTGCGCGGGCTGACAAAGCCGACCTTCAGCGTGTCGGCGGCCTGCGCGAATGCCTGGCCGCGGCTGAGCGCAAGTGCCGCGGCGCCGGCGAGCGATGTGGCGATGAACTGGCGCCGCGAGACGCCGGATTTGCTTGAGGTCATGCTGGTATTCCTCCCTTTCCTGACGGCACCTGGAGGTCACCGCCGGCCTGCTCAAAATCGATGCCGCCCGTTCTTAAGATCGGAGATCGCCCCGGCAGGCCTTGAGGCGGCAGCGGAACGCCGCCAATTCCGATAACGGCACGATTTCGATCCTCCCATCGTCACAGTGCCCTAGGTTTTTGGTTTGGTAAAATGATATTTTGCGGTGTTTCGTTAACCAACAGGTTATGGAAATACGGCTGAAGGCCCGCTCTGCGCCAGATTGGCGAAAGGTGCTCAGGCGTTCTGGCTGGCCGCCTCGCGAATGGTCTGCAGCAGGATGGTGAAGGCCGGCGAAGGCGCAGTGTCGGTCCGCATCGTCAGGCCGACCGGCCCTTTGGTTTCCTCGGTGTTGACGGGCAAGGCGACGAAGGCGCCGCTGGAGAGTTCGTTGGCGACGACGCCTGTCGATATGATCCAGACCGCGTTGCTTTGGCGCAGGAAGGCACGGCCGAAGGAATCCGAGACGGTCTCGATCTCGGTCGCAGGCGCCGTCATGCCGTTGGTGATGAACAGGCGGTCGACGAACGGGCGGATGACCGATTCCCGCGTCGGCATCAGCACCGGAAATTCATCGAGCCGGGCGAAGATGTCCTGGCCCGGCTGCAGCAGCGGATGGCCGGCCCTCACCACGAACAGCACCGGTTCGGAATAGAGATGCTCGAAGAAGAAGCCGGTCATGTTTTCCGGCGCCGCAAGCCGGCCGACGACGAGATCGAGCGCACCGACGCGCAACTGTTCCAGCAGGACCGCGTTCTCGCCGGTGACGATCTTGATCGCAGCACCGGTATTTTCACTCAGGAACAGGCTTATGGCGCGTGGCATCACCTTGGCCGACACTGTCGGGAGCGCGCCGATGCGGATCGGATGCCGGTTGATGGCGCCGTCCTGGCGGACGGAATCGACGCCGCGCTTCAGTGCCGTGATCGCCGTGCCGGCATGGCCGAGAAAGATTTCGCCAAGCCGCGTCACCCTGATGCCGCGGCCGTCGCGTTCGACGACAGCGATGCCAAGCGCCTCCTCCAATTCGCGCAACGTCTTGGTCACGGCCGGTGGGCTGACATGGAGAAAGTCGGCCGCCCTCGCCACGCTGCCTTGCCGCGCTACCTCAAGGAATGCCTGCAGGTGACGGAACCTTATGCGGCTTTCGGACATGTTCTCATAACCTAGCAGTTAATGAAACGGCGCAAAATATCATTTTACCAAACCAAATGCCTTGTGCAATGTGAACACGGAGGATCGAAATCGTGCCATTCGTCAACATTGGCGGCATCACGCTGCACCATCGCCATCTCAAGGCGAAGGGAAATGCGCGGCCGATCGTGTTCATCAATTCGCTGGGCACCGACTTCCGCATCTGGGACGAGGTGTTGTCCGAACTGGGTGGCGAAATGCCTGTGTTGGTCTACGACAAGCGCGGCCATGGCCTGTCCGACATTGGTGGCGTCAGCTCGATCGACGAGCATGTCGATGATCTGTCGGGCCTGATCGATCATTTCGAACTGAACAATGCGGTGCTGTGCGGCCTGTCGGTGGGCGGCCTGATTGCGCAAGGGTTTTATGCCCGGCGCCCCGAAATCGTCGACGGCCTCATCCTGTGCGACAGCGCCCACAAGATCGGCACGGCCGACAGCTGGAACACCCGCATCGAAACGGTCGAAAGCAAAGGCATCCAGGCCATCGCCGATGCCGTGCTCAAAATGTGGTTTACGCCTGCCTTCCACGCGGACCGTGTCGCCGAGCTCGACGGCTACTGGAACATGATGACCCGGCAAGCCGTCGCCGGCTATGTCGGCACCTGCGCCGCGGTGCGCGATGCCGATTTTACCGAGGCCGCGCAGGCGATCGCGGTGCCCACGCTTTGCGTCGTTGGCGACCAGGACGGCTCGACGCCGCCGGATCTCGTCCGCTGGCTGGCCGATCTGATCCCAGGCGCACATTTCGAAATCATTCGTGACGCCGCGCACATCCCTTGCGTCGAACAGCCCGAGGCGCTGACCACCCTGATCCGCGATTTCGTCGCGGCGCTTCCACTGAGAAAGCAGACCCATGGATGAACTGCCCAAAAACGAAACCAGATACCGAACCGGGCTGACCGTCAGGCGCTCGGTGCTCGGCGACCCTCATGTCGATCGCAGCGAGGATGCCGTCACCGATTTCGACCGGCCGTTCCAGGAGCTGATCACCGAGGCAGCCTGGGGCACTGTGTGGGCGCGTCCGGGCTTCAGCAGGCGCGAACGCTCGATCGTGACGCTGGCACTGCTGGCCGCCCTTGGCCATGATGAAGAGGTCGCCATGCATGTGCGCGCCACCGCCAACACCGGTGCGTCGCGCGACGATATCTGCGAAGCGTTCCTGCATGTCGCGATCTATGCTGGCGTGCCGGCCGCCAACCGCGCCTTCAGGATCGCCAAGGAGGTGTTTTCGGAAATGGACGGAAGCAGGGCTGGCCATGCCAGCTGATGCCGGCTCGAACCGCAGGCCCGAGAGCGGAGCCTTCTTCCAGCGCGACCGCGGCTGGCATCCGCCGGCGCTGACGCCCGACTACAAGACTTCGGTGCTGCGCTCGCCGCAAAAGGCGCTGCTGGCCTTCGACAACACGGCGTCGGAAATCACCGGTCCGGTGTTCGGCCACGCCATGCTCGGCGAACTCGACAATGACCTGACCCACAACTTCGCCAAGCCCGGCGAGAGCGCAATCGGCGAGCGTATCATCGTCTATGGCCGCGTGCTCGACGAGCGCGGCCAGGGCGTCTCCGGCGCGCTGCTCGAATTCTGGCAGGCCAATTCAGGCGGCCGTTACCGCCACAAGAAGGACGGCTATCTCGCGCCGCTCGATCCGAATTTCGGCGGCTGCGGCCGCACCATCACCGATGCCGATGGCGGCTATGCCTTTCGCACGGTGAAGCCCGGTCCCTATCCCTGGCCGAACGGGCCCAATGACTGGCGGCCATCGCACATCCATTTCTCGGTGTTCGGCCACGGCTTCGCACAGCGGCTGATCACGCAGATGTATTTCGAGGGCGACCCGCTGATCTGGCGATGCCCGATCGTGCGCGGCATCCGCGACAAGGCGGCGATCGAGACGCTGGTCGCCGCGCTCGATATGCAGGCGACAATCCCCTTCGACGCGCGCGCCTACAAGTTCGACATCGTGCTGCGCGGACGCCGTGCCGCGCTGTTCGAAAACCGGCCGGAGGGCAATTGATGGCGCAATCGCTGACCCGGCTGAAGGAGAGCCCGTCGCAGACCGCGGGGCCCTACGTGCATATCGGGCTGACGCCGAATTTCGGTGGTATCGGCGGCGTCTACCCGACAGACCTGGGCGCCACGATGCTCAACGACAACGCCAAGGGCGACCGCGTTGGTTTGCGCATTCGCGTGCTCGACGGCACCGGCACGCCGCTCAGGGATGCCTTGATCGAAATCTGGCAAGCGGATGCCAATGGCTTCTACAATTCGCCGGCCGAATTGCGCGGCGATGCCGATCCGGATTTTCAGGGCTGGGGCCGTCAGCCGACCGACATGGAAACCGGCCTGTGCAGTTTTCAGACGATCAAGCCGGGACGCGTGCCGTATGGCGACGGCCGGCTGATGGCGCCGCATATCAGCCTGTGGATCGTCGCCCGCGGCATCAATATCGGCCTCCACACGCGGCTCTATTTCTCCGACGAGGCCAAGGCCAATGCCGAGGATCCGATCCTGGCCCGCATCGAGCACAAGGTGCGCGTGCCGACGCTGATCGCCGAGCGGCAAGGCGACAACTATATTTTCGACGTCCATCTCCAGGGGGAGAAGGAAACGGTCTTCTTCGACAGCTGACGGAGGAAACCAGCACATGACCGTATCGCCCTTCGACCATCCGCTGCTTTCCGGCCTGCTCGGCGACGAGGAGGCGGCTCGGCATTTTTCGGTGGATGCGGAAATCGCCGCCATGCTCGATTTCGAGCGCGCGCTGGCGCAAGCGGAAGCCGAAAGCGGGATTATCGGCACGGATGCCGCCGCGGCGATTATACCTGTCCTGTTGTCATACAAGCCGGACACCGCGCGGCTGCGGGCCGGTGTGGCGAAGGATGGCGTGATCGTGCCCGAACTGGTGCGCCAGTTGAAGGCAGCGGTCGGCGCGCCGCACGACGCCGGCGTGCATTTCGGCGCAACCAGCCAGGACGTCATCGACACTGGCCTGGTTCTTCGGCTGCGCCGGCTCATTGAACATCTCGACCTGCTGCTGACTGAAAACATTTTGCGGCTGGTGGGGCTGGAAGAACGTTTTGGCAGCCGTGCATTGACAGCGATTACGCGCATGCAGCCGGCGATCCCAATTCAGGCGTCGGACCGCGTGGCGGTGTGGCGCACGCCGCTGCAACGGCATCAGCAGAGACTCTCGGAGCAATCCAAGGGTCTGCTGGTAGTGCAATTCGGCGGCGCCGCCGGCACGCTGGAAAAGCTCGGCGACAAAGGCCCCGCAGTGCGCGCCGCCCTTGCCGCAAAGCTTGGCCTTGGCGATGCGCCGCAATGGCACAACCAGCGCGATGCGCTGGCCGAGTTCGCCGGTTTGCTGTCGCTCATCACCGGCAGCCTCGGCAAGTTCGGCCAGGACGTCGCCCTGATGGCGCAGAGCGGCACCGAGATCAAACTATCCGGCGGCGGCGGCTCGTCGGCCATGCCGCACAAGCAGAACCCGGTGAAGGCGGAAGTGCTGGTGACGCTGGCGCGCTTCAACGCCACCCAGCTTTCCGGCATGCATCAGGCGCTGGTGCATGAGCAGGAGCGCTCCGGTGCTGCCTGGACGCTGGAATGGCTGCTCTTGCCGCAGATGGCGGTTGCGACCGCGGCTGCGCTACGGCTCGCCGCCGAACTCGCCGGACAGATCGAAAGCCTGGGACACTGATGCGCACCCGGATTGTCATTGTCGGCTCCGGACCGTCCGGGCTGCTGCTTGGCCAGCTTCTCGGCACCATTGGCGTCGAGACGGTGATCCTCGAACGTTCGAGCCGGGAGCATGTGCTTGGCCGGGTGCGGGCAGGGGTGCTCGAACAAGGCACCGTCGAGTTGCTGGAAGAGGCGGGCGCAGCTGTAAGGCTGCATGCCGAGGGCCTGCTGCATGCCGGCATCTCGCTTGCGTTCGGCGGCGGCCTGCACCGGCTCGACCTCACGGCACTGACCGGCGGCAAGCATGTCACCGTCTATGGTCAGACCGAAGTGACGCACGATCTGATGGACAAGCGCGAGGCGGCCGGGCTGACCACCGTCTATGAGGCGGCCAACGTCGCGCTGCATGGTTTCGATGGCGAAGCGCCCTACGTCACCTACGACAAGGACGGCGTCAGCCATTGCATCGACTGCGACTTCATCGCCGGCTGCGACGGCTATCACGGCGTTAGCCGCAAATCGGCGCCTGGGCGGGCGCTGAAAACCTTCGAGCGGACCTATCCCTTCGGCTGGCTCGGCGTGCTGGCCGAAGTGCCGCCGGCCGATCACGAACTGGTCTACGCCAACCATGAGCGGGGCTTTGCGCTGTGCTCGATGCGGTCGACGCATCGCAGCCGCTACTATGTGCAGGTCCCGGCTGACGAACAGGTCGACGCCTGGAGCGACGGTCGCTTCTGGGACGAATTGCGCAGTCGCCTGCCGGAACAGACCGCAGCCGCGGTCGTTACCGGCCCGTCCTTCGAAAAATCAATCGCGCCGCTGCGCTCCTTCGTCGCCGAGCCGATGCGCTTCGGCCGGCTGTTCCTGGTCGGCGACGCCGCCCATATCGTGCCGCCGACGGGCGCCAAGGGGCTCAACCTCGCCGCCAGCGATGTGCGCTATCTCTTTGCTGGGCTTCGCGAATTCTATCTGGACAAATCACCAAGCGGGCTCGACGCTTATTCAGCCAAGGCGCTGGCCAGAGTGTGGAAGGCGGTGCGCTTCTCCTGGTGGATGACGACGATGCTGCACCGCTTTCCCGATACGGGCGAGTTCGGCCAGCGCATCCAGGAAGCCGAGCTCGACTATCTCGTGCATTCGCAAGCGGCGTCGACCGCGCTGGCTGAAAACTATGTCGGTTTGCCCTATTAAGGGCGGTGCAAACTCAAACCCGTTCGAGCGCCACCGCGATGCCCTGGCCGACGCCGATGCACATGGTGGCCAGCGCATAGCGGGCGCTGCGCTCGCGCAGTTCCAGCGCAGCCGTGCCTGCAATGCGCGCGCCCGACATGCCCAAGGGATGACCAAGCGCGATGGCGCCGCCATTGGGGTTGACGTGCTCCGCGTCCTCGGAGATGCCGAGTTGGCGGAGCACGGCGATGCCTTGGGAGGCGAAAGCTTCGTTGAGCTCGATGACATCGAATTGCTGCGGTGTCAGGCCGAGGCGGGCGCAGAGCTTTTGTGTCGCCGGGGCAGGGCCGATGCCCATGATGCGTGGCGCCACGCCGGCAGCAGCGCCGCCGAGGACGCGGGCGATCGGCGTCAGGCCGTATTTTTTCACAGCCGCTTCGGAGGCGATGATCAGCGCTGCCGCGCCGTCATTGACGCCGGACGCGTTGCCGGCGGTGACGGTGCCGCCCTGGCGGAACGGCGTCGGCAATTTGGCTAGCGACTCGACCGTGGTGCCGGCGCGGGGATGCTCATCCTTCGATACGATAATCGCATCGCCCTTTTTCTGTGGGGTCGTCACCGGGGTAATCTCCTTCGCCAGCCGGCCATTGGCCTGTGCCGCGACGGCCTTGTCCTGGCTGCGCACGGCAAAGGCGTCCTGGTCGGCGCGCGACACTGAAAAATCCTCGGCGACGTTCTCGCCGGTCTCCGGCATGGAATCGACGCCATACTGTTTCTTCATCAGCGGGTTGATGAAACGCCAGCCGATGGTGGTGTCGTGGATCTCGGCATGGCGCGAAAAGGCGGTCTCGGCCTTGGGCATGACGAAGGGGGCGCGGCTCATCGATTCGACGCCGCCGGCGATCATCAACTCGGCTTCGCCCGCCTTGATGGCGCGGGCGGCGATGGTGAGCGCGTCCATGCCGGACCCGCAGAGGCGATTGACGGTCGAGCCTGACACTTCCTGCGGCAATCCGGCGAGCAGGAGCGACATGCGCGCGACATTGCGATTGTCCTCGCCGGCCTGGTTGGCGCAGCCATAGACGACGTCGTCGATGGCCTGCCAGTCGATGCCGGAATTGCGCTCGACCAGCGCCTTCAGCGGAATGGCGCCGAGATCGTCGGCCCGCACCGACGACAGCGAGCCGCCGAAACGGCCGATCGGGGTGCGGATGTAATCGCAGATGAATGCCTCGGTCATGTCATGCAGCCTTTTCTTTTCCGCTTCCCTCATGCGCCGCCTTGGTGCGGGCCTGCAGGTCACGCAATGTCGTCAGCTCGAGTTCCGTCGGCGCCGGCGTTTCGTCAAGCGCCTCGGCGAACTTTACGATTCAGCCGCAGCTGTCCTGCACCTCAAGCCGCGTTGCGCCGGGATGCAGCGACACCACGGTGAATTCCTTGCTCATCGGGTCGGGCTTCCAGATGGCGAGGTCGGTGATCAGCAGCGTCGGTCCAGCGGTGTCGATGCCTAGGCGCTGGCGGTGATCGCCGCCATCGCCATGGCCAAAGGAGGTGAAGAAGTCGATCTTCTCGACCATGCCGCGCTTGGACTGCGCCATGGTGATGTAGATCTCCTTCGACGAGGTGGCGATCTCCGGCGCGCCGCCGCCGCCGGGCAGGCGGGTCTTGGGATGCGCATAGTCGCCGATGATGGTGGTGTTGATGTTGCCGAACTTGTCGAGCTGGGCGGCACCGAGGAAACCGATCGAAATGCGGCCGCCTTGCAGCCAGTAACGAAACATCTCCGGCACCGAGACGGTCGTGACGGCGGTGTCGCAAAGTTCGCCGTCACCGATCGACAGCGGCAAAACATCGGGCGCGGTACCGATGGTGCCGCTTTCATAGATCAGCGTGATGTCGGGCGCATGCGTCAGCCGCGCGACGTTGCAGGCGGCTGACGGCGCGCCAATGCCGACGAAGCAGACATCGTCGTTTTTCAGGGCTCGGCTGGCGGCAATCGTCATCATCTCATTGGGAGTAAAGCCGCTCATCCCGCGCTCCTCAGATGCTTTACGCGGCCGGCGAAATCGTCCGCCGTGCGATCGAGGACATTGGCCTGCATCCAGGTCTGGAATTTTTCACGGTCGGCGGCGATGTCGTCCCATTCGAGATAGGCGGCGTTGTCCCTGGCATAGTAGCCGTGCGTGTAGGAGGGATGCGAACCGCCTGATACCACCGAGATCGCAGCGATGGTCCAGCGCGGCAGCACGGTGAGGTTGGGATGCAGGTCGTCGAAATTGTCGACGACTTCCTCTACCGTCACCACGGCGCGCTTGGCCGCGAGCACCGCTTCCTTCTGGATGCCGATAATGCCTTCGACCAGAACATTGCCTTTTTTGTCGGCCTTCTGAGCGTGGATGAAGGTCACGTCCGGTCGGATGGAAGGAACGGCGGCAAGCACCTCGCCGGTGAACGGGCAGGTGACCGAGCGGATGTTGGGATTGACTGCCGCCAGCCCGGCGCCGCGATAGCCGCGGAACACCGCGCAAGGCAGGCCGGCAGCTCCCGCCTCGTAGGCGTTGGCCATGCCGGCATGGCTGTGCTCCTCGATCTCGATCGACCGGGGGAAGCCGTTCTCGATGGCGTCGCGGGCGCGGCGCAGCAGGCCGACGCCGGGATTGCCGACATAGGAGAAGATGATCTTCTTGGCCATGCCCATGCCGATCATCTGGTCGTAGATCAGGTCGGGGGTCATGCGGATGAGCGTCAGGTCGCGAAAGCCCTGGCGGATGGCCTCATGCGCCGCCGCCGTCGGGATCAGATGCGTGAAGCCTTCGAAGGCGACCGTATCGCCATCATGCAGGTTCTCAGCCACGGCCTGTTTGAGCGGCAGGAAATTGACCATCGCCAAGAACTCCGAAGTTCAAAAAGTTCGTATTGCGAACATTTGTTTTGTATGAGATATTTTTACATCGCGCCGCCGAGACGAGTCAAGGCGGCGCATTGTCTTGCGGAGGCCGCATGGAGGACAAGGCAAAGACGCGCGACCATGTCGGCTCGCTGGAGCGCGGCCTTGCAGTCATGGAGATACTGGCCCGGCATCCGGCCGGGATGACGCTGACCGAAATGGCGGAGGAGGCGGGGCTGACCCGCGCCGGCGCGCGTCGCTTCCTGCTGACGCTGACCGCGACCGGCTATGCCACGCAATCCGGCCGGCAGTTTTCGCTGTCGCCGCGCCTGCTCGCCATCGTGCGCTCTTGGCTCGGCGGCGCCTCGCTGTGGACATTCGCGGCATCCATCATGCGCGACGTCGCGGGCCAATTCGACGAGGCCTGTAACGCGGCGGTGCTGTCGGGCGAGGAAGTCGTCTATGTCGCGCGCATTCCTGGCCGCCGCATCCTCAGCGTTTCGCTCGATGTCGGCACCAGGCTGCCGGCGCATTGCACCTCGATGGGGCGCGTCCTGCTTGCGGGGCTGGGCGCGGATGAGCTGAAGGCCTTGCTTGCAGAGGCGAGGATCGAACGGCGCACGCCGAAGACGATCACCAGCCGCGCCGCGCTGGCCAAGGCCATCGACGCGGCGAGGGCGGATGGCTTTGCCGTCGTCGATGAAGAGCTGGAACTTGGCCTGCGCTCGATAGCGGTGCCGATCTATGACCGCGCCGGCAAGACCGTGGCGGCGATCAACGTCTCGACGCAGTCGGCGCGGTTCTCCGTCGAGGCGATGGAGCGGGATATCCTGCCAGCGCTGCGGACGGCCAAGCAACGGATTGAGGAATTTTTCTTCGTGTGAGCGCAAGGCTAATCGCCTGAGGGAAGCGCTGCCCCCGCTCTGTCTCGGAGACGGGACGCCCTGCGCGGTTAGCGTCGCCATGCGAACAAACGATGCCCGGGGCACCTGAGCACAACGCATATGCGTGAATCCAAATATATCGTTGACGTCGCCCTTCAACTCCAATATCGAACAGGACTATACAGGTTTACTGAACAGGTACCCATATGAAGCGGCGCGCGGTTCACCTTTCTCCCGGCACGGGCAAGCCCGAGCAGATCGCCACCGTTCTCGAACATGAGATCCGCTCCGGCGTGCTTGGCTTCGGCGACCGCCTGCAAAGCGAGAACGAACTCGTCCAACGCTTCTCCGTCAGCCGCAACACGATCCGCAAGGGCCTTGAGGAGCTGTCCAGCCGTGGGCTGATAACGACCAAGGTCGGCATCGGCTCTTTCGTGACCTTCGACGGCAAGCCGGTCGACGACGCCATCGGCTGGTCGCGGGCGCTGGCCAATGCCGGCGCCAATGCCGAGACGCGGACGCTGCGGCTTGAAGTGATCGAGGATGCCGATCTTGCCGCGCTGCTTGGCATCGAAAGCCCGTTCTTCATCGCCGTCGACCGGGTGCGCACCAATGCCAGCGACGGCCATGCGATCTCCATCGAACGCAGCCGCCTGCCGCTGTCGCCCGAACTGGAGGACGTGCCGCTGCGCGGTCTGCGCGAAGGCTCGCTGCACCAGACGCTGCGCGGCGCCGGCCTCATCCCAGACCATGGCGAGGAATGGGTCGGCATCGAGATGCTGAATGCCGAAGACGCCGCCATTCTCGGCTGCCCGCAAGGCACGCCGTTCCTGCGCGGACGCCGGCTGACGCGTGCGGCCGACGACCGGCCGATCGAATATGTAACCAGCCTGCTCAACCCGGCGCATTTCGCGCTGCATATGAGGTTTTGAGCGATGCCGGACAGAACCAACGACACGCTCGATCTCGCCATGGGCGCGCTTGTCGGTGGGGCGCTCGGTGATGCGCTGGGCATGCCGACGCAGCTTCTGTCGCCGGCGCGGATCGCCGAGCTATACGGCCATGTCGAGGATTTCGTGGCGCCGTTTGCCGATCATCCGGTGTCGAAGGGGCTCGTTGCCGGCACCATCACCGACGATACCGAACAGGCGCTGCTGCTTGGTCGCATTCTGGTCCAGTCCGGCGACCGCTTCGATCATGCGCGCTGGGTGAACGCACTGCTCGACTGGGAGCGCGAGGTCAAGGCGCGCGGCAGCTATGACCTGCTGGGACCATCGACCAAGCGCGCCATCGACGCCATCAATGACGGCGTGCCGGCGGAAGAGGCGGGAAGCCGGGGCGACACCAATGGCGCGGCCATGCGCATCGCGCCGGTCGGCATCATGATGCCGCTGGAACCGCTCGACGCTTTCGTCGCCAAGGTGGCCGAAACTTGCCGTGCCACGCACAACACCTCGATCGCCATCGCTTCGGCCGCAGCAGTTGCCGCCGCCGCCAGCCACGGCGTCGCCGGTGGCGACTGGCGTGCCGCTTCCGACAGCGCGGTAGCAGCCGCGCGGCGAGGCGCCCGGCTCGGACATTGGGTGACTGGTGGCGATATCGCCGCGCGTATCGCCTGGGCGCAGGAGCTCGTGCGCGGCAAGACCATGCGGGATGCGATCGGGCTCATCACCGATCTCGTCGGCACCGGTGTGGCCAGCCAGGAGTCCGTGCCGGCAGCTTTCGCCGTGCTTGAAGTCGCGCAGGGCGATCCCTGGCAAGCGGCAATCATCAGCGCCAATCTCGGCGGCGACACCGACACGATCGGCGCGATTGCCTCAGGCATGGCCGGCGCCTGCGTCGGCTTTTCGCAACTGCCGCAACAACACATTGCCGGGCTCGTCGGCATAGATATGGGGGAGGTGCGCTCGCTTGCCGAAGACCTCGTCGCGGCGCGCACGGCAAAGGCCAGCAAGGATGCCGCGGCATGAGTGGGCGTCTGGTCCATATCGGCAGCGCCGTCGTCGACTATGTCTACCGCATCGACGCCTTGCCGGCGCCGGGCTGCGAGAAGACCGCGTCGAGCTTTGCGCAGGTCGCCGGCGGCGGCTTCAACATGATGGTCGCGGCCAGCCGCACCGGCATGACGGTGGTGTTCGGCGGCCAGCTCGGCAGCGGACCGAATGGCGATTTTTTGCGCGCCGCGTTTGCGGCCGAAGGCATCATAACGCTGACGTCGCCATCCCCTGTCATGGACAGCGGCAATTGCGTCGCCATGATCTCCGGGGATGCCGAGCGCACCTTCGTGTCGTGGCCCGGTGCGGAGAGCATTCTCAGCCTCGAGATGATGAGGCCCGTGGTGGTCGCGTCTGATGATTGGGTGTTCACGTCGGGCTACACGCTGAGCTATCTCGGAAGCCGCAACGCGCTGACCGACTGGATCGAGGCGCTGCCAGAAAACATTCCCTTCGTTTTCGATCCAACGCCGGTCATCGCGGATATCCCGCGTCCCATCCTGTCGCGGGTGCTTGCCCGTACGACATGGCTGAGCTGCAACATGACGGAAGCGGTCGAGATCGCTGGGCAAGGCGATGTCGAGGCACTCGCCGCCCGGCTGCTCGCCGACCACTGCCCAAAGGCCGAAGGCGTCGTTATCCGCGCCGGCGCCAAGGGCTGTTTCGTGAGGTTGGTCAATGGCGAGACGCAGACCATTGCCGGCTTCAAGGTCGATGCCATCGACACCAATGGCGCCGGCGACACCCATATCGGCGGTTTCGTCAGTGCACTCTCGCGCGGCGTGCATCCCTTCGAGGCGGCGCGCTATGCCAATGCGGCGGCAGCACTTTCCGTCACCCGCCATGGCGGCTCATCGGCGCCGACCGACAGCGAGATCCAGACTTTCCTGAGCCAGGCCGCCACGGGCGAGCCGGGCCAGAACCAGAAGGCCCATCAGACAGCCTGACCCGCCAAGCGGGCAAACAAGAGAGGAACGAACATGCGCATGCCAAGACTGACTGCCCTGCTGACGGCGACCGCCGTCATCACCTCCGCGCTCACGCTGGCCGCCAGTGCCGCCGAAGTGCATGTGCTCAACTGGAAGGGCTACGGCGCCGACGAGCCGTGGGCGATCGAAGCCTTCGAAAAGGCGACCGGCAACAAGGTCGTCAACGACTTCTTCAATTCCGAACAGGAAATGCTGACCAAGATCCGCACCAATCCGGGCCTCTATGACGTGGTCATGATCAACGCCGCCTTCAACGATCAGGCGATGGCGGAAAAGCTGATCCAGCCGATCGATGTCTCGAAGCTGCCGAACTATGCCGACATCAGCAAGGACAAGGCGCAATCACCGATGCTCGACCATGACGGCAAGGTCTATGGCGTGCCGTGGGTGTGGGGCCTGACGGCGCTGGCAATCAACGAAAAGTCCTTCGACAAGCCGCCGACCTCGATCGCCGAAATGTGGGACCCAGCGCATAAGGGCCGGGTCGTCATTCGCGACGACGCTGTCGAAGCGGTGCAGTTCGGCGCCATCGCCACCGGTCAGAATATCAACGACATCAAGGATATGGAAGCGGTCAAGGCGAAGCTGACCTCGCTGATGCCGCAGATCAAGACGTTCTGGAGTTCGGAGAACGACTGGAACCAGATGGTCGCCTCCAACCAGATCGACATCGGCACCTATTGGAGCGGCTCGGCCGACCGTGCCAAGACGCATTTCAAGCTGCCGGTCTCGCTGGTCGTTCCGCAGGAAGGCGCCGTCGCCTGGCTCGACGCCTTCTCGATCCCGGTGGGCTCGAAGAATGTCGAGGGTGCGCAGGCCTTCATCAACTGGATGATCGATCCGAAATTCTATGTCGAATGGGTCACCAAGGTCGGCGCGCCGGTGTCGGCCAACACCAAGGCGGTGGAAGCGCTGCCTGAAGACTCCTTCAACCGCAAGGTGATGGGCGATCCCGAGGTGGCCAAGCGCATCCAGTTCCAGGCGCCGATCACCGACTCGCAGCGCGAGGCCTATCTGGCGCTGTGGCAGCAGCTCAAGGTCGACGTGAAGTAACGCTCACGTCCGGACCAGCCGGCGGTTGCGCCGGCTGGCCCTTCAATCCTGGGGAGGAGGGTATCATGGCAGTACAGGGTGCGGTCGCGTCGCGCAGCGGGCTGAGATCGGCCCTGCCGCTGCTGGCGCCGGCCTATCTCTGGCTGACGGTGGCGATCTTCCTGCCGCTCTCGGCCATGGTATTCTTCTCCTTCATGACCGACCTGCCGCTGTCGGGAAAGCCATGGGCGTTCACCCTTGGCAATTACGCCGCCTTCTTCTCGCAGAGCCTGTACCTGACGCTGCTGCTCGCTTCGCTGCGGCTCGGCCTCGAAGTGACTTTGTGGTGCGTCGTCATCGGCTACCCCGCCGCCTATGTGCTGGCCAAGGTGCTGAAGGGGCGCAGCCGCGAGGCGATCTTCCTGCTGGTCATCCTGCCGTTCTGGTCGAACGGGCTGGTGCGCATCTTCTCCTGGGCGATGGTGCTGCGCGAGGGCGGCATCCTCGACACGGCGCTCAACGCCGTGCTGCCGTTCAAGATCAACATCGACCTGATGTATTCCTATCCCGCAATCATCATCGGCCTGGTGCACTCCTACGTGCCCTATATGGTGCTGACCTGCTATCTCACGCTGCAGGCAATCGACGACTCGCTGATCGAGGCCGGGCGCTCGCTCGGCGCCTCGCGGCTGCAGGTGCTGAAGCGGGTGATCATCCCGCTGTCTATGCCCGGCCTGGTGGCAGGTGCGGCACTGATCTTCGTGCCGGTCGTCGGCTCGTTCATGGAGCCGCGCATTCTCGGCGGTCGCACCGGCACCTTCTACGGCACGGTGATCGAAGACCAGTTCGTCGCCGTGTTCAACTGGCCGCTTGGTGCGGCATTGTCGTTCATCCTGCTCGCCGTCGTGCTGGTCATCCTCGCAGTTGCCTCGCCGGTGCTGCGGAGGGCTGCTTGATGATGACGACCCGCATCCTCGAAGGACTAGGCCGCTTCTACATCGGACTGCTGCTCGTCTTCCTCTATCTGCCGATCATCATCATGGCGCTGATGTCGTTCAACGTCTCGCCCTTCTACCAATTGCCGTTCGAATGGACGACGGAATGGTATGCCTCGCTCTGGCAGAACGACCAGCTGATCGCGGCGACCTGGAACAGCCTCGAGATCGCGGTCATCACCACGCTCATCTCAGTGGTGCTTGGCTCGGCCGCTTCGCTGGCGCTCTTCCGCTACGACTTCCGCGGCAAGAAAGTGCTGCAGGCGTTGCTGTTCCCGCCAATCGCCATACCATGGCTGATCACCGGCACGGCGATGCTGATCTTCTTCTTCGGCGTCGGCATCGGCCGCGGCCTGTCCGCCATCCTGCTCGGCCATGTCGCGCTGGCGCTGCCCTATGTCATCGTCGTCGTCTCGGCCCGGCTGCAGACTTTTGCACCGGAGCTGGAAGAGGCGGCGCGCTCGCTCGGCGCCAACCAGTGGCAAGTGACGAGGCGTGTGACGCTGCCGTGGATCATGCCCGGCGTCATTGCCGGCGGCTTGTTCGCATTTGCCGTGTCGTTCGACCAGTTTGTCGTCTCCTACTTCCTGGCGACGCCGGGGCAGACGACGCTGCCGGTGGAAATCTACGCCGCGATCCGCAAGGGGTTCACGCCCGAGATCAACGCGGTCTCGACCATCATCATCGTCGTGTCGATGGCGCTGATGCTGCTCACGGCGCGCTTCTTCAAATTCGGCGGAGAGAAATAATGGCCGGCGTGCAGGTATCGAACGTCTCGCGCAGTTTTGGCGCGCACAAGGCGCTGGACGACGTCTCCATCGATTTTGCCGATGGCGGCTTTTATGGGCTGCTTGGCCCCTCGGGCAGCGGCAAGACCACGCTGCTGCGCCAGATCGCCGGCTTCGACTTTCCCGACTCCGGGCGCATCGCCATTGGCGGCGAGAGCGTCGAACGGGTGCCGGTCGAAAAGCGGCGCATCGGCATGGTGTTCCAGAACTATGCGCTGTTTCCCAATATGAGCGTTGCCGACAATGTCGCCTTCGGCCTGTCGGTGCGCGGCGAAACGAAAGCGACGATCGCCACCGAAGTGCAGCGCGCGCTCGATCTCGTCCAACTCGGGAAGCTCGGCGAGCGCCGGCCGCACCAGCTCTCCGGCGGTCAACGCCAGCGTGTGGCGCTGGCGCGCGCCATCGTCACCAAGCCGCGCGTGCTGCTGCTCGACGAGCCGCTCGGCGCGCTCGACAAGGCGCTGCGTGTCGACATGCAGATCGAGCTGAAGCGCATCCAGCGCGAGATCGGCATCACCACCATCTTCGTCACCCACGACCAGGAAGAGGCGCTGACGATGAGCGACCGCATCGGAATCTTGCGGGACGGCAGGCTCGTGCAGGAAGGGCCGCCGGAGGAGATCTACGACCGGCCGAAGAGCGAGTTCGCCGCCACCTTCCTCGGTGACGCCAACATTTTTCGCGGCGATGCGACCGGCAACGGCATCCGCCTGCCGGACGGCACGGCGATTGCCGCCGGGGTGGGTGATCGGCTTGCCGCCGGTACGAAGGCCAGCTGCGCGGTGCGTCCCGAACGCATTCGCATCGCCACCGATGCCGGGGCATCGAGCGGCAATGCCAACACGCTGAAGGGGCAAGTCTCCAAGCGCATCTTCGCCGGCAACAACAGCACCTATTTCGTCGAGCGCGCCGGCCAGACGTTGAAAGTCATCGTCCAGAATACCGGCAGTGACCGGCTGGCCGAGGGCCAGAATGTAATGCTCAGCTGGTCGCCGGAAAGCACTGTGCTGATTGCCGCAAACTAGTTCGCACCGTCACCCCGGCATGGTTCTGATGGGAATTGATGGAGCGGACCTTGGCTGATGGGCCGGCCATGGCGTTATATCCTGTCGTCCAAGGGAGGAATGGATGGCAGGCCAGGGTTTCGAGCCGGATGTAAGGGTTCGCGCCAGCGAATACCGGATCGGCTGCATCGGCGCCGGCATGATCATGGCCGAATGCCATCTTGCCGCCTATGGGCAGGCCGGTTTCCCAGTCGTTGCCATCGCTTCGCGCACCAAGGCCAGCGCCGAGAAGGTAGCTGCACGCTGGAGCATTCCGACCGTCCACGACACGCCGGAACAACTGATCGAGAATCCCGAGATCGAGATCGTCGACCTTGCCTTTCCACCCGACCAGCAGCCGGCATTGATCCGCCATGCGCTGAAGCAGCCTCACATCAAGGCGATCCTGGCGCAGAAGCCGCTGGCGCTGTCGGTCGATGAAGCCGTGAAACTGCGCGACGAAGCCGCAAAGTCCGGCAAGATCCTCTCGGTCAACCAGAACATGCGCTACGACCAGTCGATGCGCGTCCTGAAGCAGATCATCGACAGCGGCGCACTGGGCGACATCGTCTTTGCGCAGATCGACATGCATGCGATCCCGCACTGGCAGACTTTCCTTCAGGACTACGACCGGCTGACGCTCGCCAATATGAGCGTGCATCATCTCGACGTGCTGCGCTTCCTGTTCGGCGATCCCTCGGAAATCGCCACGCTGACACGCAAGGACCCGCGCACTACATTCGAGCATAGCGACGGCATCACCGTCTCGACGCTGCGCTTTCCCTCCGGCGTGCTCGCCGTGTCGCTGGAGGATGTCTGGTCCGGACCGCGCCAGGAGGGCTATGAGGACGACCAGCACATCAACTGGCGCGTCGACGGCANTGGAGGATGTCTGGTCCGGACCGCGCCAGGAGGGCTATGAGGACGACCAGCACATCAACTGGCGCGTCGACGGCACCAAGGGTGTCGCCAAAGGCACGATCGGCTGGCCGAAAGGCGTGGCCTCGACGCTGACCTATGCGTCGACCAAGACGACCGGCGGCGAATGGGTCAGCCCGAGCTGGGACACGATGTGGTTCCCGCATGCCTTCATCGGCGTGATGGAGCAATTGCAGCATGCGGTGAAGACAGGCGCGCCGCCGGCGCTCTCCGTCGCCGATAACGTCAAGACAATGGCACTGGTCGAGGCGGGCTACCGCTCGATGGCGCAAGGCCGCACCGTCAAACTGTCCGAGATATCGATCGACTGAACATGCCGCCGAATAGTGTGGCGGCTGAATCGCTTACCGGGAGGAGTTCACATCATGATGCAGGCAGGTATCTTCACCGGCTATTTCCCCTATGAGCTCGCGGAGGCCGCCCGCCGCATCCGTGCACTCGGCTTCAACACAGTGCAGCTCGACATGCATTTCAGGGATGTCGATCTCACGGCCGGGCAGATCACCGGGGACAAGGCGAGAACAGTGCGCGACACGTTTCGCGACCACAATCTGCCGGTCTGCTGCATCTCGGGCTACACCAACATCATCCATCCCGACAAATCCGAGCGCGAGAAGCGCGTCGGCTATCTCAAGGAAATCATCCGCAATGCGCGCGACTTCGGCTCGCCCTACGTGATCTCGGAGACCGGCACCTACAACACCGAATCCGACTGGGTGCATCATCCCAAAAACAAGACCGAGGAAGGCTTCGAGGAATGCCGCAAGGTGATCTCGGATCTTGCCCAGACGGCTTACGACCATGGCGCGGTGTTCCTGCTCGAAACCTATGTCAACAATGTCGTCGGTTCGGTCGAGGAGACGGTCAAAATGTTCGCGCAGGTCGACCATCCGGGCCTCGGCCTGCTGATGGATCCGACCAATTATTTCGAGGCGCACAACATCGACCGCATGGACCAGGTGCTGAACCAGGTGTTCGACACGCTGGCCGACAAGATCCGCATCGCGCACGCCAAGGACGTCAAGCGCTCAGGCAGCGACAAGACCGAGAAGCATGCCGATATCGGCGACGCGGACGCGCATGAGGGGCTGACCTTCCGCGGCGTCGGCGAGATCGAGCTGCCGGCGCCCGGGCTGGGATCGCTGAATTACGATCTCTATCTGCAGCGGCTCAGTGAGAAGCACCCGAACATCCCTGTTATCATCGAGCATCTGACCGAGGACGACGTGCCGCGGGCGAAAACATTTCTCGACGGGAAGTTCCGCGCCAACGGGCTTTGAGGTAGGCGAGACGGTGATGGCGACGGCGGCCAAGACAAAGCGCGATTACGGCCTGGTCGGCGAAAGCACCCGCCGGGCGATCGAGACCGGGATGGCCTCGGCCGAGTGGTATCACACCGACGTGCCGCGCAAGGCAATGAAGGAAATGATGCAGCGCTCCGACGGGCCGGCGATCCGCGATACAGTGATCTGGATCGCAGCCATCCTGGGCTCGGCCGCCGGCATCGTGTGGTTCTGGGGCACGTGGTGGGTGGTGCCGTTCCTGCTCGTCTATGGCGTGCTCTATGGATCGTCGAGCGATTCGCGCTGGCACGAATGCGGCCATGGCACCGCCTTCCGCACACGCTGGATGAACGATGCGATCTACGAAATCGCCAGCTTCATGGTGGTGCGCAATCCGGTGCAATGGCGCTGGAGCCATGCGCGGCATCACACCGACACGATCATCGTCGGCCGTGACGCCGAGACGCGGTAATGCGGCCGCCAAATCTGGTCAAGGCGGCGCTTGCCTTCACCGGCATTCTCGATTTCCGTTATTCGCTGCCGATCCTGGCGCGCCAGGCGTTGGGCAAGCTGTCGGACGACGAAAAGAGCTACATTCCTGAGACCGAACAGGGCAAGGCCATCACGGCGGCGCGCTGGCATGTCGCCGTGTACGTTGCGACGATCGCCCTCGCGATCGCGCTGGGTTCATGGCTGCCGCTGGTGCTGATCGGCCTGCCGCGTTTTTATGGCAGCTGGCACATGGTTCTGACCGGCCTGCTGCAGCATATCGGGTTGGCCGACAATGTCGTCGACCACCGGCTGAACACGCGCACCGTCTACATGAACCCGGTCAGCCGCTTCATCTACNTTGGCCGACAATGTCGTCGACCACCGGCTGAACACGCGCACCGTCTACATGAACCCGGTCAGCCGCTTCATCTACTGGAACATGAATTACCACGTCGAGCATCACATGTTTCCGATGGTGCCCTACCATGCGCTGCCGAGGCTGCACGAGCTGGTCAAGCACGACCTGCCGGCGGCGAACCCGTCCATGTGGCATGCCTATCGCGAGGTCTGGCCGGTGCTGCTGAAGCAGCTGCGGTACGAGGATTATTTCCTCAAGCGCGAATTGCCGCCGACGGCGCGGCCCTATCGCGGTGAATTTCACGAGCTCGATATGTCGGCAGCGGCCGAGTAGCGAATAAACCACCCGCCTTCTATCCGGCCTGTTACGGGGCCGGTAAGGTGACCGGGAAAAGCAACCAGCCAACAGGGACATCCCGATGAGCCGAAAGAGACCGACCGTCGCCGATCTGCGCGCCATGAAGGGCAAGCGCCAGCTGACCATGCTGCGCGTCCTGACCATGGACGAGGCCGAGGCTGCCGAGCGGGCAGGGGTCGATATCGTCTCGGTGCCGCCCGAGCTGGTGCTCAACCCTGAGTATCGCGATGCGGCGCCCAGCCTGTTCACCATGCCGGGCGAGAATTTTTATGAGATCGGCACGGCGGACGATTTCCTGCGCTGGGCGTTCCGGCTCTACAAGGCCGGCGCCGACGCCGTTTATTGCAGCGCCGGTTTCGCCACCGTGAAGCGGCTCGCCGACGACGCGATCCCCGTCATCGGCCATGTCGGCCTCATTCCGTCCCGCGCCACCTGGACCGGCGGCTTCAAGGCCGTCGGCAAGACCGCCGACACCGCCATGCAGATTTTTGAGGCGGTCAAGCAGTATGAGGCCGTTGGAGCTCTCGGCGCCGAGATCGAAGTGGTGCCGATCGAGGTGGCGAAGGCGATCTCGGAACGGACCTCGCTGATCATGCTGTCGATGGGTGCGGGCACCGGCTGCGACGCGCAATATCTGTTTGCCGACGATATTCTTGGCCAGAACCGGGGCCACATGCCGCGCCATTCCAAGGTCTACCGCAACTTCGCCGCCGAGTACGATCGTCTGCAGGCGGAACGCGTCGCGGCGTTTTCCGAGTACGTTGCCGACGTCGATAGCGGCGCCTATCCGGAAGACAGGCATGTCGTGCGCATGGATCCGGCCGAGCTCAGCCTGTTCATGAAACGGGTGGACGCAAAGGGCTAACTACTCGGCCTCCTTGCCGATCATCGCTGCACCTTGCCATGTTCCGTCAGCGAGCATGGCATGGAGCACCTCGGCATCCGTTCCCAGCGGCCGGTCCTCCCTGAGCATCGCTACATGCGCGCGCACCGCGGTATGGACCGCTGCTGTGCCGGGCGCCAGCTTGAGACCGTCGCGCAGGTCCACGGCCTGTGCGGCGGCCATCAGTTCGAAGGCGATCAGCCGTCGCCACAGCGCGATCATCCCGGCGCATTTCGACACGGCAAGCGGCGTCTGCGTGGCGTGGTCCTCTACGCCTTCGGACACGGCCAGGAAATCCAGCATCACCGGATTGGCCTTGTGGCGGATGCCGGCCAGGATTGCCGTTGCGGTCTTTTGCAGCGGCACGAAACCGGCCGAGGCGCCGCCGACCGGTGACAAATATTTTGGCAGGCCGTTGCGGCCGGAGCCGGCGAGCTGGATGAAGCGGGCAACGCTTGCCGCGGCACATTGCGCGATCGCCAGGCCGAGCGTCTCGAAGGCAAGCGCCAGCGATGCGGTGTGGAAATTGCCGGTCGACAGAACCAGCCCGTCATCGCCCAGCACCAGCGGATTGTCGGCGGCGGCATTGAGTTCGATCTCCAGCGCCAGCCGCGCCTGATCGATCGCCTGGATCAATGCACCATGGATCGACGGCATGCAGCGGATCGACAACGGGTCCTGCAAGGTGGTCGGCGCCGGCTCCTCGTCACGGGCAAGCAGGTCGCGCAGGCCCTTGGCCGCGAGTTGCTGGCAGGCTGCCGGCCGCGCCAGATGCAGGCGCGGATCGAGGATGGTGCGGTTGGCGCCAAACCCTTCCATGGTCAGCGCGCCGGCCTGCTGCTGTTGCGCAAAGGCCGACAGCGCGTCGGCCAGTACCAACGCGCCAGTGCCGGCTGATACCGCCGAGGCGTTGATCAGCGACAGGCCGTCTTTCGGCGCCAGGCTGATCGGAGCCAACCGCGCCATCATCAACGCCTTGGCCGCCGGCATGCGCCGACCCTGATAGTCAGCTTCGCCGTCGCCGGTCAGCAGACGGGCGAGCGCCGTCATCAGCACGAGATCGCCGGCGCCGATCGAGCCCAGCTGCGGCATTACCGGATGCACGCCGGCATTGAGCGCATCGACAAGGGCGGTGAAAGCCGCCGGCGAAATGCCGGAACCGCCAACAGAGAACATCGCGGCACGGGCAAACATGGTCGCCCGCACCGCTTCTTGCGGCAGCGGCTCGCCGACAGCGCCGCTTCGCCCTTCCAGCAACTGGCGCTGGAAGGCGCTGGCATCGCCCTCGACCGACGTGCCGAGATTGGCGCCGAGCCCGGTGTTGAGGCCGTAAATCTGCTGGCCGGACGCGGCGACCTGATCGAGCACTTTTCGCGCTTTGTCGAGCCTCTCGATGACTGTCGGTTCAACCTCGACCTTGCGGCCGCCGCGGGCGACCTGCGCAACGTCCTCGACGCTGACGCCGGCGCCGGTGAGGACGAGCGCGCTCATGCGAAGCGCAGCCTCTGGCCGATGCCTTTATCAGCAGCCTTGGCCAGCATCGCCTTGCCCAGCGCAATGTCGGACAGCGACAGGCCGCGATGCCAGAACAGGATCGTCTCGTCGTCGCTCTGGCGTCCCGGCTTGAGACCGGCAGCGATCTGGCCGAGCTCGGCGTGCAGCGTCGCTTCGCTCAGCCGCCCGGTCTCGACATGGGCGCGCAGCGAGCCGAACTTGCCGCCTTTGCACTGGCCCCAGTCGTCGACGACCATTTTCTGCATGATGTCGGTCAATGACAGCTCCACCGCGCTCATCGTACCATAGGGCACGACCAGCGCACCGGGCTTGATCCATTCGGTCTTGAGCAGCGGCTGCGGCTCCGGCAGCCGCGAGGCCTCGACGACGATGTCGGCGCCCTTGATGCAGCTTTCCCAGTCGGCAACCGCGGTAACTTTCTTGCCGAGATCGGCCGAGAGTTTGGCGGCGAAGCCGTCGCGGCTTTCCGGGCGGCGCGAATGGACGCGGATCTCGTCGAAGTCGAAGAGATGGTCGAGCAGGCGCACATTCCAATAGGCGGTGCCGCGCGCGCCGATATGGGCCAGCACCTTGGAGTTCTTGCGCGCCAGATGTTTGGCGCCAATGGCGGTGACGGCGCCGGTGCGCATGTCGGTGATGACGGTGGCGTCGAGAATGGCGCGCGGCGTGCCGGTGCGCGGATCGAACAGGTTCAAAATGCCAAATTCTGAAGGGAGCCCGTGCAGATAGTTGTCGACATAGTCGCCGACGATTTTCACGCCCGCCGTATCGAGCGGCGCAACGTAGCCGCGCAGAACGTTGAAATGGCCATGGAAGGAAGGGGCGGGTTCAAGATGGACGCGCGGCTCGATCACCGTCTGGCCATTGCCTTGCGCGATAAGCCCGGCTTCGACAGCGGCAATGATTTCGCCGTCGGTCATCTCCAGGGCTTCGATATCGAGGCCATTGAGGTAGTCGATATAGATAGGCTTCATGCAATGTCCTTGGCCGCCCGCCCATCCATAACAGGCTGCGAGCCGACACGGAAGTTTGTTGGATAAGCTCTGGACGGGGCCAGCCATATGCTGTTCAACGCGGTTCGCCATGACTGCCGTTCCCGACACCGAGGCCTCCGCCGTAACCGCCAGCAATGCGCGGCGCGTGGCGTTGATCGTTGCCATCGCCTTTTTCATGCAGCTGCTGGATTCGACGATCATCTCGACCTCGCTGCCGCAGATGGGACAATCCTTCGGCGTGCCGGCGGTGGCGATGAGCATCGGCATCACCGCCTATATGCTGACCATGGCAGTGTTCGTGCCGCTGTCGGGCTGGCTTGCCGACCGCTTCGGCGCGCGCAACATCTTCCTGCTGGCGATCGTACTGTTCACGCTGGCCTCGCTGGCCTGCGGCTTCTCGCAAAGTCTGCCTCAGTTCGTTGCCGCTCGCGTCGTGCAAGGCCTTGGCAGCGCGCTGATGACGCCGGTCGGGCGAATTCTGGTGCTGCGCAATGCGTCGAAATCGGAGCTGCTCAACGCCACGGCGCTGATCACCTGGCCGGCGTTGTTTGCGCCCGTGGTCGGGCCGGTGCTTGGCGGCTTCATCACAACCTATCTCTCCTGGCACTGGAATTTCTTCATCAACGTCCCGCTTGGGCTCGTCGGGCTGGCGCTGGTCGCGCGCTTCATTCCGGGCGACCGCGCGGCCGATCCCAAGCCGCTGGATTGGCCGGGGTTTTTCCTCACGTCGCTGGGGCTCGCGCTGCTGCTCTACGGCCTTGAGCGCATCGCACATCCGGAAGACGGCGCCTTGCCCGCCGTGCTGCTGGTTGCCGCCGGCATCGTCATCGGCTGGCTGGCGGTGCGGCATCTCCGGCGCGCGCCGCATCCGCTGCTCGATCTCAGCGCGTTCAGGGTGCAGACCTTCGCCATCTCTACGCTTGCCGCCGGCACCATTTTTCGCGTGGCGATCAACGCCACGCCGTTCCTTTTGGCGCTGCTGTTTCAGGTCGGCTTTGGCCTTTCGCCGGTCGATGCCGGCTTGATGATCCTGGCCTATTTCCTCGGCAATCTCGGCATGAAGACGGTGACGACGCCGACGCTGCGGCGCTTTGGTTTTCGCACGGTCATGGTCGTCAACGGCCTGATCGCCTCGGCCTCGATCATGGCCTGCGCGGCGATCTCGCCCGAAACGCCGCACGCGCTGGTAGTGATGCTGATGCTGATCGCCGGCCTGACGCGCTCGATGCAGTTCACGGCGCTGAATACTCTGGCCTTCGCCGACATCGATGCCGCGCAGCGCAGCTCGGCGGCGACTTTGTCGTCCATGCTGCAGCAGATATCGATGCTGTTCGGCGTGGCGGTGGCGGCTGCCATTCTCAACCTGTCGCAGATCGTCAGGGACCGGCCGGCGCTCGACCTCGTCGATTTTCGCATCGCCTTCCTGATCATCGGCGCCATCGGGCTGGTGGCGGCGTTGCGGTTCCTCGTGCTGCCGCCCGGTGCAGGCGCCGAAGTTTCAGGCCACACGTCCAGGACCTGAATTCGCGATTTTCGCCGCTCAGGCGGCAATTAATTCCGCCTTGTGCTTTCGCCTCAGAACGGCACCTTCGCGCATACGCGCAATGGCGCAACCAAATGCCAAAAGCGCAGCCTTTTCCTAGCATTGCGCCAGTTCTAGCAATCGGTGCGTCCACTGGAAGATTATCACTGCCAACGGGTGTTCCGAGCGCGGATTCATTTGACGAAGCGGCGCCGAGCCGATTAGCTTTCTTCGGAAGGGGTGGCAGAGCTGCCATCGGGGCGAATGCAGACATGAACACGATTGGCTGGCCAAATGTCAGGAGCCTGAATCAGGAAGGCATTGTCTTTGCCATCGCCGTGGTGCTGTTCGTCGCCGCTGCCATTGGGCTGCCTGGTTTCATCGCTGCCAACAATCTCGTTGCCATCGTCCGCTCGGTGTCGGTGCTGGGCATTTTGGCGCTCGGCATGGCGGTCGTCATAATCGGCAGGGGCATCGACCTGTCGGCGGTGGCGATCATGGCGATGTCGGTCGCCTGGTATCTACAATTGCTCAACGCCGGAACGCCTGATGGGCTCGCCTTCGCCTATGTGCTGGCAGGCGTGCTCGCCATCGGCCTGCTCAACGGTTTTCTCGTCGCCTATGCCGACGTGCCGGCGATCTTCGTGACGCTGGCGACCGGCTCCTTCGTCTTCGGCTATGTCCGCTCGCAACTGATCACACAGGATGCGGTGCCGGTGCCTCAGGGCCATTGGGTGGAGTTGCTCGGCGGCCTGCGTTTCCTCGACATTCCGATCGAAGTGTTCGTCTTCGCCGGGCTCGCCTTCCTGTTCTTCCTGTTCCTGCGCTACACCAAATGGGGCCGCTACATCTATTTCGCCGGCGACAATCCGGTCGCCGCGCGCAACATCGGCATTCCGGTGCGGCCAATGCTGGTGCTGCGTTATGTGGTTTCGGCCTTCGTCGCGCTGATCGCCGGCCTGCTGACGGCGTCGAGCCTGCACTCGATCAATACCCGCGTCGTCAACTCGACGCTGCTCTATGACATCGTGCTGGTGGCGGTGATCGGCGGCATCGGCCTTTCCGGCGGGCGGGGCGGGGTGCGCAATGTGCTGGTGGGCGCTGCACTGATCGGCATCCTGTCGAACGCGATGACCATCATCGACATTCCGCTGCTCTATCAAAACCTGATCAAGGCGGCGATCCTGCTCGGAGCCATCATCGTCGACGGCATCATCAATCCGCGTGACGAACAGACCGCGCAGCAGGGCGACATCTAAGGGGTACCCGACCGGGTCATGCCGACCGGCCGGCAATAAGTGAAAAACAGAGGATGTGACATGAAACTGATCAGAACACTGATGGCGGCCGCCACGGCGCTTGCCGCTACCGCCTTCGTCGCGCCGACCTTCGCCGCCGACGATCCGGGCCCGGCCGCTTACGCGCAGGCGCTCAAGGGCAAGCGCGTCATGCTGGTGCCGCTGGCGATGGGCTTCGACCTTGCGCAGGGCTGGTCGCACTATCTGAAGACGGAAGTCGAAGCCTGGGGCGGCACCTTCGAAACACGCGATCCGAACTGGGTCGTCGATGCCGGCGCACAGGCGATCACCGACGCGATCTCGTCCGACACAAGGCCGGACGTGCTGATCATCCATGCGCCGGATCTCAACTCCTATTCCAAGCTGATGAAGAAGGCGCAGGCTGCCGGAACCTACGTCATACTGGTCGACAATCCCGCCAACTTCCCGGCCGACGCCTTTGTCGGCAGTGACTGGGACCGGCTCGGCCAACTCGAGGCCGAAGCGGCGATCAAGGGCTGCGGCGAGAATTCGTCGAAGAAGATCGGCCTTGTGCAGGGTGATCAGGCCAACTCGTCCAGTCTCTACCAGTATGCCGGCATCATGAAGGTGCTGGAGAAGCACCCCGACTTCAAAGTCGTGGCCAAGCCCGACTCCAACTGGGATCCGACGACGTCGCGCAACGTGACGACGACAATGCTGCAGCAGAACCCGGACATCTGCTCTATCATCGACTTCTGGGATGGCGACGCCACCGGCGCATCCGCCGCCATCCGCGACGCCAAGCTCGACGGCAAGGTGTTTTTGGTCACCACCGGCGGCGGCGAGAAGGCGGCCGATTGCGACAAGCTGCAGGACGGCACCTATGGCGCCGTTGTCATGACAGACCTTGCCCGCCAGTCCGGCGACATGAACGCTATCATCAAGTTCCTGCTGCAGAGCGGCCAGCCGGCCGGCACGTCGCACACCTACATCTACACGCTGGAGAAGGCTACGACCAAGGCCGACCTCAAGCCCGACAGCTGCTGGGACCTGAAGGCGCTGCAGGCCGAAGCGGCGGCGAAGTAAGCCGCGCTTTTCGACTGAAATAAACGAGGTGACTGGACAATCCGGTCACCTCGTTCCCTCATGGAATAGCAGCCGCCGATGTCCTTTCGCGAACGCCTCCAGTCCTGGCGCTACAATCTCGTGCCCGACCATCTGGTCGGCGAGATCCTGACAAAACGCTGGACCGACAACGCCATTCCGTTCCTGGCGCTGGTGGCGACGCTCAGCGTGTTCGGCTCGATCATTCCCGGCTTCTTCAAGCTGACCTCGCTGCAGGAATCGACCCGCCAGCTCGGCGAGTTCTCGATGGTGGTCACCGGCATGACGGTGGTGATGCTGGGCGGCGGCATCGACCTGTCCGTCGGCTCGATCTTCGCGCTGTCCTGCTTCTCCGCCGTCTATGTCTTCTTCATCCTCGAACAGTCTATCTGGCTGGCGCTGGCGGCATCGCTTGCCACCGGCCTGATCTTCGGCGCCGTCAACGGCTACCTCGTCGGCTACCTCAAGCTGCGCGCCTTCCTCACCACCCTGGTGACGTTCATCTTCGGCCGGGCGCTGTTCGATATTCTCGTCACCACCTACGCCGCCGACGTGCAGCTTTCCCAGGCGACATCGGATGTGCTCGACTTCATCGGCGACAGCACCTTCTGGGGGCTTTCGGTCTCGGTGTGGCTGGCGATCATTCTTGCCATCGTCACCCATATCGCGCTGACGCGCTCACGGCCGGGCTGGCATGTGCTGGCGGTCGGCGGCTCGCGGCGCTCGGCGCACAATGCCGGCATTCGCGTGCGCCGCACCGTGTTCATGACCTATGTCTTTTCCGGCTTCTGCGCCTCGATCGGCGGCTTCCTCATCGCTTGCCGCCTGAGTGGGGCAGGGCCGGGCACCGGCCTCAACCTGGAGATCATGGCGCTGACGGCGGCGGTGGTCGGCGGCGTCAGCCTGGGTGGTGGCCGCGGCTCGGTCATCAAGGGGCTGATGGGCGCCATCATCGTGCTGACCATGACCAACGGGCTGATCCGGCTGGGCTATGGCACCGGCACCAACCAGATGGTGCTGGGCATCATGCTGGCGGTGGCGGTGACGATCGACATCCGCTGGCTGAAGAACCGCCATAAGGTGCTCAACGAAGTCTATGTCGCGCCGGTCTATCTCAAGATGGGCGAGACACAGTCTGCGGTGCCGGGCTCAGGCACGCCCTACGCGCTCGACAACCGGCTGTCGGCGGCCGACCATATCGGGCTCGGCGAGTTGGAAGGGCCGGAAGACGTCATCCTCGACCGCGACGATCACCTCTATTGCGGCACGCGCCATGGCGAGATCGTCCGCTTCTTCGCGCCGGACTATATGAAATCGGAGGTGTTTGCCCATATCGGCGGCTTTCCGCTGGGCCTGGCCTTCGACAAATCGGGCAATCTGATCAGCTGCGTCGGCGCCATGGGGCTCTATTCCGTCTCGCCGGATCGGGATGTGAAACGCCTGTCGGCGGAGACGTCGCGCTCCTGGACCTCGATCGTCGACGATGCGCGGCTGCGCGACCCCAATGATTGCGACATCGCGCCGGACGGGCGGATCTATTTCACTGACTCCACCAAGCGCTATGACGCCCACGATTGGGCGCTGGACTCGATCGAGAACCGCGCCACCGGCCGGCTGCTGGTCTATGACCCGAAGGACGGTTCGACGAAGACACTGCTCGACGGCTACCGCTACACCAATGGCGTGTGCATGGCGCATGACGGGAAGTCGCTGTTCTTCGCTGAGAGCTGGGCCTGCCGTGTGCATCGATACTGGCTGGAAGGGCCGAAAGCAGGCACCGCCGAATGCGTCATCCGCGACATGCCGGGCTATCCCGACAACATCAACCGCGCCTCGGACGGCAATTACTGGATGGCATGGCTCGGCATGCGCACGCCGAGCTTCGACCTGTCGCTGCGCCATCCCGATATGCGCAAGCGCATGACGCGCCGGCTGCCGCAGGACGAGTGGCTGTTCCCCAACATCAACACCGGCGGCGTGGTGAAATTCAACGACAAGGGCGGCATTGTCGAGGCGATGGGCGACCTCACCGGCGGCGCGCATCCGATGGTCACCTCGATGCGCGAGCACAAGGGTTTCCTGTTCGTCGGCGGCATCCTTAACAACCGCATCGGCCGCTACAAGATTGCGGGCGCCGACCCGAACTGGACCAGTTCCGCTTCTTATTGGGGAGCGAAGCCATGATCCTCGATCCTGTGCTCGACCTGTTTCGTGGCAAGGCGGTGACCATCCCACCGCTCGACGGTGCCTTCCGTCCCAACACGCGGCTGGACGAGGCGCCAGTGTTCGCCGATTTGACGGAGCCCGACAATCTTCTGGTTGCCGATGGCCGGCTGCTCGTTTCCAGCGGCAATGCGGTATATTCGCTTGCCGCAGGGGTGGAGCCGAAGGTTGTCGGGACCTTTCTTTCCCCCATCACGGCGCTGGCTCTATCACTGTCGGGCGAACTGACGGTGGGGTTGGAAAGCGGCAAGCTGCTGGTTGCCGGCAAGGAGGTTTCGCTGCCGGCCGGCGTCAGCTGCATCACCGCGCTTGCCTATGCAGACGACGGCACGTTGTGGCTGGCCAATGGCTCGGCTGAGCATGCGCCGTCGCTATGGGCCGCCGACCTGATGAAGAAGGGCGCGTCCGGATCGCTTTGGAGGCGGGACGCAGCCGGCGGCGGGTTCCGCAAAGTGGCCGGCGAGATCGCCTTTCCCTATGGGCTCTATCCCACGGGGCGGGATGTGCTGGTCAGCGAAAGCTGGCGTCACCAACTCGTTCGCTTCGATGGTGCAACCTGTAGCCGCTCGACGGTGCTGACGCATCTGCCCGGCTATCCCGCGCGCCTCGCGCCGGCCGGCGATGGCGGCGCGTGGCTGGCTCTGTTCGCGCCACGCAACCGGCTGATCGAATTCGTTCTCCAGGAAACCCACTATCGGCGCGACATGCTAGACCAGGTGGCGCCGGCCTACTGGATCGCGCCGGCTTTGGCCTCCAATCGCAGCTTCCTCGAACCGCTGCAATGCGGCGGCATCCGCACCATGGGCATCCACAAGCCCTGGTCGCCGAGCCGCTCCTATGGGCTGGTGGTCAGGCTCGACCGGACCATGCAGCCGCAATTCAGCCTGCACAGCCGCGCCGACGGCACGCGCCATGGCATCTGCAGCGTGGCGGAAACGGACGGCCGCCTGTTCATCGCCTCCAGGGGCGGCGATTGCGTGCTGGCCATCGACGCAGGAGGTCTCTGATGGAACCGATCGTGCGCCTGGAAAATGTCACCAAGAACTATCGCGGCGTGCCCGCGGTCAGACAAGTCAGCTTCGAACTGCGCAAGGGCGAAATCCACGCGCTGCTCGGCGAGAACGGCGCCGGCAAATCCACGCTGACCAAGATCATCGCCGGCGTCGTCGACGCCACCTCAGGCAAGATGTTCCACAAAGGCCGCGAGATCGCCTACGCCTCGCCGCATGCGGCGCTCGAGGCCGGCATCGCCATGGTGTTCCAGGAGACCAGCCTGGTGCCGTCGATGACGGTGGCGCAAAACCTCTATCTCGGCACCGAAAAATTCCTCAACCGGCTGCGCGGCACCTACATTTCGGCGCAGCAGTTTTTGCAGTCGCTGAACTTTCCGGTCGACCCCAACGCCATGGTGGCGACGCTGGGCGCGGCCAAGCGTCAGATGGTCGAGATCGCGCGCGCCGTTCACCACAATGCCGAGATCATCATCTTCGACGAGCCGACGGCGACGCTGACGCCGGAGGAGAAGCGGCACTTTTTCGCACTGATCCGGCGGCTGAAGGCGAACGGCGTCTCGATCGTCTTCATCAGCCATGCATTGGAAGAGGCGCTGATGATCGCCGACCGCATCACAATCCTGCGCGATGGCGAGCTGGTCATAACCGACGACACATCGGCCTTCGATCGCGACAAGATCGTCGCCGCCATGGTCGGGCGTACACTGTCGGGACAGATCTATCGCCAGCGCGACGAGGCCAGGCTGCGCAAGGCCGGCAAGAAGGTGCTGTCGGTGCAGGACATTTCGATGAGCAATGTCGTGCGCAACACCTCCTTCTCGATCTTCGAGGGACAGATCACCGGCGTGTTCGGGCTGATCGGCTCCGGCCGCACCGAGACCTTCAAGATCGTCTCCGGCATCTACAAGCGCGATTTTTTGCGCGGTGGCGCGATTGAACTCGACGACAGGCCGGTGCGCTATCTCGTGCCCAGTGAGGCGGTCGCCGACGGCATCGTCTATGTTACCGAGGACCGCAAGAGCGAGGGCATTTTCGAGACGATGGGCATCGCCGAGAACCTGTTCGGCGGGCTGCTGGCGGCGGGCCGCGAAAAGGCCTGGGTGATCAACCAGCAGGAGATGCGCACGCTTTCCGCTGAATGGACGAAGACGCTGAACATCAAGGCGATCAACGACAATGCCCGCGTGGTCGAGCTTTCCGGCGGCAACCAGCAAAAGGTGGTGATCGGCAAGGGGCTGGTGCAGCAGCCGCGTATCGTGATCTTCGACGAGCCGACGCGCGGCGTCGATGTCGGCGCCATCGCCGAGATCCACCAGATCATCAACCGGCTGGCCGACGAGGGATTGGCCGTCGTCGTTATCTCGTCCTACCTGCCGGAAATCATGAACCTGTCGGACCGGATTCTGGTGTGCCGGCAGGGCCGCATGGTCGAGGAGTTTTCGCCCGCCGAGGCGACGGAGGAGAAGATCATGTATGCGGCGGTTCATTAGGTTTCTGGTCGGTGTTTGAGGGTGCGCATACGTCGCCAATTGGCGAAGGCCTCAGCGCCTTCGTCATCCTCGGGTCTCCGCGACGGCGCTTCGCGCCTGCTTCGCACGTGAATGAAGCTGAGATGCTTCGGCCAATCGCCATGGTTCTGTCAGCATCAAAAACTGAATCGGAATAGCCGGTTAGCCGCCCTTGCTCGAGACCTGATTCAACCACCTGATCCACCGATTCAACGAAAGGAAACGCCATGGCCGCCACAAAACTCCTCAGCGATGCTGAGGTCGAAAAAATCCCGGTTGCGAAGGCTGTGTTCGATGACATCCGCGCGACGCGCAAATCGGATTTCGTCAACAATTTCTGGCGTGGGCTCGCCAACGATCCGGCCTTGCTGAAACGGACATGGGAACAGGTGAAGGTGGTGATGGCCACGGAGAGCGCCATCGACCCGCTGACCAAGGAAATGATCTATATCGCGGTGTCGACCGCCAATGGCTGCTCCTACTGCGTCCATTCGCATACGGCAGCCGCCCGCGCCAAAGGCATGACCGATGCGCAGCATGGCGAGATGGTGTCGATCATCGGGCTGGCCGGGCAGACCAACCATCTGGTGACGGCGATGCAGATTCCGGTCGATCCTGAGTTTGAAGTGAGGTGAGGGGCGGATTTCCCTTCTCCCCTGTGGGAGAGGGGAAGCAGTGCGCTATGCCGGTCTGTAAACCTTCTCGGCCGTGTTCCAGAGGATATCCGCCTCGGCGGCTGCGCCATGCTTGCCTACCGCGGCGCGGTGCGCCTTGATCAGTTCGGCATGGGTCGTCCAGAGTTTTTCGATCGGGAAGTTGGAGCCGAACATCAGGTGGTCAGCGCCCAGAATGTCGATGGCATTGTCGACGATGTAGGCAATCAACGCCGGATCGTTGCGGTGGGCGAAGGTGCCGAGGCCCGACAGCTTGGCGTAGAAGTTCGGCGCTGTTGATAGCGTACTCAGGCCGGCTTTCCAGGCCTCGGTGGTTTCCGGCTCCATGCCGGTCAGCATGCCGGCATGGGTGAGGATGAAGTTGATCTGCGGGTTCTCGCCGACCAGCGTCAGCCCGTCCTTCATCTGGGCAGGGAAAAGCTGCAGGTCGAAGGACAGGCCATAGTCTTTAAGCCGCGCGACATTGGCCCGCACCTTGGGGTCGATGACCTGATCGGCCGAGGCAGCGAAGCGGAAGGCCGGCGTCTCGTGCCAATGCAGCTGCATGCGCACGCCGCGCAGCAGCGGGTACTTTTTCAATCGATCGATCTGGGGCCGGACATCGTCGACAGTCATATCGGTATAGCCGACGATAGCGTGCGGCCAGCCGGTCTCGTCGGCAGTCTTCTGCAGGAAGGCGACTTCTTTTTCGAAATCCTCCTTGGCCCAGTTGGTCTGGACATAGACGGCCTTCTCGACACCTGCGCCTTGCTGATCGGCGAGAAATTCCTCGATCGGATAGTCGCGGCGAATCGGCTCGTAGGGGCCAAAAATGCGCGGCACCATCGGGCCGACCAGCCAGGGCTGATCCTGCTGGCGCCAGATGTGGAAATGCGCGTCGATGGCTTTCTGCATCACGATACCCTTTTCCAGATTGCCGACGCCGCCGGGGCAGGGCGGGCGAGCGACAGGATGAAATCGGTGAGACTCCCGAGCGAAGAGCCGTCGATGAGATCGTCGAGATCGGGCAAGATGGCGCGCAACGCCGCTGTTGCCGGCTGGAAGCGCGGATCGCCGGCCAAAGGTGTGGCCAGCGACAGCCGAAAGGCGCGGGCGCTCAGTCGGCGCATTGCGGTCTCGAGATCGGCATGGTCGCCGCGCTCCAGCGCGTCCGACAGGATGATCACAGCAGCGCCGCGGGCGAAGGCTGAGAAACGGGGCACCGAGAGGAAGGCGAGCAGGGTCGGTCCCATGCGCGTGCCGCCGTCCCAGTCGTCTACGAGTGCCGCCGCTCGGGCGAGAGCCTGGTCGCGATCGCGGATACGCAGTGCGGACGTGATTCGGGTGAGCTGCGTGCCGAAGGTGAAGATTTCGGCACGGTCAGCACCTTGTACGGCGGCGTGCGCCAATTTGAGATAATCCGATGTGTGCAGCTTCATCGAGCCGGAAACGTCGATGAGGATCAGCAGTTTGCGCGGCACCGTCTGGCGGCGGCGGAGCTGCGGCGAGGGGATATCGCCATCGGCGCTGACGATTTCCCTGAGCGAGCGGCGCAGGTCGAGCTTGCCGCGCGAATGGGTGCGCACGGTGCGGAATGAGCGGCGGGCGGGCAGGGCTGAAGCGAGCTTGCGGCGGAAGGGCCCAAGGCCGTCGTCGTTGCGGAGGAAATCGCGGCTGCTGAGCTGTTCGATTGCCGACGACAGCTCGCCGCCTTTCTCCTGGCGCGTGGTCTGTTTCTCCTCCTGGCGCGTGCCGCCATCGTCCTTGATGCGGGTTTCCTCGTCTTCTTCGCCTTCGACGGAGGGTCTGGCGTCGCCGTAGAAATGGCTGCGGAAATGCGCCTCGAATTCGCCGCGGCGATCGGGCGGGGGGGCAAGCGTTGCGAGCGCCGCCTCGCGGATGTCGGCCATCGAGCGGGGACCGAGCAGGGTGACCGCCTGCATGAAGCTGGAGACCTGCTCGGGGGCGACGGCAAAGGCGTGGCGGCGCAGCAGCCGGGCGAAGTGGAGGAAGGGCGCGGAGGCGAGAGGAAGGGTTCCCTGACGCATCATTCCTTCGCGCCCCCCTCTGTCCTGCCGGACATCTCCCCCTCAAGGGGGGAGATTGGCTTCGGCGCTTCGGTTCTTTCTGCGCCGCTGGAGATTGGCGAAAGCCAGGATGACGGCTGATCTCCCCCCTTGTGGGGGAGATGTCCGGCAGGACAGAGGGGGGCGCTGTCCCGCCAGCGTTGCAGAGTGCCCAGGTGAGGCCACCTCGCTGTGAACGAGCTGTTGACCTCACACGTCACCCCAGCGCCTCCTCGATAATCCGGCCAAGCTCCGGCGCGATCGCGGACAAATCCTCCTCGTCCTTGATAAGCACACCGATGGCGCGGCGGAAGGCTTGCGGCCATGGGCTGCCGCCTTTCTCCAGTATGGTGGCGGCGTTGGCCCATTCTACGGCCTCGGAGATGCCGGGCGGCTTGGCCAGCGGGCGGACGCGGATCTCCTCCACAGCGGCCGCCACGGCGCGGGCGGTGGTCTCGGCGACATCGCCGGCGCGCAGCATGATGATGGCGGCTTCGCGCTCGGCGTCGGGATAGCCGATCCAGTGATAGACGCAGCGCCGACGCAGCGCCTCCGCCAGTTCGCGGGTTCGGTTCGAGGTCAGGATGACGATCGGCTGCGCCTCGGCGCGGATCGTGCCGCGCTCAGGGATGCTGATTTGGAAATCGGAAAGGAATTCGAGAAGCAGCGCTTCGAATTCGTGGTCGGAGCGGTCGATCTCGTCGACCAGCAGCACGCGCTGCTCCGGCGCCCGCAGCACCTGCAGCAATGGCCGCGCGATCAGAAAGCGGTCGTCGTAGATGTCGATCTCATGCTCGCCGGCATGGCGGATGGCGAGCAGCTGGCGCTGGTAGTTCCATTCGTAGAGCGCGTGTGCTGCGTCGATGCCTTCATAGCATTGCAGCCGCACCAGATCTCGGCCGAGGAGCTGTGCGACCGCCTTGGCAGCTTCGGTCTTGCCGACGCCGGGCGCGCCTTCCAGCAGCAGCGGCTTGCCGAGCCGTATCGCCAGGAAGATGGCGGTGGCCAGGCTGTCGTCGGCGAGGTAGCGCGAAGCAGCGAGATGCTGTGCCACTGCCTCCGGCGAGGTCGCGACAGTCACGGCATTCGGCTCCTGCATGTCGTCCTCAGTTCGCCGCTTGCGCCTTCAGCGCGCGCAATATGCGCTCCGGTGTGATCGGCAGCGTGTCGATGCGCACGCCGACGGCGTCGAAGACGGCATTGGCAACCGCGGGGATCTGCGGGTTCGCGCACATTTCGCCTGGTCCTTTGGCACCGTAAGGACCATCCGCCGACGGCCGCTCCAGCACGATGATCTCGGTTTGGGCGAGATCGCCCGGTCCCGGCATCAGATACTGGTTGAAGTCGGTGCCGCCATGGTCGCGGTTGGGATAATAGGGCTCGGTCGTTTCGTAGAGCGCGTGGCTGATGCCCATCCAGGAACCGCCGACCAGTTGCTGCTCGACCATTTTCGGGTTCAGCGCGCGGCCGATCTCAAAGACGTTCTTCACGGTCAGCACCGTAACCTCGCCCGTCTCGTCATCGACCTCGACTTCGGCCACCGTGCAGGCATGGGCGTAGCAGGTCGACGGCTTCATCGCGCCGGTCTCTTTCTCCGGATAGGAGCGCGGGATCAGGAACATGCCGCGCCCGGATATCGAGCGCCCGCGCTTGAAATGCGCCGACAAGGCGACATCGAAGATCGAGATCGACTTTTGCGGCGCGCCCTTGACCAGAATATTGCCCTGGCCGTCAGTCTCAAGGTCGGAAGCGTTGACCTCCAGCTCTTCCGCCGCCACTTCCAACATCACCTGGCGCGCTTCCTTGGCCGCCTGGATGACGGCATTGCCGGCGCGGTGGGTGCCGCGCGAGGCGAAGGTACCCATGCAGTGCGGACCGGTGTCGGTGTCGGCGGTGTCGATGGTAACCCGGTCCGTCGGCACGCCGATGGTCTCGGCGCAGATCTGCGCCATGATCTGCTTCAAGCCCTGACCGAGATCGACGCTGGAAAGCGTCACCATGAAATTGCCGGTCGGCGTCGAATGCACCAGCGCCTGCGTCGGGTCGCCGCCAAGGTTCATGCCCGTCGGATAGTTGATCGCGGCGACGCCGCGTCCGCGCCTTAGCGCCATCTCAAGCTCCCTTCTTGTAGGAGGACATCGCCATATACTTCTCCGCCACAGGCCAGTTGGAGGCGCGCGACGCCTCCTGCATGCACTCGATCAGCGCCGCTCCTTCGGTCGGCTGGCGATGCGCCTTCATGTCGCCATCGCGATAGGCGTTGATGAAGCGGAATTCGAGCGGGTCCATGCCGATCAGCCGCGCCAGCTTGTCCATCTGCACCTCAAGCGCGAAGTCGCCGATGGTGACGCCGAAGCCGCGCATCGCGGAGGAGGGGGTGCGGTTGGTGTAGACGCAGTAGGTGTCGATCCAGACATTGGGAATGGTGTAGGGGCCGGGATAGTGCGCCGCTCCCTTCTGCGCGCCATAAGGCGAGTGGCGCGAATAGGCGCCGGCATCGGTGTAGCCGGTCACCTTGCGAGCCACGATGCGGCCATCGTTCATCACGCCATCCTTGATGATTATCTTTTCGGCCGCTCGGGGTGACGAGATCTGCATCTCCTCCTCGCGGCTGTAGATGAAGGAGACGGGACGTCCTGTGAGCTTGGCGCCAAGAATGGCGATCGGCTCGACGATGACGTCGACCTTGCCGCCAAAGCCGCCGCCGACAGTGCCGCCGACGAAATGCAGTTTTGAGCCGGGCATCTGCAGGATGATCGAGGCGTTGTCGAGGGTGAAGAACATCGCCTGGGTGTTGGTGTAGCAGGTGAAGCGGTCATTGCCTTCGGGCACCACGACGCAACCGGTGGTCTCGGTCGGCGCATGCTCGATGGGCGAGGATTGATAACTCTGTTCGAGGATGTGGTCGGCGCCGGCGAAGCTCGCCTCGACATCGCCGAAGCGCACCTTGCGGCATTCGCCGCGGTCATAGAGGTAATAATTCTGGCCGTGATATTCGTTGACCAAAGGCGCGCCGGGCTTCAGCGCTTCTTCCATGTCGAAGACGGCCGGCAGCACCTCATAATCGACCTTGACCTTGGCTGCCGCTTCCTGAGCCGCTCGCTCGGTCTCGGCCAGCACCGCCACCACCGCCTCGCCCTTCCAGCGTACCTTGCCGTCGGCCAGCACCGTCTCGTCTTCCGGTCCGACCTGGATCAGGATCAGGATGGTGTAGACATTGTGCGGCACATCCTTGGCGGTGAGGATTTTCACCACGCCGGGATGCTTCTCCGCTTCGGAAGTGTCGATCGAACGGATGCGGGCATGGTGGTGCGGACTGCGCACCATTTTCAGGTGAAGCATATTCGGGAAGTTGCGGTCGGCGAAATAGGCGGTCTTGCCCGTCACATGGCCCTGCGAATCCAGCCGAGGCCGCCCATGGCCGATCTCGTGCAGGCCGTCCTTGCGCTGATCGGCGAAATAGTTTTTGCGCAGTTCCATTCTTTTGGTCCTTAGGCCGCGTTCTGCGAATTGGCTCGGGCCGCGGTCAGCACCGCCTGGATGATCGGCTCGTAGCCGGTGCAGCGGCAGATGTTGCCGGACAGCGCCTCGCTCACATCCTCGCGGCTCGGATTGGGCGTGTGGTCGAGCAGCACCTTGGCGGCCATGATCATGCCCGGCGTGCAGAAGCCGCATTGCGTGGCGAAGGCATCGAGGAAGGCACGCTGCAGCGGGTGCAGCACGCCGGCCTCGGCGAGGCCCGATGTGGTGCGGATGTCGGCGCCGCTGCAGGTCTCGGCCAGGATCAGGCAAGAGAGACGGAGTTCGCCGTCGATGATGACCGAACAGGCGCCGCAGGTGCCCTGGTGGCATCCGCCCTTGGGCGAGGTGTCGCCGATCTTGTCGCGCAGCGCGTGCAGCAGTGTCGTGCCGCTGTCGACAAATTCGGCCTTCTCCGAGCCGTTGAGCGTGAACTGAACCGGAACCTTTGCCATGTTTTCCTCCCAGCGCGCCTGCCCGATTGATCGGACAGACGCGCGCCCCCCAAGCGGTGGTTAAGTAAGCAGCAGCCGGCCGAGATGGACCGGGAGAACCTCGGCGCGATACCAGGCGCTGGCGATCGGATCGGTGATTGGCGAAGTGCCTTCACCGGCTGCAGCCAGCGCCGCTGCGATGCCGCCCTGGTCAAGCCTGCTGCCGATCAGTGCCTTTTCCGCAGCGCGGGCGCGCATCGGCCGGTCTGCCATGCAGCCGAGCGCGATCCGCGCCGAGGAGACAGTGCCGTCGCCGGCCTGTTCGAGAACGGCGGCGATGCTGAGCACCGAGACGCCCTTCGGCTTGACCCGCGACACTTTCAGAAAGCGGAAATTCTCAGCCTTCGGCAGTGCGAAGGCGACTGACGTGACGATGGCGCGGCTGCCGTCCCGCTTGGCCAGGAAATCCTCGATAGGCAATTCCCCATCATCGGTGCCAACCGTCGCATCCAGCGCCAGCAGGGCGACAGCGAAATCACCGTAGGGCGCGGGTGCGAACAGATTGCCGCCGACAGTCGCCATATTGCGGATTGCCGGGCCGCCGACGGCGCGTGCGGCCTTGGACAGCGCCGCAAGCTCCGGATGGCGGGCGATAGCCGCCATCGTCACCGAAGCGCCTATGCGGACCTTGCCGCCGGCAACAGTGATCCCGGAAAGGGTCGGATCGGTCGAGCGGACAAGGCCGGAGACGGAGATATCGCCTTCATTGGCGGCGCGCACGACCAGTGTGCCGCCGCCGAGATAGCGGGTGCCGGGCGCCTTCAGCGCCGAGTTGGCATCCCTGACGGCCGAAAAGGTCTGGAGGGCAAGCGCCATGGCAGTCTCCCCTGACTCAGCTCTGGCCAGAAAAATGGCTCTTCAACGCATTGAAGCCACCCTGGAAGACATTGGCGGCCATGCCGGCGGCGATCTTGTCGGCCTCGTCGGGTGCCGCGTCGAAGCTCGCGGTCCATTCGGCATAGGTGCGGTCGCCGTCTGTCACGCGGCGCAATTGCAGCGTCGCCTTGTGATTGGTCAGCGGTTGCGGCGTTTCGAGGATCGAATAGCTGACGCGGAAATCCGCATCGGAGAAGTCGAGCAGTTTTTCGCGGATACGCGCGCCGCTGGCGAGCTCGAAACTACGCACGCAGCCGATGGTTTCGGCGCTCTTGCCGTCTTCGATATGGCTCTTGACCATGCGCGGATGCCAGCCCGGCAGGCCGTTGAAGTCGCGGATGCGCGCCCAGACCTTTTCGACCGGCGCGTCGATGACGCTGGAGACGGTGACTTCAGCCATATGATCATTCCCCTACGAATTCGATACGCTGCAGGGTAGGGCGGCGGCCGGCGCTGCGCTTATCAATGGGTCTTGCGGCCCTATCAAGGAGTCTGAAAAACGAGCGGCTTGGCTCAGGCCATGGCCCGCGCCGCCTCGCGGTAAAGCGTCGGCGGCACCCCGACATGGTCGCGGAAGAAGCGCGAGAAATTGCCCTGGGTGGTGAAGCCGAGATTGCAGGCGACCGAGATCAGCGGCTCCTGCGACCACTGCAGCTGCCGCACGGCTTCCTCCATGCGCAGCGTGTTCCAGTAGACATTGGGCGTCAGATTGGTCTGTTCCTTGAATAAAGCAAAGAAGTGCGGCCGCGACAGGCCGACGCTGCGGGCGACGTCGTCGAACGAGATGCGTTCGCAGACATTGGCCTTCATCAGCTGGATTGCCTTGCGGACGCGGAAATCCTGCATTGTGTTGACCCGGATGCGCGCCTCCTGCGGCGCCGAGGCGTCGGCGGCGTCGAGCAGGCTATCGATGAAGCGCTCGATCTCGTAATTGGCGACGTCGTCGATGCTTTCATTATCGCTCAAATGGTCGAGCAGGTTGGCGGCGGCCTGATGCAGCCAGGGTTCGAGCGTGATTGCAGCCTGTGCAAACAACGGCGCCGACGAAGGCAGGTCGCGGCGCCGGCGCGCCCAATCCGGATCGATGTAGAAGGCGAGGAACAGGCCGGGCCTGCCGTTCTGCCACAGAATGTGGCTGTGCGGCTGGTAGGAATTGATGCCGGCGGCGGTGCCGGGACCCAGCGGCACCGTCTCGCGGCCGACGGTCATCTCGCCGGCCGTGCCCTCCAGCCAGATGATGATGTGGGCCTCGACATGCGCATGGGTGACGAAGTCGCTGGCGACATTCAGGACAGAAACATGTCCGAACCGGCCCCAATAGAGCCTGATCGCGTCCGTCATGGGTTATACCTCCCGCAGACGACTGGCCTCCCTTCGCCTGCAACGGGATTGTGCGGCTGAGTTCGGGGTCGCGTCAAGGCGCGGGGCGAAAGCCGCTGTGTGCTGCCGGCCGCAGTGGTGGATTTTCAGACTGAGCGATAGGGTTTCCCGTCAAACCGAAGCCGTCATGCCGCCGTCGACATAAAGCGTATGGCCGTTGACGAAGGATGAGGCGTCGGAGGCGAGGAACACGGCGGCGCCGATCAGTTCGTCGACATACCCCCAGCGGCCAGCCGGCGTGCGCTTTTCCAGCCAGGCGGAGAATTCCTGGTTGTCGACCAGCGCCTGGTTCATCTCGGTGCGGAAATAGCCGGGGGCGATGGCATTGATCTGCAAGCCGTATTTCGCCCAGTCGGTGCACATGCCACGTGTCAAATTGCGGATTGCGCCCTTGGTGGCCGTATAGGGCGCGATGTTGGGCCGGGCGAGTTCGCTCTGCACCGAGCCGATGTTGATGATCTTGCCCTTGCCGCGCGCGATCATATTGCGGGCGACCGCCTTGCCGGCATGGAAGGCGCCGGAGACATTGGTCTTGAACAGCCGCTCCCACTGCTCCTCGGGAAAGTCCTCGAGCGGAGCGCGGAACTGCACGCCGGCATTGTTGATCAGGATGTCGATGGCGCCGATCTCGGCCTCGATGCGGGCGACATCGGCATCGACCGCGCGAAAATCCGTCACGTCGAAGGTCGAGGGGTGCGCTTTGAAGCCGGCGTCGCGCAAGCCGGCGACAGCACCGGCAACCTTGCCGGCATCGCGGCCGTTGAGCACGACACTTGCGCCATGCTCGGCAAGGCCGCGCGCCAGCGCCAGGCCGATGCCCTGGCCGGAGCCGGTGATCAGCGCCAGCCGGCCGTTGAGCTCGAACAGGGATTTCGATGTCAAGGCAACGGTTTCCAGCCGAAAGGTTCAGTCCAAAAACATTCAGTCATTGCGCCTGAAGTTGCGGATCCGGTCGAACAGCACCGCGAGCAGGATGGCGCCGCCGATGAACACGCCTTGCCAGAAAGCATTGATGCCGAGCAGACCAAGGCTGTTGCGGATCACCTCGATGAGCGCGGCACCGACAATGGCGCCGAAAGCGGTGCCGACGCCGCCGGCGAGATTGGCGCCGCCGATGACGGTGGCTGCGATGACCTGCAGTTCCATGCCGGTTCCGAGATTGGTGGTGACGGCGCCAAGCCATCCGGTCTGGATGATGCCGGCAATGCCCGCCGCCAGCGCCGAGATCATATAGACGGCGACCTTGATCTGCTTGACGGGAACGCCGGTCAGCGTCGCCGCGTGCTCATTGCCGCCAATGGCGAAGATGTGGCGGCCAAACTTGGTCCAGCGCAGCGTGAATCCGGTGATCAGCGCCAGAAGGATCATGTAGAGGACCGGATTGGCGATGCCGAACACCCAGGCGCCGCCGCCCAGCGCCAGAAGCTTGTCGTGATCCGGGCCGAACTGGAAGACGACGGTGTTGTTGGAGGCGACCATGGCGAGGCTGCGGGCAATCGACAGCATGCCGAGCGTCACCACGAAGGGTGGAAAGCCGAGATAGGCGATCATGATGCCGTTGAAGGCGCCTATGGCGAGCGCAGTGGCGATCGAGGCGAGGATGCCGACTTCTATGGAGTAGCCGGCATGCATGGTGACGGCCAGCACCATCGACGACAGGCAGAGCACCGATCCAACCGACAGGTCGATGCCGCCGGTGATGATGACGAAGGTCATGCCGAGCGCGATGATGGCGACGAAGGTGATGTTGCGGGTGATGTTGTAAAGGTTCTTCGACGTGGCGAAGGCGTCGGTGGCAAAAGACAGGAACAGGCAGGCCAGGATGACCGCGATCACCACCCAGAAGGTCTGGCTGGCAAACAGTCTTGCCGGCAAGGATTGCTGTTTTTGTTCGATCGGCTGGTCAATTGTCAGTGCCATCGTCGACCTTCATGTGCTGTGCGTGGTGAAATTCGCTGAGATCAAACCTGTTCGATGGCGCCGGTGATCAGCCCGGTGACTTCCTCGGGCGAACTTGACGCAATCGTCTTGTCGGCGACCTTGCGGCCGCGCCGCATGACGATGACGCGGTCGGCAACGGTGAACACGTCAGGCATGCGGTGGCTGATCAGCACCACTGCGATGCCTTGGTCGCGCAAATGGCGGATCAGGTTCAGCACTTCGGCGACCTGGCGCACCGAGATCGCGGCCGTCGGTTCGTCCATCAACACGATCTTGGCCTGCGACAGCATGGTGCGGGCAATCGCTACTGCCTGGCGCTGGCCGCCCGACATCTGCTTGACGAGGTCGCGCGGACGGGTCTCGGACTTCAACTCGGCGAAGAGCTGGCCGGCGCGCTTGTACATGGCGGCATAGTCGAGGATGCGTAAAGGGCCGAGGCCGCGGCGCAATTCACGGCCGAGATAGACATTGGCGGCGGCGGTCAGATTGTTGCACAGCGCCAGGTCCTGGTGGACGATCTCGATGCCGTGCTGGCGAGCTTCCGCCGGCTTGTGCAGGATCAACTCCTTGCCGTCCATGCGCATGACGCCATGGCTGGGGCGGAAATTGCCGGCGATCATCTTGACCAGTGTCGACTTGCCGGCGCCGTTGTCGCCCATCAGGCCGACCACCTGTCCGGGCTCGATCGACAGCGATACGTCGTTGACCGCCTGGATGGCGCCGAAATGCCTCGAGATATTGGTGAGTTCGAGAACCGCCACCAGTCTTTGCCTCCCCGTGTTTTGCGACCCGCTGCTGTTCCCGGCGTGAATGCCGGCGCTGCTTTGGCCCCGCTCTCCCCATCTCCTCCCGGAAACAGCGTCAGCGTTCTTTTACGCAAAAGCCGGCGCTCGTCAATCAATTGTCGGACGAATTGAAGCGTTGGTTATCCAAAAATCCGTTTTGTAGGACAAATAGCATTGACGTTGGCCGCAAGCCGATATTAGCTAAGCGTCGGAGGAGATTATGCCGATGCCGCTGGCGGTTAGCCGGGCGGAATCGGCGGAGGTTTATCGGTCGAGGTTGCGGCGCCACCCATGTGTTGAGCCGGGCCAATGCCGCATCTGGAAATGCTTATCGATCTGTCTTGGCGACACGAGTGCTCGTGAAACGAACCTCGGTCATTAAGCATCCGGTCGATCTGTGTGGCGGGCACGCCGTGTCCGTCTGTTTCAAGGGAGGACTGACATGAGGAAAACACTTTTGCTCGCCGCCGTCGCCGCCATGGCGCTGGGCGCCGGGCCGGCTTTGGCCAAGAAACAGCTCGTCATCGTGGTGAAGGGTCTCGACAATCCATTCTTCGAAGCCATCCACCAGGGTTGCGAGAAATGGAACAAGGAAAATGCCAGCTCGGAATATGAATGCTTCTACACCGGCCCGGCGTCGACCTCGGACGAGGCCGGCGAGGCGCAGATCGTTCAGGACATGCTGAGCAAGGCCGACACGGTGGCAATGGCGATTTCGCCATCCAACGCGCCGCTGATCGCTCAGACGATCAAGACCGCCAATCCGACGATCCCGATCATGACGCTCGACGCCGATCTCAGCAAGGAAGATGCCGCGCTGCGCAAGACCTATCTCGGCACCGACAACTATTTGATGGGTCACAAGATCGGCGAGTACATCAAGAAGGGCAAGCCGAACGGCGGCACGATCTGTACCATCGAAGGCAATCCCGCGGCCGACAACATCCTGCGCCGGGCGCAGGGCATGCGTGACGCGCTGTCGGGCAAGGAAGGCCTGGCGGCACTTGCCGGCGAAGGCGGCTGGACCGAAGTTGCCGGTTGCCCGGTGTTCACCAATGACGACGGCGCCAAGGGCGTGCAGGCGATGACCGACATCCTCGCCGCCAATCCCAAGCTCGACGCCTTCGGCATCATGGGCGGCTGGCCGCTGTTTGGCGCACCGCAGCCCTATCGCGACCTGTTCGGGCCGCTCAAGGACCGCATCGCCAGCAACGACTTCGTCATCGGTGCCGCCGATACGATCGGCGATGAAGTGGCGATCGCCCGTGACGGCCTTGTAACTGCTCTGGTTGGTCAGCGGCCGTTCGAAATGGGCTACAAGGCACCATCGGTGATGATCGATCTGGTCGAAGGCAAGGCCGTCGCCGATCCGGTGTTCACCGGCCTCGACGAATGCACCAAGGACACGGTCGACACCTGCATCCAGAAGTAGGTTCTCGATTTCGGGGCGCCCTTTGACGGGCGCCCCGTCTCTTCCCGGACGGACGCAACGGTTGGGGCAGCAGGCTCCGGCTTTGACGCGTCTGTAGTTTGGATTTTCGGCAACGAGATCGGCGCGCCGTGCAGGTTCGGACCAGTCCGGACGCAGACGGCCGACGCATTGGAACGTGAATGCCGGACGAGAAATCAAAGAAGCGAGCCGAGCGGGCCAAGGCACAAGCCAGCCGCGGTCCGGCTGTCATGCGCAGGGCCGGTGCCGCGCATTTTCCGGGAGCGAGCGTCCATGTCTCGCTGGCCGGCGAGATCGGCCTCAGAATCGTGCGAGGCGATTATCCGCCCGGCACGATTCTGCCCAACGAGGCCAAATGGGCCGAGACCTTCGATGTCAGTCGTTCGGCGGTGCGCGAAGCCATCAAGATGCTGATGGCCAAAAGCCTGCTGGCTTCACGGCCCAAGATCGGCAGCTGGGTCGAGCCCAGGGAACGCTGGAACCTGCTCGACCGCGATGTGCTGGCCTGGTACGCGACCGGGCCGGACCGGGAGGCCTTCCTGCGCACGGTGCAGGAGTTCCGTCACATCATCGAGCCGGAAGCGTCGGCCTTTGCCGCCACGCGGCGCAGCGACGAGCAGATGGACGAGATCAGCCAAGCCTGTCGTGAGATGGGCGAGGCTTTGAACCTGCAGGAGCGTATCCGCGCCGACACGCGTTTTCACCTCGCCATATTGCGCGCCTCGGGCAACGATCTGCTGGTGCCGCTTGGCGTTCTGATCGAGTCGGCGCTCGATCATCTCTTTGTCTTCGTCACACGCGAGACCAGCGATCAGCGGCGGGCGCAGGCGCTGCATGAGGCGATCGAGAAGAACATCCGCCTGCAGCGTCCTGCGGCCGCGCGCAATGCGGTGCACAAACTGCTCGCCAACACCGACGATGTTATCGGCCGGTCGAGGCGCTGACACAGGCTTTTCGCCACCTCAAATCGTCTGCTTCTTGCCATCCTTGCTGGGCATCAGGTCGACGCCGTTGACCTTGCCGATATATGTCGCCAGCATCGGCACGAATTGCTCGGCCGGGCCAGTGGCATGGGCACCGGCGAAGGAGTTCTTGGTGGCGTTGCCGAGCGGGTTGGCGATGCCGGCCGCACCCGCCATCGATTCCAGATAGGTCAGGTCCTTGAAGGCGTTGGCGATGGTGAATTTATGCGCGTCGCGGTCGCCCTCCAGCGTCCAGCGCATGAAGGTCTGGTAGAAGCCGCAATCCATGCGGCCGTTGCGGATGACGCTGTCGAAACGCGGTGGCGAGATGCCGACCTTCTCGGCCAGCGCCAGCGCCTCGGAATAGATCGCGGCATAGCCCAGCGAGATGAAGTTGTTGAGCAGCTTCATGCGGTGGCCGTCACCGGTATCGCCAATATGGACGATGCGGCCGGCCCAGGTTTCGATGACCGGCTTCACACGGGCAAACAGCGCGTCGGGCGCGCCGACCATGGCGTCGAGCGTGCCTTCCCAGGCTTCCTTCGGGGTGCGGCTGAGCGGTGCATCGACGAAGTCGACGCCGATCTCCTTCAGTTCCGCCGCCAGCGCTACCGTCGAGACCGGATCGGCGGTCGAGCAGTCGACGACAACCGAGCCTCTTTTCAGGCCCTCCTTGAGGCCGCCGGGGCCACGGATGATGGCTTCGACCTCGCGCGAGCCGGTGACGCAGATGAAGACGATATCGGATGCCGCTGCCACCTCACGCGAGGTGGCCACTTCCTTCGCACCGCGGCCAGCCAAGTCTTCCGCCGGCTTGCGGTTCTTGCGGCCGAGGAAGGTCAGGCCATAGCCCTTGTCCACGATGTTCTTGGCAATGCCGTGCCCCATCAGGCCAAGGCCGATAAAGCCGATCTTTTCGCTCGCGGCGGTCGTGGTCATGTCTTGAAGTCCTGTTGCGATGATTGATAGTGGGCGCCGCCGTCTGGCGGGCGAGGGTGGTTGCGGAATGCCATATTGTCTGACAATACACGGAAATCCTAGGCATTGGAGACGAAAATGACGAAGCGGATCATGTTCACCGGCGGCAGCGGCAAGGCCGGTCGCCATGTCGTGCAATATCTGGTCGAACAGGGCTGCCAGGTGCTCAACATCGACACCAGGCCGCTCGACAATCCCAAGGTACGCACGCTGATCACCGACATCACCGACAGCGGCCAGGTGTTCAACGCGCTGTCGAGCTATATGGGTCTGCACGAATTCGACCCGTCGCTGCGCCCGCAGCCGGTCGATGCCGTGGTGCACTTCGCCGCCATACCGCGCATCATGATCACGACCGACAATGAGGTGTTCCGCATCAATGCGATGGGCACCTACAACGTCATCGAGGCGGCGGTGAAGCTTGGCATCCCCAAGGTGGTGATCGCGTCCAGCGAGACCACCTACGGCGTGGTGTTCGCCAATGAACCGCGCGACCCCAAATATTTTCCCCTCGATGAAGAATACGACGTCGATCCGATGGACAGCTATGCTCTGTCCAAGGTCGTCAACGAGCACACGGCGCGCGCCTTTGCGCAGCGCAACGGCACCGATATCTATGCGTTGCGCATCGGCAACGTCATCGAGCCGCACGAATATTCGCTGTTTCCGAAGTGGTTTGCCGATCCGGGCTTTCGCAAGCGCATCGCCTGGAGCTATGTCGACGCGCGCGATCTCGGCCAGATCGCGCTGCGCGCCGTTGAAACGGACGGGCTCGGCTTCCAGGTGTTCAACGCCGCCAATGACGACACCTCGTCCGACCTGCCGACAGCGGAACTGTTGAAGCGGTTTTATCCCGACGTGCCGGTCAAGACGAAGCTCGGCGAATATGAAACGCTGCTTTCCAACCGCAAGGCCAGGGACATGCTCGGCTTCCGTCCCGAGCACAGCTGGCGCAAATACGTCAAATAGGACTGGCAAATTGGGCTTTGGGGCAAGGTTGTAACCTGATCTGTGCACAGGCGCAGGCTTTGCCGTCTGCGCCCGGCACTCTGCTTGACAGCTTTCGAAATCCGGACTTTGTGGACGCATGAGGGACGGAAAGCCGAATAAGGGAACGAAGCCTGAAAAGGGGGCATCCGCCGAGCGCCCGGCGGCCCTTCGCCGGGCTGACGCGACCCGGATGCCCGGCACCAGCGTGCATGCGTCACTGGCCAGCGAAATCGGGCTTCGGATCGTGCGCGGCGACTATCCGCCGGGCACCATCCTGCCCAATGAAGCCAAATGGTCCGAAACCTTCAACGTCAGCCGCTCGGCGGTGCGTGAGGCGATCAAGATGCTGATGGCCAAAAGCCTTCTGGCATCGCGCCCCAAGATCGGCAGCTGGGTGGAGCCCAGGGAGCGCTGGAACCTGCTCGATCGCGATGTGCTCGCCTGGTACGCGACCGCGCCCGACCGTGAGGTGTTCCTGAAGACGGTGCAGGAATTCCGCCATATCATCGAGCCGGAAGCGACTGCCTTCGCCGCCATGCGACGCACCGAAGAGCAGATGGCCGAGATCAGCCAGGCCTGCCGCGAGATGGGCGAGGCGCCGAGCCTGCAGGAGCGCACGCGCGCCGATACGCGTTTCCATCTGGCCATCCTGCGCGCCTCCGGCAACGATCTGCTGGTGCCGCTCGGCGTGCTGATCGAATCCGCCTTCGATCATCTGTTCACCTATACGACGCGCGAACTCGACGATCTGCAGCATGCACAGCAACTGCACGAGGCGATCGAGAAGGCCATCCGCCTGCAGCGGCCGGAGGCGGCCCGCAACGCGGTGCGCAAGCTGCTCGCCAATACCGACGGCGTCATCAACACCCGGTAGGATATGCTGATATTCAGGTGAGGCCGGCCTGCAAACGCCGGCTTTCTGCGCTTCCGGTGCTCACTTACTTAAGTACGCTCCGCTCCGGTTCTCGAAATCCAACGTTTTCGGCGCGGCCTGACCTGAATCTCAACACATCCTGCGAGCGCTCAGCCGGCCTGCGAAGTGGCCAGGTGCTGCCTGGTCAGCGCGACCAGCAGCGCCTGGTCGCGGGCGGCGTGCTCGGGGCGGTTGACCACCTCGTCGCCATTGACGATCGCACCCCAGAAGCCGCGCAGTTCCTCGACGAAGGCTTCGCCGTAGCCGGCACGCAGATCCCTTGTCGACAGTGTGTGGCCGTCCGAGGTCTTCACAGTCAGCCGGGTCGGATGATGGTTGAGCCAGGGCGAGGGGAATTCGAGCTCAAGGCTGGCATCGTCGAAGAAGAGCGTGATGCGTTCCTTGTAGTCGGCGAGCTTCGGCACGGTGAGATGCGTCATCGTCCACAGCGCCTGGCCGTCGAGCAGTTTTACCGCGCCCTGGCCGCCATCGCCATTGGCGAAGATCTGCGCGCCGACAACCTCGCCCTCCGGCACGCTGAGCGCGTCGAGCAGGCCGTGCACGGCATTCACATCGTGAATCAAGGCGGAGCTGTAAGCGCCGGTAAACCCACGGAAAGCCAGATCGGTCATGGGCTGGCCGATGGCGCGCTCGACCTGTTGTTTCTGCCTGGCTTGCGCGGCGGCAATCAGCTCCTCGGGAATGTCGTTGCCGCGCTTGTAGCGCTGGTGGGCGATGAACGGCCAGGCATCGGGATCGTTGACCTCGACCGAGACGGACCGCAACGTCTTTGCCGTGCCGGGCAGCGAGGCCAGCGCCAGCCGGTAGCTCGGATCGAAGCGCTTCATATAGCCGACCTGCATGACCTTGCCGGCCTTGTCGCGCGCGGCGATGATCTCGGCGATTTCCGCCGGGGAATAGCAGAGCGGCTTTTCGCAGAAGACATGCAGGCCGCGCCCGAGTGCGGCCAGTACCTGCTCGTGATGCAGCGGGTCGGGCGAGCCGATGACGACGGCGTCGAGCTTCTGGCCGAACAGTTGCTCCGGCGTTTCGAAATTGGCGATGCCGTGAATTTCGCTGACATATTCCCGCGAAATCCTTGACGGGTCGGCAACGCCGACCAGTTCGAACAGGTCGCCGAGCCGCAACAGGTTTGGAATATGCTCGACCTGCGAAATCATGCCGGCGCCGATGACGCCGACGCGTATCCTGCTCATGCTGTTAATACTCTCTGCAAAAGTGTTCCAGGCTCAGGGTGCGGCGGCCGGCCGGTTGCCGATCTGCGCCAACAGCCCGGCAATCTCAGCTTCCACCGCCTTCAAATCCTCGCCGCCCGACATGATGGAAATCACCTCGTCGCGCGAGATCTCGGACTTGGCGTATGTACCGCGATTGCGGCCGCGGTTGAGCAGCGTGAAAGTGTCACCGACAGGGTAGGCGTGGTGGATGTTGTGGCTGATGAAGATCACGGCCAGGCCGCGCATGCGCGCCTCGATGATGAATTTCAGCACCATCGCCGCCTGATGCACGCCGAGCGCCGAGGTCGGTTCGTCCAAAATCAGCACCTTGGCGCCGAAATGCACGGCGCGTGCGATCGCCACCGACTGGCGCTCGCCGCCCGACAGCGTGCCGACGGCCTGCGTCGGGTCGCGCACGTCGATGCCGATATCGGCCATCGCCTGGCGGGCAATTGTGTTGGCGCGCTCCTTGTCGAAGCGCGAGAAGGGCAGGCGGCTTCTGGTCGGCTCGCGGCCGAGGAAGAAGTTGCGCGTGATCGACATCAGCGAGATCATGCCGAGGTCCTGGAAGACCGTCGCGACGCCGAGGTCCTGCGCGTCGCGCGGGCTGCGGAACGTGACGGGCTTGCCGTCGACGAAAATCTCGCCCTTGGTCGGCCGGTGCACGCCCGACAGAACCTTGATCAGCGTCGACTTGCCGGCGCCGTTGTCGCCCAGCAAGCAGTGCACCTCGCCGGGATAGACCTTGATGTCGATATCCTGCAGCGCGCGCACCGAGCCGAAATTGACCGATACACCACGCAATTCCATGGCTGGCTGGATGGCCGGGGATGGGTTTGGATAGGTCATTTGCCACCTCCGCGTCCGAGCGCCTTGAGGCGGATGTAGTTGTTGACGAGCACGGCCATCAAGATGACGATGCCGAGGAAGACCTTGAACCAGTCGGTGTCGATGCCGGTGTAGAAGATGCCCATCTGCACCAGGCCGAAGATCAGCGCGCCGAACAGCACGCCATAGACGGTGCCGTAGCCGCCGGTGAGCAGCACGCCGCCGATGACCGCGGCGATGATCGCCTCGAATTCCTTGAGCAGGCCGCGCGTGGTGTCGGCGGAGCCGGCCTCCATCACCTGGATGGTGGCAAGCAAGGTCGCGGCACAGGCGGTGTAGATGAACAGCGCGATCTTAACCCGGTCGACCGGCACGCCGACATTGCGGGCGGCATTGAGGTCGCCGCCGGTGGCGAAGATCCAGTTGCCGTATTTGGTCTGGGTCAAGACATAGCCGGCAAGCGCTGTCAGTCCGAGCCACCAGACGATCGACATCGGAATGCCGACGACGAAGGGAATGCCGTCGGTGCGGGTGGCGATCCAACCTTGCGTGCCCATCCATTGGAAGAAGCCAGTCAGGAGATGGCCGTTGAACAGGCCCGCGGTTGCCGGGTCCGGCGCGCCGTCGAGGATGTAGGGGATCTGCGTGCGGCCGGTGACGGCGCGGGTGATGCCGATCGACAGGCCGCGCAGGATGTAGAGCGACGCCAGCGTCACGATGAAGGAGGGCAGGCGGGTCTTCACAACGATCAGGCCGTTGACGTAGCCGGTGAGGATGGCGACAGCGAAGGCGCAGGCGATGCCGCCCCACAGCGGCAAGCCCCAATATTTCACCGTCAGTCCGATGACGACGCCGGCGAAGCCGACCATCGAGCCGACGGAGAGATCGAACTCGCCGGCGATGATGAGAAGGGCTGCGGCCGTGGCGATGATGCCGAGTTCGGCTGCCAGCGTCAGGAAGGTCATCGACCCCTGTAGCGAATAGAGGTTCGACGCACCCGGCAGCAGGGCGAAGATGATGACGGTGGCGATGAGGCCGCCGGCGGCACCGGCTTCGGGCCGGCGCAGCCATTGCGTCAGCCGGCCGGTGCTGGCCAGCCGCTCGTCAGTGCCGGCAGCCCGTTTCGACGTCATGCCGAAACGGTCCTTGCCCAGTACCCCGGGGGCCGGCGCTTCTGGAGGTATCGCCTTGTCTTCCACAACAGCCATTAGGCTCCCCAATCGCTCACTTCGCAATCTCGACCAGAGACGGGGAGCGCATGGCGGCTCCCCGATCCGTTTTGGTCTTGCCTTAGCGGATGCCGTCCTTGGCGAGCGCCAGGATCGCCTTGGCCTTATCGGGCGAGTCGATGAACAGCGGACCGGTGTAGGCGTTGTTCTGCGGCCAGAAGCCATGTGTGGCATGCTCGACCAGATAGATCACCGGCAGGTATCCCATCAGATATTGCTGGGCGTCCATGCCGAAGCCCATTTCGCCGGCGACGACGGAATCCAGGACTTCGGGGCTGATGTCGAAGGTGTAGAGCTTGATCTTGCCGAACAATTCCTTCTGCCGGAAGAACGGGATCAGCGGATTGGCGGCAGTGGCGCCGAGCGCGAAGACGGCCTGGGTGTCGGGATGCGCCGACAGATAGGCCTCGGTGCGGCGCTGGATGTCGGCCGGATCGGGCGACACGGTAAGCACTTCGGTGCCGCCGCCTGACGGCTTCAGCCCATCATTCAACCCCTGGCAGCGCTGGTCGAGGCTGACATTGCCGACCTCGTGGTTGATGCAGACGACTTTGAGCGTGCCTTCCTTGGCCAGCCGCTCGCCGGCCTTCTTGCCGGAATCATATTCGGAGACTGTGCCGACGTAGAGAGAGGTGCCGAGTTCGGCGCCTTCCTTCTCGCCGGAATCCAGGACGACCATCGGAATATTGGCGGCAAGGCCGGCCTTGACCGATTTACCAAGCGCATTGGCGTCGGCAATGGAGACGGCGATGCCGTCTGGATTGGTGGCGATGGCCGCGTCGAGCAGGCGGGCCTGCTCGACCACGTCGAACACTTGCGGCGCATAATATTCGACCTTGGCGCCGGTCAGCGCCGCCGCATCGTCGACGCCGCGCTTGACCACCGACCAGTAGGGATCGGAGGCCGAGCCATGCACCACGAAGGTGATGCGGACATCCTTGGGATCCTTCAGGCCGGCCGCTTGCACGACGCCCGCCAGCATACTCATCGAGACAAGCGCGCCGAGCGCCAGTTTCAGAACAGTCTTCATGTCATTCTCCCATTGTCGTTGCAGTTCCAATTCCCTCTTTGCGCCTCGGCCGACGGATCGGCTTACGGCGCTGACCGGGTGGCCGCTTTGCGGGCCTTTGCCGGTGTCGATGCCCCGAGCCGTGCACGAAGCTCCTCGCGCAGCGGCTTCATGCCGATGATGTCGATGTCCTGCGCGCCGAGCCAGTCGCGGAAAGCCTGGTCGCGGAAGAGTTCGTATTCCTCGGTGCGGATATAGGCGGAGCGCGGCTCGATGAGTTCCAACTCGCCCGGCGCGTTGAAGTGCAGGCAAAAGAAGGTCAGGCCTTCGCGCACCCCTTCGACCAATGCCCTGTAGGCGGGCCCTATCGGCTTGGAGCGTGGACGGCCCCAGGTCGTCTGAATGGCGGCGTCGAAGATGACAAAGCCCTTGGCCCGGGCTTCAGTGACGCCGCGCTGGAACGCCGCTTCGGTGACGCCAACCAGATTGTCGTTGGGCGAATAGGCCGACAGCGTTTTGGTCAACAGCACCGGCAAGCGATATTCCAGGCCGAGCTTGATGTAGACGTCGCAAAACTCGGGCGACAGCGCTGCCCCCATATGGGCGTCAAGATGAGTGACGTCGATGCCGGCGCGGTAGGCGGTGTCGATCTGGGCGCGAAGCTCGGTTTCCACCGCTTGCGGTGCTGCCTTGCGGCGGGTGGTCGCGACATCGGGCCAGAAATAGCCGAACTCGTCCGTCAGGCCGGCCGCGCGCGACGGCGACGTCAGCGGCCGCCATTTGTAGTGCTGCTTTTCGCTGTTCAGCGTCAGGTGGACGCCGAGATCGAGCCGGGGATCGGCGGCTGCCGCTTCGGCCATCTCAGGGAACCATGGGCACGGCACCATCACGGCGCCGGAGCTGCAGGCGCCCAGTGCGGTCAGTTCGAGGAAGGCGCTGTTGGCGCCATGGCACATGCCGACATCGTCTTCATGCAGGACGAGCTGTCGCGTCATGGACGGCCACCGTCTTGCCGGCCACCATCTTGCCGGCCACCATCTTGCCGGCACCCCGGTTTCGAGGGTCTTCCAAAGTGTGTCCCGTGCTGCATGGAACCGACCGTTTGCCCAACTGGACGCGATGGAACGCCCAATGCGGGCTTTCCGACAGGGCCACTTCAGCGAATTCGGATGGGTACGATTTTTCCGCGGGCCTGCATTCTGGAATGTCGATTTCATTCGATATGCCCACAGTCGGCGCTAAACGCCGCTCCGACGTGAGCAGGATGGCTTGGTCCGATCGCAGCGGAGTGGTTCTTTCAAACAGCGGCCGCAGGCGTACTGCTTTCATACCATCAGCGATGTGGAGACTTGCCATGTACACTGCCGGCGAAGAAGAGATCGAAGCCATTGCCAGGGTGATCCGCTCGGGTGCGCTGTTTCGCTATGGCGAGAACAGCGAGTGCAACCGCTTCGAGGCCCGCTATGCCAGGCATCTCGGCGTCGAGCATTTTGCGCTGGCCGCCAGCGGCACCTATGGGCTCGCCGCCGGCCTGATCGGCCTCGGCATCGGCCCGGGCGATGAGGTGCTGGTGCCGGCGCACACCTATATGGCGACCGCCACAGCAGTGCTGTCGGTCGGCGCCATTCCGGTCATTGTCGATATCGACGAGAGCCTGACCATCGACCCGGCCGCTCTGCGCGACGCCGTCGGCCCGGGCACCAAGGCGGTCATCCCGGTACATATGTGGGGTGCGGCCTGCAACATGAACGCCATCATGGACATCGCTAAAAAACGCGGTCTGCTCGTGCTGGAAGATGTCTGCCAGGGCATTGGCGGCGGCTATGAGGGCAAGAAGCTCGGCTCCATCGGCCATGCCGGCGCCTACTCCTTCAACTACTTCAAGAACATCACGTCGGGCGAGGGCGGCGGCATCGCCACCAGCGATCCGAAAGTGGCCGAGCGCGCGCGCTGCGCCATCGACCCCTGCCACTTCTACTGGCAGGGCCGCAGCGACAGCATCAAGCCGTTCGCCGGCATCGGCGCGCGCGCCTCGGAATTGATGGGTGCAATGCTCAATGTCCAGCTCGACCGTCTCGACGGCATCATCGAGGCGATGCGGGCGGAGAAGAAGAAGGTGCTGGCCGGCACGCGCCATCTCGGCAATCTCGGTCTGACGCCGTCGCCGATGAACAGCCCCGACGACGATTGCGCGGCGCAGGTGATGTATCTGCTGCCCAGCGAACAGGCGGCGCAGACTTTTTCGAAGACCATTCCGAGCGTCATTGCCGGCAAGACCGGCCGCCACAATTTCACTCAGTGGGACCAGGTGCTGATGCATGAGGGCGCGCATCATCCGGCGCTCAATCCGTACACGCTGCCGGAAAACAAGGGCCTGCGGCTGACCTATGCCGACGATCTCGGCAAGGGTTCTCTCGACATCCTCAACCGCACGGTGATGATCGCGACGAATCCGGCGCATGGCGACGCCGACATCGACGACATGGTCCATAACATCGATGCGGCGGCCCGTGTGGCGCTGGAGAATGCCTCGCTGGACGATGTCGAGGTGCGCAAGGCAGCGCCCGTCGATCTGCAGAAATTCGATAGTGTGAATTGAAGCGCTCAGCGCTGGATCGGCCTATTGCCGGTCCAGCCGCATGAAGGCAGCGCGCAACGCCAGCACCGCGCGCAGGATCTGGCGTTCGTCCATCGCGGCATAGCCGAGCAGCAGGCCGTGTTCCGGCTCGCTCGAATGGTAGTTGATCGAGATGCCCTGCACGTCGAGGCCCTCCTTGACGGCGGCGGCGACGACGTCGCTGTCCTTGTAGGGTCGGATAAAACTGGCCAGCAGCTGCATGCCGGAATCGTTCTCGGTCACAGTCAGCCATTCGGCCAGATGCTCCTGGCACAGCTTGACGAAATTGGCTTGCCGGCGCGCATAAAGGCGGCGCATGCGTTTCAGATGCGTGGCGAAATAGCCTTGCGTGATGAAGTCGTTGACCGTCGCCTGCAGGATCAGCGGCGCGAACTGGCCGGTGATCGAGACGGCGCGGTCGAAGGGGACCGACAGTTCGCGCGGCACGATGAGATAGCCGATGCGGAGCGCCGGGATCAGCGTCTTGCCGAAGGAGCCGATATAGACGACCCGGTCGGCGTGATCGAGGCCGCGCAGCGCCGGTACCGGCCGGCCACGGTACCGGTACTCGCCGTCATAATCATCCTCGACGATCCAGGCGCCGTGGCGCTCGGCAATGTCGAGCAGTTGCAGCCGCTCCTCGATGCGCATGATGGTGCCGAACGGCCACTGGCAGGATGGCGTCACATAGATCAGCCGCGGCGGCGGCAGCTCTGGGTCTGCGAGATGCCAACCGTGGCGATCGACCTTCAAGGGCGCGAGCTGCGCGCCGCTGGCGAGAAAGGCGCTCTTGGCGCCGAGATAGCCGGGCTCCTCCATCCAGACATGGTCGCCTTCGTCCATCAGCACGCGCGAAGCGAGGTCGAGTGCTGCCTGCGCGCCGGTGACGATGATGACCTGGTCGGCGGTGCAGTTGATGCCGCGCGACAGGCTGATGGTCGACGCAATGGCCTGGCGCAGACCGGGATGGCCGGCAAAGGAGATATAGCCGAGCAAGTTCTCGTCGCGGCTGCGTGCGTTGCGCACCAGAAGGCTCGACCAGATGGTGAAGGGGAAGGACGCGGTTTCCGGCACGCCGGGATGGAAGTTGATGACACCGGCATTGCGCGGCGGCTGCGGGCCGTTGACGATGGTCTGACCGCGCCGCGAGAGCTTTTGCGGAGCGGCAAGCCCGGCGCGCAGCGCGGCCGGCGGGCGTTTCTGCTGGATCGGCGCCACCCAGGTGCCGGACCCGGCGCGCGCCTCTATAAACCCTTCGGCGAGCAGCTGGTCGTAGGCGGCGATCACCGTGTTTCGGCCGACCTTGAGATCCTCGGCCAGCGAGCGTGTCGATGGTAGCAGCGTGTTCTGCTGGATCTGGCCGTCGAGGATGAAGCGCCGCAGGGCGCCATAGATCTGTCGGTGCATCGGTTCGTCCGAGCCGCGGTCGACCGACATGATGTCGAGGGAAAGGCGCATGTGGTCGGCCAAGCTAGTCTCCGACGAGCCTGGCTGCGCGCGCGATCTTTTCTTCGTTAAGCAGGCAAACGGTCTCGAGCACCAGCCGTCTGGTTGCGGGACGGACCTCACGGCTGTTCTTCAGCGCGCGGTGAACGGTTGCCGCGCCGAGTTCCGCCTTCTCGGCGATCTCACGGATGGTGCAAAGCCGTTCCATGCCGAGTGCCGCCTCGAATGCCATGTCGCTCCTCCATCCGCATCAAGGCATGCCTCGTCGCCAGCCTCAAGCTTGAAACGCCGGGCCGGCAACTCGGGGGCAAAAATTTCGATGCCAAGAACTGTGCGATCCGCGCCGCCAAGGGAGGGCGGCGGCGCGGATCGCCGGGCGCTTTCGCGTCGCTACCCCTACCGAGGCGCGCGCCCAACCGGCCCAACCACCAGCCCCCCGGCGGTGGTTAGGCCAAGTCTCGTATCGCGACGTCGAACCCGGCCGCGCAGGCCGATTTGAGAAGCGAAGCGTAACCTTTCGTGGCATAGGTCAAGGGGTGTGCCTTGGCCGGATCCTGCTCGGCCTCGACGACGATCCAGCCTTCGAAGCCGCGCTTGGCCAGCGGCTTCAACAGCGACAGGAAATCGACGGAACCGTCGCCGGGCACAGTGAAGATTCCTTCCATCACTGCCGCCATGAAACTCATGTCCTCGCGCCGTGCCTTCTCCAGCACGGCCGCGCGGACGTCCTTGCAATGGAAATGCACGATGCGGTCGAGATGCCGGTTCAGGAGGGAGGCCGGGTCGCCGCCTGAGAACAGACAATGGCCGGTATCGAACAGCAGGCCGACGCTCTTGCCGGTTGCGGCTATCAGCCTGTCGACCTCGTCATCGCTCTCGACGATGGTGCCCATATGGTGATGGAAAGCCATGCCGACGCCGAAGGCAGCCATGCGGTCGGCGAGTTCGGTCAGCTTCTCGCCATAGGCGGTCCATTCGCCGTCAGCGAGGCGCGGACGCTGTGAGATCGGCGCGAAAATGCCGTCATGACGGCCGCGCGAGGTGTCGGCATAGACGACGACCTTGGCGCCGAGGTCGCGCAGCAGGGTCAGATGCGAGGTGAGGGCGGCGAATTCCTCGTCGACCGTGCGGTCCAGAATGCGGCCGTCATACCAGCCGGAGACGAGCTCCAGTCCGTAAGAAGACAGGATCGGTCCAAGCTCGTCGCTTCGCCTGGGGAATTTGCCGCCGAGTTCGGTGCCGCGATAGCCGGCCTGCCTGGTTTCCGACAGGCATGTCGCGAGCGGCGTATCGCCGCCGAGTGCGGGAACATCGTCATTGCTCCAGGTGATGGGATTGATGCCGATCTTGACCGTCATGCCGCTACTTCAAAGGGCTCGGGGAAACACAAAGCCGAGGCCGGCAAACTGAGGGGAAAGAGGACCTGTCACTAGGTCCAGTTGAGGTGAATTTGGTAGAGCCAATCGGGAGCGCTAAAGCGCGTCCCGTTTGAACGGACTAAGTCGACGCGCTTAGGTCTTTGCATGTCGTTGTCTCAAAACCGGCGCCACTTTTGAGCGACATGCATTAATCCTGCTGCGGCCTTCCGAAGGCCGCGCGCAGTTCGTCCTTGGCGTCCTCGAGCACTTTCCGGCGCGCCTGCGGCAGGTTCTTGCCGGCGCGGTTGATGTAGAAATTCAGCATCGACATGGCCGACTGAAACGGCTCGGCCTTGCGGCGGTCGCTGTGCTCGGCCGAGCGCTTGAGCGAGGCCGCGATCTTCCTGGCGTCGTCGGCTTCGAAGATGTGGTCCTCGAGGTCCATCGCATCGCTGTGCTCGGTCACCTCGGCCGACCATTTCTTTTTCGCGGTCATGACAAACTCCTTCCTGTCGCAAAAACTCGGGCAGGCCGCCGCCGGTTCCCGAGAAAGTCGCCGGGCCGCTGGAGCCACGGATCATGGCCCTGTGGCGCTGCCCGTCGCGGTGAATGCGCCGATAGTGGCGACACAACGGTCGACTTCCCAGGACCGTAGACAGGAAACGCCTTGACCCCGATCGTCGCCAATCAGGCGGATAGCCCCGGCATCGACAGCAGCTACGCCTGGATGCGGCTTGCCATCTCCATGCTGCTGGCGACGATCGGTGCAGTCGGCATGTGGGCCGTCGTCGTCGTGCTGCCGGCCGTGCAGGCCGAGTTCGGCGTTGACCGCGCCGCGGCATCGATGCCCTACACCGCAACCATGGTCGGCTTCGCCGCCGGCAATGTGCTGGTTGGCCGCGCGGTCGATCGCATGGGGTATTGGATCCCGGCACTGCTATCCTCGGTGGCTCTCGCCGCCGGCCTGCTGCTCGCCGCGCTGTCGACCTCTATCCTGCAATTCACCCTTGCCCAGGGCGTGCTGATTGGTGTCGGCACATCGGTGATCTTCGGGCCGCTGATCGCCGACATCTCGCACTGGTTCAACCATCGGCGCGGCGTCGCCGTCACGGCGGCGGCTGCTGGCAACTATCTCGCCGGAGCGCTCTGGCCAACCATCATGCCGACACTGATCAAGGCGGAAGGCTGGCGCTTCACCTATGCCGGCATCGGTGTCTTCTGCCTGGTCACCATGGTGCCACTGGTGCTGTTGTTGCGGCGCGCTGCTCCGACGGCGGCTGCCGCCGGTTCGCCCGGAAGCCGGCCAGTGCAGTCGATTTCGCTGTCGCCGGCGGCGTTACAGGTGCTGCTGATCGTTGCCGGTCTCGGCTGCTGCGTGGCGATGTCGATGCCGCAGGTGCACATCGTCGCCTATTGCATGGATCTTGGCTACGGCATTGCGCATGGCGCCGACATGCTGTCGATCATGATGGCGGCGGGCGTCGTCAGCCGGCTTGCCTCCGGCTTTGTCGCCGACCGCATCGGCGGCGTGAAAACCCTGCTTATCGGTTCCGTGCTGCAATGCCTGTCGCTTTTGTTTTACATCCCGTTCGACGGGCTTGCCTCGCTCTATGTGGTGTCGCTGGTGTTCGGCCTGTCGCAAGGCGGCATCGTGCCTTGCTATGCCATCATCGTGCGCGAATACCTGCCCGCCAAGGAGGCCGGCCAGCGTATCGGCATCGTCATGATGGCGACCATCTTCGGCATGGCGATCGGTGGCTGGATGTCGGGCTGGATCTACGACCTGACTGGCTCTTACGCCGCCGCGTTCCTCAACGGGATCGCGTGGAACTTGCTGAACATAGTGGCCATCGGGCTGCTGCTGTGGAAAGCAAAACGCAGTGCTGCCCTGATGGCTTAGGAAGGCAGGATTGCCCTGTTGCTTGACAAGGGCGATTGGCTGCGCGACGCCAGCAGGCGAGTGGGTGCGGCAGCAGCCGGTTGGCATGGTGGCAGTGGAAAAGCTGGACATGGTTTCGCAAGGGCGCAGCGGCCGGGGCCCGGCACGTGGAGGATGTCCATGACCAAGCCGCGCTCGCGTCGTGGGGGCGGCCGCCCGACCCTATCAGATGTGGCGCGCAAGGCCGGCGTCGGCGCCATCACCGTGTCGCGGGCGCTGCGCGAACCGGAACGCGTCAGCCAAGATCTGCGGCGCCAGATCCAGGCCGCCGTCGACGAACTCGGTTATGTCCCGGATCCCAATGCACGGGCGCTGGCCTCGGCGCGCGCCGATGTGTTCGGCGTGCTGGTGCCGTCGCTGACCAACAACGTCTTCGCAGAAGTGGTGCGCGGCATCTATGACAGCCTGTCGGACGGCCCGTTCCGCGTCCAGCTCGGCAACACCCATTATTCCGGCCTCGAGGAGGAGCGCCTGCTGCAGGTGTTCGCACCGCAGCGCCCGGCGGCGCTGATCGTGGCCGGCATCGACCAGACGCCGACCTCGCGAAAGCTGCTGGAGAGCGCGGGCTGCCCGGTGGTGCAGGTGATGGAGACCGGGCCCGATCCGGTCGACATGCTGGTCGGCTTCTCGCATTTCGACGGCGGCCGCACCGCGACCGAGCATCTGATCGAGGCGGGCTACCGGCGGATCGGCTTCATCGGCGCACGCATGGACCCGCGCTCGCAGCGGCGGCTTGCCGGCTATCGCGCGGCAATGGAGAAGGCCGGCCTGTTCGACCCGCGGCTGGTCACCACCACGCCGCTACTGTCCAGCGTGACGCTCGGCCGCGAGCTGCTTCGCGATGCGCTGGCCAAGATGCCGGCGCTCGACGGCGTCTTCTGCAACAATGACGACATCGCGCTCGGCGTTTTGTTCGAATGCCATAGCGCCGCGCTCAACGTGCCGAAAACAATCGGCATTGTCGGCTTCAACGACCTCGAAATGATGCAGGCGGCGTTCCCGCCGCTCACCAGTATCCGCACCCCTCGCTATGAAATCGGCCGTCGGTCTGTTGCCATGGCGCTGGCGGCGATCGCAGGACGAAGGCCTGAGCAGCGGGTCGTCGATCTTGGTTTCGAACTCAAGCCCCGCGAGAGCACCGCACGCTGAACATGCTTTGGCCGGCCTCAGCAAATGGTGCTTTACACAACGTCATGGTAGCGCTACCATTTTCGTCGGGCAGACGTTTTGATGAGAGGCCGTGCCTGTTTATTATACATAAGCAACAGCTCATGCTTGTTTATTATGTATAATATGCTAGTTTCGTTTCTCGCCTGTGAAGCGGCGAGGGGGAGGGGATCGGGCCGGCTTCGGGCCCTTGAGACGTGGCGCCGGCCAGGCTGGAGGGCCTTCGGCAGGCGTGGAAAACACACCACGACAAACAGCATCAAATTAACAAGCAGCAGTAAATAAAACTACAACTGGGAGGAATATCGATGATCAAGTCACTTGTTGGTGGCATCGTTGCCGCCACTGCATTCGTCATGCTGAGTTCGTCGGCCATGGCCGACCCGGAAGTTGTCAAGGGCCCGTCGGCTGAGCCGGATTGCTTTGCGCCCTGGGCGGCCGATACGCAGTTCTTCAAGTTCCCCAAGAAAGACGGCCCATACCGCATCGCACTCGCCAATGGCTATATCGCCAACACCTGGCGCATCCAGATGGTGCAGACCGCCAAGGCCTATGCGGCCCAGCCGGAGGTCGCCGCGAAACTGAAGGAATTCAAGGTCGTCTCGACCGGCGAGGACGTGCCGGCTCAGATTTCGGCGATCAACAACTTCATCGATTCCGGCTATGACGCGATCGTCGTCAACGCCCAGAACCCGACCGCTTTCGGGCCGGTCATCAAGCGCGCCAAGGAAGCTGGCGTCATCCTCGTCGCCTTCGACAATATTCTCGATACCAAGGACGCCATCAACGTCAATGTCGACCAGAAGGGCCTTGGCGAATTGTGGGGCAAATGGCTGGTCGGCCATGTGCCGAATGGCGGCAAGGTGCTCGAAGTGCGCGGCGTTGCCGGAACTTCCGTCGACACCGACCGTCACAACGGCATCCATGAAGCGCTCGATGCCTCCGGCAAGAAATGGGACGTCACCGAGGTGGTCGGCAAATGGGACGACGGCGTGGCACAGAAGGCCACGGCCGACGCCATTGCCACCAACGGTCCGTTCGACGGCATAACCGGGCAAGGCGGCGACACCGGAATCGTGCAGGCGATGATCGATGCCAAGCATGCTTTCGTGCCGTTCGGCGGGGAGACCGAGAACGGTTTCCGCAAGTTCTGCGCGGCACATGCCGGCGACGGGCTGAAATGCTCATCGGCCGGCACCGGTCCGGCGCAGGTCGCGGTCGCCATCAAGACGGCGATTGCCGCGCTCGAAGGCAACGTCGTTCCGCAAGCAGTGAAACTGCCACTGGCGATCGTCGAGGATCCGAACTTCAAGGCCGGTCAGGATTTCTTCCCCGACCAGTCCGACAATTTCTTCGTCGGCAATTCCTTCCCGACCTGCGGCATCAATTTCACCGCGCAGGAAATCATGGGCCAGACCAAAGCTGACCAATAGGGCTGACCAATAGGCGGCATATCCGGCGCCGCGGGATCTCCGCGGCGCCGGCCACTCGATATCCCTTGAAGTCAAACTGCCTCGGGAGGGCCGATGGACGGTGCGGTTCCGCTCTTCCGGATGGAAGGCATATCCAAGCGCTATGGTGGTGTGCGGGCGCTGGAAAAGGCCGAGCTTTCGGTCTCGTCCGGTAGCATCCACGCCATTCTCGGCGAAAACGGCGCCGGCAAATCGACGCTGATCAAGGTCATGGCGGGCGTCGTCGCGCCCGACGAAGGCCGCATGATGCTGAACGGCAGCGAGGTGACGTTCGCTTCGCCTGCTGCTGCAAACAAGTCCGGCATCGTCTGCATCTTCCAGGAGCTGTCGCTGGTTCCCGAACTCAGCGTTGCCGACAACATCGTCATCTCCGATCCGCCGAAGCGTTTCGGCATGATCGACCGCAAGGCGCAGCGCCGCATTGCCGAGGATGCGCTGGCACGCGCAGGTGCGGCCGACATCCATCCATTGGCGCTGGTCAAGGATCTTCCGCTTTCAAGAAGACAGATGGTCGAGATCGCCAAGGCATTGGCCAGGAAGCCGCGCATCCTGATCCTCGACGAGGCGACCTCGGCGCTGACCGCGACGGACGTCGCCAGGATATTCAGCGTGCTCAAGCGATTGCGCTCGGAAGGGCTGGCGCTGCTTTACATTTCGCACCGCATGAACGAGATCGCCGAGCTTGCCGACCACTGCACGGTGTTTCGCAACGGCCGCAATGTCGCCAGCTACAAGGCAGGCACAAAGAGCGACAACGAAGTCGTCGAACTGATGATCGGGCGCGAATACAGCCATATTTTCCCGCCGAAACCCGCGCGCACCGCAGCCGCCGCCGTTCCCGTGCTGGAGGCGCGCAAGCTGTCCTGGACGGACCGGCTGGACAATGTCTCGCTGACGGTCGGGGCAGGCGAGGTCGTCGGCCTTGGCGGCCTGGACGGCCAGGGCCAGCGCGAATTGCTGCTTGCCTTTTTCGGTGTGCTGCGCGGCCTCGGCGGCCAGATCCTTATCGACGGCAAGCCTGTTTCGATCGCCAGCCCCCAAGCGGCGCGCGACGACCGCATCGGCATGGCGCTGATCCCGGAGGACCGCAAGACCGAAGGCCTGATGCTGCCAATGACGGTGCGCGAGAACCTGTCCTTTGCCGCCCTAGACCGGCTGTCCAAGGCCGGCATCATCGACCGCGCCGCCGAACAGCGGCTGATCGACGACATGGTCGGGCTGCTGGCGATCAAGACGGCCGGCCTCGACATTCCGGTCGGTGCGCTGTCGGGGGGCAACCAGCAGAAGGTGGTCATCGCCAAATGGCTGATGCGCCAGCCGCGTATCATCCTGCTCAACGATCCGACGCGCGGCATCGACGTCGGCACCAAGCAGGAACTCTATCAACTGATGCGCAAGCTGGCGGATGCGGGGGCGGCGATCCTGTTCTATTCGACCGACTATGACGAACTGATCGGCTGCTGCGACCGCGTGCTGGTGCTCTATGACGGCGCGGTCAAGCGCGAGCTGGTCGGGGCCGAGATCACCGAGCGGGCGCTCATTGCAAGCGCGCTCAACATCCACGGCGATGACGCCGGCGCGAGAGACGATGCCGGCGCAAGACAGGGAGCGGACGCGTGAAAGAGTGGCGCTACTGGCTGGCCGAGCAGCGCGGAACACTGATGGCACTCGGCATATTCATTGTCATGTTCGTCATCTACACCTCGAACCATCCGGCGGGCTTCACCGCCAATGTCGTGCAGACAGCGTCCAACAAGGGCGTGCTGCTCGCCTTCGTCGCCATGGCGCAGACACTGGTCGTGATCACCGCCGGCATCGACCTCTCCGTCGGCATGATCTTCACGCTGACCAATTGCCTCGCCTCCTGGCTAGTCATCGGCACCGGCCTCGAGACCGCTTTCGGCGTCATCGCCGTGCTCGGCACCGGGTTCCTGTGCGGGGCGATCAACGGCGCCATCGTCATCTACGGCCGCCTGCAGCCGATCGTCGCCACGATCGCCACGGGTGCGGTCTATTTCGGCATCGCGCTGCTGCTGAGGCCGTTTCCCGGCGGTTCGGTCAACGAAGGTCTCGCCGACGCGCTGACCGGACGCCTGTTGGGCGTGGTGCCGGCGAGCCTGGTCGTGCTGCTCGCCGTCGTGCTCGTGGTCTGGGTACCGTTCAGCCGCTCGGTGCTCGGGCGCGCGGCCTATGCGGCCGGATCCTCGGAGACGGCGGCCTACATGTCCGGTGTGCCGATAAGGCGCGGCAAGTTCGCTGCCTACGCGCTCGCAGGCCTGTTGGCCGCGATCGGCGGACTGTTCCTGACCTTCTTCACCTATACGGGCGATGCAGCCTATGCCAGCGGCAACGCCTATACGCTGTTTTCAATCGCCGCGGTGGTGCTGGGCGGCGTCTCGCTGTTCGGCGGCAAAGGCAGCGCCATCGGCGCCATCTTCGGCGCGCTGGCCTTCCGCACCATCGGCGACCTGTTGTTCGTGTTCGATTTCGACCCGCTATGGCAGCCACTGTTCCAGGGCGTTATCCTGCTGGTTGCGGTCAGCCTCGGCGCCTTCGCACTGTTTCGGGTCCGCAACCGGCTGGAGTGGTTCCTGTGAGCGAAACGACGTTGGGCGGCATCGCCGGCCGCATGCCGAAATTCATCCGCCGCGCCGATCCGGCGGTGCTGACGGCCTTCGCCTGCATCGTGCTGTTGCTGTTCCTAGGCAGCCTCTATTCCAGGAGCTTTCTGTCGCCTGAATATCTCTTGCAGCAGCTCAAGGTGGCCTCGTTCCTCGGCGTCATCGCCACAGGCATGATGCTGGTCATCCTGCTAGGCCAGATCGACCTGTCTGTGCCGTGGGCGGTGGCGGCGGGCGCGATGATGGCGTGTGCGGCTGCGGCCTATGGCCCGATCGGTGTGGCGCTGGCCATCCCGTTCGGCATCTTTTGCGGGGTGCTGATCGGCATCGTCAACGGCTTTGGCGTCGCCTATCTGCGCATACCCTCGATGATCATCACGCTCGCCACCAACGCTGTCGCGCAAGGGCTCATGGTCGTTTATACCGGCGGCTACTCGCCACAGGATTCGGCCACCGGCGCCATGCGCTATCTTGCGACAGGTTTTACCATTCCTGGCGTGCCTAACGCCGTCATCATCTGGGCGCTGATTGGTGCCGCGATGGTGTTCGTGCTGTCCCGCACCAGCTTCGGCCGCACCGTCTACGGCATCGGCAACCGCGAGCGTGCCGCCTATCTCTCCGGCATCGATACAAGGCGCGTGGTGATGATCGCCTTCGCTATCTCAGGCGGGCTGTCCGCCTTTGGCGGAGTGCTTCTCGCCGGCTATGCCTCCAAGGCGGCGCAATCGATGGGCGATGCCTATCTCCTGCCGTCGATCGCCGCCGTGGTTCTGGGCGGCACCTCCATCCTGGGTGGCCGCGGCTCCTATCTCGGCACCGTCGCCGGTGTCATTCTGATCACCCTCCTGCAGTCCATACTCTCGGTCATGCAGATGCCGGAGGCGGGGCGGCAGATCGTCTATGGCCTGGTCATCGTCGCCATGCTCCTGCTCTACGGCCGCGCGCCGGCAAGCCGCTGACCGTGGACGAAGAGACGGCACAGGCGCCAATGGGCGCTACCGGCTCAGTGCCTCGGGCCATTGTGGTGATGGGCGTCGCCGGCTGCGGAAAGTCGGCTGTCGGCAAAGCATTGGCAGCAGAGGAAGGGGCCGTCTTTGTCGAGGGCGACAGGCTGCACCCGCCCGAAAACGTCGCCCGCATGGCGAGCGGTGAGCCGCTCACAGATCAACTGCGTGAGGGCTGGCTCGATGCCATCGGCGAGCGGATCGCCGACCTGACCGGCAGCGGCCAAAGCGTGGTTGCCGCCTGCTCGGCGCTGAAGCGCAGCTACCGCGATCGTCTGCGCGGCTTCCGCCGGGATATCGTTTTCATCTATCTGGAGATCGATCCCGCTACCGCCAAGCAGCGTGTCGCCAGCCGCAAGGGGCATTTCATGCCGGCAAGCCTGGTCGAAAGCCAGTTCGCCATCCTTGAACCGCCTGGCGCCGACGAGCGGGCGCTGACGGCCGACGCCACACTTCCAGTGGCTGAGATCGTCACCGCCGTTGCCAGCCTGCTGGCCGGCGCAAAATCATGAACCACCCTCGTCGGGCAAGGCGGTTTCCGGCCGTTCGGTGAACCGGTCATGGCCTGACCAGACCATCATTTGCTCGGGATAGAGTTTCAACGCCTCCAGCAAGCGGTCGCGCTTGAGCAATATGTACTCGGCCTGAAGCGCCGTGTTCTTGGCGCCGCCGGCTCTGGTCGCGGGCTCGCCGGCCTCTGCCGGGGCCGGCACCAGTTCGGGACTTAGGACGGCGCGGTATTGGCGGAACGGATCGGTCTCGAAGGTCGACATGGAAAACAGCGCCGCCTTGCCTCTGGCAGCGAAATTCGTCGGCGCCGAGGCGAGGTGGGTCCAGCCGCTCTCGCCAAGGCCGACTTCGGTGAATGTCGAGCCGGCATGCACCGTGTTGGTCACCAACACCACGCCGTTGCTGCCAAGGATCTTCTGGATCCGGCCGGTGACCTGGTAGGCGTCGCTGCGGTCGAACACGATCCGGCTTTTCAGGAAACGGTTCTCGACCCGAACCATCGGCGGGTTCAGGAAGCGCAAGCCGAAGGTCGAATCGGATATGCCGTGAGCCCTGACACTGAGCTGGTGTGTCTCGATTCCGGCTTCATGGAGAGCGCGTTTGCCGATTATGGTCTGGGCCGTGAACTGATCGCACCAGATGATAGCGCCGTGGCCGCGCTTCAGCGCCGCTTCCAGACCTTCCAGGCCTTCCAGCCGGATATCAGGCGACCACCGGCGGCCGATGAGATGCGCGGCAAGCAGCAGACGCCGACGGTGGTTGGCGCAGAGCAAGGCCCTGAACTGCCTTTGCGCATCGATGCCATTGCCGAGCACGGCGCGCGTCGCGGCGGCGTAGCGCACGAAATCCTTGCGGATGTGGCGCTTGAGGCGCAGTCCCGATACGCGGCTGCAGATCGCGGCCCACCAATTGACCGGCAGCAATGCCGCGACCCCGAGATAGAAGGCGGCCAGCAGCAGCTCGCGGAAATCCCTGTTGTTGAAGGTGCGCAACTTGCCGGCGCGGACCAGCTTGCGGCTGAAGAAGCGAACATTCTCGGCGCGTTCGGGCACCAGGATGTCGGCGATGATTTCCGTATGATAAATGACGGCGGACGATGGTGTCCGGTCGGCTTTCCGGGATTTTCCCAGCCACGGCAGCCTCATCCGATCGGTGTCCACCTGTTCTTGCGTGCGTCCGGAAATCGCTTTACTGCGTCTGCCACGGGCGCGCAATCGGCGCCGGCAAGGCCATGGTGAACGCCATTCAGGGTTCGAACTTGAAACAGGCCCTATCGGTAGCACTTCCTCAACTGGAGCCCTGGCAGCCGGCTGCTGTGGCGCTGATGGCGCCGGACCGGCCATCCCTAAGCTTTGCCGGCCTCGCCAATCTTGTCGACAAGCTCTGCGGCGATCTCGCCAGGCGTGGCGTTGCCCGCGGCACGGCCGTCGGCATCGTCTTGCCCAACGGCCCGGAAATGGCGGCCTGTTTCCTGGCGGTCTCGGCGTTGGCGACGGCGGCGCCGCTCAATCCGGCTTACGGCGAAGACGAATTCCGCTTCTATCTCGGCGATCTCGATGTGAAGCTGCTGCTGTGCGGACAAGGCATGGGCGATGCCGCGCGCAACGCCGCAAAGGGGCTCGGCATTGCGGTGCTCGACGTCGTCGTGACTGACGGCGCCAAGGCCGGCGAGTTTCTGCTGGCGGGCGACGCCGAGGTGGAGGCTGCCAGCGAGGCTCGCCTCGACGATATGCAGTTCAACGGACCCGACGATTTCGCGCTTGTCCTGCACACATCGGGAACCACGGCGCGACCGAAGATCGTCGGCTTGCGGCAGCGCAATCTGCAGGCATCGATGGCCAACATCGCCAGCACCCTGGCGCTGTCGGCAAACGATATGTGTCTCAACGTGATGCCGCTGTTCCACATTCACGGGCTGATGGCGGCGCTCAGCGCACAGCTGGCAGTCGGCGGCGCTGTTGTCTGCACGCCGGGCTTCAACCCGCTCAAATTCTACGGCTGGCTGGGCGATTTCCGGCCGAGCTGGTACAGCGCGGTGCCGACCATGCATCAGGCGATCCTGGCGCGCGCCGCCCGCAATGGCGAAACCATCGCGGCTGCGCGGCTGCGCTTCATCCGCTCGTCTTCGGCAGCGCTTCCCGACACCGTGTTCCGCGACCTCGAGCGCGTCTTCGGCTGTCCGGTGGTCGAGGCCTATGGCATGACCGAGGCGGCGCACCAGATGACATCCAACGGCCTGCCGCCGGCACGCCGCAAGCCAGGCTCGGTCGGCCTGCCTGCGGGTCCGCAGGTGACGATCCTGGACGACAAGGGGACGATCCTGCCGGCGGGTGAAAAGGGCGAGATCGCGGTGCGCGGCGCCAACATCCATGATGGCTATCTCGACAATCCGGTGGCCAATGAAGCTGCCTTCAGCGATGGCTGGTTCCGCACCGGCGACCAGGGCCTCATCGACGAGGATGGCGATCTGAAGATCACCGGGCGGCTGAAGGAGATCATCAATCGCGGCGGCGAAAAGATCTCGCCGCTCGAGGTCGACAATGTGCTGCTCGATCATCCGCTGGTGGCGCAGGCGGTGACCTTCGCCGTGCCGCACGCCATGCTCGGCGAAGAGGTGGGTGCGGCCATCGTGCTGGCCGAGGGCGCCACCGCCGATGCCGAGCAGATACGCGATTTCGCGCGCAGCCGGATCGTCGAGTTCAAGGTGCCGCGCCACATCCTGTTTCTCCAGGAGATACCCAAGGGTCCCACCGGCAAAATCCAGCGCGTCGGCCTGGCCGGCAAGCTCGGCCTGGTCTGAGGACTCTCATTTCAGCATGATCTTGTCCGAAAACCGGTTCGCACTTTTCGGGACCATGCTCTAATTTAGATCTGCGATGTCAGCTCGACCGGAAAATCATCATTGTCGGCGTCGCGCATGGCGGCGAGGCTGCGATTGTCCAGCACTTCGGCGATCGCCTGGCGCACTTCCAGCATCATGTGCCGGACTTGGCAGGTCGCCTCGTCGCAATCCTCGCAGCGCTGGTATTGCGTGCGGCTGGCGCAGGGTATGGGAGCGAGCGGGCCGTCCAGCACGCGCACGACGTGGCCGATCTTGATTTCGGAAGCCGGCCGGGCGAGGCGATAACCGCCTTCCTTGCCCTTGCGACTGAGGACGAAACCGGCATTGCGCAGCTCGCCCAGAATGGCATCCAGGAATTTCTTCGGGATGTTGTTGGCGATCGCGATGTCGTTGACGAATGCAAGCTGGCCGACCGGCAGGCCGGAAAGATGCACGAGGGCCTTGAGGCCGTATTTGCCTTTTTTGGTAAGCATGCCCGCTTCAGTTCATGAAAACCCCAACCACCCGCATCTGGCGGTTGTTTGTGTGCAAATCATGACGTTTCGCCTGAACAACCCGGTTTCGCGTAGAACAAGCCGCCCGATTGCACGTTGGGCACAAAGGCGTTGATTCTTTGTAACGTTTTTCACCGATCGCGACAGATTCCGCCTGAAGCCGTTTGTCGGCGCGCGAAAACGAAGAAGGCGGCAAAGCGCCGGCTTTCTTGTGAGGTGAGGTCGAACGCTGCTGATATCAGCGGCTGCCATAGGTCTGGTCGAGCAGACCGCCGGCGGCGAAGTGCTCCTTCTGTACCTTGTCCCAGCCGCCGAAGACGTCTTCCACAGTCAGCAGGCGGACATCGGGGAAGTCGGCCTTGTATTTTGCCGCGACTTCAGCGTTGCGGGCGCGCAGGCCATTTTCAGCCGCGATGGTCTGGCCCTCGGGCGTGTAGAGGAAATCGAGATAGGTCTTGGCGAGGTCACGGCTGCCGTGCTCGTCGGCGACCTTGTCGACGATCGCCACCGGGAATTCGGCGAGCAGGCTGACCGTTGGCGTGACCTGTTCGAACTTGTCGTTGCCATACTCCTTGCGGATGCCGCGCGTTTCCGACTCGAAGGTGATCAGCACGTCGCCGATCTCGCGTTGCACGAAGGTGGTGGTGGCGGCGCGCCCGCCGGTGTCGAAGATCGGCACGTTGTTGAACAGCTTGGTGACGAACTCCTTCACCTTGGCGTCGTCGCCCTTGAAGGCTTCCTTGGCGTAGGCGGTTGCGGCCAGATAGGTGTAGCGCGCATTGCCCGAGGTCTTGGGGTTGGGGAAGATCACCTGCACGTCGTCGCGCACGAGGTCGTTCCAGTCCTTGATGTGCTTGGGGTTGCCCGCGCGGACGAGAAAGGATGGGAGCGAGTAGAAGGGCGAGGCGTTGTCGGGGAAATCCTTCTGCCAGTCGGCGGAGACGAGGCCTTTCTTGACCAGAAAGTCGATGTCGGTGACCTGGTTGAAGGTGACGACATCGGCGCCGAGGCCTTCGGCAATGGCGCGCGCCTGCGCCGAGGTGCCGGCGTGCGACTGGTCGACGGTGACGCCCGGATGGCCGGCGACGAAAGCCTTGTTCACCTGGGCGAACAATTCGCGGCCGACATCATAGGAAGCGTTGAGCAATTTGTCGGCCGACCAGGCCTGCGAACAGGCGAGGATCAGGCCGGCGACAGTGGCGACGCTGAGGAAAAATCGCTTCATGAACACAGGCTCCGATGTGCAATGCGTTGCCAGAACATAGCCGGGCCGGAGGGTGTACTGCGAGGCACACGGGGCAGACGTATGGCGTTGCAGCGAAAAAGAAATCGCTGAAGCAGGTTATCGGCGAAATTTCATTCCAGCCGAAATGCCGATGCGTTGGGGTTTTCTGTGGTTTGCAATTCGAGGCCGAGTGGCATATACAAATGGCATATACAAGTGGAACAGACAGGGGAGGCTGCCATGCCGCAGCACCGTCACTCAATACCACCCCCCAGGGAGGCGAAGTTGTTTCGCAACAACCGCAGTCAGGCGGTTCGCATCCCTGTCGAATTCGAGCTGCCTGGCGAGAAGGTCCTGATCAGCCGCGATGGCGACCGGCTGATCATCGAGCCGGTCCGTCAACCAGGCCTCACCGCCTTGCTCACCCAATGGGCGAAAGAGCCGCCGCTTGGTCCTGAAGACGACTTTCCCGAGATCCATGATGCGCCCGTGGGGCCTGAGGATATCTTTTGATGCGGTTCATGCTGGACACCAACATTCTCAGCGACATGATCCGAAACCCTACCGGCAAGGCTGCCAGTGCGGCGGTTCGCGCGGGAGACGGTGCCCTGTGCACCAGCATCGTTGTCGCCTCGGAGCTGCGTTATGGCTGCGCCCGCAAGAGATCGGCCAAGCTGCTCGCCAAGGTCGAGCAATTGCTCGCCGAGGTTCCTGTGTTGCCGCTCGATGTGCCGATGGATAACGAATACGGAGCACTTCGTGCCGAGCTGGAGGCCAGAGGCCAGCCAATCGGCCACAATGATCTTTTCATTGCTGCCCATGCCTGTGTGTTGGGGACGACACTGGTGACGGCCAACACCGCTGAGTTCCGTCGGATCAAGGGCCTGACGGTCGAGAACTGGCTGGAGTAGCGCCGGATCGATGTCTATGCCGCCGGGAAAAGCTTCCAGCGCCTCGGCCTGAACGCCACCCGGCTCTTCTGCGCCGCAGGATGGTCCACAGGCAGTTCGATCTCGACGCGCTGGCGCTCGCCGCCGATTTCCAGTTCGACGCGTCTTGTGCCGGCGACGCGGCGGCTGGCGGCGACCGTGCCGGCGATGCAGCCGCTGCAGCCGTCGAGCAGTTCGATATCGTGCGGGCGGAAGTACAGCGTCGCATCGCCCTCGGGTGCGTGCGGCGCCGACACGCCGATCGGACGGTCGGCGAGCCAGATCTCGCCATTCTCAACCTTGACCGGCAGCATGCTCGATTCGCCGATGAAGGAGTAGACGAAGGGCGAGTTCGGCGTGTCGTAGATCTCGTCGGCGGAGCCGACCTGCTCGATGCGCCCCTGGCTCATCACCACGACGCGGTCGGCAAGCTCGAGCGCCTCTTCCTGGTCGTGGGTGACGAAGACGGTGGTGTGGCCGGTACGGTCATGGATCTCGCGCAGCCAGCGGCGCAGTTCCCGGCGCACCTGCGCATCGAGCGCGCCGAACGGCTCGTCGAGCAACAGCACCTTGGGCTCGATGGCCATGGCCCGGGCGAGCGCCACGCGCTGGCGCTGGCCACCCGAAAGTTGCGCCGGATAGCGCTTTTCCAGGCCGGAAAGCTGAACGAGATCGAGCAGTTCGGAGGCGCGTCGGCGGATTTCGGCCGCCGGTGGTCGCGACGGTCCATGCCGCACCTTGAGGCCGAAGCCGATATTGTCGGCGACCGTCATGTGCCGGAAGAGCGCATAGTGCTGGAAGACGAAGCCGACATTGCGCTCCTGGATCGAGCGGTGCGAGGCGTCCTCGTCGCCGAAGAAGATCTTTCCGCGCGTCGGCCGCTCCAGGCCGGCGATAAGCCTCAGCAGCGTCGTCTTGCCGGAGCCGGATGGCCCAAGCAGCGCGATCAGCTCACCCGATTTGATGTCAAGCGATACGTCATGGAGGGCCGGAAACCGGTCAAACTCCTTGCGTACGTTGGCAACGCGAACTTCCATCAAATGTCCCTTTTTAGTGGATGCATGTCGTTATCCCAAAACCGCTTCACACTTTTGGGCGACATGCATCTAATGTCCGCGCGTCGCGGCGATCTCGGCGCCGTAGCGCATCTCAAGAAGTGTTTTCAAGACCAGCGTGACCAGCGCCAGGCCGGCAAGCAGCGAAGCGACGGCAAAAGCGCCGACGGCGTTGTACTCGTTGTAGAGGATTTCGACATGCAACGGCATGGTGTTGGTCAGCCCGCGTATGTGGCCCGACACGACCGACACCGCGCCGAATTCGCCCATCGAGCGGGCGTTGCACAGAAGCACGCCGTAGAGCAATCCCCATTTGACGTTGGGCAGCGTCACGTACCAAAAGGTCTGCCAGCCATTGGCGCCCAGAGAGAGCGCGGCTTCCTCGTCGCCGTTGCCCTGTTCCTGCATCAGCGGGATCAGTTCGCGGGCAACGAAGGGGAAGGTAACGAAGATGGTCGCGAGCACGATGCCGGGCACGGCGAAAAGGATCTGGATGCCGTGCGCCTTCAGCCATTCACCGAACAGTCCCTGAGCGCCAAACAAAAGCACATAGACCAGGCCGGAAATGACCGGCGAGACCGAGAAGGGCAGGTCGATCAGCGTGGTTAGAAAAGCCTTGCCCTTGAACTCGAACTTGGCGATCGCCCAGGCAGCCGAAATGCCGAAGACGACGTTGAGCGGCACGGCGATCACCGCCACCAGCAGAGTCAGCCGGATCGCCGAGCGCGTATCGGGATTGGAGAGCGATTCCGTGTAGGCGCCAATGCCTTTCGCCAGCGCCTCGTGGAAGACGATGATCAGCGGCAGCAGCAGGAAGATGGCGAGGAAGGCGAAGGCCACCGCCATCAGCAGCAGCCGCACCGGCCGGCTTTCGGTCACCGCCGCCGACCGGCTCTCGTGATGCGGTTCGTAGGATTTGATCTCGGGGTCAGCCATAGCGCTTGCGACTCCATGACTGCGCCAGGTTGATGACCAGCAGCATCACGAACGACAGCAAAAGCATGATCGCCGCGATCGCGGTGGCCGCCGGATAATTGTACTCCTCGAGCCGGATGACGATCAGAAGCGGTGCGATCTCCGACTTGTAGGGAAGGTTGCCGGCGATGAAGATGACCGAGCCGTATTCGCCGACGCCGCGCGCGAAGGCGAGTGAGAAGCCGGTGATGATGGCCGGCGCCAGGCCGGGAAACAGGATGCGGGTGATGATCTGGAAGCGGTTGGCGCCGAGCGTCGCGGCGGCTTCCTCCACTTCCTTGTCGATCTCCTCCATGATCGGCTGCACCGTGCGCACGACAAACGGCAGGCCGATGAAGACAAGCGCCACGACAATGCCGAGCGGCGTGTAGGCGACCTTGATGCCGAGCGGCGCCAGGAGATGGCCGATCCAGCCATTAGGCGCATAAAGAGTGGTCAGCGCGATACCGGCCACTGCCGTCGGCAGCGCGAAGGGCAGGTCGACCATGGCGTCGACGACGCGGCGGCCGGGGAAGCGGTAGCGCACCAGCACCCAGGCGACGAGCGTGCCGAAGACGACGTTGACGGCGGCTGCGATGAAGGCTGTGCCGAAGCTGATTTCGAGTGCGTTGATGGTCCGGCGGTCGGTGGCGATCGCCCAGAAATCGGTCCAGCCGAGGGCTGCCGAGCGCCAGATCAGGCCCGACAGGGGGATGAGGATGATGAGCGTGAGGTAGGCAAGCGAGAAGCCGAGCGTCAATCCGAAACCCGGAATGACACTCGGCTGTCTGAATCGCCACCCCGCCTTGGCGGGTGCTATGGTCATGTCGTCCTGATCTAAATCCTACTGGGCCGGCTTGTAGATCTGGTCGAATATACCACCATCGCCGAAATGATAAGGCTGTGCCTTCTTCCAGCCGCCAAAAAGCGGATCGTCGATGGAGATCAGCTTGATTTCGGGCGTCTTCGGAATGTCAGCCGCATCCACCAGCTCGGGCTTGGCCGGACGATAGTGGTTCTTGGCGATGATCGTCTGGGCTTCCTTGGAATAGAGCCAGCCGAGATAGGCTTCGGCGACCTTGCGGGTGCCCTTGGCATCGACATTGGCGTCGACGATCGCCACCGGCGGCTCGGCCAGGATCGAGGTCGGGGGATAGACGATCTCGAAATTGTCGGCTCCGAATTCATTGAGCGCCAGATAGGCGTCGTTTTCCCAGCCGATCAGCACGTCGCCGATGCCCTTTTGCGCGAAGGTGACCGTCGAGCCGCGCGCACCGGTGTCGAGCACCGGAGCATTGGCGTAGAGCTTGCCGACGAATTCCTTGTTCTTGGCCTCGTCGCCGCCATCATTGGCGTTGGCATAGGCCCAGGCGGCAAGGTAGTTCCAGCGGGCGCCACCCGACGTCTTCGGGTTCGGCGTGATCACCTGGACACCGTCCTTGACCAGATCGCTCCAGTCGTGGATGCCCTTCGGGTTGCCCTTGCGGACCAGGAAGATGATGGTCGAGGTGTAAGGCGCCGAATTGTTCTCGAACTTCTTGCGCCAGTCCGGGTTGATCTTCTTCGACTTGGTGACGATGGCGTTGATGTCGCCTTCGAGCGCCAGCGTGACCACATCGGCATCGAGGCCGTCGATCACGGCGCGGGCCTGGGCGCCCGATCCGCCATGCGATTGCTGGATGGTGACCGTCTCGCCGGTCTCGGCCTTCCAGTGTGCGACGAAGGCTTCGTCATAGGCTTTGTAGAGTTCGCGTGTCGGGTCGTAGGACACGTTCAGAATGGTGGTATCGGCAAACGCGAAACCGAGCGTGCCGAACTGGATCGATGTGGCGACCAGTGCGCCGAGCAGTTTCTTGAAATGAGCTTTGGTCATTCCCGCCTCCGTTGGTGACGGCTGAACTCTATCGAATTGATAGAAATTAGATGCATTCAACGTTGCCTTTTTTGTCCGCTCGAAGGAAATTTTCGCCGATATTGGGTTTCGGAAGGAAATATTTTCCTCATATTGGTCTAACCCAAATCCGGCCGGTTTGACGCTATTTAGGAGCTGACACCGCAGAAGCAAGGCCGAGCGAGGGAAGGCTCGGTGTAGCACCGGGCGGTTCAGCCCGCAGTGATGGGAAAATCGAAGCGCAGCTTTGGAAACGGCTCATCCCGAAGCGTGTAGTGCCACCACTCGCGCGCATAATTCTTGAAGCCGCCGGCGCGCATGGCGTCGAGCAGCCTTTTGCGGTTTGCCGCCGCTTCTGCCGCCAATGGGCGATGTACGGTTTCGCTTGCCGGGTCGAAACAGTCGAAGCTGGTGCCGAAATCGAGCGTGCCGGCGCCGGGGGCGCCGCAAGCGGCGGATGACTTGTTCTTGCCGTCGCTGCGGGCGATGGCGACATCGACGGTCGAGCCGCGCGAATGGGTGGACAATTCGCCGATATAGCCCTTGGCGATGAGGTCGCCGCGCTGCACCTGAGGGTACCATTGCGGATCGGGCGGGCCGCCCTCTCTGGTCCATTTGCCCATGTCGGCAACGGCGCGGGCCGGGCGGTAGCAGTCGAAGACGACCAGCGTCAGGCCATCGGCGGCGAGCGCTTTCTGCACACCGGACAGCGCATGCGCAGCTTGCTTCGTGAGGATGCAGATTGGGGCGTCGTAGCCATCGGCCTTGCGATGCAGGAAATTTTCCAGGCCGGCATAGCGGATGTCCTGGCGGATCGAGGGATCGACATCGGCCAGGCGGACGAAGCCGGCGGGCAGGGGATCGGCGTCGGCGGGGGAGCAAGTCGAAACGAACATGGATAGGGCTAAGGCCAATCCTCGATGCAAGCGCTTCGGCACACCCCCCTCTGGCCTGCCGGCCATTGGCCGGCAGGCCAGAGGGGGGTGCCTCGCGCCGGGTTTCAGGCGAAGAAGCCCAATCCCCTGAATCGCTTGGCNGGCCGGCAGGCCAGAGGGGGGTGCCTCGCGCCGGGTTTCAGGCGAAGAAGCCCAATCCCCTGAATCGCTTGGCGCCATCTATTCAACGAACACCTTCACGCTGGCTGCGCGTCCCACGGCGTCGATGACGGTGAGCGTCGAATAGCCGGCGCCGTCGGGCAGCCAGGTCGCGGTGCGGCGGCGGTCGATGCCGACGAGCGGCTTGCCATTGGCCAGCCAGCGGAACGGCGCGCGGCCGCCTTGCAGTTTCAGCACCAGCGGCGAGGCCTCGGCGGAATTGGTGGCGAGATCGACGCGGGCGCCGTTGGGCGGGAAAATGATCGTCGGCGCCGGTTCCGTCGGGCCTGCCTGCACCAGTCCGTCGGCGCCGGCGCCGAAGCGCCCCAATGTCACCGGCAGGTCTTCGCGCCTGGCCTTGAGGACACCGGCCGGCTGGCTGGGCAACGGGACGGCGGTGAGGCCGGAGCGGACGAAGCCCTCGAACAGGATGGGGGCGGCCGAGACATAGCCGGACAGGCCGGGCACCGCACCGGCATCGGCGCGGCCGACCCACACACCCAGCACGTAGCGGCCGTCGAAGCCGACCGACCAGGCGTCGCGGTAGCCGTAGGACGTGCCGGTCTTGTAGGCGATGCCGCGCTGCAAGGCGCCCTCGGGCGGCTTTACGCCCGACAATATGTCGGTGATCTGCCAGTTCGCCTGGGCGTCGAGGATCGTGGCGGTGGTGCGCTCGGCATTGGCCGGCTCGGTGCCGTCATGCAGCGTGTTTGCCTTGCCGCCATTGGCGAGGCCGGTATAGAGCTGGACGAGATCGCGCAGCGTTACGCCGACGCCTCCGAGGCCGATGGCGAGGCCCGGCGCCTCGTTGACCGGCAGCACCGGGCTGACGCCGGCCTGGCGGAAGCGCGCCATCAGCCGTGCCGGGCCGACCGAGTCGAGCACGCGGATCGCCGGAACGTTGAGCGACAGCTGCAGCGCCTGGCGGATCGAGACATCCCCCTGATAGCCCATGTCGAAATTCTTTGGCCGGTAGCCGCCGAAATCGACCGGACTGTCCTCGATCAGCATTTCCTGCGCCACCAGCCCTTGCTCGAAGGCGAGGCCATAGATGAACGGCTTCAGCGTCGAACCGGGCGAACGCACGATCCTGGTCATGTCGATCCAGCCGGAGCGGCTGGCATCGAAGAAATCGGCCGAGCCGACTTCGCCAAGAATGTCGCCGGTGCGTGCGTCCGCCATCACCATGGCGACCGACAGGCGCGGGCCAAGCTTGATCGCGGCATCGCGCGCCACCTGTTCCAGCCCTTGCTGGACGCTTTTGCGGATCGTAAGCTGCAGTGGCTTGCCGGGCACGGCCTTGGGCAGCATGGCGTAGGCGGCGTGCGGCGCCAGCGCCGGCAATTTGCGGCGCAGGCCCGAGACATCGTCGAGGGCGGCGCGCGCGGCCTCGCGCTCGCCAAGCAGGCCTGCCGAAACCATGCGGGTCAGCACGCGGTCGCGGGCGGCATGAGCGATGGTGAGATTGCGGTCGGGCCGGCGCTTTTCCGGCAATTGCGGCAAGGCGACGAGCAGTGCTGCTTCCGAGACCGTCAGCCGCTTCGGCTCTTTGCCGAAATAGGCGAGCGAGGCGGCGCGCACACCTTCAAGATTGCCGCCATAGGGCGCCAAGGTCAGGTAGCGTTCGAGGATCTCCTGCTTGGACAGCCGCCGCTCGATCTGGATGGCACGCAGCATCTGCTTGATCTTCGAGCCGAGGCTGCGGTTTTCGCGTGGCTCGATCAGCCGGGCAAGCTGCATCGACAGGGTCGAGCCGCCGGAGACGATATGGCCGCTGGTGGCGAACTGGCCGGCGGCGCGCGCCAGCGCCAGCACATCGACGCCATCATGGTCCCAGAAGCGCTTGTCTTCATAGGTGACCAGCATGTCGACGAACTGCTTGTCGACCTGGTCGAGATGAGTGTCGAGCCGCCAGTAACCGTCCGGCGTGGCGAAGGCGCGCAACAGCTGGCCGTCGCGGTCCTGGACCTCGGTGGAGACGGTGAGCCTTCCGGGCAGCGGCGGCGGAAAAGCGCGGTCGAGTTCCCAGAGAGAAGCGGCAGCGATCGCCGCAAAGCCGACGAGGGAGGCGGCGGCGATGCCTGTTCGACGGAGAAATTTTCTGGAGAGCATGGTGGTGCCCTTCATCCGCCTGCCGGCTCCTTCTCTCCGCATAGCGGGGAGAAGGAGATGGTCGCGGACATCGGCGTGTTCATCTCCGTCAAGGCGCCTTACGGCGCCTTGATCTCCATCATGCCGGTGGCGGTGCGGGCCGAATATTGCGGCCGGTACATGTCCTCCACCGTGGCTGCCGGATGGGCATAGGTGCCCGGCGTTACCGCACGCACGACGTAGGCCAGCATGATGTTGCGGTCGCCATCGCCGTCATTGGGATTGAATGCCGCGACGAAACGATCGTCGCGGAATTCGAGATGGGCTGCATCCGTTTGCGCCAGCCAGGTGAAGTTCGACAATTGGGCGCTGGAGACAAGGCCCGGATTGTCGATCTCGAAGCCGGCCGGCAACAGGTCGGTGATCAGCAGGCGCGAAGGCCAGCGGTTCTGCTCGTAAACCTTGAGCACGACCACGTAGCGTTCGTTCTGCGTCGCCTGGGTGACGTTGGCTTCGGTGCCATCGAGCTTGTAGTAGGTGCGGTCGATGGTGAAGCCGTCGCCGCCGGCCGGCAAGGGCTCTACCGGCGAGGCGACCGTGGTGACGACCGCCTGCAGCGGCGTGGCGCCGGTGTTGGCGATGGTCAGCGGGCTGTCGGCAATGTCGGTGCCGCTGAGGTGGTTGGAATACCCACCGGCATGCGGCGCGCCGTTGACCGAGAGCGTGATCGAGTCGTTGCCCGACTTCAGCGCGCGGGCCGCCAGAAGCATCCAGGACTCGTCCTGCGTGCTGGTCCAGCGGGCATCGGCGCGTTCCCTTGCCACCAGCCGGATCAGCTCCGGCACGATGGTCGGCACCGGCCTCGATTCGGCGGCGAGCGCCAGGATCGCGGCGCCATCACGCAGCCGCGAGCCATAGTCGGACCGGTAGTAGTCGTATTCGGTGGTCGACTTGGCCAGCTGCAGCGCCGTCTGGAAGGTTGCTTCCGAACGCTGCGCGTCGCCGTAGAGCGCCAGGCTCGCCGCCAACTGGGCGACGGCCATCGGGCTCGAGAAGGCTTCGAGCTTGGTGTCGGCGTAGTAGCGCAGATCGCCGACCGAGGCCTTCTTGTTGCGGGCCAGAACATAGAGCGCGTAGGCGATTTCGCTGCCGCGATCCTGGACGTCCTGGTCGTAACCGACCGAGTTTTGCAGATTGCTCAGCGCCTGGCTCATCGCCAGGGCCGGCACGTCGTAGTTCTGCTCGCGCGCCCGGGTCAGGAAGTCGGTGACGTAAGAGTCGAGCCACAGATCGCCGGAGCCCGGACCCCACAGGCCGAAGCTGCCGGCCGAAGCCTGGTAGCTCAGCACCTTGTAGATGGCGGCCTGCACGCGGCCGTGCAGTTCGGGATCGCTTTGCATGCCAACGCCGGACGCCAGATCGTTGACGTAGAGAAGCGGCATGGCGCGGCTGGTGGTCTNGGGATCGCTTTGCATGCCAACGCCGGACGCCAGATCGTTGACGTAGAGAAGCGGCATGGCGCGGCTGGTGGTCTGCTCGGCGCAACCATAGGGGTAGCGGTCGAGCGTCATCAGCAGCGACGGCACGTCGAAGGCGGCAGCCTGCGAAACGCCGACACTGATCGAGGCGCCGTCGAGCAGGCTTGCCGCGAGCAGCTCCTTGTCGACGCGCAGCGAGCCGCCATTGCCCTTGAGGTCGACGACCAGACGGTTGGTGACCGGCAATTGCGCCGGACGCACCGGAACATACAGCGTCTGCTCGACGGAGGTGCCGTCGCCATGGGCGAGCTTGATGGTGATCGAGGCATTACCCGCCGTCTGTGCAACCAGCGGCACAGTCAGCGTCTGGCGCTTGCCCTTGGCGAGAGTCAGCTTTTCGGGCAACGGCTTGTCGCCGGTCGAGAGGTCGCCGGTCGTGGCGATCGACAGGGCATAGTCGCCCTCCGGACCGTCGGTGTCGGCGACATCGAGCCGCATGATCGCTGCATCTCCAGGCGCCAGGAAGCGGGGCAGGCCGGCGGTGATCACCACCGGATCGCGCACGATGACATCGGTCGTGGCATGGGCGACGGCCTCCTTGGTCCAGGCGACGGCCATGACGCGCACGGTGCCGTTGAACTGCGGGATGTCGAAGTCGATCCTGGCCTTGCCGTCGGCGTCGAGCTGGACCGGGCCGGAGAAGAAGGCGACCAGCTTTTCGGTCGGCGGACTGCCTTGCGGCTGCATCGAGGCGCCGTCGCCGCCGGTCCTGAGCTTGCCGCTGGTGCCGAGCGAGCCGTCGATGAGACGGCCATAGATGTCGCGGACTTCGAGCCCGAGCATGCGCTGGCCGAAATACCAGCCCTCCGGATCCGGCGCCTTGTAGTTGGTGAGGTTCAAAATGCCGACATCGACGGCAGCGACCGTGACATAGGCATTGCTGCCCGGCGCTACGCCGGCGACCGAAACCGGGATCGACAGCTGCTGGCGCGGCATCGTCTTGTCCGGCGGCGTCAGGGTGACGGCGAGCTTTTTCGAGCCTGGGTCGACCGTCAGCCATTTTACGCCGATGGCGCGCGCCGGCATGCGGGTTTCCTGCGCATCGCCGGGCCGGAACAGGGTTGCGGTGATGTAGGCGCCGGCGCCCCAGTCGTCACCGACCGGGATCTCGACCGTGCTGCCGCCGGCCGGCACGGTTGCCGTGACGGTCTTGAGCAGCTTGTCGGCGCCGATGGTGACCAGCAGTTCGCCGGCAAAATGCGGCGACACTTTCAGCTTGGCCACGTCGCGGACGGCATAGCTGTCCTTGTCGAGAGCGATCTCGAGCCCGTCAGGCGTTTCGGTGGAGGTCGAGGAGACATACCAGCCGGCGTCGAACTCATAGCTGGTCGCCGGGCCCTCGGGATCGGCAGTCTCGATCTCGAGCCGGTACTGGCCCCAGTCGACCGGCATCGTCACGGTCGCCTCGGCATCGGCGCTGAGATCGACCTGGCCGTTGGCGATCGACTTGGTGAAGGTGACCGGTTCGTAGTTCCACGAGTTGTTGTTGCGATACCACTGGTAATTGCGTTCGACCTTGACGAGCGACCACTGCGCGCCCTTCAGCGTCTCGCGCTTGCCGTCGGGATCGACCGCGATGAGGCTGAATTTGGCGGTGCCGCCCTGCGGCACCTCATTGTCGGCGAAATCCGGACGAATGCCGATCATGTGGCCTTGCGGGCGGATGCCGATGTTGAGCGAGCGCTCGATGGCGCGGCCGCCGGTTTCGCGCATGCGAACCGTGACCTTGGCGTCGACCAGCTTGGTGGTCGCGGGCAACTGGTCGACCGTGACCGGGAAGGTCGCCTTGCCGTCGTCGCCGACCACCGGCAGACCGGTGAACGGGGTGACCGAAGGCTCGGCCGACTGCTCGTCGGCAAGGCCGAACGAATAGCCGGCGAAACGGTCCCAGTCGCGCGCCGTCGACAGCGTCAGCTCGCCTTCGAGCGCGAGGCCGGCGGCCGGCGCGCCATAGAGGAAGCGGCCGTCAATGTCGATGTTGGCGGTTTCGCCCTGTGCGATCTCCTGCTTGTCGGACTTCATGTCGAACTCGATGCGATCCGGCACGAAGTCTTCGACCAGGAACATCTGGCTGGAAACGGCCGCCTGCTTGGGATCGGTATAGATCGACACCGTCCAGGTGCCGCGCATGGCGTTGGCTTCCAGCGGCAGGTCGACGGCATAGCCGCCGGCCGAGACGCCATCGGCAACGATGCGGCGGTTCTCGACGCCGTCGGGACGGGTGAAGATGAAGGTCAGCGGCAGGTTTTCCACCGCTTTGGAGGCGCCGTCGCGGGCAAGGGCTGCGACATGCACATCCTCGCCGGCGCGGTAGATGCCGCGTTCGGTCCAGGCATAGACATCGAGCGCGCCCGGTGCGGCGCGTCCGGCGACGCCGCGATCGGACAGATCGAAGCCGGCGCGGCCCATGTCGAGGAAGACGAAATCGTTGTCGCCCTGCTTGGCCATCAGAACGGCCGGCACCATGCCGCCGTCGCCGCGCGTCAGGCCGGGGTTGAAGACAGCATGGCCTTCGGCGTCCGACGTGGCTGTGCCGAGGATTTCATTGTTCCTGGCCAGCAGCGTCAGTTCGGCGCCGGCGATCGGCTTGGCGGTTCCGAGCGAGCGGGCAAAGACATTGAGGCCATCCTGGCCGGTATAGGTCGACAGGCCGATGTCCGAGACGACGAACCACTGCGTGGCAAGCGAATTGTAATTGTCCTCGTCATTTTCATTTACCGCTTGCGCGGTCAGCACGTAGACGCCGGGCCTGCGCTGCGGCAAGGCTTCGTCGACCGGGAACGAAGTCGTGACGTCCTTGTTGAGGTCGTTGGCGATATCGAGCTGCCCCTGCCAGACCGGCTCACCCATCTGGTCGGAAATGCTGGAGATATCATAGCCGTCGAGCTGCTTCAGGAACTGATAGCCGGACAGAAGCTGCGCCAGCGAACGATCGCCGATGCGGTAGAGCTTCATCTGCGCGGCATTCATGTTGACGGTGACGACCGGGATGCCGCGGCGGGCGCCGGCGGGCAGCACGAAGCTGTCGCCGGTGAAGCGGGCGGACGGCGCGCGGTCCTGCACATAGATCGACAGCACGACCGGAGCGGCGGTGACCTCGCCAATGGCGGCCGGCAGGCCGGCGCGGAAGGTCACTTCGTAATGTTGGCCGTGCTCCAGGCCTTCGACGCAGATCTGCTTGTCCTTGGCCTCGACGCCCTTGGGCGGCTGGTTGTCGACGGTGACGAACTGGGCGTAGTCGACGCCGGTCTTGACCAGCTCCTCGGAAAACTGCGCGCAAATGCGCGGCGCGCTGGTGTCGGCGTCGATCGAGTGATCGATGACGCGGAAGCCCTTGCGGGCCTTGAGATCCTCATATTCGGCCTTGACCGCCGGCGAACTGACCAGCGCGAGGCTGGCTTCATAAGCCTGCAGGGCTGGACGGTAGAGATCGCGGCGGTCGAGGCCGTTGCCGAGCAGCGCCAGCACTTCGGCGCGGGTCTTGGTGGTGCGCAGCAATTTGTAGGCGTTGATGGCGGCGGAGGTGCCTTTGACCGGCAGATTGTAGGATTCGGAGGTGCCGCTGGCCGGCTGTATGGCAAGCGTTTCACGCGCCAGACCGAGCCAAAGCTGGCCGTCGTCAGGCAGGACCGAGACCGCGGCCTCGTATTTGTTCATGGCCTGGCCATGGTCGCCGGTCAGTGCAGCCTGTTCGGCGGCGGCGCGGAGTGATTCCAGCCCGTCGGTCGGCTTGTCATAGGCCGGATCGGTCAGCTTGTTGCGGTATTGCTGGGCCTGGTCGGCCATCCAGTTGGGGAAGAAGGCGAGTTCCGGCGGGGCGCCGATATCGGGGTCGCCATCGACATTGACGACCTTGCCCGCGACCGCGCCGCTGAANGAGTTCCGGCGGGGCGCCGATATCGGGGTCGCCATCGACATTGACGACCTTGCCCGCGACCGCGCCGCTGAAGGGTTTCAACTGGTTATAGTCGGATTTTAGGAAGCACCATTTGGCCTTGTTGTTGTAAGTAAAGGCGCGGCAGGCGGGGTCGCCGAGGCATGTCGTCTTGCACTGATCGAGGCTGACATTCTGGTCCGATCTGAGATCGAAGCCGAAATAGTCGGAATTATTTGAGGTCACCACCCGGCGGGCTTCGGCCGCTTGCGCTACAGACCCCCAGGCGAAAATGAGAAGAATCAAGATCGACAGACCACGAGCCGCCGCGCGCATCGCCATAACACCCTCCAGACACTGCTACGTCCGCGGCATGTTCAAGCTTCAGTCAAGCTTGTCAACACGAGGACGGGCAGGTTTCCGCCCGCCAACGGTTCCCAAACCGGCCAATGACCGGTATGCCGATAGTTCATCCACGGGAAAGGGATCACGCTTTCTTGCGAAAACGCAGAAGGTGTGAATTCCAAGCCCTGCCTATTTCAGACAATTGGATTGTGGCCCCTTTACGAGCGCTTCAAAACTTCATTCCAATTTTAGTTTTGTAACCTAGGTTGTCCTGATGCCGGCGTATGAAGCGCAGATGTCGAAGGTAAGTGCGCCACGGCGCACGCTTTCGCGCGCGCTGATTGTGGCGTTGGCGTGCTCGAGCGTGCTCGTTGCCGAATCGGGGTCGGCGGCCGCCTTCGAGCTCTTCGGCATCAAATTGTGGGGCTCTTCGAATGACGAAGACGCCGATATCGTCGACCCGCTGCGCTATGCGGTGACCATCGAAGCGCCCGATGCCGACAAGGACCTGATCAAGAAGCTCGAAAACGCCTCGTCGCTGAAATCCGACGAGGACCGCCCGGTTTCCGGCTCGCTCGGCCTTCTGGCAAAGGCGCGTAGCGACCGCGAACAGCTGGTCGCCGCGCTTTATGCCGACGCCCGCTATGAAGGCGTCGTCACCATCACCATCCAGGGCAAGGCGCTCGACGATTTGCCGCCCGATGCCGAATTCACGGGTCCGCAGCCGATCCCGGTGGTGGTCAGCATCGCCAGCGGGCCCAAATTCACACTCGGCAATATCAGGCTGGAGGGCGATGCCGCCGGGCTGGCGAGCGCCGATTTCGGCCTGATAGCCGGCGGCGATGCCGGCTCGGGCGCCGTGCTCAAGGCCGAGGCGCTGATCGTGCGGGCGCTGAAGCAGGAGGGCCGGCCGCTGGCCCGGATCACCGACCGGCAGGTCGTGGCCGAGCACACCACCTCGACGCTCGACGTGACGCTGACGGTGGCCGCCGGGCCGGTTGCCGGCTATGGCGATACCACCGTCGATGGCACCGAGAAGGTCGATCGCGAGTTCGCCGAATATATGACCGGGCTGAAACGCGGCCGGCGATATTCGCCTGACGAGATCGACGGTGCCCGCGACCGGCTGCTGAGGCTCGAAGTGTTCAACAGCGTGACGCTGAAGGAAGCCGACAGTCTCGACGCCGACGGCAACATTCCGATCGGCGTTCAGGTCAGCGAGCGCAAACCACGCTATTTCGGCGTCGGCGGCACTTTCTCCAACACCGAAGGGCTAGGCCTGGAAGGCTATTGGGGCCACCGAAATCTGTTCGGCCGGGCCGAAAAGCTGCGCATCGAGGGCAAGATCAGCGGCATCGGCAGCAACGATCTCAGCGAACTCAACTACAATGCCGGCATCATGTTCGAGAAGCCGGGGGTGGTCGGGCCGGCCTCGAAATTCATCGCCAGCGTCAAGACCGTACTCGAACATCCCGACGCCTACGACCATTTTTCGGTCAAGGGCAGCACCGGCCTGTCCTATGAGATCGACAAGAAGCAGACGGTTTCGGCTGAAGTCGCGCTCGACTATTCCAGGATCACGGACGCCTTCGGCAAGCACAAATACCTGATCGCCAGCATTCCGCTGCAGTATGTCTATGACAACAGGGACAACCGGCTCAATCCGACCAGCGGCTTCAGGGTTCTGGCCTATGCCGAACCGAGCTACGACATTCTGAGCNCATTCTGAGCGGCGCCGCCTTCCTCAAGCTCAGGGGCGAGGGGTCGGCCTATCAGTCGCTCGACACGGCCTCGAAATTCGTGCTTGCCGAACGCGTCGCGCTGGGTTCGATCGTCGGCACCGGCCTTCAGAACGTTCCAGCCGACAGGCGCTTCTATTCCGGCGGTGGCGGCTCGGTGCGGGGCTATGCCTATCAGGGCATCGGAGCGAAGGACATCGACAATCAGCCGATCGGCGGGCTTTCCTTCTTCGAAACATCGGTCGAAATGCGCATTGCGCTGACCGACACGATCGGCATCGTGCCGTTCGTCGACGCCGGCACTGTCTCGACCACAGCGACGCCGGACTTTTCCGACGTGAAGGTCGGCGCGGGCGTTGGCCTGCGCTACATCACGCCGTTCGGGCCGCTGCGCATCGACGCCGCCGTGCCGCTCAACCGCGACCGTGGCGACCCGCGTTTCGGCATCTATGCCGGCATCGGACAGGCGTTCTGACGATGAAGATTTTGAAACGCATCCTTCGCCTGTTTTTCTACACGCTGCTGATCGTGGCGGCGGCGGGCATCGGCGCGCTGGTCGTGCTGACCAAGACCGAGCGCGGCCGCGAAAATCTCGCCGGCATCATCTCTGACATGGCCTCGTCAGGGGACAGCAAAGTCACGGTCAGCGGCATTAACGGTATCTGGTCCGGCGCGCTGACGGTCGACCATGTCGTGCTGGAAGACCGCGAGGGCGCCTGGCTGGTGGCCCGCAAGGTGGCCGTCGACTGGTCGCCGCTGGCGCTGTTGTCGAAGAATTTCAGCGCCGACCGCATAGCGGCCGAACGGATAGAACTGGCACGGCTGCCTGTGGCGAGCACCGTGCCGAGCCAGAGCGGGTCGGGTGGCCTGCCGGTTTCGCTTGATATCAGAGCGATCGATTTGCCGGAGATCGCGCTTGGCCAGCAACTTGCCGGCAGCGGCATTGCCGAGCTTGCGGCCAAGGGATCGGCCAAGGTCGATGCGTCGCCGCTGGCGATCCAGACGGTGCTCAACGTTACCCGCCATGACGGCAAGCAAGGCAATGTCGACGCCAACATCCACTTCGCGCCGGATGAGAACAAGCTCGACCTCGATCTCAAGGCTTCCGAGCCGGCCGGCGGCATCATCGCCAATCTCCTTAAACTGCCCGGCGCGCCGCCGGTCAACATCGTCGTCTCGGGCACCGGGCCGCTGGCCAACTGGAGCGGCGTCGGCACCTTCATGGTCGATGGGCAGATCGTTACCCAGCTCACCGGCCGGCACCAGCTGACCGACAAAGGCAACCGGATCGAGGCCAAGGGCGACGGTTCGTTCGAAGGGTTCCTGCCGGAACGGTTCAAGTCGCTGTTTGCCGGCAAGACCAGTTTCGACCTCGCCGGCACCGCGACCGCAGCCGGCGGCGTCGACATCGAGCGCGCTGCGATCGAGAGCGACGCAGTTCATGGCACCGCTGCCGGCATGGTCGACCCCAAGGGCGCCAGTGACCTTTCGGTCGAACTGGTGGCCAAAGCCAAGCCGGTCACGGTCAATGTCGGTACCCCGGCGCAGCCGATCATGGTGGCCATCAACAATGTGACCGCGCGCGCCTTCGGTGACGGCAAGGCGCCGATGATTGACGCCAGCGCTTCACTGGTCTCGGTGGTGGCGGGCGGCTCTCAGGTGAACAATCTGGATGCGAAGATCCATTCCGACGGTTTCGACATCGAGAGCCGCAGCGGCCCGGTCAGTGTAAGTCTGGCGGCCGCCGGGCTGAAGACCGACGTGGCGACGCTGGCGCCGCTGATCACCGGCAAGCTGACGGCCTCTCTTGCCGGTTCGATCAGCAGGGACGAGATTTCGCTCGACGAAGGCACGCTGCGCAGCGATGCTCTCAATGCCGGGCTGACGGCTAAGGTGACGCTGGCCGATCTCGCCATGACGCTGAAGATGAATGCGGATGCTGTGTCGACGGCGCTGCCGCCGCAGATCAGTTCGCTGCTTGGCGAACGGGTCAAATTCTCGGCGACCGCGACGCGCGATCCGCAGGGCTCTTTCGCCGCCAACTCGATCGAACTCACTTCCGGTTCGCTGAGCGCCAGCGGCACCGCCAGCGCGCAAGGCAGCGATATCCAGGCCGACATCAAGGGCAAGCTCGGCGACGTCTCGGTGCTGTCTTCGCTGGTCGGCGTGCCGATCGCCGGCGGGGTCGATTTCGCGCTGACGGCAAGCGGCGCGCGCAACGCACCGGATTTCTCGGTTTCGGCCGACAGTGCCAGCCTGACGGCCTCCGGCCGCACCGTCAAGGACATCAAGCTGACCGCATCGGGCAAGGCCGACATTGTGAGCCCGGCCGCAGATGTCTCGCTGACCGGCGCGGTCGACGAACAGCCGCTCGCCGTCAAGGCGGCGCTGGTGACGAGCGACGGCAAGCGCTCCATCAAGGGGCTCAGCGTAGCGCTGGGCGACAACAAGGTGTCGGGCGACCTCGCGCTCGATGAAAAATTCCTGCCGCTGGGGACGCTGACGATCTCCGCCCCCGACATCGCGCCGCTGGCGTCGCTGGCCGGGCAGACGGTGGCCGGCGATATCGGCGGCACCGTGGTGTTCTCCAAAGACGGCGAGGCGCCCACCGTCGCCATCAATGCAGCCAGCGTGTCGATCGCGCGCGGCGATGTGGCAGCCAAGGCAGTCACCGTCAGCGCACTGATCGCCAACTATCTCACCAGCCCGGCGATCTCCGGCACGATCAAGGCCGAGAGCGTGACCTCGGGAACGACCGTCGTCAGCGGCATCGGCGTCGACCTCAAGCGTGACGGCGACTGGACGAATTTCACCGGCGGAGCAACCATATCAGGCATTCCGGCGACAGCTGCCGGGCGGGCGAAGATTGCCGGCGGCGCGACCAGCGTCGAGATCGCGTCCGGCGAGGCGACGGTGCGCGGCATCAAGGTGGCGATCGCCGAGCCGTCGAGCCTGACCATTGCCGATGGCATAACCAACATTCAAAGGCTGGTAGTCGATCTCGGCGGCGGCTCGGTGACGCTGTCGGGCACGGCGGGCCAGACGCTCGATCTGGCGGCGACCTTCTCGGCGCTGCCGGCTGCGCTTGCCAATGGCTTTTCGCCCCGCCTCGATGCCGCGGGCACGCTCGACGGCACGGCGCAAATCACCGGGCCGTCAGCAAATCCCGACATTCGCTTTAATACAAAACTGGCCGGCGCCGAGACCAGCCAGACCCGTCAGGCCGGGCTCGGACCGCTCGATGTCGATGCGGCCGGCAGCTATTCGACGGCCGGCGGCATCGTGCTGGATCAGGCGACGCTGTCGGGCCAAAAAATCTCCGGCAAGGCAGCCGGCACCGTCAACCCGAACGGCGCCAGCGATTTCGCGCTCGATCTGACATCGTCCGGTCCGAGCCTGCCGTTGACGCTGGGCAGCGCGGAAAGCCCGATCAAGCTCGAATTGCAGGCGCTGTCGGTGAAGGCGGCCGGGCAGGCTGCGCAAGCCAAGCTCGACATCTCGGCGGTACTGCCTTCGGTGGCGACGGATGACGCCAAGGTCGAGGGCATTGCGCTTGCGCTGCATTCCGATGCATTTGATATGAAAAGCCGAACCGGTCCGATCTCGGGCACGGTGACGGCGGACAAGATCGGTCTGGACAATCCGACCATCGCGCCGCTGATCGCCGGCAAGATCACCGCCAAGATCGCCGGCAGCCTGGCGGCGGACGCGATCACCATCGACAGCGGCTCGGTGCAGGCCGATGCGCTGGGCAGTGCCTTCAATGGCCGTGTCGGCTTTGCCGATGGAGCAATCGACCTCAACCTCAACGCCGACGTGCTGTCCGCGGCATTGCCGGCTGCGGCGCGCGGCGTGCTGGCAGAGCGCACGCAGCTCAGCGCCACGCTGAAGCGGGATGCCAATGGCAATGTCAGCGCCAATCCGGTCAGACTGGCGTCGGGCGCACTGACCGCGGACTGTCAGGCCAGTCTCGCCGACAACAAGCTCAGCGCAGATATCAAGGGTGCACTGGCCGACATCTCAATGTTGTCGAAAGATGCCAAAGGCGCGATCAGCTTTGCACTCAACGCGCAGGGGCCCAGCCTGGCGCCGGACCTGTCGCTGACGGTCAACAGCGACCGGCTGCTGGTGGCGGAACGCGAAATCACCGGGTTGAAGCTGACCGCCACCGGCAAGGCCGATGCCGCCAATCCGGCGGCCAATGTGCAACTGACCGGCAATGTCGCTGGACAGGCGCTGCAAGGTAGCGCGGTGCTGGCGACGGCGGACGGCAAGAGCGCCATCAACGGACTGCTGTTGTCACTCGGCAAGAACAGGATTTCCGGCGACCTTGCGCTCGACGAGGCTTTCGTGCCGGTCGGCACCATCGCGCTCGACCTGCCGGATATCGGGCCGCTGGCGGCGCTGGCGCTGGAAAAGGCCGAAGGCGATGTGCGCGGCACTATTGCATTCTCCAAGACCGCGGATGGCCCGAACGTCGCGGTCAAGGCTGCGACCGCTTCGATCACGCGCGGCGACCTGCAGGCGAAGACGGTGTCAATCGATGCGCTGGTCGCCAACTATCTCGCCGCGCCGGTCATCTCGGGCAAAATTCGCGCCGACAGCGTTATTTCCGGTGGCACCGCCATCAGCGGCATCGATGTCGATTTGAAGCGCGACGGCGAATGGACCGGGTTTTCCGGCGGCGCCACCGTCAAGGGCATTCCGGCGAAGGCTGCGGGCAGGGTAAAGGTGGCTGGCGGCACCACCACCATCGAACTCGCTTCCGGCCAGGCCACGGTGCAGGGCATCAAGGCGGCCATCGCCCAGGCCTCGACCGTCAGCATCGCGAACGGCACCACGACGCTGGACAAGCTGGTGCTCAATCTCGGTGGCGGCACGGCGACGGTGACCGGCAAGGTCGGGCAGGCACTCGACATCAGTGCCGCGCTGTCGAAGGTGCCGGCTTCGCTGGCCAACAGTTTTTCGCCGGGCCTCCAGGCCGCCGGTTCGATTTCAGGAACAGTCAAGGTAACCGGCGCGCCGGGCAATCCGACTGTCGCTTTCGATATCGATGCTGGTGGGGTGCAGACCTCGCAGACGCGCAGCGCCGGTCTTGGCGGCATGAATATCTCTTCGTCGGGAACATTCGCCGGCAAGAAGCTCACCTTCAACGCTGACATCAGCGACGGCGCCGGGCTTGGCCTCAAGGGCGGCGGTACGGTGACGACGGCCGGCACACCAGCGCTGGTGCTCGACTTCAACGGCAAGGTGCCATTTTCCTTCCTGGCCGCCAAGCTTGCGGCGCAAGGGCTGTCGCTCAGCGGTACCGCCAACGTCAATATCCAGATGCGCGGCCCGGCGGCGTCGCCGGTGATCGGCGGCACGGTCAGCACGTCGGGCGCCCGCCTGGTCGACGCGCGTTCCGGCCTTGCCGTCAACGACATTGCCGCCGACATTTCGATCGGCAACGGCGTTGCCCGGATCAACCGGCTGACCGGCACGCTGTCGACACGCGGCAGCCTGTCGGCCTCCGGCACCCTCGGCATCAATCCGGCGCAAGGTTTCCCAGCCGATTTGTCGATCAAGCTGGTTGACGGCCGCTATACCGACGGCAGGGTGGTGACAGCCAATCTCGGCGGCGACCTGACCATCAAGGGGCCGCTCACCTCGGCGCCGGTGATTTCGGGCACCGTCAACCTGGCCAAGACCGTCATCACCGTTCCCGATAAGCTGCCGGGCTCGCTGGCAGCGCTCGGTGTCAAGCACAAGAACGCGCCCGCCTCCGTGCGGGCGCAGGACAAGGCCTTGCGACCGGCGGCGGCCAGCGGGGGTGGCGGCAGTGGACTTGTCCTCGACGTCACGGTCAATGCGCCGAACCAGATCTTCATCCAGGGCAGGGGTGTCGATGCCGAGTTCGGCGGTTCGCTGAGGCTGACCGGCCCGGCGGCTTCGCCGCAGGCGGTCGGCACCTTCACCTTGCAGCGTGGGCGGCTGTCGATCCTCGGCAAGCGGCTGACCTTTACCGAAGGCACGGTCGGCTTTTCGGGCTCGCTGGTGCCCTACCTCAACTTGACCGCGACATCGACCACGACCAGCGCCACCGTCACCATCGTCGTCTCGGGCGAAGCGACCAATCCGAAATTCGACTTCTCATCGGTGCCGGCGCTGCCCGAGGACGAGGTGCTGGCGCAGCTGATTTTCGGCCGCTCTATGTCGAACCTGTCGCCGCTGCAGATCGCGCAGCTGGCCGAGGCCGCCGGCCAACTGGCCGGCGTCGGCGGCTCGACCTCGCTGCTCGAAAACCTGCGCAGTGCAATCGGCGTCGACGACCTGGATGTGACCACCGATGACCAGGGCGGGACGGCCGTGTCTGCGGGCAAGTATCTCAATGACCGCACCTATGTGACGATCCAGAAAGGCGACAGGCCAGGATCGGGCAAGGCGACGATCGACCTCAATGTCGGGCGCGGCGTCAAGCTGCGCGGCGAGGCCAACGATGGCGGCGAGGCCAAGGGCGGCATCTTCTACGAAAAGGAATATTGAGTTCCTGGCCCTTACCGCCGCCGGAACTGGCGCTGTCTCAACCCGCCCAAAATGTATCAATTTACTCGCCTAAGCAGATTCCGGCGGAATCTGGGCGCGCTAGCACTTTTGCGCCAAGTCTGTCGTTATCACGCGAACCGCTCCCTTTTCAAAGTTGCACATTCCCTAACAGGTTCCGTAGCCATGCCGTCTTTGACATCACGGCAGGGATGCGGAATGTTAAAAGGCGGAAAGCCAACAATGGGAGTTAAGGTATGACAAATTACAAGAGTAATGGCGATCGCGTTCCCGATCACATCCTGGCCATGGCCGAAGAAGCCAAGGCAGGCAAAGTCGATCGCCGCGAGTTCCTCGCCATGGCGAGCGTGTTCGGCGCGTCGACCGCGATGGCCTACGGCATGCTCGGCGTAGCCGTGCCGACCCAAGCCAGGGCCGAAGAGGTGCAGGGCAAGAAGGGCGGCATCCTTAAAGTCGCGCAATGGGTCAAGGATCCCAAGGATCCGCGCAAGGCCGACTGGTCGGAAATCGCCAATGCCGAGCGTCAGGCGCTTGAGCCGCTGGTCAAGTACACCAGCGAATACACGTTCCGCCCGTACCTTCTGGAGAGCTGGGAGGTCAACGACGACGCCACCGAGTACACGCTGCATGTGCGCAAGGGTGTGACCTGGTCGAATGGCGATGCCTTCACCGCCGATGACGTCATCTTCAACCTCAAGCGCTGGGCCGACAAGAAGGCCGAGGGCAATTCCATGCCTGGCCGTCTCGGCACGCTGGTCAAGGACGACAAGCTCGACGAAAGCGCCGTGACCAAGGTTGACGACCACACCGTCAAGCTGAAGCTCGGCAAGGCTGACATCGCGCTCATTCCGAACATGTGCGACTATCCCGGCCTCATCGTGCACAAGAGCTTCGACGNCGGCAAGGCTGACATCGCGCTCATTCCGAACATGTGCGACTATCCCGGCCTCATCGTGCACAAGAGCTTCGACGAGAAGGGCGGCGACTTCAAAGCCTGCCCGATCGGTACCGGCCCGTTCGAGCTCGTCTCCTACGATGTCGGCCAGAAGGTGGTCTACAAGCGCCGCGAGGACAACAAGTGGTGGGACGGCGAGGTGTTCCTCGACGGCATCGAATTCGTCGACTACGGCACCGATCCGGCAGCCATGGTCAGTGCCTTCGAGGCCGGCGAAGTCCATACCAATTTCGAGACCTCGGCCGACTATGTGTCAATCCTCGACGGACTGGACCTGGTCAAGTCCGAAATCGTCACCGCGTCGACCATCGTGTGCCGCACCAACATCAACAACAAGCCTTACGGCGACCAGAAGGTACGCAACGCGCTGCAACTCGCGGTCGACAACAATGTCGTCCTGCAGCTTGGCTACGGAAATGCCGGCACGGTGGCTGAAAACCACCATGTCTGCCAAATCCACCCGGAATATTACGAGCTGCCCAAAGTCGCTCGCGATCCGGCCAAGGCCAAGGCGCTGATGGCGGAAGCCGGCCAGGCCGACTTCGAGCATGAGCTGATCACGGTCGACGAAGACTGGCACAAGAATACCGGCGACGCCATCGCCGCGCAGATGCGCGACGCCGGCCTCAAGGTAAAGCGCACGGTGCTGCCGGGCTCGACGTTCTGGAACGACTGGACCAAGTATCCGCTGTCGATGACCAACTGGAACATGCGCCCGCTCGGCGTTCAGGTTCTGGCGATCGGCTACCGCACCGGCGAGGCGTGGAACGAGTCGGCCTATTCCAACCCCGAATGGGATGCCAAGCTCAATGCAGCATTGGCCGTTGCCGATGCGGCCAAGCGCAAGGAGATGATGAAGGACATCGAGCAGATCCTGCAGGATTCCGGCATCATGATCCAGCCATACTGGCGCAAGCTCTACAGCCACTCGGTCAAGGCGGTGCAGAATTACAAGATGCATCCGACCTTCGAGCGCGACTACGGCAAGGTCTGGCTCGACCAGGCGTGATCGGAACGTCAGGGAAGGGGCGCTTCGCTCCTTCCCGTCACGCCTCGCTTGGTCCAGAACCGGAAGCCGCCGCAGCAAAAAGTTGCGGACTCTCCTGAAAGACCGTTCAATAAAACTGGGTTGATTGCATCCGAGTGCCGATTTGACGGCCAACTCTGCCGGCAACGGCAAAGCTGGTTTTTCGAACTGGCTCCAACCCCAACCAGACCGGCAGGGGACCGCCATGCTTTCTTTCGTAATCCGGCGTCTCGGCACCATGGCATTGACGATGCTGTGCCTGACGATGATCGTCTTCTTCCTGATCAACCTCGAGCCGAATTTGAAGAAGCTGGCGATCAGCCAGACCGAAATGCACACATCGGCCGAACAGCTCGAAAGCTGGCTGGTCAACCATGGCTACCGGCAGAACTTCTTCGTGCGCTACGGGCAATGGCTGGGCGTCGTCCCGAAGCAACCGGTGACCGATCCGGCGACCGGCAAGCCGACGCAGCGTTTCTCCTTCTGCAACGATCCGCTGGAGCCGAAATTCTCCGGCATCCTGGAAGGTGATTTCGGCTGCTCGACGAAGTTCAAAACCTCCGTTGCGTCAAAGCTCTTCCCCGCACTCGCCGCCACCGGCATTCTGATGCTCTGCGTGCTGTTGGTGATGGTACCGATTTCGCTGCTGATCGGCATCCTGGCCGGCATGCGCGAGGGCTCGCGAACGGACCGAACGCTGTCCGTCGCCTCGATCGCGTCGACGGCGACGCCCGAATATGTGTCCGGCGTCATCTTCACCGTCATCTTCGCCTCCTGGCTCGGCTGGCTGAACGGTTCGGCCGCCTCGGCAAGCCAGGGCATCACCTTCTACAATTTCACCCTGCCGGTGATGACGCTGGCGATCTACGGCATCGGCTACATCGCCCGCATGACGCGCGCCTCGATGGTCGAGGTGATGACGCAGCAATATATCCGCACCGCCCGGCTGAAGGGGCTTTCCTTCGGCAGCGTCGTCGTCAAGCACGCGCTGCGTAATGCGCTGATCGCGCCGTTCACCGTCATCATGCTGCAATTTCCCTGGCTGCTTACCGGCGTCGTCATCGTCGAGGTGATGTTCCGCTACCAGGGCTTTGGCTACACGCTGGTCGAAGCCGCCGGCAACAACGACATCGATCTGCTGCTTGGCTGTTCACTGGTCTCGGTGTTCATCGTGCTGATCACGCAGCTCATCTCGGATGTCGGCTACGCGTTCCTCAATCCGCGTATCAGAGTTCAATAGGGGGCTGGGGCAGATGCAGGTCGAATATATCGGTGCCTTCAATGTCGTGCTCGGCGTGATTGGGCGTTTCTGGCCGGTCTGGTTAGGGCTTGCCCTGGTGATGGGAGCGAGCTTCGCCTACAAGAAAAGGCTCGGCCTCTACGGCCAGCTGTTCGATAGCGGCGTCGGCATAGTGGGTGTCGGCATCTGCCTGTTCTGGCTGTTCACGGCAATCTTCGCGTCGACCGTCGCGCCCTTCGATCCGCTCGCCCAGGTGCCGATCATGAAGGATGCGCTGCCGGGCGCGCTCGAGCCGGTATCGAAACTCATCTACTATTTCGGCGGCGACAAGCTCGCCCGCGATGTCTTTTCGCGCATGGTCTATGGCAGCCAGATCGTGCTGATCATCGCACCGGCTGCGACCGGTTTCGCGCTGATGGTCGGCATTACGCTCGGTCTGCCCGCCGGCTACTATGGCGGCCGGATCGACACCGTGCTGTCCTTCCTGGCCAATCTGGTGCTGGCCTTCCCGGTGATCCTGCTGTTCTACCTGCTGGTGACGCCGGGCATCATGGATACGCCGATCCCATACGCCATGGCCGGGCTGTTCTTCCTGTTCCCGATCATCTTCTTTTCGGTGCTGTTCTGGACCCGCTACAAGAACCGGCCGGACCGCCTCTATATATTGCTCGGGCTGACGCTGATCATCGGCGGCTGGGTCTATGCCGGCCTGGTGTTCGACGCCGATCCGTTCAAGATCATCCACATCGATCCCAACCAGCTCAACATCTTCGTGGCGGTGGTGTTCGCCTCCAGCCCCGGCGTATTCCGCATCGTGCGCGGCCTGGTGATGGACATCAAGACGCGCGACTATGTGGCGGCGGCGCAGACGCGCGGTGAATCGCCCTGGTACATCATGCTGTGGGAGATCCTGCCCAATGCGCGCGGGCCGCTGATCGTCGATGCCTGCCTGCGCATCGGCTACACCACGATCCTGCTCGGCACGCTCGGCTATTTCGGGCTGGGCCTGGCGCCGGAGAGCCCGGACTGGGGCACCGCAATCAAGGACGCCAGCCGCCTGCTGCGCTCCTTCATCCACCCGGCGCTGCCGCCGACGATCGCGCTGATGTCGTTCGTGCTGGGCTTGAACCTGCTTGCCGACTCGCTGCGCGAACAATCGATGAAAGACTGATCTGCGGGTTTCGGCCCGCGAGCATGAAAATAGGATTGGAGCGACCCATGAATGAGGCAGTTCGAAATCCCGGCAACCCGACCCTTGGGCCAAGCGCTGCGCCGATCATCGAGATCGAGAACCTGTCGATCTCCTTCTTCACCCGCAAGGGCGAGATCCCCGCCGTCATGGACTTTTCCTGCACGGTGATGCCGGGCGAAGCCATGGGCATCGTCGGCGAGTCCGGCTGCGGCAAGTCGACCGTGTCGCTCGGCATCATGCGCGACCTCTCCAACATCGGAAAGATCGTCGGCGGCAAGATCAAGTTCCAGGGCAAGGACATGGGCGAGCTGTCCGACGAGGAGTTGCGCTCCATCCGCGGCAACAAGATCGCCATGATCTACCAGGAGCCGATGGCGAGCCTCAATCCGGCGATGAAGGTCGGCCAGCAATTGATGGAAGTGCCGCTGATCCACGACAAGGTGTCGAAGGAAGAGGCTTACAAAAGGGCGCTCGAAATGGTGCGCTCGGTGAGATTGCCCGATCCCGAACGCATGATGCGTTCCTATCCGCACCAGCTGTCCGGCGGCCAGCAGCAGCGCATCGTCATTGCCATGGCGCTGCTGTCGAAGCCGGCGCTGCTTCTGCTCGATGAACCGACGACGGCGCTCGACGTGACGGTGGAGGCCGGCATCGTCGAACTGGTCAAGGGGCTGGGCGAGAAGTTCGGCACGTCGATGATCTTCGTGTCGCACAATCTGGGCCTCATCCTCGAGACCTGCGACCGCATCACGGTGATGTATTCGGGCGAAGCGGTCGAGACCGGCAAGATCAAGGACGTGTTCGACCGGATGCGCCATCCCTATACGCAAGGGCTGTTCCGCTCGATTCCGCTGCCGGGCGCCGACAAGAATTCGCGGCCGCTGATCTCTATCCCCGGCCAGTTGCCGCTGCCGCATGAGCGGCCCAAGGGCTGCAATTTCGGCCCGCGCTGCCACCATTTCGTTGAGGGCGTCTGCAATGCCGCCGAAATCCCGATGATCGAGGTCGCCGGTCACGAAGGGCATTTCTCGCGCTGCGTGCGCTTCAACGAGATCGACTGGGAAGCGCTGCCTCCCGGCGCCAAGAAGGTCAATGAGAAGGTCGTGCCCGGCGCGCCGGTGCTCAAGATCGAGGATTTGAGAAAATACTACAAGGTCGGCGGCAGCGAAGTGTTCGGCTCCAGCGAAGGCCGCGTGGTCAAGGCCAATGAGACGATCTCGTTCATGGCGCGCGAATCCGAGACCGTCGCCATCGTCGGCGAGTCCGGCTGCGGAAAGTCGACACTGGCCAAGGTCCTGCTGGGGCTGGAGACGGCAAGTGCCGGCACAGTGACGCTGGGCAACAAGGAGATCCAGTCGACCGGCATCGAGAAGCGCAGCGTCGAAACGGTGTCGTCGATCCAGATGGTGTTCCAGAACCCGTTCGATACACTCAATCCCAGCCACTCCGTCGGTTCGCAGATCATCCGCACGCTGGAAAAATTCAAAGTCGGCAACAATGTCGCCGAGCGGCGCAAGCGCATGCTGGAGCTGCTCGACCTGGTGAAGCTGCCGCGGGCCTTCGAGACGCGCAAGCCGCGTCAGCTCTCAGGCGGCCAGAAGCAGCGCATCGGCGTGGCGCGTGCCTTTGCCGGCGATGCCAAGGTGGTGGTGGCCGACGAGCCGGTGTCGGCACTCGACGTCTCGGTGCAGGCGGCGGTGACCGAGCTGCTGATGGACATCCAGCGCAAGAACAAGACGACGATGCTGTTCATCAGCCACGATCTGTCCGTCGTGCGCTACATCGCCGACCGCGTCGTCGTCATGTATCTCGGCTACATCGTCGAGCAGGGCACGACCGACCAGATCTTCGCGCCACCCTATCACCCCTACACAGAGGCGCTGCTGTCGGCGATCCCGATCGCCGACACCAGCGTGGTCAAACGGCACATCGTGCTCGAAGGCGATATCCCGTCGGCGATGAACCCGCCGAGCGGCTGCCCGTTCCAGACGCGCTGCGGCTACAAGAGGCTGGTGCCGGACAATCTGTGCGAGACCAAGGTGCCGCCGGTGAAGCATCTCGGCGATGGCCATATGAGCCTGTGCTGGCTGTCGGACGATGTGCTGGCGACGATGGAGCCGGTGATCAAGTTCGACAGGGAACACGCAGCGCATGAGGGCGTGCCGGAAGACGCACCGGATGGGATCGGCCCCGGTTTCGCCGGCGAACCGCCGAAGCGCCCGCATGGCAAGAAGCCGAGCTGACCAGCCATAGAGGCAATGCCGCTCGTTGGCGCATTGCCGCAGCGTCGCCATAGCTCAAGGAACGACAGCTACGTTCGCTTGAATATTGCTGTCCATTGCTTTATGTGATGCGTGATGTTTGATGCGCCATAGGGAGCATATTGTGAGAACCACACTTGCAATCGATGACGATGTCCTACTTGCGGCCAAGGCCATGGCGCGACAGCAGGATCGCAGCGTTGGCGACGTCATTTCCGATCTGGCTCGCCGCTCACTGCGCAGGCCCCCGACCGGCGGTGAACGCAACGGCATCCCCTTGCTTGCATCGCGGCCCGACGGCCCGATGGTCGATCTCGAAATGGTCAATGCGCTTCGCGACGAATTGCCGTGACCTTCCTGCTCGACGTCAATGTGTTGATTGCGTTGATCGATCCGGCTCACGTCGCGCATGAAGATGCCCATCGGTGGTTCCAATCCTCCGGGCATTTATCATGGGCAACATGTCCCATTACCGAGAATGGCGTCATCAGGATTGTAAGCAACCCGAAATACCCCAATTCTCCGGGTTCGCCCGCCGTGGTGGCGCAGGTTGTCGGCAAGCTGCATGCCCTTTCAGGACATCAGTTCTGGCCTGACGAGATCAGCCTTGTCGGTTCCAACGACATCGATGCAGCCAGGATCCTCACCCCGGCACAGGTAACGGATAGCTATCTGTTGGGACTCGCCAAGGCGCGTGACGGCCAATTGGCGACGTTTGACCGAAAGCTGTCGACGGCAGCGGTAAAGGGAGGGAGGTCGATCCTCCACCTGATCCCAAGCGAATGAATTGCTGAGTTCCGCTTCGATCGCAAACTGCGTGGCTGCAAGACCGCTTGGCAACGTCAGCTGCCGCATTGCTGCAGCTGTTCGGCATAGTCGCGGGCCATCTTTTCGGTCGCCCTGGCATAGCCCTGCACGCCGGCATCGCCACGGTTACCGCGGCCGTAGGCGGTCCAGCCAAGATAGTAGGCGAGATAGAGATTGTAGGTGTCGTTGCGGGCGACGCCGAACGTGTCTGATGTCTTGGAATGATACCAGCCGACGAAATCGACGGCATCGGCAAACTTGGTCCGCCTCGCCGCCCAACTGCCGGTTTCGCTCTGATATTGCGACCATGTGCCGTCGAGCGCCTGCGAGAAACCGGTGGCTGACGAGACATGTTTCCACGGAATGAAGCCGAGCAGTTTGGTACGCGGCGGCTTGGCATTGCTCTTGAAACCGGATTCCTTGCGCACCGTCGCCATCAGCACAGGGACGGGGACGCCGTATTTCTGCGAGGCGCGCTCGGCGGCCGACTGCCAGTTGTCGAACCAGCCGTCGTTCTGGTCGAAGACGGCGCAGACATTGTTGATATGGTTGGGCGGCGTCGCGCAGGCCGGCAAAGCCAGCAGCACGCCAACCGCTACAATTTTACTCAAACTCGAACTACGCATTGGAAAACGAATAGGCCGAAATCATAAAGGGAATCTTTCGGCGTTTCTTAACGGCTTGCCGGCCCGCTGCGCTCAGGGGGCCTGTATCATTATTCCGACCTTTCGCGTCGCCTTTATCTCCGTCAGAATTCAAAAATGCCGCCTTGGCTAAAATCACGTCCGCGAAGGGCGGATTTCTGACAGCGATGTCCGGATGCCGGCGCTCTGATGCCAGGCATGAATGAACCAAGACGCAAGCGCGGCGCGGAGCGAACCAGCAACCGGGGGCCTGCCGCCATCCCGCAACTTCCACTGCGGCGGGTGACCAATCCCTATCCGCCGATGGCGATGCTCTCAGTCGACCAGGTCGAAGCGATCCACGAAGCTTCGATGCATATTCTGGAAAATTTCGGCATCGAGGTAATGTCTCAGCGGGCGCTGGCGCTGTTCGAGAATGCGGGCGCAAAGGTCGACCATGCGACCGCGAATGTCCGCATCGACCGTGGCCTTGTGGCCGAGGCGCTGAAGACCACGCAGTCCAGCTATCGACTGACGCCGCGCAACCCCGCCAACACCATTCATCTCGGCGGCAACACGATCAATTTCACCCTCGTCGCCGGGCCGCCCAATGTGCACGACATGGAGCGCGGCCGGCGCGCCGGAAACTTGCACGACTATGCCGATCTGACCCGGCTGGCGCAGCATTTCAACTGCATCCACATGCTCGGTAACCAGGTCTGCGCGCCGGTGGAACTGCCGGCCAACACCAGGCACATGGATACCTATTTCACCAATCTGACGCTGACCGACAAATCGTTCCATGTCTCGGCGATCGGACGAGGCCGGGCGCTGGACGGCATCGAGATGATGGCAATCGCGCGCGGGCTGACGCTGGACGAGATGCGCGATGATCCCGGCATTGCCACCATCATCTCGGTCAACTCGCCGCGGCGTTTCGACGAGATGATGGCCGAAGGGCTGATGACCATGGCTGAGTTCGGCCAGTCGGTGGCGGTGACGCCGTTCACGCTGATGGGCGCGATGAGCCCGGTGACGCTCGCCGGCGCCCTGGCGCAGCAGAATGCCGAGGCGCTGTTCGGCGTGGTGCTGACGCAACTGGTGCGCCCCGGCGCGCCGGTGATGTACGGCGCCTTCACCTCCAACGTCGACATGAAGTCGGGCGCGCCGGCCTTCGGAACGCCGGAGAACACCAAGGCCAACATCGCCTCGGGGCAATTGGCGCGGCGCTATTCTCTGCCCTACCGCACGACGCCGGGGTCGGCATCGAATGCGGCGGACGCGCAAGGCGCCTACGAGACGCTGATGGCGCTGTGGGGCGCTGTGCTTGGCCACGGCAACCTCGTCTATCATGCCGCCGGCTGGCAGGAAGGCGGGCTGACGGCATCGTTCGAAAAGCTCATCATCGATGTCGAGATGATCCAGCACATGATGGAATTCCTGCGCCCGATCGTCGTCGATGAGGCGGAGCTTGCTGTCGAGGCGCTGGGCGCGGTGCCGACCGGCGGCCATTTCTTCGGCGAACCGCACACGCTGGAACGCTATGCCACCGCCTTCTACCAGCCGATGCTGTCCAACTGGCAGAATTACGAGGCATGGCAGGAGGCCGGCGGCCTCGACACGACGGCGCGCGCGACCCGGCTGTGGAAGAAGGCGCTGGAAGACTATGTCGAGCCGGTGATGGATATCGCCGTGCGCGAGGCGCTGGAGGAGTATGTGGCCAGGCGCAAGGAAGCGATCGGGCAGGGCGAGCCGTGACTTTTTCAGCGTCGGCGCGCGGCGCTGCCTTTCTGATTCACCTTATCTCCTCAACTCATTGATAATAGAGCAAAACTCATGAAATCGCATGCAAAGGTCGTGGTCATTGGCGGTGGCGTCGTCGGGTGCTCCGTGCTGTTCCATCTGGCGCGTCATGGCTGGACCGATGTCGTGCTTTTGGAGCGCGACGAGCTGACCTCCGGCTCGACCTGGCATGCGGCCGGCGGCATGCACACGATCAATGGCGACCCCAACGTCGCCAAGCTGCAGAAATACACGATCTCGCTCTACAAGGAGATCGAGGAGCTGTCGGGACAGGCGACCGGCGTGCATCTGACCGGCGGCGTACTTCTGGCGGCGACCGAGGCGCGGCTCGACTGGCTGCGCGGCGTCGTCGCCAAGGGGCGTTACCTCGGCATCGACCTTGAGGAAATATCGGCCAATGAAGCGGCCGAGCTGATGCCGCTGCTCGACCCGAAACAATTCGTCGGCGCCGTCCGCAACAAGGAGGACGGCCATCTCGATCCCTCCGGCGTGACGCATGCCTATGCCAAGGCCGCGCGGAAACTGGGCGCCGAGGTCGAGCGCTTCACCAAGGTCGAGGACATTGTGCGCCGGCCCGACGGCATGTGGCGCGTCATCACCAACAAGGGCGAAGTGGTGGCCGAGCATGTTGTCAATGCCGGCGGGTTATGGGCGCGCGAGGTCGGCCGCATGGTCGGGCTGGAGCTGCCGGTGCTGGCAATGGAGCACATGTACCTGATCACCGAGGATATGCCCGAGGTGGCGGCGTGGAACGCCAAGACCGGGACGGAAATCATCCATGCCGTCGATTTCGACGGTGAGCTGTACCTGCGCCAGGAGCGCGGCGGCATGCTGATGGGCACGTATGAGAAGGCCAACAAGGTCTGGTCCGAATTCCAGACACCGTGGAATTTCGGCCATGAACTGCTGGAGCCGGATATCGACCGCATCGCGCCGTCGCTCGAAGTCGGCTTCCGGCATTTCCCGGCCTTCGAGAGGACCGGCATCAAGCAGATCATCAACGGCCCCTTCACCTTCGCGCCGGACGGCAATCCGCTGGTCGGGCCGGTGCGCGGCCTTCCGGGCTTCTGGGTCGCCTGCGGGGTCATGGCGGGCTTTTCACAAGGCGGCGGCGTCGGTCTGGCGCTGTCCAACTGGATGATCGAGGGCGATCCCGGCGCCGACATCTGGGCCATGGATGTGGCGCGCTATGGCGACTGGGCGACGATGGCCTACACCAACGCCAAGGTGCGCGAGAATTATTCGCGCCGCTTCTCGATTCGCTTTCCCAATGAGGAGCTGCCCGCCGGGCGGCAGCTGAAGACGACGCCGATCTACGATTTGCTGTCGGCCAAGGGTGCGCAATGGGGTGTGTCCTATGGGCTGGAAGTGCCGCTGTGGTATGCGCCCGAGGGTGTCAGGGACGAATTCTCGTGGCGGCGTTCCAGCGATTTTTCCCATGTCGCCAATGAGGTCGCGACGGTTCGTGAAAGCGTCGGCCTGGCGGAGATTTCGAACTTCGCCAAATACAAGGTGACGGGAGAAGGGGCGGCCGCTTGGCTCGACCGGATCTTTGCCTGCAAGTTGCCCAAGCCAGGCCGCATGACGTTGGCGCCGATGCTGAAGGATGACGGCAAGCTCATCGGCGATTTCACGCTGGCCAATATCGGTGCCCCCAATTCCAACGGGACCGAGTGGTTCATCGCCGGCTCCGGTATCGCCGAGCAGTATCATATGCGCTGGTTCGAGGCGCATTTACCTGCGGATAGCTCAGTGCGCATGGAGGCGCTGGGGCAGAAACTGACCGGTCTGGCGATCGCCGGACCCAAGGCGAGGGAGGTGCTGGCAAAGGTCAGCCGCGCGGATGTCGCCAACACAGCATTCCCCTTCATGGCCGTCGCGAAAATGGACATCGGCATGGCGCCGTGCCTGGTCGGCCGCGTCAGCTACACCGGCGATCTCGGCTACGAGATCTGGGTGGCGCCGGAATATCAGCGCGCTGCCTTCCAGGCGTTGATGGCGGCAGGCGCGGAATTCGGCCTCGGCCTGTTCGGCTCGCGCGCGCTCAATGCGCTGCGGCTGGAGAAAAACTACGGCTCATGGGCGCGCGAATACCGGCCGATCTACGGGCCGCTGGAGGCCGGGCTCGACCGTTTCGTCGCCTATGGCAAGGATGCCGATTTCATCGGTAAAACCGGCGCTCTTGCCGAGCGCAAGCAGGGCGGCAAGCTCAGGCTGCGCACATTTATCCTCGATGCCGACGATGCCGATGTCATCGGCGACGAGCCGATCTGGTACGGTGGCGCGGTGCGCGGTTGGGTGACCTCAGGCGGCTATGCGCATCACTCGAAAAAATCCGTCGCCATCGGCTATGTGCCGAAGGAGATCGCAGACAAGAGCGACGGCTTCGAGATCGAACTTTTGGGCAAGCGCCACGCGGCGCGCGTTCAGGCAGCGCCGCTCTTTGACGCGAACTTCGAGCGAATGCGCGCCTGAAGCGCTTCGGCTTCGCCGAGGCGCTTCAGAGTCTTGTTTTGTGCAAGTCGTTATCCCAAAACCGCTGCGCACTTTTGGGCGACATGCATCAGGCGCGTCAGGTGCTGCGGCGGTTGTCGAGCGCGAAGGCGCCGGCGCCGGCAAACACCAGATAGAGGAAGATGAAGCAGAAGGAGATTGCCGCGTCGCCGCTGTTGTTGACCGGGAAGAAGTCGCGCGGGTAGTGCGCCATGAAATAGGCGATGGCCATCTCGCCGGCCAGAAGGAACGCGACCGGGCGGGTGAACAGACCGAGCGCCAGCAGGATGCCACCGGCGAACTCCAGGATGCCTGCCGTCGCCGTCAGGCCGCTAAGAGCGTGAGGCTCGGCGCTGACCGGAAAATTGAACAGTTTCTGCGAGCCATGCTCGAGGAACTGCAGGGCCGTCATGATGCGCAGGACGCCGAGTGCCTGCGGCTGAAATCTGGCGAGACCGTCAAAAAGCTTCATCTAAACTCCATTTTTCCAACCCTGCGGCCCGGCCATAAATTATCACCCGGCGCTGGACCATTCACTTCGCGTGGCCTGTCATCAACAATCGGTGATTGGAAATCACTTCCAGTCTGGACTTCAAAATTTGTTCTCGTTATGGTTGCATACAGCTCGTTTAAGTTGTATGCCTGCGTGTAGACACTCCAAACCAAACGGGTTCCTAGCCATGAAAAAAGTCGCCGTCAGCCTGTTCGCAATTCTCGCAAGCACCAGTTTCGCCATGACCGCTGATGCTGGCTGCGATGCCTTCAAATGGCCGGTGACACGCGAGCAGGAACTGTTTCCGGCTGCGCCCGCCGCGCAGTCCGGTGCCTCTCTTGCTTTCGGCGAAGCCGCGGATATGGCGCTGGAGCCGGTCGATGCGGTCAGCTTCACGGTCTCACCGCAACGCGCGCCGGCAGCCGGCACGTTCGGCGCGACGGCAAACGTGGCGGTGCCACCGGAAGGAGAGCTCCAGATCAGCCTGTCCGACGAGGCCTGGGTCGACGTCATTCAGGATGGCCAAGCCGTGAAATCAGCGGGTTTCACCGGCGTGAAGACCTGCCCCGGCATCCGCAAGAGCGTGCGCTTCAAGCTGACGCCTGGCGCAGCCACGATCCAGCTCAGCGGCGCCAGGAAAGAGAACCTCAAGGTCGCGGTGCTGGCGCCGGAGTGACCGCGCCCGGACGCGCCTCTCATCGCACCGGCAGTGCGATGAGAGCAGTTCCGTGCAGGCGAGTACCGGAGGGGATCAGCGGCCCGGCGCGATCAGCGCGAAATAGGCGCCTTGCGGATCGGTGAACTGGGCAATCCATTGGCCGGTCGGCACCGGCATCGGACCCATGACGATCTTGCCGCCATTGTCGGTGACGCGTTTGGCGGCTGCGTCGATGGCATCGACATTGAAGTAGAACAGCCAGACCGGTACCGGCAGCTGTTGCGGCTTGTTCATGATGCCGCCGCCGGATTCAGGGCCGGCCGAGAAGGTCTGATAGATGCCCATCTCGCCGACGTCCATGCTACCGGCATCGGTCCAGCCGAACTGGCTTGAGTAGAAATCGAAGGCCTTCTGGCGGTCGGCCGCATAAAGCTCGTGCCAGCCGACATGGCCCGGCGTCGTTGCCGGAAGGACGGGCTGGTCGGGCCCACTGGGCTGCAGGAACATGAAGGCGGCGCCTTGCGGGTCGGCGACGACGGAGAAGCGGCCGACGCCGGGAATGTCGTCGGGTTCGCGGTGAACAGCCCCGCCGGCGGCTTTCAGTGCCTCGGTCGAGGCATCGGTATCGCTGGTGTGGATATAGCCGAACCAGGCCGGCTTCAGACCCGTCCTGGCTGCTTCCTCGGGCAGGGTCATCAGCCCGCCGACGCCACGCTCGGCGGAGTTCACCACGATATAGCGCGGCATGCCGGGCGCCTTGTCGAAGGGCTCGGCCCGCCAGCCGACCACGCTGGTGTAGAACGCTTGCGCCGCATCGAGGTCGCTGGTCATCAACTCGTACCAGAAGAAGGGCATTGGGGATCTCGGCATTCTCGGTCTCCTCACCTATGCATAGATCGTCGTCCGATCCATCAAAGGACGTTTTCAGCGACGCGAATCCGACAGCGAACCGGAGAAAATTCAACGGCTGCGTTGACACATCGTTCCGCACTTCGCCCCACCGACGCCTTGCACGTGCGGCGGTTTTCGACTTTCCTTGGGCAAACGAGGGGTAGTCGTTTCATGCGCCTTATGTCGCTCACGCCTGAGCTTGTGTCACTGTGTCATCGCGAAGAGGTCGATCCCGGACCCGACTGCAGCTGGACGCAGCTGAACGATGAGGATTTTCGCACGCTTGCCTTACGGCTCTCCGACGAAGCCGATGCGGGGCCGTTATGGGTGTTCGCCTATGGCTCGCTGATCTGGAAGCCGGCTTTCGAGCCCGTCGAACGCCAGCGCGCCACTGCGTTTGGCTGGCATCGCTCCTTCTGCCTCGACATGGTGCGCTGGCGCGGCAGCGTCGCGCAGCCGGGGCTGATGATGGCGCTCGAACGCGGCGGCCGATGCGACGGCGTCATCTACCGCCTGCCCGACGGCGACAAGCCGCAGCAGATCGAAAGACTGCTGCGGCGCGAGATCGACGATCATGAGAGTGTCAGCTCGGTCCGGTGGGTTCCCGTGCGCACCCAGCAGGGCCGGATACGGGCGCTCGGCTTCTGGGTCGGGGTGACGGGCAGGGGAACCTCGCTCGGGCAGCCGCTGGACACGGTGGCGGGGGTGCTTGCCAGAGCCTGCGGCCATGTCGGCTCAGGCGCGGAATATCTCTACAACACCATCAGCCACCTCGAGGAATTCGGCATCCGCGACGCAATCTGTGGCGGCTGCAGCAACTGGTTGCCGACGAGATCCGGTCGATCCATGGCGGCGCTACGAGCTCCGGCCTTTCGCCCGTGCCATAGGCTGAAAGCCATAACATGAGTAGTCAAATCATATTATGAGCTAGTCTTTTCAATGGCTTGCGGCGAAAATTGACCAATTGATAAAAAAATAAAACGTGCTAGCCTTCCCCAAAACGAAAACGTGGGGAACTGACGATGCCAGAAGGCCAGTTCAAGGACGGCATTGCCGGCGGCCGGCTTGCCGCCGACCAGTACGCCGAGAATTTTTCCGACCTGCATCCGCCGCTCGATCACCACGAGGCGCTGGTCGAATCCGACCGCTGCTATTTCTGCTACGATGCGCCGTGCATGAATGCGTGCCCGACCTCGATCGACATTCCGCTGTTCATCCGCCAGATCTCGACCGGCAACCCGATCGGTTCGGCCAAGACGATTTTCGACCAGAACATATTGGGTGGCATGTGCGCCCGCGTCTGCCCGACCGAGACGCTGTGCGAAGAGGTCTGCGTGCGCGAGGTGGCGGAAGGCAAGCCGGTGCAGATCGGCCGCCTGCAGCGCTACGCCACCGATGTCGCCATGGCCGAGCACAAGCAGTTTTATCCGCGCGCTGAAACAACCGGCAAGTCGGTCGCCGTGGTCGGCGCCGGGCCGGCCGGCCTCGCCGCCGCGCACCGGCTCGCTCGCCACGGCCATGACGTTACCATTCTGGAAGCCCGCCCGAAGGCCGGCGGCCTCAATGAATATGGCATCGCCGCCTACAAGAGCATCGACAATTTCGCCCAGGCCGAGGTCGACTATGTCACGGGGATCGGCGGCATCGATATCCATAACGGCAAGGCGCTCGGCCGCGACTACCAGCTGTCGGACCTAATCCTGAATTACGATGCCGTCTTCCTCGGCATGGGGCTTGGCGGCGTGAATGCGTTGCGCACGGATGGCGAGGACGCCGATGGCGTTGTCAATGCGGTCGAGTTCATCGCCGAGCTACGCCAGGCCAGCGATCTCGCGAGCCTGCCGGTCGGCCGGCGCGTCGTCGTCATCGGCGGCGGCATGACGGCGATAGATGCGGCCGTGCAATCGAAGCTGCTCGGCGCCGAGGAGGTGACGATCTGCTACCGGCGCGGCCAGGAACACATGAACGCTTCCGAGTTCGAGCAGGATCTGGCTGCCGCCAACGGCGTCACCATCCGCCACTGGCTGCAGCCGAAGCGGGTCATTGCCGAAGGTGGCAAAGTGTCGGGCATCGAGCTCGAATACACCGCGATGAACGGCGACAGTCTTGTCGGCACCGGCGAGCGGCTGACGCTGACCGCCGACCAGGTGTTCAAGGCAATCGGCCAGAGCTTTGTGCCGGCGGCACTTAACGGCAGCGGTGCTGCGATCGAACTCGAGGCCGGCCGCATCAAGGTCGATGCGGAAGGGCGCACCTCGCTCGCCAATGTCTGGGCGGGCGGCGACTGCATTTTTGGCGGTGACGATTTGACGGTTTCGGCCGTGGCGCAAGGCCGCGATGCGGCGGAGAGCATCAACCGGAGTCTGACACAGGGATAGAGATCATGGCCTCAGTGGAATCGGGCATCGCCCGTCACTACGACGTCTCGGATCTTGAGCAGCACATTCTTGCCGTGCTCGCCGATACCGGCGTGGAAATTGCCCATCTACGCGCTGGCGATCTCGAATCGGTCGACGAGTTCCACATTGGCGGTATCGCCGCCACCAGGGAACTCATCGGCCAGATGGGTTTGAAGCCGCGGGCCAGGCTGCTCGACATTGGTTCCGGCGTGGGTGGTCCAGCCCGCTTCGCCGCCAACAATGCCGGCGCCGATGTCACCGGCATCGATCTGACGCAAAGCTATGTCGACATCGCGACCAGCCTGTCGAAGCGGGTGGGAATGGCCGACAAAGTCCGGTTCGTGCAGGGCAGCGCGCTGGACATGCCGTTCAGCAACAAAAGCTTTGATACGGCCATGATCCTGCATGTCGGCATGAATCTTCCCGACAAGAAAAAGCTGATGAGCGAGGCGGCGCGTGTGCTCAAGCCGGGCGGCGTCTTTGCCGTCTACGATGTGATGCGGCTCAAGGCAGGTGCGCTGACGTATCCGCTGCCATGGGCATCCGACGAGAGCATGTCCTTCGTCGCCACGCCCGACGACTATCGTTCGGCTGCCGCCGCCGCGGGGTTCTCTGTAACCGCCGAGCGCCCTCGTGGCGCCTTCGCCATCGAATTTTTCGACACGATACGGGCGCGCATGGCTGCGGCGCAGGCGGAAGGAAAAAAGCCGCCGCCTGGCGTTAATCTTATCATGGGCGAGAACGCCGGCACCAAGATCGGCAATCTCACCCCCGCGCTTAAAGGCGGCATTCTCGCACCCGTGGAAATGCTCCTTCGTCTCGGTTAAAAGGGACCTGCCATGGCAGACATCCGCAACAATTTCGTCGGCATCAAATCGCCCAATCCTTTCTGGCTGGCTTCGGCGCCGCCGACCGACAAGGCCTACAATGTCATCCGCGCCTTCAAGGCGGGCTGGGGCGGCGTCGTGTGGAAGACGCTGGGCGAAGAAGGTCCGCCGGTGGTCAACGTCAACGGCCCCCGTTATGGCGCGATCTGGGGGGCGGACCGGCGCCTGCTCGGCCTCAACAATATCGAGCTGATCACCGACCGCGATTTGCAGGTCAATCTGCGCGAGATCAAACAGGTCAAGAAGGATTGGCCCGACCGCGCCATCGTCGTCTCACTGATGGTGCCATGCGTCGAGGAAAGCTGGAAGGCGATCCTGCCGGTGGTCGAGGAGACCGAAGCCGACGGCATCGAGCTCAATTTCGGCTGCCCGCACGGCATGTCGGAACGCGGCATGGGCGCGGCTGTCGGCCAGGTGCCTGAATACATCGAAATGGTAGTGCGCTGGTGCAAGGCCAACACCCGCATGCCTATCATCACCAAGCTGACGCCGAATATCACCGATGTGCGCAAGCCGGCGCGCGCCGCACTCTCCGGCGGAACCGACGCGGTGTCGCTGATCAACACTATCAACTCGATCACCGGCGTCGACCTCGACAGTTTCGCGCCGCAGCCGACCATCGACGGCAAGGGCTCGCATGGCGGCTATTGCGGCCCGGCGGTGAAGCCGATCGCCATGAACATGGTGGCCGAGATCGCCCGCGATCCGGAAACGCGCGGCCTGCCGATCTCCGGCATTGGCGGCATCACCACCTGGCGCGATGCGGCTGAATTCATGGCGCTCGGCGCCGGCAATGTGCAGGTGTGCACGGCGGCGATGACATACGGCTTCAAGATCGTGCAGGAGATGATCGCCGGTCTCGAAAACTGGATGGACGAGAAAGGCCACGCCTCGCTCAACGACATTGTCGGCCGCGCCACGCCCAACGTTACCGACTGGCAGTATCTCAACCTCAATTACATCGCCAAGGCGCGTATCGACCAGGACGCCTGCATCAAATGCGGCCGCTGCCACATCGCCTGCGAGGACACTTCGCACCAGGCAATCACCAACATGGTCGACGGCGTCAGGCATTTCGAGGTGATCGAGGCCGAATGCGTCGGCTGCAATCTGTGCGTCAATGTCTGCCCGGTCGAGAACTGCATCACCATGGAGCCGCTGGCCGCCGGCGTGATGGACCAGCGAACCGGCAAGCCGGTGTCGCCGGTCTATGCCAACTGGACGACGCACCCGAACAACCCGATGGCCAAGGTGGCTGCGGAGTAGGGAACGGGTCGAAGAAAAAAGCGGCGCTTTCGAGCGCCGTTTTTCATTTTCCAATTGCAGATAAAATTTATCTAGGATAAAAGATATCCATGAATAGGAGCGCAACATCGTGAAGCTGGGCGAGGGTGTAGAAGCGGCCATCCATTGCGCGGCCACACTGGCCAGCGTGGAGGGCAACAGCACGATGCCGGGTGCTGCTTTGGCAGAGTCCTTCGGCCTGTCGCCGAGCTATCTGCTGAAACATCTGAACCAGCTGACTGCTGCGCGCATCCTGGAATCGGTGCCGGGACCGGCGGGCGGCTACCGGCTGGCGCGTCCGGCCGAGCGCATCACGCTGCTCGATATCGTGCTTGCGGTCGAGGGTCGCGAGCCGGCCTTCCGCTGCGGCGAGATCCGCCAGCGCGGCCCGGTCAAGATCGATGCTTCGGCCTATGTGAAGCCGTGCGGCATCAATGCCGCGATGCTGAAGGCCGAGCGCGCCTATCGCGCGGCCCTCGCGGAAACCCGGTTGTCCGACATCCTGGCTGACTACAAGGCCGAAGGCGATCCGCGATCGTTTGCCGCCAGCTGTGCCTTTGTCGCGCGCCATCAGCGGCCGCAGAAACCCGCTGCAGCCAAGCAGAGTTAACCCCCGCCAGACAGAAAGGAAAGACGATGAAACAGAGACTGCAATTCTTTGCCAAGGCGCCGGAAATCATGAAGGCGGTGTCAGCGCTCAACAAGGCGGTCGACGAATGCGGGCTTGAAGTGAGCCTGCTGCATTTGATCAAGCTCCGCGCCTCGCAGATCAATGGCTGCTCCTACTGCGTCGAGATGCATAGCCGCGAGGCGAGGCGCGATGGCGAAACCGAGACACGGCTCTATCTGGTTTCGGCCTGGCAGGAATCGCCGCTGTTTTCCGAGCGCGAACGCGCGGCGCTTGCTTGGACCGAGGCAACGACCCTGATCGCCAACAATGGCGTTTCGGACGAACTCTATGCCCGCACGCTAGAGCACTTCTCGGAAGAGGAACTGGTCAAGCTGTCGGTCGCGATCGGCATGATCAACACCTGGAACCGGCTCTGCATCCCGTTCCACGCCATTCACCCGATGCCGGCTGCCAAAGCAGCCTGACCGTCCGGTTAGTCATGGAGCGCCGTGGAAAGGGCGGCGCTCCACCTGTTTCATGCTTAAGTACGGGGAAGATTTCATGCCTGTCGATTTGCCTTCGACCTTTTTGTTTCTCGGCCGCCTGTTGCTCGGCGGCGCCTTCGTTTTCGCCGGCCTGCGCAATGTTCAGAACGAGGCGTTCCTGACCGGGCTGATGGCCGCGCGCGGCGTGCCGCAGGCGAGATTGGCGTTGTGGGCCGGCATCGTCCTGCAAACCGTTGCCGGGGCGCTGGTGATGGCCGGCCTGTGGACCGCGATCGCCAGTGCTGTGCTGGTGCTGTTTCTCATTGTCGCGACGCCGATGTTCCACAATTTCTGGGACCATCAGGGCCCGGACCGGGCCTCGCGCATCAACGGCTTCGTCGGCAACGTCGCCCTCGCCGGAGGCTTTCTCACGCTGATCGCACAGTCGCTGTAAGGTCACGCCGCGAAGCGCAAACCGCCATCGCAGGTCAGCACCTGGCCGGTCATGAAGCCGTTGGAGACGAGAAAGGCGATTGCGCCGGCGACGTCTTCGGCGCGGCCGATCCTGCCCACCGGGGTTTTGCCGGCATATTCGCTGAACACCGCCTGCCGCTGGTCTTCGGCCAGAAAATCCCACCATGGCGTGTCGATGACGCCGGGCGCCACGACGTTGACGCGCAGAGGCTTCAGTTCGACCGCCAGGATCGGCACCACCGTCAACAGCATGCCGTTGACGGCGGCGATGCCGGCCACGCCGGGCACCGACAATTGTGCCGACACCGCCGAGATGAAAGTGACCGATCCCGATCTGTTGAGCGTCGGCAAGGCTGTCTGCAAACAGGACAGCTGCGGCCGGACTTTCTCGTCGACGCCGCCGGCGATGTCTGAGAGGTCGAGGGTTTCGAACGGCCCAAGTCCCTTGCCGCCGCTGGCAGCCAGCACGAGGTGATCGAACGGTCCGAGTTCCCCAAAGAACTGGCGGACTTCGTCCGGCTTCGAAGCATCGAAGGCAGCTTTCTCGGCGGTGCCGCCGAGGCTCTTCCAAGCGCTGGTGAGCTTGTCCTGGTTTCGTCCGGTGATGGTCACCTTCATGCCCGGGCCAAGCAGTTTTCGCGCCGTCGCCAGGCCGATGCCGGATGAGCCGCCGATGACGACCGTGTGTTCGATCTTGCCGGTCATGAATGCTGTTCCTTCGATTTTGGGGAAGCCTGGCCGACGAAGTCGAGGCTCAGGGTTCGCAATTGCTGTCTGGCCTTGGCGTCATAGGCTTGTGCGTCGGCGCGGGCCTCCCTTTGGCCGTCGAAATAGAGGCCGCTGCGGCCCTCCAGCGCGGGCGATGTCGCGAGGTTGAGAATGGCGTCGGCGCCGGTTTCGACCGAGCTCCATGGCGTCACGCCGGCCTGGCGGACCATGGTGGTGTTCATGTAGCTCGCCGGATGCAGAGCGTTGACGGTGACGCCGCTGCCTTTCAACTCTCCGGCCAGGTCGATGGTGAACAGGATCTGCGCCAGCTTGCTCTGGCAATAGGCGCGCACGCCGTCATAGGAACGTGTCAGCATGACATCGCCGAAATCGATCGCCTGCTGGCCGGCCGAAGCGACGTTGATGATGCGCGCCGGCGAACTCGCCTTGAGCAGCGGCAGCAGTTCCGAGGTCAGCAGGAAACCGGCGAGATAGTTGACCGCAAGGCGCAGTTCGAAGCCGTCGGCGCTGAGCTGTCGCTTGGCGCCGGCCGTGCCGATGCCGGCATTGTTGATGAGGATGTCGAGCCGGTCGGTTTTTGCGCGTACGGCCTCGGCAAGGCGGCGGATCTCGGCTAGCGAGGCGAGGTCGGCGGCGAGGAACTCGGCTTTGCCGCCGGCGGATTCGATTTCTGCGACGGTTGCCTTGCCGCGAGCCGCGTCACGGCCATGCACCAGCACGCGCGCGCCGCCGGCGCCCAGCCTTTGCGCGACGACACGGCCGACGCCGTCGGTCGAACCGGTGATGAGGATTGTCTTGTCTTTCAGATCCATATTCAGAGCCTCCATCTCTCTGGATGGAAGATGGGGCGCCTGACCCAGCCCAAACAGTTCAAACTTTATCCTGGTATCAATACTGCTATAATAGCTCTCATGGATGCCCCCACGCACTCCGCTGAAGACAGCCGCCGGCGCGAGCTTGGCGCCTTCCTGCGCTCGCGCCGCGAAAGATTGACGCCGTCCGCCACCGGCATCGCGACCGGCCTGCGGAGACGCACGCCAGGCTTGCGTCGCGAGGAAGTGGCGATGATCGCCGGCGTCGGCACCACCTGGTACACATGGCTAGAGCAGGGGCGCGAGGTCAGACCCTCGGTGGAGGTGCTAGCGGCGCTCAGCGAAGCGCTGCGCCTCGACGCCGTTGAAAGGCGGCATCTGTTCATCCTGGCAGGCCGCCAGCAACCGGAGAACCGCGTGGCTGCGCCGGAAAAGGTCGATGGCCCGCTAATGCATATGCTGGAGAGCCTGGTGCTGCAGCCGGCCTATGTCGTCGGGCGGCGCTGGGATGTGCTGGCCTGGAATCCGGCTGCGGTAGCGGTGTTCGGTGATTATGGCCTGCTAGAGGGCGACGCCCGCAACATCGTCCACATGGTGTTCACCAATCCGCATCACCGGCGCCTGCTGGTTGACTGGGAGCAATTGGCGCGCACCGTGCTGGCCTCGTTCCGGGCGGAAAGCGCCCGCTATGTGGGCGATGCGGATTTCGAGCGGCTGATCGTGCTTATGACGCGCTCAAGTCCGGAGTTTCGCGACTGGTGGCCGCAACGCGACGTGGCACGCCGATTGTCGGGGGTGAAACATGTCCGACATCCGAGCGCCGGCGCCATGACGTTCGAGCATATGAGCCTGTCGATCGACGACGGCTCGGACATGAAGCTGATCGTCTACACGCCGCTGGCCGAACAGAATTCGATCGAGAAGCTGCAGAATTTGCTTGAGGCGATGCCGGCGGAGCGCCGCAGCGCCTGACGCCCAAGGTCAGCCCTTCGGCTTCAGCCCATCAATGAACAACTGCTCCAGAAACCGCGCCGCATCCTCGAAGCGGCCGTCGCCGCCGCGATCGGGCCCAAGCACCGCGCGGACCTGGACATCGAAATCGGCATAGTGCTGCGTCGTCGCCCAGATCGAAAAGATCAGGTGCCAGGGATCGGTGCGGGCGATTTTTCCTGCGCGCATCCAGCCCTTGATGACGTTGGCCTTCTCGTCGACCAGCGTTTTCAGCTCACCCGCCAGCAGCGGCATGATGCGCGGCGCGCCTTGCAGGATCTCGTTGGCGAACAGCCGGCTTTCCCTGGGAAAATCACGCGCCATTTCGAGCTTGCGCCGGATGTAGCTCCTGAGCTCGGTCAGGGGGTCGCCGATGTCGTCGAGTTCACGTAGCGGCGCCAGCCACGTCGCCAGCAGCCGCTCCATCAGCGTTTCGTGGATGTCTTCCTTGCGGCGGAAATAGTAGAGCAGGTTCGGCTTCGACATCCCGGCGGCCTCGGCGATCTGGTCGATGGTCGAACCGCGAAAGCCGTTGGCGGAGAAGACTTCGAGGGCTGCCTCCAGGATCAGTTCGCGCTTTTCCTGCTGGATGCGGGTGCGGCGAGGGGCTGAGCCTTCCATGGCGCCGCTCACCCCTGCAAGCCTTGGCCGCAGGGTTCATCTGGACCAATTCTCTGGACCAGTTTTTCTCTTACCCGTGGAGCGCACTTCGCAGGCCGCATTTCCGCTAGTAATCCCTTGACCGCCGACAGGGCGGTGCTAACGTTTGTCCAATCGGTCAAAAATTTGCGTAGCATGAAAACGCAGCAAAGACCAAGCTTTGGAAAGACCAAGCGTTAGCCGCACCGAAACAGGTTACAAGGGGAAGTCTTGGTCATGTCCAACCGGCTGAAAGTCACGCCGAACGATCTCAGCGCATTCTGGATGCCGTTCACGGCAAACCGGCAGTTCAAACAGGCGCCGCGCATGTTCGTGTCCGCCAAGGACATGCACTACACCACCAGCGACGGCCGCAAGGTGCTCGATGGCACCGCCGGCCTCTGGTGCGTCAATGCCGGCCATTGCCGTCCCAAGATCACCGAGGCGATCCAGCACCAGGCGGCCGAACTCGACTATGCGCCGGCCTTCCAGATGGGCCACCCGATCGTGTTCGAACTGGCAAACCGCCTGGTCGATCTCGCGCCCAAGGGCATGGACCATGTCTTCTTCACCAATTCCGGTTCGGAATCGGTCGAAACGGCGCTGAAGATGGCGATCGCCTATCACCGTGTGAAGGGCGAGGGCGCGCGCACCCGCCTGATCGGCCGCGAACGCGGCTATCACGGCGTCAATTTCGGCGGCATCTCGGTCGGCGGCATCGTCACCAACCGCAAGATGTTCGGCACGCTGCTCGGCGGCGTCGACCACATGCCGCACACGCATCTGCCGGAAAAGAACGCCTTCTCCAAGGGCGTGCCGGAATATGGCGCGGAACTCGCCAACGAGTTGGAGCGCATCGTTGCCCTGCATGACGCCTCGACCATCGCCGCCGTCATCGTCGAACCGGTCGCCGGCTCCACCGGCGTCATCCTGCCGCCGAAGGGCTATCTGCAGAAACTGCGGGAGATCTGCACCAAGCACGGCATTTTGCTGATCTTCGACGAGGTCATCACCGGTTTCGGCCGTCTCGGCGCGCCGTTCGCAGCGGATTATTTCGGCGTCACGCCCGACATCATGACCACCGCCAAGGGCGTCTCCAACGGCGTCATCCCGATGGGCGCGGTGTTCGTGAAGAAGGAAATCCACGACGCCTTCATGAGCGGCCCCGAGCACATGATCGAGTTCTTCCACGGCTACACCTATTCGGGCAATCCGATTGCGTGCGCCGCGGCACTCGGCACGCTCGACACCTACAAGGAAGAGGGCCTGCTCACCCGCGGCGAGGAACTGGCGCCGTACTGGGAAGATGCGCTGCATTCGCTGAAGGGCGAGCCGCATGTCATCGACATCAGGAACATCGGCCTGATCGGCGCGATCGAACTGGCGCCGATCGCAGGCAGCCCGACCAAGCGGGCCTTCTCGGCCTTCGTAAAGGCGTTCGAGCGCGGCGCGCTGATCCGCACCACCGGCGACATCATCGCGCTGTCGCCGCCACTGATCATCACCAAGGGCCAGATCAACGAATTGATCGACCATGTCAGAGAAGTGCTGAGGGCGATCGACTAATCTATCCAGCCAGTCGGGCGGCGGCGGGAACCGCCGCCCGGTTGGTTATATGAAATGAGAGGACTTTGAATGGCCGCCCCAGGCGAGAATCTGCGAATCAATTCAGACCGTTTGTGGGATTCCATCATGGAGATGGCGAAGATCGGCCCCGGTATTGCGGGCGGCAACAATCGCCAGACCGTGACCGACGAGGACGGCGAGGGACGGCATCTGTTCAAGCGCTGGTGCGAGGCGGCCGGGCTCGAAATGGGCCTGGACGAGATGGGCACCATGTTTGCCCGGCGGGAAGGTGCTGATCCCAGCCTGCCGCCGGTTTATGTCGGCAGCCATCTCGACACGCAGCCGACCGGCGGCAAGTATGACGGCGTGCTCGGCGTGCTCGGCGGGCTGGAGATCATCCGCTCACTTAACGATCTCGGCATCCAGACCAGGCATCCGATCGTCGTTACCAACTGGACCAATGAGGAAGGCTCGCGCTTTGCCCCGGCGATGATGGCGTCCGGCGTGTTCGCCGGTGTGCTCGAGCAGGCGGACGTGTATCAGCACACCGATAAACAGGGGAAAAAGTTCGGCGAGGAGCTGGAGCGCATTGGCTGGAAGGGAACCGAGAAGGTCGGCGACCGCAAGATCCACGCCTTCTTCGAACTGCATATCGAGCAGGGGCCGATCCTCGAGGACGAAGGCATCGACATTGGCGTCGTCACCCACGGCCAGGGCCTGAAATGGCTGCAGGTAACGCTGACCGGCAAGGAGGCGCATACCGGCTCGACGCCGATGCCCAAGCGCCGTAATGCCGGTCTAGGCATGGCGCGCGTGGTCGAGCTGGTGCATGAGATCGCCATGGACTACCAGCCCGACGCCGTCGGCGCGGTCGGCCACATGGAGGTGTTTCCGAACTCGCGCAACATCATCGCCGGGCGCACCGTCTTCACCATCGACATCCGTTCGCCCGAGAAGGAAGTGCTGGACGCGATGGATGGGCGCATACGCGAAGGCATCGACACGATCTGTGAGGCGCTCGACATCCAGTACAAGGTCGAGCAGGTCGGCGCTTTCGATCCGGTCACCTTCGATGCCGGCTGCGTCAAGGCGATCCGCGACGCCGCCGATCGGCTCGGCTATTCCCACCGCAACATCGTCTCGGGCGCCGGCCACGACGCCTGCTGGATCAACCGCGTTGCGCCGACTGCCATGGTGATGTGCCCCTGCGTTGACGGGTTGTCACACAACGAGGCTGAGGAAATCACCAAGGAATGGGCCGGCGCCGGCGCCGACGTGCTGTTCCATGCGGTGGTAGAGACAGCGGGGATCGTGGCGTGAACTAAGATCTGTATTCAAAACGACGCTCACAAGAAGCGCGAAGAGAACAAGGGAACACGACAATGACCAAAGTCATCCGAAACGGCACCATCGTCACCGCCGACCGCACCTGGAAGGCCGATGTGCTGATGCAGCACGGCAAGATCGTCGCCATTGGCTCGAACCTGCATGGCGACCATGAGTTCGACGCCAGCGGCTGTTACGTCATGCCGGGCGGCATCGATCCGCACACCCATCTCGAAATGCCGTTCATGGGCACCTATTCGGCCGACGATTTCGAGTCCGGGACGCGTGCGGCCCTTTCCGGTGGCACCACGATGGTGGTCGATTTCTGCCTGCCGGCGCCGCAGCAATCGCTGCTGGAAGCGTTGCAGATGTGGGACAACAAGACCTCGAAGGCTGCCTGCGACTACTCCTTCCACATGGCGATCACCTGGTGGGGCAAGCAGGTGTTCGACGAGATGGCCACCGTCGTCGACAGAGGCATTACCTCGTTCAAGCATTTCATGGCCTACAAGGGCGCGCTGATGGTGGACGACGACGAGATGTACGCGTCGTTCCAGCGCTGCGCCGATCTCGGCGCGCTGCCGCTCGTTCATGCCGAGAATGGCGACGTGGTTGCGGCGCTGTCGCAAAAGCTGCTCGCCGCCGGCAATAATGGCCCCGAGGGACACGCCTATTCGCGGCCGCCGGAAGTGGAAGGCGAGGCGACCAACCGCGCCATCATGATCGCCGACATGGCCGGCGTGCCGCTCTATGTCGTGCATGTGTCCTGCGAGCAGAGCCACGAAGCCATCCGCCGCGCCCGCCAGAAGGGCATGCGGGTTTTCGGCGAGCCGCTGATCCAGCATCTGACGCTGGATGAAAGCGAGTATTTCGATAAGGATTGGGACCATGCGGCGCGCCGCGTCATGAGCCCGCCCTTCCGCAACAAGCTGCACCAGGATTCGCTGTGGGCCGGCCTGCAGGCGGGATCGCTGCAGGTGGTGGCGACCGACCACTGCGCCTTCACCACCAAGCAGAAGCGCAATGGCGTCGGCGATTTCACCAAGATCCCGAACGGCACCGGCGGGCTTGAAGACCGCTTGCCCGTGCTGTGGACGACGGGCGTCAACACCGGGCGGCTGACGATGAACGAGTTCGTCGCGGTGACTTCGACCAACATCGCCAAGATCCTCAACATGTATCCTAGGAAGGGCGCCATCGTCGAAGGCGCGGACGCCGACATCGTGGTGTGGGACCCCAGCGCCAAGAAGACCATCACCTCGAAGAAGCAGCAATCGGTGATCGACTACAACGTCTTCGAAGGTCTTGAGGTGACCGGCCTGCCGCGCTTCGTCTTTTCGCGCGGCGAATTGTCGGTCGAGGAAGCGGATGTCAAGGCCAAGCCCGGCCATGGCGAATTCGTCGCCCGCGAGCCGAACGCGGCGGTCAACCGGGCTCTGTCGACCTGGAAGGACATTACCGCGCCGCGCAAGGTGGAACGCACCGGCATTCCGGCGACAGGCGTTTGACGTTGCGGAGCCCGGGGGCGCTCATTTCACTGGTCGTGGCGATGGTGGTCGCTGGTCCGGCAACAGGGGCCGAGAGGCTGGCCGGCTCCTGGGGCAACGATGCCGGCTGTGTCTTTGCAAAGGCCGGTTTTCAGGGCCGGGACGATTATATCGTGCTGACCGCCGAAGGCATCGAGACCTATGGCAGCGGCTGCCGGTTCGCGCAGCAATTGACGTGGGCGCCGGGCACGCAATCGCTTGATGCGACCTGTTCCGCCGAAGGCGAGGCGGGGACGACGGCTGAAACCGTTGTGGTCACCAACAAGGGCGAGGGTGGGTTCTTCGTGACCATTCCCGGTCTTGAAGAAATGGGGCCGTTGCAACCGTGTTCGTGACGTTGGAGCTGGGGGAATGAGCGCGCGCGGTTTGGGGCCGTCTGTTGCGATGGTAGTCGTTCTGGCTGCGGGTCAGGCCCTTGCGGCAGGCATCGACCTGACGAAACCCTATGGGGACAAATATGGCTGCATCAACCGCAACGGCCAGGAAGTCGCCGCCGATCGGATGCTGCTTTTGACCGACGAGGCATTGGTCACCGCCGCCAGCGCCTGCACCTTCACGGACAAGCAGGCGCAGGCTGATGGGTCGCTGGTGGTGACGGCAACATGCGAGGCGGAAGGCGAAGAAGGACAGGAGCCGACCAAATTCACCATCAAGCGCAGCGCCAAGAACGCCAAGAAGCTGACGGTCGCCGACGACGACGGCAATGTCATGGGCGAAGTGGCGCGGTGCAAATGACGGCAGTCCCGTCAGCGTCAGGCCACCAGCGCATCCAGTTCCGGCAACAGGACGACGCTTTCCTGTTCATTGGGATCGGTGCGGGCGATGACGGCCGAGGACGGGGCGTTGCTCAGGTTGGCCGGCAGATGCGGTACGCCGGCCGGGATGTAGAAGAGGTCGCCGGCCTTGACGACGATGTGGTTCTCGAGCCTGTCGCCATACCATGTGTGGACCTCGCCCGAGAGCACATAGATCGCCGTCTCATGGCGTTCATGCAGATGCGCCTTGGCGCGGGCGCCAGGCGGCAGGGTGAGCAGATGCATGCAGATGCCGGACGAGCCGACCGTCTCGGCTGCAATGCCGGCAAAATAGGTCAATCCCTGCTTGCCTTCATAAGTGCTTTCAGGACGGATAAGGTGACAAGTGGGTTTGGGCGACATCGGCAAGGCTCCGGGCGTCGATTGGGTGGGATTGGACGAGTGGAAAGCAACATCAACGCGAATGCAACGGCATTTCATCCTGGGCGGCTGCGAGAGGCAGGCAGCAAGCGATGACGGGACAATCGCCAGCCGTCGTCTCGGCAAGCAGACTTGGCCTTACCTTTCAGACCAATGACGGTCCGGTAGAGGCGCTCTCCAATGCCGACCTGACCATCGGCAAGGGCGAGTTCGTCTCCTTCATCGGCCCATCGGGCTGCGGCAAGACCACCTTGCTGCGCGTCATCGCCGATCTGGAAAAACCGACATCGGGCACGATCTCGGTCAACGGCATGACGCCGGAACAGGCGCGCGAGAAACGCGCTTATGGCTACGTCTTCCAGGCGGCAGCCCTTTTCCCGTGGCGCACGATCGAGCGTAACGTGGCGCTGCCGCTGGAGATCATCGGCCTTTCGAGAGCGGAGCAGGCCGAGCGCATCAAGCGCACGATGGAGCTCGTCAACCTCTCCGGCTTCGAGAAGAAATACCCCTGGCAGCTTTCCGGCGGCATGCAGCAGCGCGCTTCGATCGCCCGCGCGCTCGCCTTCGACGCCGACCTGTTGCTGATGGACGAGCCCTTCGGCGCGCTGGACGAGATCGTGCGCGACCATCTCAATGAACAGCTTCTGGAATTGTGGGCGCGCACCAACAAGACGATCTGCTTCGTCACCCATTCCATCCCCGAGGCGGTGTATCTGTCAACGCGCATCGTCGTCATGTCGCCGCGCCCAGGTCGGGTTACCGACATCATCGAATCGACGCTGCCAAAGGAGCGGCCACTGGACATCCGCGAGACGCCGGAATTTTTGGCGATCGCGGCCAGGGTACGCGATGGCTTGAGGGCAGGGCACAGCTATGATGATTGAGGGGGCGAACGACCGGCTGGCTCCTCTCCCCAACGGGGAGAGGGTGGCCGGAGCGAAGCGGAGGTCGGGTGAGGGGGCGGCGCCGACGGATCCGACCAAGAGAAATGTCGGGGCAACCGCTCGCGCCCGAAAGCTGCGGTTTGACGAGACCGAAGCTGAATACCGGCTTTGGGGGGAATTGAGAGGACGTCATCTCAACGGCTACAAATTTGTGCGGCAAGTGCCGCTCGGACCTTTCATCGCGGACTTCGTCTGCCGCGAGCAGGGGCTGATTGTCGAGCTTGATGGCAGCCAACACGCGGATTCACTGACCGATCCCGCCAGGACAGCCTGGCTGAACGGACAAGGTTATTCGGTTCTGCGCTTCTGGAATCACGAAGTTTTGGCTGAGCGCCGAGCGGTCCTGGATACGATCTTGGCTTGTCTCGACGGAAAGATTTCTACCCCCTCACCCGACCTCCGCTTCGCTCCGGCCCTCCTCTCCCCGTTGGGGAGAGGAGGGCGCCCCGCTGGCGAGGCGCGCTAGATGGACACCTTCCGCGAAAAACTCATCCCCGTGACCTCCATCCTCCTGGGCGTGGTGGTGCTCTGGTATGTCTTCGCCGTCGTCCTCAACGCGCCGTTCCAGCGCGACCTCGACCGGCGCGCCGGGGAAACCCACGGCACAGTCGAATTCATCGGCAAGACGCTGTCGCAGCCCAAGCCGACGCTGCCGGCGCCGCATCAGGTGGCGGTGAACTTCTTCGAGAACACCTTCCTGCGGCCCATCACATCGAGCCGCAGCCTCGTCTACAATGCCTGGGTGACCCTGTCGTCGACGTTGCTCGGCTTTGCCTTCGGCACGGCGCTCGGCATCGTCATCGCGGTCGGCATCGTGCATGTGGCGACGCTCGACCGCAGCCTGATGCCGTGGATCATCGCCTCGCAGACGATCCCCATTCTGGCGGTGGCGCCGATGATCATCGTCGTGCTGGGGGCGATCGGCATCAGCGGTCTGATCCCAAAGGCGATGATCTCGACCTACCTGTCGTTCTTCCCGGTGACGGTGGGCATGGTGAAGGGCCTGCGCTCGCCCGAACTCATGCATCTCGACCTGATGCACACCTACAATGCCAGTGTCTCGCAGACCTTCTGGAAGCTGCGGGTGCCGGCCTCGGTGCCGTTCCTGTTCACCTCGATGAAGGTGGCGGTGGCGGCGAGCCTGGTCGGCGCCATTGTCGGCGAACTGCCGACCGGTGCTGTCGCCGGCATCGGCGCCAAGCTTTTGGCAGGCGCCTATTACAGCCAGTCCATCGACATCTGGTCCGCCCTTGTGGCGGGCTCGGTGGTGGCGGCCCTTCTGGTCATGGTGGTCGGCATAGCCGGGCGCCTCGTTGACCGCGCGATGGGCGGGAGGCCGGCATGAACTGGCTGAAGCCCTCCTGGCAAGCCGTGCTGGCCATTGCGCTGTGCCTCGTCGCCGTCGCGCTCGGCGCGATGTCGAAGCCGGAAGCGGCCACCCTTGCAGACCCGACGGCAAGTTTCGACTACCCCTATTTCGGTATAAAGACCCCGATGATCGGCCTGGCCGTGCTGGCGGGGCTGATCTCGATGATCAGAATTTCGGCGGTAGCCGAGGCTGCGGTGCTGTTTATCGGCGCTCACCTTGTCGCCTGGATGCTGATCTCGGGCATTACAGGGTTCGAAGGCACGGCAATGGCGCCTTATTTCCTGCTGCTCGCGGCTGCCTGGCTGCTGGCCTGGCGCTGCGTGGCGGTGCTGTCGGGGCTTCGGCCTATGGCAAAAGGGGCGCGGATGGCGCTGCGCCTCATCATCCCGGCGATCTTCGGCGCCTGGATCCTGATCATATGGGAAGCGGTGACGCGTGGCGCCGGCATTCCCTTCATCCTTTTGCCGCCGCCGAGCGCCATCGGTGTGCGCATCGCCAGTTCCCTGCCGGTGCTCGGCGCCGATATCAGGCAGACCATCTTCAAGGCGGTGATCTTCGGCTACATCGTCGGGAGCGGCGCCGGCTTCCTGGTGGCCATCGCCGCGGACCGGGTGCCGTTCCTGCGCCGCGGTCTGCTGCCGATCGGCAATATGGTCTCGGCGCTGCCGATCATCGGTGTGGCGCCGATCATGGTGATGTGGTTCGGCTTCGACTGGCCGTCCAAGGCCGCGGTCGTCATCATCATGACCTTCTTCCCAATGCTGGTGAACACGGTTGCCGGTCTTGCCGCCTCCGGCCATATGGAGCGCGATTTGATGCGCACGTATGCGTCGGGCTACTGGCCAACACTCTTGAAGCTCAGACTGCCGGCGGCAGCGCCCTTCATCTTCAACGCGCTCAAGATCAACTCGACGCTGGCGCTGATCGGCGCCATCGTCGCCGAGTTCTTCGGCACGCCTGTGGTCGGCATGGGCTTTCGCATCTCGACCGAGGTCGGGCGGATGAACATCGACATGGTCTGGGCCGAAATCGCAGTTGCAGCACTGGCGGGTTCGGTCTTTTATGGCGTGGTCGCTCTCGTCGAGAGAGCCGTCACGTTTTGGCATCCCTCTGTCCGTGGTGGATAGGGCGGTGGGTTCGGGTGTTAACTTCAGAGGGTAAAAACATGAAAAGACTGATCATTCCGATGCTGGCCGGCGCGATGTCGCTGGCCGCGTTCCAGACAATGGCCGCCGACAAGGTGACGTTGCAGCTGAAATGGGTCACGCAGGCGCAGTTTGCCGGCTACTATGTCGCCAAGGCCAAGGGTTTTTATGAAGCCGAAGGCCTCGACGTCGACATCAAGCCGGGCGGTCCCGATATCGCACCCGAGCAGGTGATCGCCGGCGGTGGCGCCGACGTCATCGTCGACTGGATGGGCGGGGCACTCGCCGCGCGCGAAAAGGGCGTGCCGCTGGTCAACATCGCCCAGCCGTTCAAGAAGGCCGGCATGGAGCTGGTCTGCCCGAAGGACGGCCCGATCAAGACCGAAGCCGATTTCAAGGGTCACACGCTCGGCGTCTGGTTCTTCGGCAACGAATATCCTTTCTACGCCTGGATGAACAAGCTCGGCCTGAAGACCGAAGGCGGCCCGGATGGCGTCACGGTTTTGAAGCAGAGCTTCGACGTGCAGCCGCTGATCCAGAAGCAGGCGGATTGCATTTCGGTCATGACCTACAACGAGTACTGGCAGCTGATCGATGCCGGCTACAAGCCGGACCAGCTCACCGTGTTCAACTACTCGGCGATGGGCAACGACCTGCTTGAGGACGGGCTCTATGCCTCGGAAGACAAGCTCAAGGATCCGGCTTTCGAAGACAAGATGGTGCGTTTCGTGCGCGCCTCGATGAAGGGCTGGAAATATGCCATCGACAACAATGACGAGGCCGCGGGCATTGTCATGGACGGCGGTGGCCAGGACGAAAACCACCAGAAGCGGATGATGAGCGAAGTCGCCAAGCTGATCGACAATGCCGACGGCAAGCTCGACCCGGCGACCTACGAGCGCACCGCCAAGGCGCTGCTCGACCAGAAGATCATCACCAAGGCGCCGACCGGCGCCTACACCACGGCCATCACCGACAAGGCGATCAAATAAGCCTGGCCAGGCAATTTCGACCTCGAGAGCGGCGCCTTTGACCAAATGTCAGAGGCGCCGTTCCTTTATGGTGTTCATGACGAAGCTGGTCTCGATCGAAGCGACGCATTTCAGCCGCGCGATCTTTTCCTTGATGAAGCGCTCGTACTGTTCGAGGCTGCCGGTCACCACCTTCAGCACATAGTCGCGCGCCCCGGTGACGAGGTGGCATTCCAGCACCTCTTCCCACCCGCGGATGGCGTCCTCGAACATGACGATCTCGTCCTCGTTCTGGCGGCTGAGCCGGACGGTGGCGATGGCGACCATGTTCCACCCGAAGGCGGCCGGGTCGACCAGCGTGGTATAGCCCCTGATGATGCCGGCCTCCTCCAGCCGGCGTACCCTCCTCAAACATGGCGACGGCGACAGGCCGATGCGCTCCGCCAGCTCATTGTTGGTGATGCGGGCGTCGGCCTGCAGCTCGCGCAGGATCTTGCGGTCGAAATCGTCGGCTATCTTCTGTTGCACTTTTGCTCTCGCTCGGCAATTTGTTGCCGGAATGCAGCCATGCGAGGCTGAAAATAGCAAGGACTGGTGGACCGGGATCGCATAAATTGCTGGACGAGACTCCTCCAGAACGCAGGAAAAGCCATGACCGCGCCGCGCCCGTCGAAAACCCACATCGGCAACCACAAGCTCCATCCGGAAACGTTGATGTTGAGCTATGGCTTCGATCCGCAACTGTCGGAAGGCGCCGTCAAGCCGCCGGTGTTCCTGACCTCGACCTTCGTGTTCAAATCGGCGGAGGAGGGACGCGACTTCTTCGACTACACATCCGGCCGCAAGGAGCCGCCGAGCGGCACGGCGTCCGGCCTGGTCTATTCGCGCTTCAATCATCCCAACTCGGAGATCGTCGAGGACCGGCTGGCGGTCTATGAGGGAACGGACGCCTGCATCCTGTTCTCGTCGGGCATGTCGGCGATCGCCACGACGCTGCTCGCCTATGCCCGGCCGGGCGATGTCATCCTGCATTCGCAGCCGCTTTACGGCGGCACCGAGACGCTTTTGACGCGCACGCTGTCCGGCTTCGGCATCGGCGCTGTCGGCTTCGCCGACGGCGTCGACGACAAGGCGGTGCGGGCCGCTGCTGATGCAGCGGTGGCGAAGGGGCGTGTCTCGGTCATTCTCATCGAAACGCCGTCGAATCCGACCAACAGCCTGGTCGACATCGCACTGATCCGGAAGTTTGCCGACGAGATCGGCGCAAGCCAAGGATCAACGCCGATCATCGTCTGCGACAACACGCTGCTCGGCCCGGTGTTCCAGCGACCGATCGAACATGGCGCGGATGTCTCCGTCTATTCGCTGACCAAATATGTCGGCGGCCATTCCGACCTGATCGCCGGTGCGGCGATGGGCAGCAAGGCGGTGACCAAGCCGATCAAGGCGCTGCGCGGCGCCATCGGCACGCAACTCGACCCGCATTCCTGCTGGATGCTCGGCCGCTCGCTGGAGACGCTGTCCATCCGCATGGAGCGCGCCAACGACAATGCGCGGCTCGTGGCCGAATTCCTGCGCGATCACGCCAAGGTCGAGAAGGTGCATTACCTGCCGTTCCTGGGCGAGGATACGGCAGCGGGACGGGCCTACAATGCGCAATGCAGCGGCGCCGGGTCGACATTTTCTTTCGATATCAAAGGCGGAGAGAAGGCGGCCTTCGCATTTCTCAACGGGCTGCAAATATTCAAGCTGGCGGTGAGCCTCGGCGGCACGGAGTCACTCGCCAGCCACCCGGCGGCGATGACGCACTCCGGCATTCCCTTCGACGTGCGCCAGCGCATTGGCGTGCTGGAGACCACGGTCAGGCTGTCGATCGGCGTCGAGCATCCGGACGATCTTATCGCCGACCTGACGCAGGCGCTGGCAGCGGTCTGATAGCTCGCTTGTAGATATCAGGAAAGGGGCGATCGTCTTGGCAGCGTCGGCGGGACAGCACCCCCCTCTGTCCTGCCGGACATCTCCCCCTCAAGGGGGGAGATCAGCAGCTCTGACCATAGCGCCCTGTCTGCAACGCTGCAGATTGGCGAAGGGCGACATGACATCCAATCTCCCCCCTTGAGGGGGAGATGTCCGGCAGGACAGAGGGGGGTGTGACGGAACTCGGCTTTCGCTGCTAACTTCTCAGCTCTTGTCGCGGATCTGCGTCATCGTCCGCGTCGGCGTGATCGCCTCGGGGTCGAGCCTGATTTCGACGATCGCCGGCTTGCCGCTGGCGCGGGCACGCTCGAAGGCAGGGGCAAAATCTGCCGTGTTCTCGACCGTCTCGCCGTGGCCGCCATAGGCGCGGGCAAGAGCGGCAAAGTCAGGGTTCTTCAGATCGGTGGCGACGACACGGCCGGGATAGTCGCGCTCCTGGTGCATGCGGATGGTGCCGTAGATGCCGTTGTTCACGACGATAACGATGATCGGCAGGTCGTATTGCACGGCGGTAGCGAATTCCTGTCCGTTCATCAGGAAGCAGCCGTCGCCGGCAAAGGCGATCACGGTGCGGTCGGGATGGAGCGCCTTGGCGGCGACCGCAGCCGGGGTGCCGTAACCCATCGAACCGGAGGTCGGCGCGCCTTGGGTGGCGAAGCGGCGGAAGCGGTGGAAGCGGTGCACCCAGGTGGCGTAATTGCCGGCGCCGTTGGTGAAAATGGCGTCATCGGGCAAAATCTTTTCCAGATAGTTCATGATCGGCCCCATCTGGACCGGGCCGGGGCCGGTCTCAGGCGGCGTCGACCAGTCGAGGTAGGCAGCGTGTGCTTTCGCTGTCTCATCCGCCCAGGCTGGCGTGGAGGTTGGCTTGCGCTTGGCAAAAGCCTCGACGAAGGCCGAAGGCGAAGCGTTGATCGCCAGGGTCGGCCGGTAGACGCGGCCGAGTTCGCCGGCATCGGCATGGACATGGACCAGCGTCTGGTCGGGGTAAGGGCTCTTCAGCAACGTATAGTCGGAGGACGGCATCTCGCCCATGCGGCCGCCGATCAGCAGCACCAGGTCGGCCTGCTTGATGGCGGTGGCCAGCTTCGGGTTGATGCCGATGCCGACATCGCCGGCATAGTTCGGGTGCAGATGGTCGAACAGCATCTGGCGGCGGAAGGAGCAGCCGACCGGCAGCGACCAGGCCTCGGCAATGGTGCGCATACGTGCCACCGCTTCCTCGTCCCAGCGTGTGCCGCCGAGGATGACGAAGGGACGCTTGGCTTTGGCCAGAAGCTTTTCCAAAGCATCGAGTTCGGCTTCGCCGGGCCGGGTTTCGACCGGCGTGTGCGGCAAGGCCGCGGGCGCGTCGACAAGACTGGTCAGCATGTCCTCCGGCAGCGAGACGACGACGGGGCCGGGGCGGCCCGATGTCGCGACAGCAAAGGCGCGGGTGACGAGTTCGGGGATGCGCGCGGCATCGTCGATCTCCACCACCCATTTGGCGATGTCGCCGAAGAAGCGCTTGTAGTTGACCTCCTGGAAAGCCTCGCGCTCCTTGGCGTGGCTGGCGACCTGGCCGATGAACAGGATGACGGGTATCGAATCCTGCATGGCAATGTGAATGCCGGCCGACGCATTGGTGGCGCCGGGGCCGCGGGTGACGAAGCAGATGCCGGGCTGGCCGGTCAGCCGCCCCTGGCAGTCGGCCATCATGGCGGCGCCGCCTTCCTGTCGGCAGACAATGGTGCGGATGGGCGAGTCATGCAATGCGTCGAGCACCGCGAGATAGGATTCGCCGGGCACGCAGAAGATGCGGTCGGTGCCGTTCGCCTCGAGTGCGTCGACAATCAGTTGTCCACCGGTCTTCATCGTCCAGACTTCTCCAGTTCGGCAAGAATTTCTTCGGTATGTTCGCCAAGGCGTGGCGAAGGGCGTTCATAGACCAGCGGTGTGCCGGACATCACCATCGGCGCGCGCACCGAGGGCAGACGATTGCCATGGCCATCGTCGAGGTCGAGGCGCATGCCGCGTGCGATCGTCTGCGGGTCGGCAAACATCTGGCCGATATTGTTGATCGGGCTCGCCGGCACGCTTGCCGCTTCGAGCTTGGCCAGCAACGGGTCTCGGTCCCAGTTCTTCAGCGTCTCGATCATGTGCTCGCGCAATTTCACCCGGTTGGCGACGCGGGCCGGATTGGTGGCGAAATCGGGATTCGCTGAGAGATGGTCGAGTCCGACGGCGGCGCAGAATTTGGCGAACTGGCCGTCATTGCCGACCGCCAGGATGATATGGCCGTCCCTGACCGGGACAACCTCATAGGGCGCAATGTTCATATGCGCATTGCCCATCTGCACCGGCGCCTTGCCGGAGACGAGATAGTTGAGGTTCTGGTTGCCGAGTGCGGAAATCTGCGTGTCGAACAGCGCCATGTCGATATGCTGTCCCTGGCCGGTCTTTTCGGCATGGCGAAGCGCTGCCTGGATGGCGATCACCGAATAGAGGCCGGTGAAGATGTCCGATATGGCGACGCCGGCTTTTTGCGGCTCGCGCCCGACCTCGCCGGTGATCGACATCATGCCGGCCATGGCCTGGATGATGAAATCATAGCCGGCGCGGGGTGCGTAAGGCCCATCCTGGCCGAAGCCGGTGATCGAGCAGTAGACGAGCTTTGGATTGATCGCCTTCAGGCTCTCGTAATCGAGCCCGTATTTCTTGAGGCCGCCGAGCTTGAAGTTCTCGATCAGAATGTCGGCCGTGGCAACCAGCCGGCGCACCGTCTCGGCCCCTTCGGGCGTCGAGAAATCGACGGCGATGGAGCGCTTGCCGCGATTGCAGGAGTGGTAATAGGCGGCCGACAGGTTCTCGCCATCATGGCTCATGACGAAGGGAGGACCCCATTTGCGGGTATCGTCGCCGCCATCGGGGCTCTCGACCTTGATTACATCGGCGCCGAGATCGGCCAGCAATTGTCCTGCCCACGGGCCGGCCAGGATGCGGGCGAGTTCGACGACGCGGACGCCTTTCAGCGGAGGTTCAGCCATAAATCACCAAAAACGGGTCGGAACCGCAGCCTCTATCAACCCGGGATGCCGCTGTCACGGGCCTTGCGGTGGGCCAGCGATGTCAGCGTTTGAGCACGCTATCGGCCCAGGCAGCGAAATCGTCCATGACGACATCGCGGTTCACCTCGTTCAAGCTTTCGTGGCGGGTGTCGGCGTAAACCTTTGAAACCAGATTCGAAAAGCCCATCGCACGCATGCGCTTGGCGAGATGGTCGATGCCCTTGCCATAGTCGGAGGCCGGATCCTTCTCGCCGCCGACGATGCTGACGGGCAGGTCGCGCCTGATGCCGGCAAAGCCCGCATCCTTGCCGCCTTTCTGCGCCATCTCCACGACATCGCGCCACATCGAGATCGAGGCATCCCAGCCGCACAGCGGGTCGGCAATGTATTTCGCCACTTCTGCCTCGTCGCGCGACAGCCAGTCGAAGAGCGTCTTGTGGCTGGGCACCGCCTTGCCCCAGGCCTGGAAGGTCAGCCTGGGCAAGATGCGTGAGGGGACATCGGAGCCGAGCCTGAAGCGCTCATAAGCGAGGATGGCGAGCGCAAGCCGGCCGAGCAAGCCTTGTGAGAAATTGCCGTTCCAGATCGCCGCGGCGTGGACGCGCGGCGAGTGCGCCAGCAGGTAGTTGAGCGCCACCGACGCACCCATCGAATGGCCGAACAGGATGACCGGCAGGCCGGGCTGCTCCCTTGCGATCAAATCGTGGACGGCATCGACATCGGCGATCACCTTGGCCGGGCCGCCTGTGCCGGCGAACCTGCCGAGCGGGGCATCGGGCGCCTTGGTCGCGCCATGGCCGCGATGGTCGTGGACGTAGACATGAAAGCCGCGGGTGCTGAGGTAATCGGCGAAGCGGGCATAGCGCGCCGCATGTTCGGCCAGGCCGTGATTGACCTGGACTACCGCGCGTGGAGAGCCCCCCGCGTGCTTCACATAGAGGTTGAGCGTGGCCCCGGTCGGAGAGGCCAGCGTCGTCTGCTTGTCAAATGCCATGTCTCGCTCCTCGGCGACTGTTGGGCGACGGCGGGACCGACGTCAAGGGGAGGTCGAAATCAGCCGGGGTCACTATTGACAGCTTGCTGTCAATTTGGTTATATGACAGCATACTGTCAAAGTACATCGGGAACATGAGTATGAAAACCGTTTCGACCGTTTCGCGCCGCGCGTTTCTGCTGGCGAGCCTTTCATCCGCAATGCTCCTGCCCGGCATTGCTTCCAGCCAGACCAGGGAGATGACCATGAAGACCTCAACCATTGCCGGCCCGCAGGGCCAGCTTGCCGGCTACGACATCAAATCCGGCGACGGCCTGCCGATCCTGTTCGCGCATGGCGACTGCAGCCGCGCCACACAGTGGAACCGGGTGATGCAGCTCACCGCAGGTGGCCGTGAGGCGGTCGCCTTCGATTTTCGCGGCCATGGCGCATCGGCGCCTGCAGCTGATGCCGACTACGGCTATGACGGCCGTGCCGACGATATTGGTGCGGTGGCCGATGCGTTCGGCCTGAAGCGGTTTGTCCTCGTTGCACATAGCGGCGGCAGTGGGGCCGCGCTCGCCTATGCCGCCGGCCATGCCGACCGTGTTGCCGGCATCCTGCTGGTCGATCCGGCGACCGATCCGCGCGCCCTGCCCAAAGAGATTCGCGACGGGTTCGTGCGCGATCTGGCGGGGCCAAACGGCGGCGATGTCCTGAGCGCTTATTACACCTCGATCGCCGGCTCCAACCCAGATGTCCGCAAACAGGTCATCGCCGATGCGGCGGTGGTCGATCCGGCGGCTCGGGCAGGCGTCGGCAAGGCGCTGGCGGAATGGAATCCCGAACCGACGCTCGACGCCTATCACGGGCCGATCTTCGTGCTGGCCACGGAGGCCAATGACAATGCGGCGGCCCTGTTTCGGCTGCGCAGCGGAATTGGCCACAGAACCGTCGCCGGTTCCGGCCATTGGGTGATGCTTGACAAGCCGGAGGCGGTGGCTGAAGCCGTCAACACTTTCGTTTCCACCATCGAGGCCGGCCAGAAATGACAAGCAGGACCGAAGCCGGAGATGTGCTCACCGAACTGGTGCTTGCCGTGTTCCGGCTGAATGGCGGGTTTCTCGACGCGGCCGACCGGCTGGCGGAGCCTGCCGGGTTGACGGCGGCGCGCTGGCAGGTTCTGGGCGCGGTGCTGAAGGAGCCGAAATCGGTGGCCGACATTGCCCGCCACATGGGGCTTGCCCGCCAGAGCGTGCAGCGCCTTGCCGACATTCTGGCCGCCGAAGGGCTCGCCGCCTATGCGGACAACCCGGCGCACCGCCGCGCCAAGCTCCTGGCGATGACCGATGCGGGCCGGGCCGCGATCAGGGATATCGGCACGCGCCAGCATGTCTGGGCCAACCGCATCAGCGAGGGCATCGAGCCTCGCGTGCTTGAGACCGCGCTTGATCTGCTGCGTATGTTGACGAAGCGGGTCGAGGAGGGCGGGGTCTGATCGACCGAGCGATTGTTTTTTGCGGCGGACGAAAGAAATCGTAATTCTGACATGTCACACGTTTCTAGCTTGCGCTATGAAACGCTAGGAGTGCTGGAATGCGGATATCGGCGATATGGGGTGCGGTGTTGGTGGCGCTGGCCGGTGTCGGCTTAGCGCGCGCCGACGTGAAGATGAGCGGCTCCTTCGTGGCCGATGCTGCCTGTCCAGCAACGCAGGCAATCAAGAGCGGCAAGAACCCCGGCAATATCGCGACAACGGCTGGACAGAGCTACGACCTCCTGGCCGGCAACAAGGATGCGCCGACGCATTACCTCATCCGCGTGCCGGGCGCCGATCCTGAGCGTCGCTGGGTCAAGATCAGCTGCGGTCATGTCACCGGCGGCAGCGCAGCCGCCCAGCCGGCCGCGCCCGCCGATCAGGGCAAGCCTGCGGCGCCGGCTTCAGGAAAACCCGAATATGTTTTCGCGCTGAGCTGGCAGCCGGCCTTCTGCGAAACCAAGTCGAGCAAGCCCGAATGCCAGGCGCAGACGGCGGGCGGCTTCGACGCGTCGCATTTCACATTGCATGGGCTCTGGCCGCAGCCGAACGGCAATTTCTATTGCCAGGTGCCGGCGAGCGACAAGGCCAATGACAATCCGGCCCATTGGGCAGACCTGCCGCCGGTCGATCTCGATGCCGCTACGCGCGCCGAGCTCGACCAGGTTATGCCGGGCACCGCCTCCAAGCTCGAACGGCATGAATGGATCAAGCACGGCACCTGCTACGGCAAGAGCCAGCAGGAGTATTTTGCCGAGGCGCTGAACCTGATGCGGGCGGTGAATGCCTCGCCGGTGCGCGAGCTCTTCACCAGGAATGTCGGCAAGCAGCTGACTTCGGACCAGATCCGCAGCGCCTTCGACAGCGCCTTCGGCGCCGGGTCGGGCGCGCGGGTGCGTGTCTCCTGCCTGGTCGATCCGTCGAGCGGCAGGCGGCTGATCGGCGAGCTGACGCTCGGCCTGACCGGCCCGATCGGCCCCGACAGTTCGCTGAGCACTCTCATGCTCGCCTCGGCGCCGACGACCAAGGCGGGCTGTCCGAAGGGCTCGGTCGATGCGGCCGGGTTCCAGTAGGATATCCGTCTGTCGCTTGGCAGTGACGCGGTGATATGGTCTGGATGTGTTTCATTCGGCGGGGGTGGCGATGAGTGGCATGACATCAGGCGCGCTGGCGCGGCTGGCTTTCTGGGCCAGGGGGATGACCGCCATTAAAGACGGCCGCATGGAATGGCCGGGCTTTTCCTATACCGATGCCGAGTGGGCGCGCATGCGCGTGCTTGCCGCGCCGATCGGGGCAAGCCGCTACCAGCTGTTCACTTGGGTCAATGCCGCGATCTTCATCGCCATTGCCGCGCTCGGCATCGTCTGTGTCTTCCTGCCGCTGGCGACACTTTTGTTTCCGGTGCCGGCCGACACCAGCGCGCTCAAATTCTCGGCTCTGCTGGCGGCGTGTGCCTTCCTCATAATCGGGCTCGGCTTGCCGATCTCCATGCGCCTGTCGAGCGCGTTGGCCATCTCTCGGGAGATGCGCGCCGGTCTTGTCGGCGAAGCCGGTGACGAAGCGCTGGCAGCAAAAGTGTCTTGGCAGATCAACCGCATCATGCTGGTCATGTGCGGCCTGCTGGTGCCCGGCATTCTGTTGTTCATCGCTTATGACATCGATGCCAGTCCGATCATCACCGTGCTGAAATGGCTGGCCATCGCGCTGATAGCCGTTTCAGTTGCGGTCGGCGCGTTGCAGCAGCGCAAGCGGAGCTGACAGCCTTATCCGCTGACGCCACGCGTGGGCAATGTCCACGCAGTTAGGTCTTCGGCATCGTCATGCGCTTCGCCGACGACGCGGTCACGCCCGGTGGACTTGGCCCTGTAGAGACGCTCGTCGGCAAGGGCGAAGAGATCGGCAAGCGAGCCTACGGTCTCATCGACAGTGGCGATGCCGGCGCTGACGCTGATGTCGAACCGGTTTACGCACGCTTTGACGGCCTGGCGGAGGTTTTCTCCGAGCAACCTGGCGACCGCATGCGGCTGCGAGCAAAGGATGGCGAACTCCTCGCCGCCGATCCTGAAAACCTGATCGTGTGCGCCGGCCGCCTGGGTCAGCACCTGGGCGATCGATCTCAGCACCCTGTCGCCCTCGGCATGGCCGAAGCGATCGTTGATCGACTTGAAATGGTCGACGTCGACGATCAGCAGGCTGAGCGGTTGGGCCGTGCGCAGGCTGACGGCAACCAGACGTTCGCCGTCGCTGTCAAAGCGTCCCCTGTGCAACAGGCCGGTGAGGCCGTCGCGGCCGACATGTTCGACCACGGCTTCGTAGCGCTCGCGATAGGTCAAGGTGTTGAAGACGTCGGACAGCCCGCGCGGTGCCACGACCTGCCGCGTTTCGAACCATCTGAGGTAGGCGACAAGCATGGCGCTGTAGGCAAAAGCGGCACCCATCTTCGCGAACCAGCCGCCGAAGAAGACCGCGATCGGCGCGCCGGCGACGAAATGCAGGGCGGTGAAAAATCCGGCCTGGTCGAAGGTGAGCACGCAGGCGACGCAAATCAGGATGCGGGAGAACGGCGCCTTGCGCAGATAACGCCCGAGCTTTTCGTAAAGCAGGATGATCAGGATGGCGTCGATGAAGAGCAGCGTCGTGCCCCACACCATCAGCCAGCCCAACTGGTCGATGAAACCGATATCGGGAAGCTTGCCGTCGGAAAGGGCTGAAATATCGTGCAGGCGCAGGATCAGGACCAGCCCGATCATCAAGGCGTTGCCGAGCAAAAGGCCATAGATCGGCTGGCGCACCGTGGCCGCATCTTCCTTCATGTAGAGCAGAAGCAGCATCACCAGCTTGCCGGAAAACAGCACCGCCGAGCCTGGCGAGACCATGCCGAAGGGCAGGGCGACATAGAAGACGCTGGCGAGATAGGTTTCGAGGAAATGCATGGCGCCCAGCGCGCAGACGAAGACGCCGAGGCCGATGCGATCCCTGAAGCGGAACAGCGTGACCATGACGCTGAAGTAGACGACCGCTTCGGCAAGGAGCAGGAAACTGTTCAGCACTACCTTCGGTCCGATCTCTACTTTCGATCGCGACAGGCCAGCGATCGATCCTGTTTTGACGCTGAAGGGTTAACCGGGGATTTCAACGCTCCCTACAACCGGCGGAAAACTTAACGTGCGGTGTACACCCGGCTTGAAATGGCAAAAGCGATTGCCGTTCGGCCCGGCATCGCCTACATAGCGGCCAACCTCCATTCAATCCGACATTTTCGGTCAATCATCAAGGAAAGCGCGCGTGGCACGCCAGTTCATCTATCACATGGCCGGCCTCAACAAGGCCTATGGCACCAAGAAGGTGCTTGAGAATGTCCATCTCTCCTTCTATCCCGACGCCAAGATCGGCATCCTCGGCCCCAACGGCTCGGGCAAGTCGACGATCCTCAAGATCATGGCCGGGCTCGACAAGGAGTGGAACGGCGAAGCGTGGCTCGCCGAAGGCGCTACCGTCGGCTATCTCGCGCAGGAGCCGGCGCTCGATGCCAACAAGACGGTGTTCGAGAACATCATGGAAGGCGTCGCCGCCAAGACCGCCATCATCGAGCGCTACAACGAATTGATGATGAACTACTCCGACGAGACGGCTGACGAGTCGGCCAAGCTCCAGGACGAGATGGACCGGCTCAATTTGTGGGATCTCGAACAGCAGGTCGAGATGGCGATGGAAGCGCTGGGCTGCCCGCCCAAGGATTCCGAGGTCACCAAGCTTTCGGGCGGTGAGCGCCGCCGCGTCGCGCTCTGCCAGCTGCTGCTGCGTCAGCCCGACCTCTTGCTGCTCGACGAACCGACCAACCATCTCGACGCCGAAACCACGGCGTGGCTCGAAAAGCATCTGCGCGCCTATCCGGGCGCCGTGATGATCATCACCCACGATCGCTACTTCCTCGACAATGTCACGGGATGGATCCTCGAGCTCGATCGCGGCCGCGGCATTCCCTATGAGGGCAACTACACCAAATACCTCGAAGCCAAGGCCAAGCGCCTCAAGCAGGAAGGTCGCGAGGACGACGCCCGCCAGCGCGCTATCGGCCGCGAGCGCGAGTGGATCCAGTCCAGCCCGAAAGCCCGCCAGACCAAGTCCAAGGCGCGTATCCAGGCGTTCCAGGACCTGCTGGATGCAGCCGACAAGCGGCGTCCGAGCGATACGCAGATCGTCATTCCGCATGGCGAGCGGCTCGGCAATGTGGTGATCGAGGCGGAAGGCTTGTCGAAGGGCTTTGGCGACACGCTGTTGATCGAGGGTCTGGAGTTCAAACTGCCGCCGGGCGGCATCGTTGGCGTTATCGGGCCGAACGGCGCCGGCAAGACGACGCTGTTCCGCATGATCACCGGCCAGGAAACGCCGGATGCCGGCTCTGTCCGCATCGGCGAAACGGTGAAGCTCGGCTATGTCGACCAGAGCCGCGATGCGCTCGATCCGTCAAAGACGGTGTGGGAGGAGATTTCCGGCGGCGCAGAAGTGGTCAAGCTCGGCAAGTTCGAGGCCAACACGCGCGCCTATTGCGCGTCGTTCAACTTCCGTGGTGGGGACCAGCAGCAGAAGGTCGGCAACCTCTCCGGCGGCCAGCGCAATCGCGTGCATTTGGCAAAGATGCTGAAGACCGGCGGCAATGTGCTGCTGCTCGACGAACCGACCAACGACCTTGACACGGAAACGCTGGCGGCGCTCGAAGACGCGCTGGAAAACTTTGGCGGCTGCGCCGTCATCATCTCGCACGATCGTATGTTCCTCGACCGTCTGGCCACCCACATCCTGGCCTTTGAAGGTGACAGTCATGTCGAATGGTTCGAGGGCAATTTCGAGGATTATGAGCAGGACAAGATCCGCCGGCTCGGCCCCGAGGCCGTCAACCCGCACAGGATGACGTACAAGAGGCTGACGCGGTAGGGCTGCGGCGATCCGTTGCAGGCGGTGTGCGTTTGACCTAAATTGATCGGATGGAGTCGTCCATGATCACAGTCAAACTGCCGCAAAAAGCCGAGAAACTGCTGGCCGAAATGGCCAAGGCCAGCGGTCGCACCGCCGACCAGGTTGCAGCCGAAGCGATCCTCGAGGCCATCGAAGATTGGCACGACGCCGCAATTGCGGACGAACGCCTGAGAGATGATGACGGTGTGCGCATTCCGCTGGATGAAGTGATCCGGAAGCTCGAACGTCGTGAAGCCGAGGAGCGTCGCAAGAAGCCTGCCGCTGAATGACCTGGCGTGTCGAGTTCACGCCGCGCGCCGAGAAAGACATCGAACGGCTTTCGACGAAAGATCAACGGCGCATCCTGGAGTTCCTGAATCAGAGAGTTTCAGCGCATCCCAATCCGAGAGCCCTTGCCAAGCGCCTGACGGGCACAAAGGAAGAAGCTTGGCGGTTTCGTGTCGGTGACCACAGGATCATTACTCAGTTCCAGGACAGCCGGCTTGTCGTGCTGGTCGTGGAGGTTGGCAACCGTCGTGAGGTTTATCGATGAACAGCACAGCCGCAAAACCTGACTGGTCCGCCGCCCAATATCTGAAATTCGAGGATGAGCGGACGCGGCCCGCGCGCGATCTTGTTGCGCAGGTGCCGGTGGATTTCCCGCGCCGGGTGGTCGACATCGGCTGCGGCCCGGGTAATTCGACCGAGCTGCTGGTCGAGCGCTGGCCGGATGCTGATATCAGCGGCTTCGACACCTCTCCCGACATGATCGAGAAGGCGAAGGCGCGCCTGCCCAGCGTCAATTTCGACCTCGCCGATGTCTCGACATGGCGACCGGCCGAGCCGGTCAACGTCATCTTCGCCAACGCGGTATTCCAGTGGCTGCCCACCCACCCGGTAGTGTTCCAGCGGCTGATGGGCTTTCTCGCCCCCGGTGGCGCGCTCGCCGTCCAGATGCCCGACAATCTGCTTGAGCCGTCGCATCAGGTGATGCGCGAGACGGCCGCCGAAATGCCGTTCGCCGCCAAGATGGCAGGTGCTGCGCGCGGACCGCTGCCGGCGGTGTCGTTCTATTATGATCTCTTGTCGCCGCTCTCCGACCGGGTGGATATCTGGCATACAGCCTACAATCATCCGCTGACCGACGCCGAGGCGATCGTCGAATGGGTGAAGTCGACGGGGCTGAAACCTTTCCTCGATCCGCTCGACGCCGACGAGCGCAAGATCTTCCTCGACAGCTACACGGCCAAGATCGCCAAGGCCTATCCGAAGACCGCAAACGGCAAGGTGCTGCTGCGCTTCCCGCGCATTTTCATCGTCGCCAAGCGGGCCGGCTAGCACTCCCGATGACATCCGGCCACAGCCTGTGGTTTAAGCCGGCGTAAACCGGTGGGGTGAGAAGTGTTGTGTCGCGCCCCCTGGTCGTTCACATGAGAACGACAACGCCTGCGCATGGACGGACTGGATATGCATCGCGTCATCATCAGCGGCATTGGCGTTGAAATCCCTGAAGCCAAGATCACCAATGAAGAACTGGTCGCCAGTTTCAATGCCTGGGTCGACACGGAGAATGCGCGCCGGCAAGGCACGGATGAGACGCTGCTGCAGAAATCCGACAGCGCCTTCATCGTCCATGCCTCGGGCGTCCAGACCCGGCATGTGATCGAGCGCGAAGGCATTCTCGATCCGACTCGCATGGCGCCGCGCATCCCGGCGCGACCGGACGATGCACTGTCGCTGCAGGCCGAATTCGGCGTGGCCGCGGCCCGGAAGGCGCTCGACCATGCCGGGCTGAAAGCCTCCGACATCGACCTGGTGATCTGCTCGGCCTCGCACCAGCAGCGGCCCTATCCGGCGATCGCCATCGAAATGCAGGAGGCGCTGGGCACCAAGGGCGCCGGCTTCGACATGGGGCTTGGTTGTTCATCGGCCGCGGCCGCCTTGCACATTGCGGCCAATCTGGTGCGGGCGGGCGCGCACAAGCGCGTGCTGGTGGTCACGCCGGAGATCATCACCGGCCATCTCAATTTCCGCGACCGGCAGACGCATTTCATCTTCGGCGATGCATCGGTGGCGATGGTGGTCGAGGGGCTGGGCGAGGGCGAGAGGCGGCCGGGGCGTTTCGAGGTGCTGGACACGCGCACCTGGACCCAGATGTCGAACAATATCCGCACCAATCTGGGCTATCACACCCGCACCGCCCAGGACGATCCTTACATGATCAACCTCGAAGGCAATCTGATCAAACAGGTCGGCAACAAGGTGTTCAAGGAAGTCACCGTCGCCGGCCACAAATTCATTGTCGAATTCCTCGCCGAGCACGGGCTGACGCCGCAAGCCATCAGGCGATTCTGGCTGCATCAGGCCAATGCGCGAATGAACGCCATGATCCTGAAACTGGCCTTCGGCCACGAGGTCGACCATGACCGCGCGCCGATGGTGCTGGAGCGGCTCGGCAACACCGCCGGCGCTGGCGCCATCATCGCGCTGTCGGAAAACCACGCCGACATGAAGCCCGGCGATTTCGGCGTGCTGTGCGCCTTCGGCGCCGGCTATTCGATCGGCGGCGCGCTTTTGCGGATGCTGTAATCAGGCCGGCATGAACGGCACCAGCATCGGCACGCGGCGGGCATAGTCGTCATAGGCGTTGCCGAGTTCTCCGCGCAGAAAGCGTTCCTCCAGCCTTGCCTTCATGACGATGCCGATGGACGCTATCAGCCGGTTTGATCGAATCATCATCGCTTTCGACTGGACCCGAGCCCACGGCTACGGCTATTTGCGACGTCATCCTGCAGAAGGAACGAAGCCATGCTGGACCTCTTCCCGGAGTCTGAGAAGCCGGTCGACATCATCCCCGCCAGGAAGCTGTCCGCCAAAGTGGCCGCTTTGTACGTCGCACCTTCGAATCAGTTCCAGACGCGCCCGGTGGAAGCATTGCAGCTCGGTTTCGAAGGCATCGACGGCGACTTCCACGCCGGCGCCACCCGTCGTTCCGGCGGTCGCGAACCCTGGTATCCGCGCGGCACCGAAATCCGCAACGAGCGGCAGATATCAATCGTAGCAGCGAATGAACTCGGCGTCGTTGCCGAGCGGATGGGGCTGACCGAGATCAAGCCGGAATGGATCGGCGCCAATCTGCTGATCGAAGGCGTGCCGCATCTCTCGATGCTGCCGTCAGGCACGCTGCTGTTCTTCAGAGGTGGCGTGACGATCAAGGTTGATGCGCAGAACGGACCTTGCCGGCTTGCCGGACGTTCGATTGCCGAAAACGCCGGGATGGCCGATCCGGAGGCCGGCGCGCTGGCCTTCCCGAAGGCGGCGAAACGGCTGCGCGGCCTCGTTGCCTGGGTCGAGAAACCGGGTCGTATGACAACAGGGGAAGAGATCTCGGTGCGCGTGCCCGAGCAGTGGATTTATCGATCCTAGCACCGGGCTAGGGCAAGGGCTGCGCCGCCGGGGCGACGCAGCCGGATTTCAAGACGCGCTCAGGCCGCCTTGCGGTTCTTCTTGGCGCCCTGCGCCTCGACGGAAACGTAGTCCCACTTTTCCCACAGCGCGATGCGGTTGGCGTATTCCTGCTTGATCATCGGCAGGCCGCCATCGCCGAAGAAGACGCGCAGCGGCGGCTCGGCCGCGTCGACGATTTCAAGCATCGCCGGTCCGGTGGCATCGGGGTCCCCGGCGACCGAGTTGGCGCGGCGTTCCGCCATCTTGGCGCGGGCCGGCGCGTAAGCCTCGATCGCTTTGGAGACCTTGGCCGAGGCGCCGGACCAATCGGTGGAGAAGCCTCCCGGTTCGACAAGCGTCACATGGATGCCGAATTCGGCGACCTCGATGCTGAGCGACTGGCTGAAGGCTTCGAGCGCCCATTTCGAGGCATGGTAAAGGCCGAGCGAGGCGAAGGCGTTGACGCCGCCGATCGACGAGATCTGGATGATATGGCCGGAGCCCTGCGCCCGCATGATCGGCAAAGCCGCCTGGGTGACCCAGAGCGCGCCGAACACATTGGTTTCGATCTGGTCGCGGGCTTCCTGTTCGCTGACTTCCTCGATGGCGCCGAAATGGCCATAGCCGGCATTGTTGATGACGACGTCGAGCCGGCCAAAGCGCTTGTGCGCCTCGGCGATGGCCGCATCGACGGCCTTCTTGTCGGTGACGTCGAGCTTGATGGCGGCGACATTATCGCCGTATTTCGCGACGAGATCGGCGAGCGTGCCGGCATCGCGCGCGGTTGCGGCGACACGGTCGCCGCGGGCGAGTGCGGCCTCGGCCCAGACTCGGCCAAAGCCTTTCGATGATCCGGTGATGAACCAAACCTTGCTTGTCATGACGTGGAATCCTTGCCCATGCGGGCCGTGAACTGGGAAGCGGAGGCTTCTCCGCTTCCGCGATATACGGTGTGTCGAGCGATTTTCCAGAGGCGAGGGGGAATCTTTTTGGTCACGACATCGTGTGGAGCAGGATCTTCGCCGGTCAGGGATAGCGCACCGGGCTTGACCAGGCCGGGTCGTCATGCTTTTGCCAGTAGAGCGCCATCAAGCGCTTTGTGATCGCGCCTATCTTGCCGTCGGCGACAGCAGCGCCGTCGATCACCGTCACAGGCATGATGCCGCCGGCGGTGGAGGTGATGAAGACTTCGTCGGCTCCCTTCAGCGCGGTGACGCTGACATCGACTGGAGCGGCGACAAGGCCTGCCTCGGCGCAGAGGTCGAAGACGGTGCGCCTGGTGATGCCGGGCAGCACGCCGGCGGCTGGCGTCGACAGCCTGCCGTCCTTGACGCAGAACACGTTGAAGCCGGGGCCTTCGGCGACATTGCCGTTGAAGTCGAGAATCAATGCGGTTTCGGCCCCACGGTCATAAGCGTCGTAGAGGCCGCGCACGAGGTCGAGCCAGTGGTAGTTCTTGATCGCCGGATCGATCGAGACCGGCGGAATGCGCACCTTGTCGCTAATGGCGACATGCAGGCCGCGCCGCAACTGCTCGGCATTGGCGACCGAGCCGAAGGGAACTGCGAAGGCCATGAAGCGGTTGACCGCCTGGCGCGGATCGCGGCTGAAGGTCGGCGAGGCGCCGCGTGTGCACAGCATTTCGACATAGGCGGCTTGATGGCCCGACAGCGCCACGCAATTGTGCAGAATCTCGGCCACGCCATCGCGGTCGGACGGGATCGTCATGCGCAGTTTTTGCAAGCCGGCGAAGAAGCGGTCGAGATGCAGGTCGAGCCGGAAGAAGCTCCCGTCCCAGACATGCACGGTGTCGTAGGTGGCGTCGGAATGCAGAAAGCCCCAATCCAGCACCGAGATCTTGGCCTGCGACATCGGCAGATACTGGCCGTCGAGGAAGGCGATGCCGTCGGGATAGGAATGCGGATCGATGTGGCGGTCGGACATGGAAGGAAATGGCACGATGCTACCCGCTGCTGAGCTTCGGTTCATGGCGATTGGTCCCTTCGGCTTCATACGGCAGAGTCAAGCTAGTGGTCCCCTGCAGGCGGCATAGGGCCACCCAACCATCGCCGTTTGTCCTAGGTAGCACATTCGATATGCCCTATGGTCCGGCTTGAAAATATCCGGCCGGGAGGGGCAAAATGGGCAGATCTTTTCGGACCATCAGCTTTGCAATTTTCCTCGTCTTCGTCACTGGCCATGCCTTCGCGCAATGCGCTCGCGAGGGCGAGGCGCTGTGCCAGAACGGCCAGACCTATCGTTGCGAGAAGACGGGCAGCGAGTTGACGCCGATCTTTCAGAACGTGCCTTGCGTGGTCAACGCGGCGGGGCTCAACGGCGTCTGGACCGGCAGCGGTCATCAAAGTCCGGCCGGGGCTGCCGGCGCCGATTGGGCGATCGCAATGACAATCGGCGATGGCGCCGCGTCGATCGACTATCCGTCGCTCGGCTGCGGCGGATCGTTGACCGAGATTTCTCGCGACGACAGTTCGGCGGAATACCGGGAAAACATCAGCTACGGCCAGGACAAGTGCATCGACGGTGGCGGCATCACCGTCCGATTTTTCAAAGGGAACCTGTCCTGGACCTGGGTTGGCCAGGCCGACGGCCAGCCCTACAATGCGGTTGCCGTATTGAAGCGACGGTAGCTGAAGTTATTCCTCTTCGTCCTCTGAATCGAGCAGGCGCGTGGCGCGCCAACGGGTCAGCACCATGTTTGTTTGCTCGATGACGAAGAACCGCGCCGAGTCGCGGTCATAGCCCTCGGCCAGCAGCTTTTCATAGTCGGTATGGCCGTGCCTGATATGGGCGATCGTCGCCAGCCAGACCGCGATGCCCGGCGGCAGCGTCTTCATGTGCACGGCGCCGGCCTCGGTGCGGATTTTCTCCATATCGGCATAGGGCGCCAGGGGCAGCAGTGCGGTCAGCGCCTTGGCGATGGCGCGGCGGCGGCCGGTGGGCGCGCTCATTTTTCGTCACGCCCGGCAATGGTCGCCTCGGGAAAGGCGTCGGTCGAGGCGAAATAGGGCTTGATGTCGATCACCGGGGTGCCGTCGAACACATCGATGGCGTCGATGTCGATGCGGCCGTTGTCGATGTCGACGGCCATCAGCCTGGCGATATGCAGCCCGACTGGGTTCGGCCGGGCAGGGGAGCGCAGCGAGAAAACGCCTTTCGGCTCAGCCGCATGGCGGGGTCTCTGGACAATCAGTGCCCGCGGCGCGTGATGCAGCCAGGACAGGAGGACGATGTGGCTGGCCCGCTCCAGCGCAAGCAGGCCGTCGCGATAGGGTGGGTCGATGAGAACAGTGGCCGCCTGTCCTGTCTCGCGGGCGGCGCGCATGTTCTTCGGGCAGCTTTCGCGCGTGGTCCATGGCGAGGCGATGCGGCCGATAAACACGATATGGCCATCCGCCGGCATGTCAGCCGGGTCAGTCTGCAGGAGCTTTTCGCCGTCGCGCTTCTCGAACATGGCTTTCGCCCTAGCACAAGTTTCCAGCTGATCGTCAGGGAAAAGCGGTTCTCTCAGGCGGGGATCATGTGTGCGGCATTTTCTTGTCAGGAAGCGACATAGGCCTTGCCATGTCGTCAAAGCTGACATAAACATATGTTTATATCTTTTTCAACGAGAACGCGCCGATGCATGTTTCGCTCGATACGATGGTTGATACGTTGAAGGCTGCGGCCGAATCGAGCCGGCTCCGCATCCTGGCGCTGCTGTCGCGCGGCGATCTCACCGTGTCCGACCTCACCGAGATCCTCAGCCAGTCGCAACCGCGGGTGTCGCGGCATTTGAAGCTGCTGCTGGAGGCCGGGTTGATCGGCCGCTACCAGGAGGGCTCGTGGGCCTTCTTCCGGCTGTCGGATACGGATTCCGCGCGCGACTTCGTCATGGGGCTGGTCTCTGGCATTCGCGGCGCCGATCCACAGGTCGAGCGCGATCTCGAGCGGTTGGCATCGGTCAAGCGCAAGCGCCAGGACCGTGCCGCCGAGTATTTCTCCGAGAACGCCGCCAGTTGGGATCACATCCGCTCGCTGCATGTGCCGGACCGCGCGGTGGAAGCCGCACTCCTCAAGCTGGTCGGCAAGCGGCCATTCCAGTCGATGCTAGACCTCGGCACCGGTACCGGGCGGCTGCTGGAGATATTTTCGCCGCTCTACCGGCGCGGTGTCGGCATCGACATGTCGCGCGAAATGCTGACGGTGGCGCGGGCCAATCTCGACAAGGCAGGCATCGCCAATGCCCAGGTCCGCCAAGGCGACATTTTCGCGCCGCCGGTCGAGCGCGACGCCTTCGACCTCGTCACCATCCATCAGGTGCTGCACTATCTGGACGATCCCGCCCGCGCCATCCGCGAGGCGGCAAGGCTGCTGCGCCCGTCGGGCCGGCTGGTGATCGTCGATTTCGCGCCGCATGCACTGGAATTCCTGCGCGACCAGCATGCGCATGTCAGGCTGGGCTTTTCCGACCGCCAGATCTCCGAATGGTTTGCCGATGCCGGGCTCGATCTCGAGGATGCCCAGGAATTCGAGCCGCGCGGCGGCAACGAAGCCAGGCTCACCGTCAAGCTGTGGCTCGGCCGCGACCGCCGCATGCTGATCGCCGAGCCTTCAAATGACACCCAACCCACCAAAGCGTACCCTATGGGGGAAATCGCCTGATGAACCAGTTCCGCTTTTCCCGCCGTCCCGACATTGGCGACAAGGTCCGCGTCTCCTTCGAGTTCTTCCCGCCGAAGACCGACGAGATGGAAGCCAGGCTCTGGGACACCGTCACCAGGCTGGAGCCGCTGAAGCCGAGATTCGTCTCGGTGACCTATGGCGCCGGCGGCTCGACGCGGGAGCGCACGGCGCGCACGGTCAAGCGCATCCTGAACGAGACGGCGCTGACGCCGGCGGCGCACATGACCTGCGTCGACGCCGCCCGCCATGAGGTCGATGCCGTGGTCCGCGAATTCGCCGATATGGGCGTGAAGCGCTTCGTTGCGTTGCGCGGCGATCCGGCGGCGGGTGTCGGTACGGCCTACCGGCCGCATCCCGATGGCTATGCCAATGGCGCCGAACTTGTCGGAGCGCTGAAGGACGCCGGCGATTTCGACATCTCGGTCTCGGCCTATCCCGAAAAGCATCCGGAAAGCCCCGACTTCGCCACCGACTTCGACATGCTGAAGCGCAAGGCCGACAATGGCGCGACGCGGGCGATCACCCAGTTCTTCTTCGACAACGATCTCTACGAGCGTTATGTCGAGAAGGCGCGCCGTGCCGGCATCTACATCCCGATCGTGCCTGGCATCCTGCCGGTGCACAATTTCACCCAGGTCGCCAATTTCTCGGCGCGCTGCGGCGCGCTGGTGCCGGCATGGCTGGCCGAGCGTTTCGAAGGGCTGCACAACGATCCGCAGACGCATGCGCTCGTGGCGTCTGCCGTGGCGGCCGAGCAGGTGCTCGATCTCGTCGAGCGCGGCGTCAGCGACTTCCATTTCTACACCATGAACCGGGCCGACCTGGTGTTTGCCATCTGCCATATGATCGGCATCCGCTCCCACGAAACAGAGGCAGCTGGATCCGCCGCGGCCTGAGCTTCATCGTGGTACGAAATCTGAAATGCAAAAGGCCGGGCGAAACACCCGGCCTTTCGAATTTGTGGGCTATTGCTGCTGTTTTCTTCCGCTCCGGCGGTTACGGAAGAACACCTATGATAAGGGCGCCAATGAAGGCAAATGCAGCACAGATCATCAATGCGTTGATTGGCCTCGTAAGTCCCATGTCATAGTCTCCTCTTCAAGAGCTATGGGTGGAGTCTAGGGGCATTTGTGCCACAGGCAAGCGGAAAATATGCTGCAATGCGACGCGATTGTGGAATTTGCGACCTGCCACCTGTCGTTAAGCGTTGAAACTCTTCGGGAAAAGCCGCTGGCAGCCTGTGAATAAATTGTGACGCGGCCGTGGCGAAAGCGAGGCATGGCAGCGCTACCAGACCTAAAGCGCGTCGTTGTCCCAAAACCGCTGCGCACTTTTGGTCGACAGGCATTAGCGCCGACCAAACAACCGGCCATCGATCGTCACCAGGCCAAGCGCGATCAGTGCCATGCCGCAGAACTCGAACAGAGCGAGCCGCTCGCCGAGGAACAGGAGGCCGAGCAGGATGGCGCTGGCCGGGACGATGAGCGTGACCAGCGAGGCGTTGGTGGCGCCGGCCGAGGCGACGAGGTTGAAATAGAGGATGTAGGCGAAGGCGGTGGAGAGCAGCGCCAGCGCCAGCACCGCCGTCCAGACCGGCGGCGAGGCCGAGAACAGGCCGGCCGGGCCATAGGTGAGCAGCACCACCGGGATCATGATGATGGTCGACGCCGTCAATTGTCCGGTGGCGATGACCGGCGAGGGCACGCCCTTGAAGCGGCGGGCAATCATCAGCGCGACGGCGTAAGACAGCGAGGCGCCGATCAGCGCGAATTTCGCCCAGACCGGGCCGCCGAGCCCGGCCAGCAGGCCGGGGCCGATCATGACAGCGGTGCCGGCGATGCCGAGCCCGATGCCGGCAAGCTTGTTCCAGGAGAGCTTTTCGTCCGCTGTCAGCGCGTTGGCGAGGATCAGCGTCCAGAACGGCGTCGTCGCATTGAGCACCGAGGCGACGCCCGCGCCAAGCGCGGTCTGGCCGGCAAAGATCAGCGAGAACGGGACGACATTGTTGGCGAGCGCCAAAAGGAAAAACAGGCCGGCATGCGGGAAGGCGAGGCGGAAGGACGGACCGCGAATGCCGAGATAGAGCTGCAGTGCAATGGCCGCAATGGCAACGCGAAACAGCACCAGCACCAGCGGGTGCATTTCGGCAACGGCGATGCGGGCAAAGAAGAACGAGCCGCCCCAGATGGCGCCGAGCAGCAGAAGCTGTCCCCAGTCCCTCAGCGTCATCGGTCCGCGCTGCACGGCTGTCGTGGCTATTGCCATCGTGAACGTCCTTCCCCGCGGCATCAATGCCAGCCACTCAGGCAGAAGGCATATCGGGTCCGGCGACAAGAGCCACCCGAAACCTGATTGCTGGCAACAGTGCTGCCAGAGGGTGCGCCGCTGGGTCAGTGCCCGCCAGACACAGAATTGTTTTCTTTGGCCGCTAGCTTGGATTAATTGTGCGCAGCCGAGAAGTCAGGGGATTCGTCCATGCAGCGATTCGAGAATGCCCGCGAGGCGGCGCTGGCGCTTCGGCCGGACGATCCGGTCTACTGCTTTCGCCCGCAGGTGCTGAAGGCGGATGCCAAACAGTTCATGGGCATGTTTCCCGGCAAGACCGCTTACGCAGTCAAGACCAATGGCGAGCAGATCGTGCTGAAGGCGCTGGTCGAAGCCGGCGTCACCGCTTTCGATGTGGCCTCGCCCGGCGAGTTCGCCGCAGTTCGCGCCGTCTCACCCGACGCCGAGATGCTCTACATGCATCCGGTCAAGGCGCAGTCGGACATCAAGCTTGCGCTGGAAAAATACGCCATCCGCGTCATTTCGCTCGACCATGAGGACGAGATCACCAAGCTGACGCGGGTGGTGCGGGCGCTTGACATCGATCCGGGCTCCATCAGCGTGTTCGTGCGCATCCAGACCAAGGGCTCGGCGGCCTATGAACTGTCAAAGAAATTCGGCGCCGGGCCGGCCTATGCTGTGGAACTCGCCGAGCGACTCAACCGCACCGGCTACAAGGTCGGCCTGTGCTTCCATGTCGGCAGCCAGATCGAGGATCCCGACACCTATGAGCGGGCGCTGGCCTCCGCCGATTGGGTGCGCAACCGGCTGACCTTCGACATTGCGGGCCTCGATGTCGGCGGCGGCTTTCCCGCCGAGTACGGCCATGACCCCAATCGCAAGCAGATCGAGATGCCGTCGCTCGGCCAGATCATGTCGCGGCTGTCGGGCGACCTGAGGGAATACCAGTTCGACCAGATCCCGTTGGTGGCCGAGCCCGGCCGGGTGATCGTGGCGCGCTGCCTGTCGCTGATCGTGCGGGTGCTGCTGCGCAAGGGCAAGCGGCTCTACATCAATGACGGCATCTGGGCGTCGCTGTCGGATTCTTGGACCGGCAAGATCACACTGCCGGCCCGCTTCATCCCCGATCCGGCCATCCGCTCGCGCAATGGCGAGGAAAAGAACATCGTGCCGTTCAAGGTCTGCGGCGCGACTTGCGATTCCGTCGACATCCTGTCCCGGCCGTTCTGGCTGCCGGAAACCGTCGACACCGGCGACTGGATCGAGATTGGCCATATCGGCGCCTATTCGCTGTCGCTAAGAACCCGCTTCAACGGCTTTTATCCCGATACCTTCGTCGAGGTGACGACACCCTTCGATGAAGGCGATGCGCCGCAGGGATTCGCCAGCCTGGAGACAATGGCGGATTAGGCGACGCCTCCACCGGCCTGGATATTCTCGCCGGTCAGCCAGCGGGCCTCGTCGCTGGCCAGGAAGACCGCGACATCGGCAACGTCGCGGGGCGCGCCGATCCTGCCAAATGGAGACATGCCGGCCGCCACGGCGCGATCGCGCTCGGGAAGCAGGTCCGTGTCGGTGAAGCCAGGCGACAGCGCATTCACGGTGATGCCGCGCGGTCCGAGTTCACGCGAGAGCACACGGACGAATTGTTCGACGGCGCCCTTGCTGCCGAGATAGAGCGCCGTTTGCGTGAAGAACATCTTGGTGCCGCCGGTGGAGACCGCGATGATGCGGCCGCCGTTTCGCACACGGCGCGCTGCTTCCTGAAGCACGAAGAACGTGCCCTTGGCATTGGTGCCGAAGACATGGTCGAAATCGGCTTCGGTTGCCTCGGTCAGAGGCTTGATGACGGCGACGCCGGCATTGGCAACCACGATGTCGATCGCGCCGAACTCACTCTCAGCCTCGTCAAACAGGCGATGAATATCCGAGACGCTTGATATGTCGGCCTGGACGGCGATCGCCTTTCCTCCCTTGCCGGCGATGGCGGCCACGACCTCGTCAGCGGCTTCGTGGTTGCCGACATAGTTGACGACGACGGCAGCGCCCTTGGAGGCGAGTCCTTCGGCGATGGCTCGCCCAATGCCGCGCGAACTGCCGGTGACGAGTGCGGTTTTGCCTTGCAAGGACTTGGGCATGATACGTTTCCTTCAATCATTCAGGCCCGTGCCGGTTTCATCTGACGGGTCCGCTAGTCGAGAGATAGGGCCATGCAACTGATCAGATAATGGCCTATTATCTGACTAGCTTGTTAATCTAGGGATACACAATGCGCGGTTCTGAATTCACCGAGTTCAAGGCATTCGCCGCAATCGTGGAAGAGCGTAGTTTCGTCCGCGCCGCCGCCCGGCTGCGTGTTTCCCCGCCGGCGCTCAGCCAGTCGATCCGGCAACTGGAGGCTCGCATCGGCGTCAGGTTGCTGAATCGCACGACGCGTAGTGTTTCACCCACTGGTGCTGGCGAGACGCTGTTTGCGCGCCTTGCCGTTGCGTTCGAAGAGCTGGAGGGCGCCGTAGCGGACATTCATGCCGCGCGTGATCGGCCGGCGGGTTCGCTACGAATAAACGTGCCGCGTGTTGCCGCGGTGCGGTTCATCGGCCCGATCCTTGGCGACTTCCAACGCGCCTATCCTGATATCGCGCTGACCGTCATCGTCGACGATACCCTGACCGACATTGTCCGAGGACGGTTCGATGCCGGAATCAGGCTTGGCGAGCGGCTGGAGAAGGACATGGTGGCAGTGAAACTGAGCGGGGATTTGCAGATGGCGGCGGTGGCCGCTCCCGTCTATCTCGAAAATCGGGCCATACCGCGCCATCCGCAGGAGTTGCATCAGCACCAATGCATAAAATTCCAGTGGCCTGGTGGCGGCAACCTCTATCGATGGGAGTTCGCGCGCGGCAAACGGTCTCTGGAAATCGCCGTCGAGGGCAGCCTGACTGTCAACGACACCGAGCTGATGCTGAACGCGGCGCTGGGTGGAGCAGGCGTTGCCTACATGATCGACTATCAGGTCCAGTCCTGGATCGATGCGGGCAGGCTGATGAGATTTCTAGAGCCCTGGTCGCCCAGCTTTCCAGGCTTCTTCCTGTATCACCCGAGTTCGAGGCACGTCCCCCCGGCTTTGCGGGCATTTATCGACTTCGTCCGGGCAAGGAGTAGGGAATAAGGAACTCAGCTTGGGCAGATTCTACTCACAGTTTCCCCAAAAGCTCCGGCGTCGGCCAGCCGTCTACCGGCATGCCGAGCCGCATCTGTTCCTTGCGGATGGCTTCGCGGGTGTTGGTGCCCAGAATGCCGTCGACGGTGCCGACGTCATAGCCCCTGGCTTCGAGCTTGGTCTGCAATTCCTTCATCTGGTCGCCATTGAGCCCGGTTTCGGGATTGCGCGGGTCGAACTGCTTTGCCCCGGCCAGCCGGCTGGCGAAGTTGGCGGCGGTCAGCGCGTAGGTGAAGGACTGGTTCCATTCGAGATAGACGTCGAAATTGTCGTAGGCGAGGAAGGCCGGACCTTTGCGGCCCATCGGCAGCGCCAGGCCGGCCTTCAGGCCATTGTCGATCAGCGGCGTGCCATCGGGATTGGTGACGCCCCAGGCGGCCCATTGCGACAGCGGCAACTTGTTGGTGCGGCCGGTCTGCTCCCAGGGCATGTCCTCGGGCACGCGCACTTCCTCGATCCAGGGCTGGTCGCGTTTCCAGCCGCGCGACAGCACCTTGTTGGCCGTGGTCATGATCACGTCGGGTACGCTGCGCCTGAGGTCGACGATGCCGTCGCCGTCGCCGTCGACTCCGCGCGCGAGATAGTCGGAAGGCAGGATCTGCGTCTGGCCGATCTCGCCGGCCCAGGCGCCGGTGACGTCGGCCGGAACGACGCCGCGATCGATCAGCGTCAACAGCGGCACCAGTTGCGGCCGAAACAGCTGGGGGCGGCGGCAGTCATGCGACAGCGTCACCAAGGCGCTCAGCGTGTGGAAATCGCCCTGCACGGCGCCGAAATCGGTCTCCAGCCCCCAGAAGGCGGTGATGATCGGCGCCTGGACACCGAACTGCTGGTCGGCGCGCGCAAAGATTTCGGCGTATTTCTTCAGATTGACCGCGCCCTGCTTCAGCCGGTAGGCCGAGATCATGCGGTTGGAGAACTGGATGAAGGTCTGTGCGAAGACGCCCTGGGCGCGGTCACGCGCCAGCACCTTGTCGTCGACGGTGGCGGCTTCCAGTGCGTCAAGGCCCACAGCGCCGACACCGGCCGCCTTGGCTTCCGCCGCCACGCCTTGCTTCCAGGTTTCGAAGTCGCCGCCGCATTCCTGCGCCCCCGCCGGCATCGCCGTAGCGCCGAGCAGCAGGGCCGCGAGCAGCCCGGAGCGCAGGCGGCTCCTCGACTGTTTCCGGCGTAAATATCCCAGTGGTTGCAGGTAGGTGCGCATGGGACGTCGAAAAGCCGGCGGCAGAGCCGGTGTCAACGGGTGTTCTGCCGCAGCCACTTTTTCCAGGCTGACTCAGTGCCGTTGAAGACGTTGATATCGGACTTGCCGGTCATGCCGGGAACGATACCGGTTCCGGTGTATTGCCAGAAGGTGAAGGGGTGGCTGCCGTACTTCTGGCGGGGGTGGCCGGCGACCGAGCGCAGCCAGTAGGGATAGCCGCGGAAGGTCGAAAGGTCGTTATCGTCGAAGAAGTCGACCGAGGTGTAGATGATCGGCTTCTTGCCATAGTGCCGCTCGATCATCTCGAGAAAGGTGGTCATTTCGGCCCGCACCGTTGCCGAATCCGGGCGCAGCCTGCAGGTCGGCGATTGCGGGTTCCACTCCATGTCGAGCACCGGCGGCATGGCCGAGCGGTCGACGGGCACGTTCTGGATGAACCAGCGCGCCTGGGTGGCGGCCGGCGTGCAGAAATAGAAGAAATGGTAGGCCGCGCGCGGAATGCCATTGGCCTTGGTGCGCGACCAATGCTCGTTGAAATACTCGTCGAAACGGTCGCCGCCCTCGGTCGCCTTGATGAAGGCGAAGGAGATGCCGCTGGCCTTGGCCGTCGGCCAGTCGACCGAGGTCTGGTATTTGGAGACGTCGGTGCCGTGAACGGCATAGTTCCAGGGCGCGCCGGTATCCCATTCATGCGGCTTGGAGTCTTCGAAACGCGGTGCGCGCACGGCAACCGTCGGGCTGCTGGATGGCGACATCGAGGGCACGAGATCGCTGGCGGTCGAGCAGGCGGCCAGCAGCGTCAACGTGATGAGGGCCGCAAAACGGCGCATCGCATTTCCCGAGCCGGAATCAGCCGGTCGCTGTTGGGTTGTCGTTGCAAGTGCCCCTCAGGCGATCGCCCCACAGCATCGCCTGATACGCTATTTTCGTGCATGTCGTTGTCTCAAAACCGCTGCGCACTTTTGGGCGACATGCATCAGTGATCGCCGATCATGGTTGATAACAGGTTGACGGCGCTCGACAAGAACACCGATTGTGCGGAAGCAATGGCGGCAAATCGATGACATAAATCGGGCCGCAAGCCACGGCCAGCGGAAAAGCAGGGACGGAAAGATGCGGATCGCCGTGAAGATCATCAAATGGCTGCTCGGCCTGGTCGTGTTGGCCATAGCCGCCCTGTTTACCTGGCTCTACATCGCGCCGCCCGACCTGATCCGGGTCGGTTCCGGTTATTCCGCCAAGATTGTCTGCTCCAATGTTTTTATCGCCGGCCGTGATCCCAATGAGGTGCTTGCCATCGACGTGCAGGCGCCCGGCCATCCGCTTCTCAGGCTGATGAAGGTGTCGGTCGACAAGAACAGGGGGACCGTCTCGGCCGGGCTGCTTGGCTTCCTCGGCAAGAGCGTTGCCGTTGCGCGCGCCGGCCTGGGTTGCGCCTCGGTTCCCGATGGCGACGTCGGCAAGGCACGGCGCACGTCAATCCCTGCCGAGGCGTCGGCGGCCACCAAGGGCGATCTGTGGCCCGAGGGAGATCGAGTCGATGCCTCGCAAAATCCCGAAATCAACAAGATCCTCGACGGTGCGGCGATGACCGGCATCGGCATGCGCGCCGTGGTGGTGGTCAAAAATGGCCGCATTGTTGCGGAGCGTTATGGCGACGGCTTTTCGGCGAAAACGCCGCTGCTGGGCTGGTCGATGACCAAGACAGTCAACGCCGCGCTCGTCGGCACGCTGGTCAAGGACGGCAAGATGGCGGTGACCAATCAGGGCCTGTTCGGCTCATGGAAGGCGGACGGCCGCGCCGCCATCAGCCTTGCCGATATGATGGCGATGTCGAGCGGACTCGAGTTCAACGAGGATTATGGCGACGTTGCCGATGTGACGCGCATGCTCTACCTCGAACCGGATATGGCGGGCTTCGCCGAGGCCAAGCCGCTGACCGGCGACGTCGGCAAGGTCTTTTCCTATTCGAGCGGCACGGCGGTGATGCTGTCGCGGCTGTGGCAGGATGCTATCGGCGACAAGGACAAGGCGCTGATGTGGCCAAGGACAGCGCTGTTCGGGCCGCTCGGCATGCAAAGCGCGGTGCTCGAAACCGACGAGGAGGGTACCTTTGTCGGCTCATCCTACCTCTATGCCACGGGGCATGACTGGGCGCGGTTCGGCCAATTCCTGCTGCAGGGCGGCGTCTGGAACGGCAACCAGATCCTGCCGGCCGGTTTCGTCGACTGGATGCGCGAACCGGCACCGGCCTCGAAAGTCTACGGCAAGGGGCAACTTTGGATCGAAGCCCCGGGGGACGAAGGAAATCCCGGCGCCGGCGTCGCCGCCGGCCTGCCCAACGATACCTACTGGATGGAGGGCCATGACGGCCAGACGGTCGCCATCATCCCGTCGGAGCAACTGGTGGTGGTGCGGCTGGGGTTGACGCCGGCCAAGCTCGGCTACCGGCCGCAGGTGATGGTCGGCGCGCTGATGAAGGCACTGCGCTAGCTCCCTTTACCCTCCCCTTGATGGGGAGGGTCGGCGCGTAGCGCCGGGGCGGGGTGCCTGGCACTTCACCCCCCCCCCCCCCCCCCCCNGGGGCGGGGTGCCTGGCACTTCACCCCCACCCGCGCCTTCGGCGCGACCTCCCCCATCGAGGGGGAGGTAAGAGTGCGCGATCTTGACGACCGCCAGCCAGGCATAGCCGCGATAAAGCGCGCGGAAACAGAAGCTTGCGCCGGTTCGCCGAGATTCCGATTCCAAGACTTCGCGCAATGATTCACGTGGCGTGACATGGAATTTCTTGAGCCAGCCGCGCAGCAATGACCGGAACCAGTTGGGCAAGCCTTCCTGCTGGCCGAAATCGACGACATGCAGCGAGCCGCCGGGCGCGAGTGCCGCAAGGGCTGCCGAAACCGTCTTTTCCCAACCGGGGATCATCGACAGCGAATAGGACACGAAGATGCGGTCGAAGCGCTCGACGCCGAACAGCGTCTTGGCGTCGAAATCGGTGGCGTCGCCGCGCGCCAGCACGGCGCGGCCGGACAGGCCGTCGCGGCCGATCGCCTTGCTCGCCGTCTCCAGCATCTCGGCCGAGATGTCGAGGCCGTAGAGGCGGGCGTCGGGATAGCGGCGGGCGGCAAGCGCGATGTTGCGGCCGGTGCCGCAGCCAAGTTCGAGCACTCTGCCATTCGCCGGCACATCCAGCCCGGATATCATCTGGTCGCGGCCGAGCAGGTAATATTTGCGAGTCAGGTCGTAGATGTGGCGCTGCCAGCGATAGACGCCGTCCATCAGTTCGGCATGGTCGGCCGGCAGCTCGCTCGCGCTCATGCCGCGCGCTTCACATAGAGGTGGAAGCCGCCATAGATGGCCGAGCGGTCGCGGGCCGAACAGTCGCGCGAGGCCTCGTCCTCGTAGGTCCACTGGTCGAGCAGCGAGATCGAGACGCGGCCCGGCAGCAGGCTGGGCTCGGCGGCGGTACGGAAGATGACTCGGGCGCCGACCGAGGCGGTGCGGGTGATCTCCGACCAAAGGGCATTGAGCTGGTCGTTCGTCATCCAGTCCTGCGCGTCGAGCAGGACGAAACGGTCGACGGTGCCTGCGTCCTTGCCGGCCAGAAATTCGATCAGATTGGAGTGGTGGATGCCGACGCGATCGACATTGTTGCGGATCGCCTTGTAGTTGGCCTCTTCTAGATAGGCGGGCAGGGCGGCCTCACCCGGATTGGGATAGCGACGGGCGAAGGCTTGCCAAGCGAAGTAGTTGTTCTTCAGCGGAAAATCGCAAGCGAGCTTTTCCAGCCGGGCCTTCAGCACGCTGGCCATCGAACCATCGCCCGAGGTGATCAGCGAATCGTACTGCGCCGGCGGAATGCCGAGGCCGAACAGCGAAGCCTTGCGCGAGGTAGCCCAGCGCAACAGCTTCTTGTCGAAGACCGGCGCCAGCTCTTCGTTGAAGAAGCGGCGCTGGTCGGCGAGGCTCTTCGACGCCATGATACCGGCGGGATCGACGCCGAAGAATTTGGCGCTGCGGTGGCCCATGGCGATGAACAGGCCGAGCAGGCCGGTCTGGTAGAAATTGCGGTCGAAGACGGTGATGCGCCGGCGGCCGCGCCAGCTGCGACGCTCCCAATAGTGGCGGCTGACCGGGTCGAGATGCGGCGCGATGAAGCGGTCATAGGCTTGCGAATTGTGGTTGGTGTCGGCGGCGCCGAAGAAACGGAACAGATCGCCCTGCGAGGGCAGATGCCGCACCGCCTCCAGCTTCATCCGGTTCAAGGCGATGTGGGCGGCGTTGAGGTCGACCGCATCGACGCGTTCAGGCGAGCGGGTGAGGTAGGCGAGGATGTTGCAGCCGCCCGACGCTATGGTGACGACGCGGTGGCCCTGGCCAAGCTGCATGGCCTCCATGTCGAGTTCAGGGTCTTCCCAGATCTGCGGATAGACGAGACCGGAGAACAAGAGGGCGAACAGCCGCTCCGAGATGCCGGCCTTCGACAGCGGGCGGTTCCGGTAGACGGCTTTTCCAACTTCCTTGCCGCGGCGAAAAACGAGATCTGCCGAAACGTCCGTCATGGCTAATGATTCCCCGTTTGCTTTGGCGCAAGCGGGTAGCGCAGGGGCATGACAGGCGGGTGACAGGCTGTTGACGCGAGTTCAGGCCTTGCCAAATCCCCCCGGTGTCGGCGTTGTCAGGATGACGGCGTCGCCGGCGTCGAGCACGGTCTGGTCGCAGGCCTTCAGCGTCTCGACGCTGCCGTCCTGGCGGCGGACCTTGGTCGAGCCGACCTGGCCGTCACCGCCGCCATCGAGGCCTTGCGGCGGGCGGTTGCGGTGCGAGGACAGTATGGCGCATTCCATCTTTTCGAGGAAACGGATCGTCCGCCTGGTGCCGTCGCCGGCATCCCATTTGCCTTTGCCGCCGGAGCCCTCGCGAATGTGAAAATCCTCGAGCAAAACGGGAAAGCGCAGTTCCAGCACCTCAGGGTCAGTGAGTCGCGAATTGGTCATGTGGGTGTGAACCCCCGATGTGCCGGCAAAGCCACGGCCGGAGTTCATCTGTCCGGCCGGCGAACCGGAGCAGATCGTCTCGTAATACTGGTACTGCTTGTTGCCGAAGGTCAGGTTGTTCATCGTGCCTTGCGCATTGGCCATGGCGCCCATGGCTCCGAACAGCGCGTTGGTGACATGCTGCGAGGTCTCGACATTGCCGGCGACGACTGCTGCGGGGTAGGCCGGCTTCAGCATCGAGCCGTCGGGGATGATGATGTTGATGGGCCTGAGGCACCCGGCATTCATCGGGATCATGTCCTCGACCATGACGCGGAAGGCATAGAGCACGGCGGCGCGGGCGACGGGCTCGGGCGCGTTGAAATTGTTCTTCTCGACCTTCGAGGTGCCGGTGAAGTCCACGGTCGCCTCGCGCTTTTGCCGATCGACGGTAATCTTCACCTTGATCACCTGGCCGGTGTCGGTCGGGTATTCGTACTCGGAACTATCGGGCAGCCGCTCCAGCACGCGGCGCACGCTTTCGGCGGCGTTGTCCTGGACATGGCCCATATAGGCTTCGACGACATCGAGGCCGAAATGGCCGACCATCTTGCGCAATTCCGCCACGCCCTTTTCGTTCGCGGCGATCTGCGCCTTGAGGTCGGCGATGTTCTGGTGCGGGTTGCGGGCGGGGTAGGCGTGGTCGGTGAGCAGCGTTTGCAACTCCGTCTCGCGGAATTTTCCACGATCGACAACGCGGAAATTGTCGAACAGCACGCCTTCCTCGTCGACCGTGGTGGCAAGCGGCGTCATCGAGCCGGGGGCAGTGCCGCCGATATCGGCATGATGGCCGCGTGAGGCTACGTAGAAGATTACTTCCTCCCCCCTTGAGGGGGAGGTGGCGGCGGAGCCGCCGGAGGGGGTCGTTGCGGCAGTGCTCGACGCTCTTGCGGTGCCTTCTGAGAGGACCCAACCCGGCCGCTGCGCGGCCACCCTCCCCTCAAGGGGGAGGGAAAACACCGGCGTCACCACCGTGATATCAGGCAAATGCGTGCCGCCATTGTAAGGGGCGTTCAGCGCAAAGACGTCGCCGGGATGGATGTCGCCGGAGTTCAGCCGGATGATGGTTTCGACCGAGCGGTCCATGGAGCCGAGATGCACCGGCATGTGCGGCGCGTTGGCGACCAGCGCTCCATGACGGTCGAAGACGGCGCAGGAAAAGTCCAGCCTTTCCTTGATGTTGACGGAATAGGCGGTGTTCTGCAGCGTGACGCCCATCTGCTCGGCGATCGACATGAAGAGGTTGTTGAAGACCTCCAGCATCACCGGATCGGCTTCGGTACCGAGGGCAGCCGTGCGAACTTTCCGTTCCGTGCGGCGAATGACGACGTGATTGAGGTTGGTGATTTCGGCCTGCCAGCCCGGCTCGACGACGATGNACGATGGTCTGGTTCGGCTCGATGATCAAAGCGGGGCCTGGGACCAGATTGGATGGGCGCAGGTTTTCGCGGCGATGGATGCCGGCCTCATGCCAGCGGCCCTCGGTGTAGATGCGCCGCGTTCCGGACGCACCCGCTTCAACCCTTGCCGGTCCGGCGGGCGCAACGGCTTCGGCCGTGGTCTCGACGATCTCGGCGCCTTCCACGCCAACGGTCTCGACGATCATCGGCTTGTCGTCATAGACGAAACCGAACTGCGCCTTGTGGGCCAATTCGAAATCGCGCCTGGCCTGGAAGATAGAGTCCTGTTCGAAATTCACCGGCAGCGTGGTGTCGGTGCCGTCATAGCGGATGTGCAGCACCGGCTTTGCCGCAATCTTGTCCTGCGCAATGCCTTGCGCTGCCAATTCGGCGATGACGGCTTTTTTCAACGTGCCGATGAGGCTGGCGATCTCGGTCCTGGATTCTTCGGCAAGCGGCTTCAGGAGCGCCTGCTGGCGCGACGCGAAAACCGACGACAGGCCGATACCATAGGCTGAGAGCAGACCGGAAAAGGGGTGGATCAGTACCGCCTCCATGCCGAGCGCGTCGGCAACCAGGCAGGCATGCTGGCCGCCGGCGCCGCCAAAACAGTTCAAGAGATATTCAGTGACGTCATAGCCGCGCTGCACGGAGATCTTCTTGATGGCATTGGCCATGTTTTCCACCGCGATGGTGACGAAGCCTTCGGCGACGGCTTCCGGCGTGCGGCCATCGCCGATTTCGACGGCCAGCGCAGCGAATTTTTTGCGCACGGCGGCCACATCGAGCGGCTGGTCCTGGCCTGGGCCGAAAATTGCCGGGAAGAAATCGGGCTGCAGCTTGCCCAGCATGACATTGGCGTCGGTGACGGCCAGCGGGCCGCCGCGCCGGTAGGCGGCGGGGCCAGGATTGGCGCCGGCGGAATCCGGGCCGGCGCGGAAACGGCCGGCTTCGTAGTGCAGGATCGAGCCGCCGCCGGCAGCGACGGTATGGATGCGCATCATCGGCGCACGGATGCGCACGCCGGCGACCTCGGTGTCGAAGGCGCGCTCATACTCGCCGTCATAATGGGCGACGTCGGTCGAGGTGCCGCCCATGTCGAAACCGATGACTTTCTCGAATCCGGCGAGTTTCGCCGTCTCGACCATGCCGACGACACCGCCGGCCGGGCCGGACAGCAGCGCGTCCTTGCCCTGAAACATGTCGGCGGCGGTAAGCCCGCCCGACGACATCATGAACATCAGGCGAGGAGATTGGCCAATCTCCCCCCTCGTGGAGGAGATGCCCGGCAGGGCAGAGGGGGGCGTGACGGAATGAGGCGCTGGCGGGACAGCGCCCCCCCCTGTCGGCTTTGCGGACTGCCCTTCGCTATGGCTCCGGGCGTTCGTCGCTGAAAAAGCCAAATCGTTGGCTTTTTCTCGGCCTTTGGCCGACCGCTCCTCACCCCCCACAAGTGGGGAGATTGGCGTCGCGCCCAGTTCTCCCGCCACCCTTTGCACATAGCGCGACAGGATCGGCGACAGATAGGCATCGACCACGGTGGTGTCGCCGCGGCCGACCAGTTTGATCAGCGGCGAGACTTCATGGCTGACCGAGACTTGGCTGAACCCGATCTTGCGGCAGACTTTCGCCACCGCCTTCTCGTGGTCGGGATATTTCCAGGCATGCATGAAGACGATGGCCACCGCATCGATGCCGTCGGCCTTCGCCTGTTCGATGGCGGGCCGGCAGGCGGCGATGTCGAGCAAGCGCTCGACCTCGCCATTGGCGCGCACACGCTCGTCGATCTCGATGACTCGCTCGTAGAGCTGTTCGGGAAGGATGATCTCCTTGGCGAAGATGTCCGGCCGCGCCTGATAGGCGATCTTCAGCGCGTCGCGAAAACCCTTGGTGATGAGCAAAAGCACACGGTCGCCCTTGCGCTCCAGCAGCGCATTCGTGGCAACGGTGGTACCCATCTTGACGTCACCGACCAGGCCCGGAGGAATAGCGGTGCCGGATTTGAGCCCCAGAAGCTCGCGGATGCCGGCTATGGCCGCGTCGGGATAGGCTTCGGGATTTTCCGACAGGAATTTCCTGGGATGCAAACCGCCTTGCGGATCACGTCCGATCACGTCGGTAAAGGTGCCGCCGCGGTCGATCCAAAAATCCCATTTCTTGTCCACGCAGAACTCCGGCATTGCATTTGGGTCCAGACTGTTAGTTCGGCATCGCCCGGCCCGCAATCGGTAGTGCGCGGATGTTACATCAGGAAACGCAACGTTACGAAACTCATGGCCGTTTGATGCATTTTGCCTTCGACCGTTCACCGCAACGTGAGCGTGTGTTGAAGGAGAGATGTCATGAAAAAGCTCATTCTTGCTTCCGTTTCCGCCCTGGCCCTGTTCGGCGTTGCCGCCTGCAGCGACAGCGGTACGGATAACACCACCACCCAGAGCACCAATCCGCCAGCCGCCGAGCCCATGAAGCCGGCGACGCCGGATGCACCGAAGCCTGCAGAACCGGCTCCGGCAACACCTGCTCCTGCCCCCGCGCAGTAGCAGCAGTCTCGGTCACTTTGACGTACGAGAGAGGAGGCCGGCTTCGCGCCGGCCTTCCTGCGTTTAGGTCGATTCGGGGCTCAAGGGCCTTGAACCGGCTCTTTCCTACGGTTTGGGATCTGGCGCGTCGGTTGCTTGCGTAAATTCGGTCCACTCTGCGGCGCTGTCTTGGCTTGATAGCAATGGCCGGCGGCCCTAATAAGCGCTCATGTCGATTTGGGATCGCCTCGGCGACTTCATCACCCGCGTTTCATCTTCAGCCACGTCCGGCGTAGCCGATGTGGTTGAGGCCGTGCGCACGGTTTTCTCCGGTGACGCTGATCTGCGCCGGCGTGTTGCCTTCTCTGTGGCGATGATTGCGCTGTCAGCCAAGATGGCCAAGGCCGATGGCATCGTCACCCAGGACGAGGTTCGCGCGTTCCAGGAAATATTCGAGGTGCCGCGAGAACAGACCCGCAATGTGGCGCGGCTTTACGATCTGGCCAAGCGCGACGTCGCCGGGTTCGAGACCTATGCCGAGAGTATGGCGCAGATGTGCGGCTCGGGCCATTCGAACTGCGTCATGCTGGAAGACATACTCGACGGTCTGTTCCATATCGCCAAGGCGGATGGGCTGGTGCATGAGCGCGAAGGGATTTTCCTGCACCGTATTGCCGAGATTTTCCGCATCGACGAGGTGCACTACGAGGCCATCATGGCCAGGCACGTCAATCTCGGCGCCGGCGATCCCTATATCGTGCTCGGCATTGAGCGCGGCAAGCCGTTCGAGGAGGTCAGGAAGCGATACCGCAAGCTGGTCTCCGACAATCATCCGGACCGGCTGATCGCGCGCGGCCTGCCGCAGGAATTCATCAAGATTGCAACGACCAGGGTCGCGGCGATCAACGCGGCCTATGAAATGATCGAGCGGGGCCTCAGGCACGCATGACCGGCTTCTCGCCCGACGAGCCAAGCGCGGAGGTCAGGGTATCGCCGAATTTCGGCCCGCGGCGCGAAACGCTCAGGCCCGACATGATCGTGCTGCACTATACCGGCATGGCGACTGGTGCTGCCGCGGAAGCCTGGTTGTGCAACCCCGCAAGCGAAGTCTCGTCGCACTACCTCGTCCATGAGGATGGCCGCATCATCCAGATGGTGCGCGAAAGCGACCGCGCCTGGCATGCCGGTGCAAGTTCCTGGTTCGGTCGTCGCGACATCAACTCCTGTTCGGTCGGCATCGAAATCGTCAATCCCGGCCATTCGCTCGGCTATTCGGCCTTTCCCAAGCGGCAGGTGGAAGCGGTGATCGGGCTTTGCCTTGGTATCATCGAACGCCATTCCATTACGGCGCAAAGGGTGCTTGCCCATTCCGACATCGCGCCGGGGCGCAAGATCGACCCGGGCGAGAAATTCCCCTGGAATGCGCTGTTTGCGGCCGGGGTCGGCCATCTCGTGCCTGCGGCGCCGGTCCGGCGCGGCGCGGTGCTGAAAGCCGGCGATACCGGCGCCCAGATCGAGGCACTGCAGTCTATGCTGGCGCTCTATGGCTATGGCGTCGAGATATCAGGTGTCTTCGACCGCCAGACCGAAATCGTCGTCGAAGCTTTTCAGCGGCATTTCCGACCACGCCTGGTGGATGGCGTCGCCGACGGCTCTACGTCTAGCACGCTGCAAAGCCTGCTGACTTCCCTTAGGTCAGTTGCGTCTAAATAATCTTTTCCTGATATTCAAGTTACAGCCTGTCACTGAAAGTGAATTGCCTCGCCTTGTTCGACACAAATTCCGCCCTCAAAGGCAGTTCGTGCAAGTTATCGGACCTCCAGCCCCCCGGATGCTCCGATATTGATTAGGCGTTGCTGCGTGAAGATCTTCGCGCGGCCAAACAGAACAGGACCACATGCAGAAATTGACCGTTGTAACGGCAGCTATTGCTGCCGGAGTAATGACTTTTGCCTTCAGCACGGCCGATGCCGCACCACTGAGCCAGAGGGCAGACCAGGGCTTCATCGCCGCACCCGCCAAGGCCACCATGACGAAGGCAAACCCGAAAGCAAAAAGGGCAACCACCGCGAAAGTGCGCAAAGCAGCCGTGGTGAAGGCCAGAAAAGCCACGGCCAAGAGGCATTTTAAGCGCAACAGGAAGAGCGTCGACCTGACGACGACCGCATCGATCCGCCCAAGCACCGCTGCGGAGTCGACTGCGGCAGCCGCGCTTGGCGGCCAGTATTCGGCAATCATTGCCCGCTATGCTGCGGCCGAAGGCGTGCCGGTGTCGCTGGCCCAGGCGGTCATCAAGATCGAGAGCAACTACCGGCCGAACATCGTCGGCGGCGCGGGTGAAATCGGCCTGATGCAGATCAAGCCGGCAACGGCGCGGATGATGGGTTATAGCGGCTCCGCCAAGGGTCTGTTCGATCCCGACACCAACATCAAATACGGCATGAAGTACCTTGCCATGGCGCGCAATCTCGGCGGCGGCACCACCTGCGGCACGATCCTGAAATACAATGCCGGCCATGCCGCGACGAGGATGAACCCGGTGTCGGCGGCCTATTGCGGCAAGGTCAAGGTGCAGTTGGCGGCATTGGGATCGCCGGCATAAGTCTGCTTTTTCATTTGCGTTTTGGAACGTGAACCCCTTTATACGCTCTGCCAGCTGGCCGGGCGGCCGCACCCGCAAAGCCGAAAGGCTGCGGGTGAGGAAAGTCCGGGCTCCATGGAAACACGGTGCCGGTTAATGGCCGGCGGGGGCGACCCCAGGGAAAGTGCCACAGAAAGCAAACCGCCACGATTTATCGGGGCAAGGGTGAAAGGGTGGGGTAAGAGCCCACCGCGCGACTGGCAACAGGAGCGGCACGGTAAACCCCACCGGGAGCAAAACCGAATAGGGACGGTGCGAGGGGAAACCTTCGAGGGCTGTTTCCGGCTCACCGTCCGGGTAGGTTGCGTGAGGCGCATGGCAACATGCGCCCAAGATGAATGGCCGCCACGTTCTCGCCCCGAAAGGGGCGAGGGCCATACAAAACCCGGCTTACAGGCCAGCTGGCAATTTCTCCCCCATATCGCGATTAATCCTTTGGATCAGCAGTCTGCGCCTTCGGGCGCAGCTGGCGATTCAGGTGCTTGAGCGATTGAATCAAGTACGCATGCTGGGGTCGAGACAAACGCATCCTTGAAGCTGGTACGATTTAATCGTACCATGATTGTCATGGTTTGATCAGGAGCGCATCATGGGTCACGTCGACAAACGCAGCATCACGCTTTCGCCGGAACTGGCGGCGGCGGTCGACGATGTCGTGGCCGCCGGCGAATATGCCTCGGCCAGCGAAGTCATCCGTGATGCGCTGCGGCAATGGAAAGACCGCCGCGATCTTCTCGGCTACACGGTCGAGGAATTGCGCAGGCTGGTTCAGGAGGGGATCGACAGCGGACCGGCGGTGGACGGCCAGCCCTTCATGGACCGGCTGCGAGCCAAATATCACAGGATGTCGGAAGCTGCAGGCTCGGAAGAGTGAAATATCGGCTGCTTCCTCAGGCGATATCAGATGTCGAAGGCATCGGTGACTACATTGCGGAACATAGCCAAAGGGAGCCATGCGCCTTGTGGACGCTTTGGAGAGGCGCTGGACACTGCTCACCTTGCACCCGTTCTCAGGTGCGCCGCGCGATGATATCGCGCCCGGCATTCGTCATCTGATCGTCGGCGAATATGTCACTCTGTATCGCATGGGCGAAGACGCGATCGAGATCGTCCGCGTTTTGCACGGCAGGCGCGATATTGGCGCCGACGACTTGGTGACCTAACCGCCAGCTCAGATGCCGATCTTGTCCAGCGATGCCTCGACCGCCTGCCAGAGTTCTTCCACCGGCTCGCAGCCCACCGACAGGCGCACGAAGCCGGGCGGAACCGAATCTCCTCGCTTGGCCCGCCGCTCGGCGGAGGTGTGGACACCCCCGAACGACGTTGCCGCCTGCATCAGCGTGCAGTTGTTGATGAAATCCTCGGCCTTCTCCTGGGAAGCGAGTTCGAAGGACACGAGGAAGCCGAAGCGCTCCATCTGCGCCCGGGCGAGGTTGTGCGACGGGTCGCCCTCCAGCCCGGGGTAGCGCAAGCCGCTAACGGCGCGATGGTTTTTCAGGCGCTTCGCGATCACCTCGGCAGAAGAACACATGCGGTCGAAGCGTACCTCCAGCGTCTCCAGGCCGCGATGCACCAGCCAAGCCTCGAACGGGCCGGGAATGCCGCCCGCGGTCTCGCGCCAGCCGGTGACGTCCGCGATGATGTCTGGATTGCGGCTGGCGACATGGCCGAACAGCACGTCGGAATGCCCGTTGGCCGCCTTGGTGTCGGCAGCAACGACGATGTCGGCGCCGAGATCGAGCGGGCGCTGGCCGAACGGCGTCATCGTGGTGTTGTCGACGACGACGATCGCGCCCGCTTGGTGCGCGGCCTCGGCGACCGCTGTGATGTCGCAAATGTCCAATCGCGGATTTGACGGGGTTTCAACGTAGACAAGGCGGTAGCCGTCGAAGCCGCCGTCGAGGAATGTAGCTGTCGGCCGCAGATCATAGGCGACGCCGAAGGGCTTGAGGAAACGTTCGGCCAGCGCGCGCGTGGCATGGTAGCCGTCCGAAGGCAAAAGCACGCGGTCGCCGGATTTCAACAGGCCGAAAAACACCGCCGAGATTGCCGCCATTCCTGAGGGGAAGCCGACGCATGGCGCGTCTTCGAGATGCGCCAGCATGTGCTCGACTGCATCCCAGGTGACGTTGCTGTAACGGCCGTACTGACTGTAGCCGGCGCCGTCGCCCGGGTTGTGGAAAATAGCGGCCATGGTCAGCGGCAATGGGATGGGGTCGCCTTTGGCAAGTCCGTCGCGACGCAGATGGGCAAGGGAGGCCGCGCGGGACCTGGCTGTTTCGGACATGGATTTCTGACCTTGTTGCTCAGCGAAAAGACTGACGACGCTATTCGCGGCAGTGATGCGCGGCAAGCCGCTTCCGCTTGGGCCAGCCCGCTCTAAACGGTTCGTTAGGCTTAATGGGAGATAAAGACGGGAGTGTTGTCAGAGCTGCTCTCACCGGTTGTGGCGCGCGCGTTTGTGAAGCCTGTTCCCGTTGACGCCCATAGTGCCCCATGATATCCCATTTCGACACCAAAGCCTTCGTTCCGCGTCAGGGTAAAGCGTACGCCAATCGGGCAGCCGCGGCGGCTGTGCGTTTGCGGGTTTTTGCCGCTGGGATCGAAGCGGATTTTCGGCAGGGGACGCGCTTCGGCGCGGACGAAAACATGGAGAGGGGTGCGGCGGCGGAAGCGGCTGCAGCGTGTCATGGACCGGTTTCTGTCAAGCGCGGTGAACAGGATCGATGCGAAGGGGCGGGTCTCCGTTCCGGCGCATTTCCGCGCTGTCGTGCAGAAGCGCGGCTATTCGGAACTCTATGCGCTGCGCGGCCTGGACGTGCCTGCGATGGATGTCGGCGGGCTCGATCTGCTCGACCGCTACGAGCAGCGCATCGCGCTGGAAGACCCTTTTTTGCAGACGGCGGACGATATGTCGTTCTTCTGCCATGGCGACGGGACGTTCCTGAAGCTCGATCAGGATGGCCGCATCACGATGAGCGATTTCATCCGCGAGCATACGGGCATCACGAGCGAAGTGGCCTTTGTCGGCCGAGGCAATTTCTTTCAAGTTTGGGAGCCTGGACGGCTGGCCGCCTATGGGGCGCAGGCGCGCGCTCGGCTTTTGCAGCTTCGGCAGGGGACGAAGGCTCACGAGGCCAAGGCTGGGGAGCGGCCGGAATGATGGCGGATCACGGCGATGATCTCAGCGCCGTTGGCGGACCGGTCCGCCACATTCCGGTCCTCCTCGCCGAAGTGCTGGAGGCGCTCTCACCCAAAGCCGGCGATGTGATCGTCGACGGCACGTTTGGCGCCGGCGGCTACACCAAGGCGATCCTGGCGAGCGGCGCCTCGGTGGTGGCGATCGATCGCGATCCCGATGCGATTGCCGCCGGGCGCGGCCTGGAACAGCAATCCGGCGGCAGGCTAAGGCTGGTGCAGGCGCCATTTTCGACGCTGGACGAGCAGGTCGAAAGCGCCGACGGCGTTGTCCTCGACATCGGCATTTCCTCCATGCAGGTCGACCAGCCCGAGCGCGGCTTCTCGTTCCGCACCGACGGGCCGCTCGACATGCGCATGGCGCAGGCGGGCTTGAGTGCTGCCGACGTCGTCAATTCGTTCAAGATAGGCGACCTTGCCCGCATCTTCGGCTTCCTTGGCGAAGAGCGGAATGCCGGGCGCATTGCCCGCATGATCGAGTCACGCCGCGAAAAACGTCCGTTCGAGCGCACGCTCGATCTCGCCGACGCCATCGAAACGCATATCGGCCGCGCGCCGAAGGACAAGATTCATCCGGCCACCCGCGTCTTCCAGGCGCTGCGCATTTTCGTCAATGACGAGCTGGGCGAATTGGCCAAAGCCCTAATGGCGTCCGAGCGGGTATTGAAGCCCGGCGGGCGGCTTGCGGTGGTGACGTTCCATTCGCTGGAAGACCGCATCGTCAAGCGCTTCATCGCCGACCGCGCCGACGTCGCCACCGGCTCACGTCATTTGCCCGAGGCGCACGCGCGCACTGCGACCTTCCGCAAGGCTGGTGGCGGCGTGACGGCAGGCGATGCCGAGGTCGCTGCCAATCCGCGGGCGCGCTCGGCCAGGCTGCGTACCGCCATCCGCACCGAGGCGCCGGCGCGCGCCGGTGATCTCACCATTTTCGGCCTTCCAAAGCTTCCCGGCATCCAGGCGCCGCGAGAGAGGTGAATACGTGTTTCGAACCAGCGACATAGTCCTGATCGCCGTCATGGTCTCGGCCGCGGCCCTGACCTACAAGGCCAAGCGCGAGGCCGAGGAACAGCTGGCTTCGGTGCAGAAGATCGAGGCGCAGATCCGCTATGAGGAGGACACGATCGACCTGCTCAAGGCCGACTGGAGCCTGCTGACCCAGCCGTCGCGCCTGCAGAAGCTGGCTGAAATCTACAAATCGCAGCTCGCACTCGAGCCGGTCAATGCGCGGCAGATCGTCGGGCTCGACGACCTGCCGGCAAAACCGCTCAACATCGAGGACCTGTCGTCGCAGCGGCTTGGCGGCATGGCCGACAATTCCGGCAAAGGACCAGCCGACAAGGATCCCGTGGTCACCGGAGCCATCGTCCAATGATCGCTGGATTTCCAATGCGCGCCAAATTTCCGTCGGTCGGCAAATTGCTGAAGCGCCGCGCACGGACCGGCGAGGACGGCTCCATCGTCGTCGAAGGCGCGCGCAAGGCGACCGGCGGCAAGGCCAAGACCCGCATCGTGATGACCATGGCGGTGTTCTTCGGCATCTATTCGACCATCGCCGGGCGGCTGGTCTATCTCGGTTTTCAGTCCCCCGACATGTCGAATGGGCCGCAAAGCCGGGTGACGGCGTCGCGTCCCGACATCGTCGACCGCAACGGCGAGGTGCTGGCGACCGACATCAAGACGGCATCGCTGTTTGCCGAGCCGCGCCGCATCGTCGATGCCGACGAGGCGATCGAAAAGCTGTCGACCATTCTGCCAGATATCGACCCCGAGCAGACCTATCACAAGCTGAAGAGCGGCGCCGGCTTCGTCTGGCTGCAGCGGCAGCTGACGCCCAAGCAGCAGGCCGACATCATGCAGCTCGGCATTCCCGGAATTGGCTTTCGCACCGAAAAGCGCCGCTTCTATCCGGCCGGCGTGACCTCGTCCTACATTGTCGGCCTCACCAACATCGACAATCAGGGCATCTCCGGCATGGAGAAATACATTGACGAGCAGGGCCTGAGCGACCTGCAGGCCTCAGGCCTTGCGATCGCCAAGGATCTGAAGCCGGTTCAGCTGTCGATCGACCTGCGCGTCCAGCATGTGGTGCGCGACGAGATTGCCGCCGGCCTCGAGCGCTATCGCGCCATGGGCGCCGGCGCCGTCGTGCTCAACATCAAGACCGGCGAAGTGGTGGCGATGGCCTCGGTGCCGGATTTCGATCCGAACAATCCCTTCAATGCGCAGGACAAGGATCGGCTGAACCGCATGTCGGCCGGCCTCTACGAGATGGGATCGACCTTCAAGAGCTTCACCTCGGCCATGGCGCTCGATTCCGGCAAAGCGAACATGAACAGCCGTTTCGACGCCTCGCACCCAATCCGGGTCGGCCATCAGGCCATCCACGATTTCCACGGCAAGAACCGCGTGCTGTCATTGCCGGAGGTGTTCCTTTACTCCTCCAATATCGGATCGGCCCGTGAGGCCGAAATGGTCGGCATCGAGGGGCACCGCGAATTCCTGCATCGCCTTGGCCTTCTGGACAGGATGCAGACCGAACTGCCTGAAGTCGCCCGCCCGACCGAACCGAAGGTCTGGAAGCAGGTCAACTCCTTCACCATCGCCTTCGGCCATGGCGTGTCGACGACGCCGCTGCAGGCGGCCGTCGGCTGCGCGGCGCTGATGCAGGGCTACCTGATCCCGCCGACTTTCCTGGTCCGCAGCGAGCAGGATGCCATGGCGGTGGCCAAGAGAGTGGTCAGCGAAAGGACTGTGGAGGGCATGCGCTACCTCTATACGCTCAATGCCGAGAAGGGCTCGGCCAGAAACGCCAGGGCCCCCGGCTACCGCGTTGGCGGCAAGACCGGAACCGCCGAGAAGGTGATCAATGGCCGCTACTCGAAGGAACTGAATTTCAACACCTTCGTCGCTGCCTTCCCGATGGACGATCCGCAATATCTGGTGTTTACGATCGCTGACGCTCCGCACCCGGAAAAGCCCGGGATGACCGACGTCGCCGCCAACAATGCGGGTGTCATGGCCGGAAACATCATCAGGCGGGCAGCCGCCATGCTTGGCGTGAAGCCAGATTTCAGCCATGAAAATGGCGCAACGCTGGTTTCCTATCAGTGATTCTTAGGGCGCGCCGGCAACTGCGCGCCATTTTGTTGAGATAAACGGGGTTCGATGCACCTGAGAGATTTAGCCGGTATCCTGCCTGTCGAGGGAACATCTTCCCGCGATGTGGAGGTAACCGGGATTTCGTCGGATTCCCGCACGGTCAAGACCGGCGTGGTCTTTTTCGCGCTCGCCGGCAGCAAGGCGGATGGTTCGGCCTATGCCGCCGATGCGGCAAAGCGCGGCGCAGCGGCGGTTGTCGTGGGCAAGGCCAGCGCCGTTTCCGGCCTGTCCGTCCCGGTGCTCAGCGTCGACGACCCACGCCTGGCGCTGGCGCTGAGCGCGGCACGTTTCTTCGGCAGCCAGCCGGAGACCATGGTCGCGGTTACCGGCACCGCAGGCAAGACCTCGGTCGCCGCCTTCACCAGGCAGATCTGGGAGCAGGCCGGCTTTGCCGCCGCGTCCATCGGCACCACCGGCGTGGTGGCGCCGGGCCGCAACGATTACGGTTCGTTGACCACACCCGATCCAGTGGCTTTGCACCAGTTGCTCAAGGAATTGGCGGAGGCCGGCGTCACACACGCCTCGATGGAGGCTTCCAGCCATGGTCTCGACCAGCGCCGTCTCGATGGCGTCAAGCTCGCCGCTGGCGGTTTCACCAATCTCGGCCGCGACCATATGGACTATCATCCGACGGTCGAGGACTACCATCGCGCCAAATTGCGCCTGTTCGACACGCTGCTGCCGAAAGGCGCGCCGGCGGTCATCTTTGCCGACGATCCGTGGTCGGCGCCGACCATCCAGGCTGCGCAGGCCGCGGGGCTCAATGTGCTGACCGTCGGCCGCCATGGCGATTTCCTGCGCCTGAAGCGGGTCGAGCACGAGCGCCACCGCCAGCGCGCCGAGGTCGAAGCTGACGGCGTGCTCTACGAGATCGACCTGCCGCTCGCCGGCGACTTCCAGATCGCCAATGCCCTGGTTTCGGCCGGGCTGGCCATTTCCACCGGAACGCCGGTCGCCAAAGCTTTGATGGCGTTGGAGAAACTTCAGGGGGCACCGGGACGGCTCGACCTTGTCGGCGCCACCGCCAATGGCGCGCCCGTCTATGTCGACTATGCCCACAAGCCGGATGCGCTGGAAAATGTGCTGGCCGCGGTGCGCCCGTTCACCACCGGCCGCGTCATCGTCGTGTTCGGCTGCGGCGGCGACCGCGACCGGGGCAAGCGGCCGATCATGGGCGAGATCGCCACGCGGCTCGCCGATGTCGTCATCGTCACCGACGACAATCCGCGCTCGGAAGTGCCGGAAACGATCCGTGCCGCGATCCTGGCGGCCGCGCCCGGCGCCATTGAAATCGGCGACCGCCGCAAGGCGATCCACGAAGCGGTCGCCATGCTGAAAGCGGGCGATACGCTGATCGTTGCCGGCAAGGGCCATGAAGAGGGCCAGACCATCGGCGCCGAGACTTTTCCGTTCTCCGACCAGGAAGAAGTCCGGTCGGCGCTGCGGGAGCGGGCCGCATGAGCGTGCTCTGGACTTCCGAGGCGCTGGTCGACGCCATGGGCGGTCGGCCGCTCGGGCCGATGCCGGAGGGAATTTCGGGGATCTCGATCGACAGCCGCAGCCTGCAGCCGGGCGACGCCTTCTTCGCCATCAAGGGCGAGGCGATGGACGGCCATGACTTCGCGACCGCGGCGATCAAGGCCGGCGCCGGCGTGCTGGTCGTTGCCGAAGGCAAGTTGCCGTCGCTCGGGCGGCTGACGGCGCCGATGATCGTCGTGCAGGATGTGCTGGCAGCACTGGAGAAACTCGGTGTTGCCGCCCGCGCCCGTTCCAACGCAAAAATCATCGCGGTGACCGGATCGGCCGGCAAGACCACCACCAAGGAGGCGCTGCGTCATGTGCTGTCGGCCGTCGGCACTGTGCATGCCTCGGCGCAGTCCTTCAACAATCATTGGGGCGTTCCGCTGACGCTGGCGCGCATGCCGGATGATTGCGACTATGCGGTGTTCGAGATCGGCATGAACCATCCCGGCGAGATCCGGCCGCTGGTCAAGATGGTCCGGCCACATGTGGCCATCGTCACGATGATCGCCGCGGCGCATCTCGGCTTCTTTAGAAATCTCGACGAGATCGCCAAGGCCAAGGCCGAGATTTTTGAAGGCATCGAGCCCGGCGGTGCGGCCTTGCTCAACCGCGACGATGCGCGATGGAAGCTGCTCGACAAGATGGCGCGAGCCGCCGGCGTCGAACATGTCTTTGGCTTCGGCGAGAATGCACGGTCGACCTACAAGCTGACCAAATGCGAGCTGCATGCCGATCATTCCGACATCACCGCCAGGATCGGCGGGCAGGATGTGACGGCGCGCATCGGCGCGCCCGGCCGCCACATGGTACAGAACGTCCTGGCGGTGCTCGGCGCCGCGCATTTGGTTGAAGCCGACATCGGCAAGGTGGCCTTGGGGCTGGCCGATCTGTCGGCCGAGCGTGGCCGTGGGAAGCGCCATATGCTTCGCCACCCCAAGGGACCGATCACACTGATCGACGAGAGCTACAACGCCAATCCGGCCTCGATGGCTGCTGCCATGGCGCTGCTCAACGCGACGCCTGTCACGGGCGAGGGCCGGCGCATCGCCGTGCTCGGCGACATGCTCGAGCTCGGCGACCATTCGGCCAAGCTCCATGCAGGCCTGGCCGAACTGATCGTCGGGACCGGCACGCACACGGTCTTTCTCGGCGGCCCGGAAATGCGGGCGCTGGCAGACATCCTGCCCGACGAGATCAAAACGGAATACCGCGCCGGCGCCGAGGAATTGAAGCCGCTGCTGTTGTCGACGCTGAAGGCCGGCGACGTGGTGATGATCAAATCGTCGAAAGGCATCGGCTTTTCAAAGCTGGTCGAGGCCTTGCTCGGCAAATATCCGGCGGAAGCCGCAGGCACGAAACAGAACTAGTCCGGGGAACGGAATCGTATGTTTACATTGCTCGTCGATTTTGCGGACAAGGTCTCGGTCTTCAATGTCTTCCGCTACATAACTTTCCGCACCGGCGGTGCGCTGATCACCTCGGCGCTGATCGTCTTCATCTTCGGGCCGACCATCATCAATTCGCTGAGGCTGCGGCAAGGCAAGGGCCAGCCGATCCGCGCCGATGGCCCGCAGACGCATTTCAAGAAGGCCGGCACGCCCACCATGGGCGGGCTGATGATCCTGTGCGGCATCGTCGGCTCGTCGCTTCTATGGGCGAACCTGTCCAGCATCTATGTCTGGGTGGTGCTCTTGGTGACGCTGGGCTTCGGCTCGATCGGCTTTTACGACGACTATCTCAAGGTAACCAAGCAGTCGCATCTCGGCTTTTCCGGCAAGGCGCGGCTGGCGCTGGAATTCGTCATCGCCGGCATCGCCGCCTGGGCGATCATGCATAATGGCCAGGCGCCGTTCTCGTCGTCGCTGACCTTCCCCTTCGCCAAGGAATTCATCATCAATCTCGGCTGGTTCTTCGTGCCGTTCTCCTGCTTCGTCATTGTCGGCGCCGGCAATGCGGTGAATTTGACCGATGGCCTCGACGGGCTGGCGATCGTGCCGATCATGATTGCGGCGGCATCCTTTGGCGTCATCGCCTACCTCTCCGGCAATGCGGTGTTCGCCGAATATCTGCAGATCCATTTCGTGCCCGGCACCGGCGAGCTGGCTGTCGTGCTTGGCGCCGTCATCGGCGCCGGCCTCGGCTTCCTCTGGTTCAACGCCCCGCCGGCGGCGATCTTCATGGGCGACACCGGTTCGCTGGCCATGGGTGGCCTGATCGGTACGGTCGCGGTCGCCACCAAGCACGAGATCGTGCTGGTCATCGTCGGCGGATTGTTTGTCGTGGAAATCCTGTCGGTCATCATTCAGGTCGGCTACTTCAAGATGACCGGCAAGCGCGTGTTCCTGATGGCGCCGATCCATCATCATTTCGAAAAGCTCGGCTGGACCGAAAGCCAGGTGGTGATCCGCTTCTGGATCATCGCCGTCATCCTGGCGCTGGTCGGCCTGTCGACCCTCAAGCTGAGATAGGAACCCGCTTGATCCCCGCCGCATCCTTTTCGGGCAAACGCGTTTCGCTCTTCGGGCTCGGTGGCTCGGGGATCGCCACGGCGCGCGCGCTGATCGAGGGCGGCGCCGACGTGCTCGCCTGGGACGACAATCCCGATAGCGTCGCCAAGGCTGCTGACCAAGGCATTGCGACCGCCGATCTGCGCGGCGCCGACTGGTCGAAATTCTCGGCCTTCGTGCTCTCGCCCGGCGTGCCGCTGACGCATCCCAAGCCGCACTGGACGGTGGAGTTGGCGCGTGGCTCCGGCGTCGAGGTGATCGGCGATATCGAATTGTTCTGCCGCGAGCGGATTGCGCGCGCGCCTGATGCGCCGTTCATCGCTATCACCGGCACCAACGGCAAGTCGACGACCACGGCGCTGACCGCGCATATCCTCAAATCGGCAGGGCGCGACACGCAGATGGGCGGCAATATCGGCCGGGCCATCATGACGCTCGATCCACCGCAGGCTGACCGGGACTATGTCGTCGAGTGTTCGTCCTACCAGATCGATCTCGCGCCCTCGATCAACCCGACGGCCGGCATCCTGCTCAACCTGACGCCCGACCATCTCGACCGCCACGGCACTATGCAGCATTACGCTTCGATCAAGGAGCGGCTGGTTGCCGGCAGCGAGACGGCGATCGTCGGCGTTGACGATTCCTGGTGCGCGCAGATCGCTGACCGGCTGGAGAGGGCGGGCCGGGAGGTGATCCGCATCTCCAAGCGGCTGCCGCTGACCGACGGTTATTTCGCAGACGGTTCCGATCTGATGGAAGCCGTCCATGGCCGCTACAGCCGCGTCGCCTTCCTCGAAGGCATCGGTTCGTTGCGCGGCCAGCACAATGCGCAGAACGCGCTTGCCGCTGTTGCCGCCTGCCTCAGGGTCGGCTTGAGCCTGGGCGAGATCCAGGCGGGACTGGAGAGCTTTCCAGGCCTCGCGCATCGCATGGAGCAGGTCGGACGCAAGGACCACGTGCTGTTTGTCAACGATTCCAAGGCGACCAATGCCGATGCGGCGGCACCCGCGCTGTCGAGTTTTTCGCGCATTTACTGGATCGCCGGCGGACTGCCCAAGGAAGGCGGCATCGAGCCGCTGCGCGGTTTTTTCCCACGCATCGCCAAGGCCTATCTGATCGGCGAGGCGGCGCCCGCGTTCTCGGCGACGCTCGGCGAAGCCGTGCCCTATGAAATCTCGGGCACGCTGGCCGCCGCGGTCGACCATGCCGCGAAAGACGCGGCCAAGGATGACAGCGGCGAGGCGGTGGTGCTGCTGTCGCCGGCCTGCGCCAGTTTCGACCAGTTCAAGAATTTCGAAGTTCGCGGCGAAGCCTTCAGGCAAGCTGCGAATGCTATCGAGGGCGTGAAACCCATCGGAGGGGCACGATAATGCAAAGCCGTCTCGACAAAAGCCCGGTTGCAACCTGGTGGTGGACGATCGATCGCTGGTTCCTGGCGGCGTTCCTGTCGCTGATGGGGCTTGGCATCGTCTTGTCCTTTGCGGCAAGCCCGGCGGTGGCCGAACGCATCGGCCTCGACAGTTTCCACTTTGCCACCAGGCAGATCATCTTCACCGTGCCGGCGCTCGGCGTGATGCTGGCAGTGTCCTTCCTGGAATCGCGGCAGATCCGGCGCATGGCGCTGATCATCCTGGGCATCATGCTGGTGCTGATGGTGGCCGTGCTCTATATCGGCGTCGAGGTGAAAGGCGCGCGGCGCTGGGTGTCGTTTGTCGGCATGTCGATCCAGCCGTCGGAATTCCTGAAACCCGCTTTCGTCATCGTCTGCGCCTGGCTGTTCGCCGAACACAAGCGCCAGCCCGACATTCCGGGCAATTTGTTTGCCATGCTGCTACTGATCCTGGTCATCTCGCTTCTGGTGGCGCAGCCCGATCTCGGCCAGACCATGCTGGTGACCGGCACTTGGGGCGTCATGTTCTTCATGGCCGGCCTGCCCTGGCTATGGATCATCGCGCTTGGCGCCACCGGCGCCGGCGGCCTGTTTGCCGCTTATACGGTGTTCCCGCACGTCGCCGCCCGCATCGACAAATTCCTGACCGGCGAAGGCGACACGTTCCAGGTCGACATGGGCCGCGAGGCGCTGATCAACGGCCACTGGTTCGGCGTCGGGCCGGGCGAGGGCACGGTCAAGCGGGTCATTCCCGACGCGCATGCCGACTTCGTGTTTTCGGTCGCCGGCGAAGAGTTCGGGCTGATCATGTGCTTCTTCATCATGTCGATCTTCGCCTTCATCGTGCTGCGCGGCTTGAGCACGGCATTGAAGGAACATGATGATTTCACCCGCTACGCCGTCGGCGGTCTCGTCACCGTGTTCGGCCTGCAGTCGGTCATCAACATGTGCGTCAACCTGCAACTGATGCCGGCCAAGGGCATGACGCTGCCTTTCATCTCCTATGGCGGCTCCTCGCAGATCGCCATTGCCATCTCGATGGGCATGGTGCTGGCGCTGACGCGCAAGCGCCCGGAAAAGCGCAAGCAGATGGGCTTTGCCCTGTCGCAGCGCGCCCTGCCGGCGGAGTGATATGGCGCGGGGTGTCATCCTTCTCGCTGCTGGCGGAACAGGCGGACATCTGTTTCCGGCCGAGGCGCTGGCGCATGAGCTGATCGAGCGCGGCTGGGGCGTGCATCTGGCGACGGACGACCGCGCCGAGCGCTTTGCCGGCCATTTCCCGGCCGCCGCCATCCATCCGATCCAGTCGGCGACGATGGGCTCGAAAAACCCTGTCGCGCTGCTTGGCGCGTTCTGGAAGATCTGGCGCGGCGTGCGCCAGGCCTCCGCCGTCATCGCCAGGATCAAGCCTGATGCGGTCGTCGGCTTTGGCGGTTATCCGACCTTGCCACCGCTCTATGCCGCGACGCGTCGCAAGCTGCCGACGCTGATCCATGAGCAGAACGCAGTGATGGGCCGCGCCAACCGGGCGCTGTCCGGGCGCGTCGATGCCATTGCCGGCGGCTTCCTGCCGCAAGATGAAAGTGCCACAGGCGCCAAGACGGTGACGACAGGCAATCCGGTCAGGCCGCCAATCCTGGAGGCGGCCAAGACGCCCTACACCGCATCCCAAGGGGCGGATCCGTTCAGGCTCCTGGTGTTCGGCGGCAGCCAGGGCGCGCAGTTCTTTTCCGACGCCATGCCGACGGCGATCGCACTTCTGCCGGAGGCGCAGCGCAAGCGGCTGGTGATCACCCAGCAGGCCCGCGCCGACGACGTGGCGCGGGTGAAGGCTGGCTATGCGGCACTCGGCGTCCATGTCGAGGTCTCGCCCTTCTTCACCGATATGGCACAGCGCATGGGCGCGGCGCATCTGGTGATCTCGCGCTCCGGCGCCTCGACGGTTTCGGAGATCGCCGTCATCGGCCGGCCGGCGCTGCTGGTGCCTTATCCCTATGCGCTGGATCACGATCAGGCGGCGAACGCAGCCGCCCTTGCCGCGGCGGGCGGCGGCGAGGTGCATCCGCAATCGTCACTGTCGCCGGAGCGCATCGCGGCTCTCATTGGCGGGCTGATGGACACTCCCGAGCGGCTGACGGCCATGGCTGCCGGAGCGAAGTCGGCTGGCCGGCCGAACGCGGCACGGTTGCTCGCTGATCTCACAGAGGCTATTGCGTCCAGAAAAACCGTTTCGGATTTCAGGAAAGGGACGCATTGATGAAGATGCCGCAGACCATCGGCCTTGTGCATTTCATCGGCATTGGCGGCATCGGCATGAGCGGCATCGCCGAGGTTCTGCACAATCTCGGCTACAAGGTGCAGGGTTCGGACCAGGCCGACAGCGCCAATGTCCAGCGGCTGCGCGACAAGGGCATCGAATGCTTTGTCGGCCACAAGGCCGAGAATATCGGCGCGGCCGAAGTGGTGGTCGTCTCCACCGCGATCAAGAAATCCAATCCCGAGCTGAAGGCCGCGCGGGAGAAGTTGCTCCCAATTGTCCGCCGGGCCGAGATGCTGGCCGAACTGATGCGCTTCCGCCAGGCGGTCGCGATCGGTGGCACGCATGGCAAGACAACAACCACGTCGATGGTGGCGACGCTGCTCGATGCCGGCGGGCTCGACCCGACGGTGATCAATGGCGGCATCATCAATGCCTATGGCACCAATGCCCGTATGGGCGATGGCGAGTGGATGGTGGTCGAAGCCGACGAAAGCGACGGCACCTTCCTCAAGCTGCCGGCCGAGATCGCCGTCGTCACCAACATCGATCCCGAGCATCTGGACCATTATGGCAGTTTCGACAAGGTGCGCGAGGCGTTCCGGCAATTCGTCGAGAACGTGCCGTTCTACGGTTTTGGCGTGATGTGCACCGACCATCCGGAAGTACAGGCGCTGGTCAGCCGCATTGAGGACCGCCGCGTCATCACCTATGGCGAGAACGCGCAGGCCGATGTGCGTTTCACCAACCACCGCATGGCCGGTGCCGTCTCGGCATTCGACGTGGTGATCCGCGACCGCAAGACCGGCGGCCAGACGACGATATCTGATCTGCGGCTGCCGATGCCCGGCCGCCACAACGTCTCCAACGCCACCGCCGCAATTGCGGTCGCGCATGAACTCGGCCTGTCGGCCGAAGCGATCAAGAAGGGGCTGTCGTCCTTTGCCGGCGTCAAGCGGCGCTTCACCCACACCGGCTCGTGGAACGGCGTCGACATCTTCGACGATTACGGCCACCACCCGGTCGAGATCACGGCGGTGCTGAAGGCGGCCCGCAGCGCTACCAAGGGCCGCGTCATCGCCATTGCGCAGCCGCACCGCTTCACCCGGCTGCACGATCTGTTCGACGAGTTTTCGGTCTGTTTCAACGATGCCGACACGGTGATGGTGGCGCCGGTCTATGCGGCGGGCGAGGAGCCGATCGACGGCGTGACCTCGGAGGCGCTGGTGTCGCGCATCCGCTCCGGCGGCCATCGCGATGCGCGCTACGTCGAAACCCCTGCCGCGATTTCGCCCGTCATTCGCGCGTTGGCGAAACCGGGCGACTTCGTCATCTTCCTGGGCGCCGGCAACATCACCCAATGGGCCTATGCGCTGCCTGGGGAACTCGGCGGTACCGTCTCATGATGCGCGGCCAGGACCTGCTCGACAAACTTGGCGACCGGCTTGCCGGCCTGCGCGGCCGCATCACGCCCAATGCCGAGATGGACAAGATCACCTGGTTCCGCGCCGGCGGTCTGGCGGACGCCCTGTTCCAGCCGGCCGACGAGGAGGATCTGGCTGCCTTCCTGCGCGCCGTGCCGGAGGACATCCCGCTCACCATCGTCGGTGTCGGCTCCAACCTCCTGGTGCGCGACGGCGGCATTCCGGGTTTCGTCATCCGGCTTTCGGCCAAGGGCTTTGGCGAAGCCGAGGTGGTTTCGCCGACCGTCATCAAGGCCGGTGCTGCGACGCCCGACAAGCGCGTCGCGGCCGTCGCTTATGAGGCCGGTATTGGCGGCTTTCATTTCTATCACGGCATTCCCGGCGCCATCGGCGGGGCGCTGAGGATGAATGCCGGCGCCAATGGCGTCGAGACGCGGGAACGTGTCGTCGAGGTTCGGGCGCTCGACCGCAAGGGCAATCTCCACACCCTCAGCAATGAAGACATGGGCTATGCCTATCGTCACTCGGCCGCACCTGCCGGGCTGATCTTCACCTCCGCCGTTTTCGAAGGTGTTCTGGAAGACCAGGAGGCGATCAAGGCGGCCATGGACGCCGTCCAGACGCATCGCGAGACGGTGCAGCCGATCCGCGAGAAGACCGGCGGCTCGACCTTCAAGAATCCGGAAGGCACCTCGGCCTGGAAGGAAATCGACAAGGCCGGCTGCCGCGGGCTGATGATCGGCGGCGCGCAGATGTCGCCGATGCACTGCAACTTCATGATCAACACCGGAACAGCGACCGGATACGACCTCGAATATCTCGGCGAGACGGTGCGCGCCCGCGTGCTTGAAAATTCAGGCATCCGCCTGCAGTGGGAAATCAAGCGGCTCGGCAATTTCCGCCCCGGCCATGCCGTGCAGGAATTCCTCGGACAGCTTCTTTAGCGCAAGCTGAAGTTCATGTGATGCTTGAACTTCAAACGGTCTGAAACAACAGCGCCACCGTTGCTCCAAAGACTCACAACACGCTTTTTCCGGCCGTTTTCGCGGAAAGTGAATCTGTCGGAATCATAAGCACTTGCCAGCGAATCAACTCTCTGATTCTCTGCCTTAAAGCGTTTCCTGATTTGAGTCGTTCGACGCGTCGACCGCGTTTTCCGTCTGGGGGGGCAACCTGCCGGGAGACTCGGACTCAATCTGGTCGCTGAATGCGTGGTTGCGGGCCCGCCGTGAGAGGGATGACGGGATATGAAGAACAAGCATGTGGCTGTCCTCCTGGGCGGATTCTCGTCCGAGCGGCCCGTGTCTCTGTCTTCGGGAAAGGCGTGTGCGGATGCGCTTGAGAATGAAGGCTACCAGGTTACCCGCGTCGATGTTGCGCGCGATGTCGGCGCCGTGCTCACCGAACTCAAGCCCGATGTCGTCTTCAACGCACTGCACGGCCCGTTCGGTGAAGACGGCACCATCCAGGGCATCCTCGAATATCTGGCCATTCCCTACACCCATTCGGGCGTGCTCGCCTCGGCGCTCGCCATGAACAAGGAGCAAGCCAAGAAGGTCGCCAAGGCTGCCGGCATCGCGGTGGCGGAATCGAAGGTTGCCAGCCGCTTTGCCATCCAGAACAAGCATCCGATGAAGCCGCCCTACGTGGTCAAGCCGGTCAATGAAGGCTCAAGCTTCGGCGTCGTCATCGTGCATGAAGGGCAGTCGCATCCGCCGCAGGTCATCGGCTCGTCCGAATGGAAATATGGCGAGACCGTCATGGTCGAGCGCTACATCCATGGGCGCGAGCTGACCTGCGCCGTCATGGGCGACGTGGCGCTCGGCGTCTGCGAGATCATTCCGACCGGCCATTCCTTCTACGACTATGATTCAAAATACGTCGCCGGCGGATCAAAACACGAAATCCCTGCTAAAATTTCATCAAATATTTACCAAAAAATACAGACACTGGCGCTCAAGGCACATCTGGCTATCGGCTGCCGAGGCGTTTCCCGATCGGACTTCCGCTATGACGACCGTCACTCCGAAAACGGCGAGATTGTCTGGCTCGAGATCAACACTCAGCCGGGCATGACGCCGACGTCTTTGGTGCCTGAAATCGCCGCCCGGGCCGGGCACTCGTTTGGCAAATTGTTGAGTTGGATGGTGGAGGACGCTTCGTGTCTGCGTTGAAATGGGGACAGGACAAGGGCAGGGGCGGCGCCGGGCCGGCGCTGTTCGGCATGCCGTTGTCGTTCGACCATTTCGTGCTGCCGCGCGTGCTGCGCCGGCCGGTGCGCGTGCTGGCGCGCCTGGGCGGCGGCGACTTCGTCGCGCCGCGCTTTTCCGCGGCCATCCTGTCGGCTTCGCTCATTGCATCAAGCAGCCTCTATGGCGCCATTCTCGGCGGTCATGCCGACGACATCGTCCAGAGCATCACCGCCCGGACCGGCTTTGCCGTCGACCAGATCAAGGTGGTCGGCAACCGCCAGACTTCGGAGATCGACATATTGGACCGGCTCGAGCTCGACGGCTGGACGTCACTGATCGGCTTCGATGCCGAGGCCGCGCGTGAACGTATTGATACCTTGCCCTGGGTCGAAGTGGCGGCGGTGCGCAAGGTCTATCCACATACGCTGGAAGTGCGTGTCGAGGAGCGCGAGCCCTTCGCGCTCTGGCAGCAGGGCGCGGAGCTTTCGGTCATCGAACGCTCCGGCGCGGTGATCGCGCCGTTCTCCGGCGGCAAGCAGGCGCTGCTGCCGCTGATCATCGGCACCGGCGCACCGGCCAAGGCGCCCGACTTCGTGGCCAAGATCAAGAAATTTCCCGAGCTCGCGGCTCGGGTCAAAGGCTATATCCGCATCGGCGAACGGCGTTGGGACCTGAAGCTGGAAAACGGCATCACGATCAAGCTGCCCGAGGATGGCGAGGATCAGGCGATCGCCGACCTGGTTCGGATGGACCACGACAACGGGCTTCTGACGCGGGACATCGCCGCCGTCGACATGCGCATCTCCGATCGCCTGGTGGTGCAGCTGACGCCGGAAGCGGCGACGCAGCGCCAGGCCGCGCTCAATGAAAAGCCGCAAAATCTGAAGCGCAAGTCGGGGACGAAGATATGAGCTGGCTTGGCGGCAACAGCGATGCCTCTTCGCGGCGTTCCGGCACGCTCACCGTGCTGGATGTCGGCTCGAGCAAGGTTTGCTGCGTGGTGGCGAAACTGAAGCCGCGCGAGGACGGCAAGCTGTTGCGCGGCCGCTCGCACCGCATCCAGGTAATCGGCATCGGCCACCAGAAATCGCAAGGCGTGAAGTCGGGCGTGGTCGTCGATCTCGACCGTGCGGAGCACGCCATTCGCCTGTCCGTCGACGCCGCCGAACGCATGGCGGGACTGACGGTGGATTCGCTGATCGTCAACATGACGGCGGGCCGGCTGAAGAGCGAAACCTATTCGGCCACGATCAATCTCGGTGGCCATCAGGCCGACGAAGCCGACATCAAGCGCGTGCTTGCCGCCGGCGCCAAGCAGGCGCTCAAGGCCGAACGCGACGTGATCCATTCGCTGCCCGTCGGCTTTTCGCTGGACGCCGAGCGCGGCGTGCGCGATCCGCGCGGCATGGTCGGCGACCAGCTCGGCGTCGATATGCATGTGCTGACGGGCGATGCCGCGCCGCTGCGCAATCTGGAGCTCTGCATCAACCGCTCGCATCTTTCGGTCGAGCGCATGGTGGCGACGCCCTATGCCAGCGGGCTTGCGGCCCTGGTCGACGACGAACTGGAAATGGGTGCGGCCTGCATCGACATGGGCGGCGGCACGACGACCATCTCGGTGTTTTCGGAAGGCAAATTCGTCCACGCCGATGCCATTGCCATCGGCGGCAATCATGTGACGCTCGATATGGCCAAGGGCCTGTCGACCTCGCTCGACGCCGCGGAGCGGCTGAAGGTGATGCATGGTTCGGCGCTGCCTGGCAGTGCCGACGATCGCGACCTGGTCTCGATCCAGCCGATCGGCGAAGACGGCGAGATGCCGCTGCAGATCCCGCGCTCGGTGATGACGCGCGTCATCCGCGCCCGCATCGACGAGACGCTGGAACTGTTGCGCGACCGGCTGAACAAGTCGGGCTACGGCAATGCCGTGGGAAAACGCGTCGTGCTGACCGGCGGCGCCAGCCAGCTTGCGGGTCTCCCCGAGGCGGCGCGCCGCATTCTGGGACGCAATGTGCGCATCGGACGCCCGCTCGGCGTGGCGGGCCTGCCGGAAGCTGCCAAGGGGCCGGCTTTCTCGACGGCGGTCGGGCTGCTGATCTATCCGCAGATGGCGAGCTTCGAGAGCCATCCGGCGAAAGGAATTTCCGGTCTCAGGATGACCGGGACGGGCGGAAAACTGCATCGCATGAGTCAGTGGTTGAGAGACAGTTTCTAATTGACGGGGACAGCCCCATAGGCGGCCGCGGCGGCGAAGCGGCGGGAAAGGCAAAGGACGGAGACAATGACGATCAATCTGCAAAAGCCGGACATCACCGAGCTCAAGCCGCGGATCACCGTATTCGGTGTCGGCGGCGGCGGCGGCAATGCCGTCAACAACATGATCACCGCGGGCTTGCGCGGTGTCGAGTTCGTCGTGGCCAACACCGATGCACAGGCGCTGACCATGTCGAAGGCCGAGCGGCTGATCCAGCTCGGCGCGCATGTCACCGAGGGGCTCGGCGCCGGCTCGCAGCCTGAAGTGGGCCGTGCGGCGGCGGAAGAGTGCATCGATGAGATCATCGATCATCTCTCCAACACCCATATGTGCTTCGTCACCGCCGGTATGGGTGGCGGCACCGGAACCGGTGCGGCTCCCGTGGTTGCCCGCGCGGCGCGCGAACGGGGTATCCTCACCGTCGGCGTCGTCACCAAGCCGTTCCATTTCGAAGGCCAGCGCCGCATGAAGACGGCGGATCTCGGCATCGAGGAGCTGCAGAAATGTGTCGATACCCTGATCGTCATCCCCAACCAGAACCTGTTCCGGCTGGCCAATGACAAGACCACCTTTGCCGACGCCTTCGCCATGGCCGACCAGGTGCTCTACTCCGGTGTTGCCTGCATCACCGACCTGATGGTCAAGGAAGGTCTGATCAATCTCGACTTCGCCGACGTGCGTTCGGTGATGCGCGAAATGGGCAAGGCGATGATGGGCACCGGCGAAGCTTCGGGCGAGGGCCGCGCGATGGCCGCCGCCGAGGCGGCGATCGCCAATCCGTTGCTCGACGAGACCTCGATGAGGGGCGCCAAGGGCCTGCTGATCTCGATCACCGGCGGCCGCGACCTGACCCTGTTCGAAGTCGACGAGGCCGCGACCCGCATCCGCGAGGAAGTCGATCAGGACGCCAACATCATCCTCGGCGCCACCTTCGACGAGGAACTCGAAGGCGTCATCCGCGTCTCGGTGGTCGCCACCGGCATCGACAAATCGGCAGCTGAAATTGCCGTGGCGCCGATCTCGATCCGGGCCGTGCCGCCGCAGCAGAAGCCGGTCAGCCGCCCAGCGGCTCCGGGGGCGGAAGGCCGTCCGGCACCGGTCCAGCAGCAGACCTATGAGCAGCGCGCGGCCGATCCGGTGGCCGAGGCGATCCAGCTTGCCGAGGCCAATGCGGCGGCAATGGCTCGTCCGGCGCCGATGGCCCAGGCGGAAGATTTCCGCCCGCAGAGCAAGATCTTCCAGGCCCCGCCTGCCCAGCCGCAGCCTGTCGTGCAGCAGGTGATGCAACCGGCGCCGATGCGGGAAATGCCGCAGCCGGTGGCTGCCGCACCGCAGCGCATGCCGCGGGTGGAGGATTTTCCGCCTGTGGTGCGGGCCGAGGTGGAAGCCAAGGGCCGTCCGGCCGACCATGAAAACAGCGGGCCGATGGGGCTGCTCAAGCGGCTGACCAACGGGCTGACGCGCCGCGAAGAAGAGCCGGCCCGGTTGCAGCCGGCACAGCCGCGCGAACCGAAACTGCGCCAGGCGGCGCCGGAAATGCGCCGCCTTGCCAGCCAGGATCCGCAGCTTTACGCGCCGCGCCGCGGCCAGCTCGACGATCAGGGCCGGTTGACGCCGCAGACCAGGTCGACCCAGGAAGACGACCAGCTGGAGATACCGGCTTTCCTGCGCCGCCAGGCCAACTGAGCCGTTAACGGTATGTAACACTTGTTAACAGGCAGACGAGAGATTGTCTGCCTGTTAACGTTTAAAGTGGTTTAATAACAAGGCGTTACGATGTGACGCTCAAGGTCTGTCGCGGTTACACAGAGTAAGAAACCGTGATTTGGAGTCTCCCTGACAGACCATTATCTTTGCCGCAGCACTTTCGGTGTGCTGGGATTCGGGGAAGTGGACCTGCCTGCCGATAAAAAAGAGCCGCGCCTTTTGGGTTAAAGCGGACTTAGGCGTTTGGGCTATGGGGTTTGTCTTGCAAGACTATCAGACGACACTGAAATCGCGTGCAACGCTGACCGGTACCGGCGTTCACAGCGGCAAACCGGTCACCGTCAATTTCCTCCCTGCGGACGCCGACACCGGCGTGCTCTTCCACCTTTCGAACGGAAGCGAGAGCCGCGAGTTCCGCGCGCTGGTTGCTGAAGTCGGCGCGACCGATCTCTGCACCATGCTCGGCGATCCGGCAGGCGAGCATATCGCCACCGTCGAACATCTGATGGCGACGCTTTTCGGGCTCGGCATCGACAACATCGTCATCGAGNGGCGAGCATATCGCCACCGTCGAACATCTGATGGCGACGCTTTTCGGGCTCGGCATCGACAACATCGTCATCGAGATCGACGGTCATGAGGTTCCGATCCTCGATGGCAGTGCGGTGGCGTTCGTGGAAGCCATCGACCAAGCCGGCATCGAGACGCTGGCGGTCAAGCGCCGCTACATCAGGGTGGTCAAGCCCGTCCGCATCGAGAATGGCGCGTCCTGGGCCGAGTTCAGGCCCTATAGCGGCACGCGCTTCGAGGTCGAGATCGATTTCGAAAGCCCGGCGATCGGCCGCCAGCTATTCGCCTCCGACATCAACCCCGACATCTTTCGCCAGGATATCGCGCGCGCCCGCACCTTCGGCTTCATGAAGGATGTCGAGCGGCTGTGGGCGGCCGGCTATGCGCTGGGCTCCTCGCTGGAGAACTCGCTGGTGATCGGCGACGACAACCGGGTGATCAACATGGGCGGCCTGCGCTACCCCAATGAGTTCGCTCGCCACAAGACGATGGACGCGATGGGCGATCTGGCGCTGGCCGGCGCCCGTTTCATCGGTTGCTTCCGCTCCTATCGCGGCGGTCACCGGATGAATGCGGCTGCTTTGCGGCGGCTTCTGTCCGACCGTTCGGCCTTCGAGGTCGTCGAGACCACGCGCCGCGAGCGCGGCCGCACCGCCGAGATGAGCGCCGTCACCGGCCCTGTCTTTGCGCCCTGGGTGATCTGATTCTTAACGATTTTCTGGCTTTCTGAACGCTGGCCGGTGTTGCACGAAAGCATCACCGGCCAGTGAAAGTGCGTAGCATTCGGGGCAACACCAAGCCGCCACAAAAATGTGCGATTGGCTAGACATAGCGTTGCTGGGCAAGGCAGTTATGGTTTATGGCTGCTGCCGTCTGTTAGGCGCATGTCGCTCAAAAGTGGGGATCAGTTTTGAGGGAACGCCATGCGAAAGGCATTGAACTAACGCCGAAAGGGCGCAATCCGATCATGTTCTTCAAGCGAGTTGGTCAATCGAAAGCGCCGTATCGGGCTGTTTTCCTGGCGCTTTCGGTGGTTGTGCCATCGCTGTTCCTCTCAGCCTGCATGTCGTCCGAGAAAGACGTCGACCTGTCGACCTATGTCGACCAGACCGAACCGGCCGACGTCCTTTACAATCAAGGCCTTGCCAATCTCAATGCCGGCCGCCTGGATGAGGCGAGCAAGAAGTTCGACGCCGTCGACCGCCAGCACCCGTATTCGGAATTCGCCCGCAAGTCGATGGTGATGGGCGCCTTCGCCGACTATCGCGCCGGCCGTTATGACGAAGCAATCGGCTCGGCCAAGCGCTATCTGACGCTTTATCCGTCGACCGACGACGCGGCTTACGCCCAGTATATTATCGGGCTGAGCTACTACAAGCAGATCAAGGACGTCACCCAGGATCAGAAGGAAGCACGCCAGACCGTGCAGACGATGCAGGATTTGGTGACGCGCTGGCCGACGTCGGAATATGTCGACGACGCCAAGGAAAAGATCCGTTTCGCCAACGACCAGCTGGCCGGCAAAGAGATGCAGATCGGCCGCTATTATCTCGAGCGGCGCGAATACATTGCTGCCGTCAAGCGCTTCCGCAACGTGGTCGAGAACTATTCCAACACCCGCCATGTCGAAGAGGCGCTGGCGCGTCTGGCCGAAAGCTACTACGCGATGGGCTTGACCTCGGAAGCGCAAACCGCCGCTGCGGTGCTCGGCACCAATTATCCCGACAGCCAATGGTACAAGGATACCTACAAGCTGTTGCAGAGCAACGGGCTTGAGCCGCGCGAGAATGCCGGATCGTGGATATCCAAGGCCGGCAAGCTGATCACCGGCGCCTGACGCCCGAGCATCGACTGAGGCGGAACGCGCTTTTCGGATTGATCCGACGCTCAAACAAAAAGATAGTGCGGCGCTGCGACTCCATCGGTCGCATGCCGCTTCACAGCGGTTCAGTGGTTTGATTGAGGCGCTGAACCGTCCTAACTTTTTGTTCTACGCAATTCCGGACGGAAAACCCCTACGCACTTTTCCTGGAATTGCTTGAGGTCCGGGTTCTGATGCTTTCCAGACTGTCGATCCGCGATATCGTCCTGATCGAGAAGCTGGATATCGACTTCCAGCCCGGCCTTTCCGTGCTGACCGGTGAAACCGGCGCCGGCAAATCCATCCTTCTCGACGCGCTGTCGCTGGCGCTTGGCGCGCGCGGCGACGCCTCGCTGGTGCGGCACGGTGCTGCCCAGGGCCAGGTCATTGCCGTCTTCGATGTGCCGCGCAACCACCCGGTGCGCGCGCTGCTGGCCGAAAACGCCATCGAGGATGACGGCGACATCATCCTGCGCCGGCTGCAGACCGCGGATGGCCGTACCCGTGTCTTCGTCAACGACCAGCCGTCCAGCGTCACGCTGATGCGCGACATAGGCCACGCGCTGGTCGAGATCCACGGCCAGCATGACGAGCGCGCCCTGGTCGATCCAGGCGCGCATCGCGAATTGCTGGACAGTTTTGGCGGCCATCTCGGCGCCGCCCGCGCGACCGGCGAGGCGTGGCGCTACTGGCGCGGCGCCGAGCAGGAGTTTGCCAGGCACCGCGCCAAGGTCGAGGCAGCGGCGCGCGAGGCCGATTATCTCAGGGCCTCGGTGGCGGAACTGGCAAAGCTCGATCCGCAGCCCGGCGAAGAGACACAGCTGGCGGAATTGCGTGCAACGATGATGCGGGCGGAAAAGATCGCCTCGGAAATACACGATGCACAGGATGTGCTGTCAGGCCCGTCCTCGCCGCTGCCGCAACTGGCCAGCCTGCTGAGGCGCCTGCAGCGCAAGGCCAGCGAAGCGCCGGGACTGCTCGAGGATGTGGTGAAGTCGCTGGACGAGGCGATGCTGTCACTGGATGCAGCGCAATCGGGCGTCGAGGCGGCACTGCGCGCCACCGAATACGACCCGCAGAGGCTGGAGAAGGCGGAGGAGCGGCTGTTTTCGCTGCGTGCGGCCTCACGTAAGCACAGTGTGGCCGTTGACGATTTGGCGCAACTGCGCGACACCATGTCCGCCGATCTCGCCGATCTTGATGCCGGCGAGGGGCGCCTGCATGTCCTGGAAAAGCAGGCCTCAGCGGCGCGAGAAGCCTACGATATTTCCGCAGCCCAGCTCTCCGCCCTTCGCCATGCGGCCGCGGTCGGCCTGACCAAGGCTGTGATGGCCGAATTGCCGGCGCTGAAGCTGGAACGGGCTGAGTTCATCGTCGAACTGGCCAGCGATGGCGAGAACCGCATGGAAGAAGGCATCGACCAGGTCGAGTTCTGGGTGCGCACCAATCCCGGCACCAGGCCTGGGCCGATGATGAAGGTCGCCTCCGGCGGCGAGCTGTCGCGCTTCCTGCTGGCGCTCAAGGTGGCGCTGGCCGACCGTGGCTCGGCGCCGACATTGGTCTTCGACGAGATCGACACCGGCGTCGGCGGCGCCGTGGCCGATGCGATCGGCCAAAGGCTGGCCAGGCTGTCGAAGCGCGTGCAGGTGCTGTCGGTCACGCATGCTCCGCAAGTGGCGGCACGTGCTGCGACGCATTTCCTGATCTCCAAATCCGGCGGCTCGGACAAGGTCGCCACCGGCATCGCCGAAATGGACCGGGCGGCGCGCCAGGAAGAGATCGCGCGCATGTTGGCCGGCGCTACCATCACCGACGAGGCGCGCGCAGCCGCGGAACGGCTGCTGCGCGAGAATATTGCTGCAGCGTAGTCGTCGCAAGGCTTTCGGACTGAGTCAGGATATGGCTCCATCCCGCTGTTCAGGAATGCTTTTTCCGAAATCCTGATTTATGGTGCCTCGCCACTGTCCAGGGACCGCTGCATGTCTGAAAAACCAGTCGAATCGTTGAGCGAAAGCGAAGCCGCGGATGAGCTCCAGCGGCTGGCCGAGGAGATCGCCGGTCATGACCGGCGCTATCATGCCGAGGACGCGCCGACGATTACGGACGCAGAATATGACGCGCTGCGGCGGCGCAATCTTGCCATCGAGGAGCGCTTTCCCGGTCTGGTGCGCGAGGATTCGCCCTCGCTGCGGGTCGGCGCCGCGCCGGCGGAAGGCTTTGCCAAGGTGCGCCATGCGGTGCCGATGCTCAGCCTCGCCAAGGCCTACACAGACGAGGACGTCACCGATTTCATCGAGCGTGGCCGGCGCTTCTTCGACCGCGACAAGGACCTCGACATCGCGTTTACGGCCGAGCCGAAGATCGACGGCCTGTCGGCGTCGCTGCGCTATGAACGCGGTGTGTTCGTGCAGGGTGCTACGCGCGGCGACGGCACTGTAGGCGAGGACATCACCGCCAATCTCAGGACCATCGCCGACATCCCCGCCAAGCTGAAAGGATCGGGCTGGCCCGAGACCATCGAGATCCGCGGCGAGGTCTACATGACCTATGCGGAATTCGAGGCACTGAAGGCCCGCTCGGCGGCGGTGGGCGGCCAGGACTATGTCAATCCGCGCAATACGGCAGCGGGCTCCTTGCGACAGAAGGATGCGTCCGTCACCGCCAGCCGCAATCTTAAATTTTTTGCCTATGCCTGGGGCTATACGACAGCGGATCCGGCGCCGACCCAATATGATTCGGTGCAGAAATTCGCCGAATGGGGGTTCAAGGTCAGCCCATTGATGGTGCGGGCGAAGTCTGTCGAGGAGCTGATCGCGCACTACCACAAGATCGAGGAGCTGCGTTCGTCGCTCGGCTACGACATCGACGGTGTCGTCTACAAGGTCGACCAGCTGGAATTGCAGCGTCGCTGGGGCTTTGTCACCGGCGAGCCGCGCTGGGCGGTTGCGCATAAATTCCCGGCCGAACAGGCGATGACGACGGTGCAGAAGATCGACATCCAGGTCGGCCGTACCGGTACGCTGGCGCCGGTGGCGCGGCTAGCGCCGGTCACGGTCGGCGGCGTGGTGGTCGAAAACGTCACGCTGCACAATGAGGACTACATCAAGGGTTTTGACAGCAACGGCTTGCCGATTCGCGACGGCATCGATGTCCGCATCGGTGACACGGTTGTCATACAACGGGCGGGCGATGTCATTCCGCAGATCGTCAGCGTCGTCGTCGACAAGCGGCCGGCTGATGCGGTGCCTTACGAATTCCCGCACATTTGTCCGGTCTGCGGCTCGCCGGCGACGCGCGAAATCAACGAGAAGACCGGCAAGGAGGATTCGCGCCGGCGCTGCACCGGCGAGCTGATCTGCGCCGCGCAGGCCGTGGAGCGGCTGCGTCATTTCGTGTCGCGCGGCGCGCTCGACATCGAGGGGCTGGGCGCCGAGAATATCGACCTGTTCTTCAATTCGGGACTGGTCAAGACCGCCGCCGATATCTTCACCCTCAGGGATCGCCGCCCGGCCGTCACCAGGGCGCTGGCCGAGCGGCGCGAGGAGCAGGCTAGGCAGCGCGAGGCGGCATCGGGCAAGGCGCGCAAGAATGTGCGCGGTGTCGAGAACCGCAATTATGAAGGCCTCGACAAGCTGTTCGCGGCCATCGATTCGCGCCGCGAGCCGGAGCTCGACCGCTTCATCTTCGCACTCGGCATCCGCCATATCGGCGAAACGACGGCGGCCGTGCTTGCCCGGACGTTTTCGACCATCGAGGAGCTGATCCGCGTCGGCAAGGAAACGGCGGCGGCTGAGGATCCGCACAGCGTCTTCCCCTCCATCAACGGCATTGGCGACACGGTGATCGACGCGTTGCGCGATTTCTTCGGCAATGAACGCAATGACGACGTGCTCGACAGACTGCTCGAACAGGTCAAGCCGAAGCCGTATGTCGTCACCGTGTCGACCGACAGCGAGGTTGCCGGCAAGACCATCGTCTTCACCGGCACGCTGGAAAAGATGACACGCTCCGAAGCCAAGGCGATGGCCGAACGGCTCGGCGCCAAGGTGGCGGGTTCGGTGTCGGCGAAGACCGATCTGCTGGTGGCCGGGCCGGGCGCTGGCTCCAAACTGAAGCAGGCCAGCGAACTCGGCGTCGAAGTCATCGACGAGGACACATGGCTGCAACGGGTCGGCAAGGCATGATGGCCGGTTCGTTCAAAGGGTTCGGGCAAAAGGCCATACCGTTCCTCAAGGCGCTCGACTTCCACCAGAGCCGCGAATGGTTCCAGGAAAACCGCGCGCTTTACGACAGCGAGTTGCATGAGCCGTTCTGCGATCTGGTCGAGACGCTGACCGAGCGCTTCGCGGCGGCGGGTCTGGGCTTGCGCGGTGACCGCAAGAAGTCACTGTTTCGCATCAACCGCGACGTGCGCTTCGCCAAGGACAAGCGGCCCTACAACCAGCATTTGTCGGCCATGCTGTCGCCGGACGGCACCAAGATGGAGCAGGGCGTGTTCTTCGTCTATGTCGGGATCGACCGCTGCTTTGCCGATGTCGCCTGGTGGAATCCGGAGCCGTCCCTGCTGCTGGCGATGCGCAAGGCGATCATCGCCCGGCCGGCCGACTTCCGAAAACTGCTTTCAACCCTTAGGAAAAACGGCTTCGAACTCGAAACCGAGGGCCGCATGAAGCGCACGCCGCGCGGCTTCGAGCAGGTCAACGAACCCGATCTTGTCGACGCCATCCGCAACCGGCACTTCTATGTCCAGCACATGATCGATCCGGCTGGAATTCACGCGCCGACGCTGGTCGACGAGCTTGTCGATTTCGCCTCGCGCGCCAAGCCGCTGCTTCACTGGGGCAGGGCGATCCAGGGCACGGCACCGCAGAGCTAGAGTCTTTCACGTTTTGATGGAAGCGTGTCCAGCGTTAGTGAAGTACTTGCCGCATTCTGCGGCCTCAGTGGTAACGGCTGCGCCAGCAGCAAACTGTGTTCCGCCCCTAATTTCCCCGCCTACTTTCCCCGCTTGTCATGACGCCGTCTAAAGCGTGACGGTAGTGTGCTGAGAGTTCTGCAAATGGTTGTGTGCGTCAAGTTCTGCAAAATGGGGCAGCCATGATGCTGGTCATGCGGCTTGGCGCAGAGCGAGTTTCTTGTGCTCGCGCAGGTCGTCCGTGTTGATGTATCGGTTGGCCTCCATCCAGTTTTCATTGGTCTCGACGGCCAACGCCCTGACCAAACACAGGCAGCTTTCGGTGTTGGGGAAGATGCGCACGACATAGGTGCGCCGGCGGATTTCCTCGTTGAGCCGCTCCAGCATGTTGGTGGATTTGAGATGCTTGTGGTGCTGTCTGGGCAGCCTGAAGAAGGTCAGGGTTTGTTCGATGGCATCCTCGGCCCAGCCTGTCAGGCGCGGATAGCGTGCNGAGCCAGCGCAATTCCTGCAGGCAGTCGTCGCCGTGCTTCCTCGGCAGATGATCGAGCGCGTTCCTGAGGAAGTGGACGTAGCAGCGCTGCCAGGCGGCTTCGGGGATCACCTCGCCGATCGCCGCGACCAGGCCGGCATGGTCGTCGGACACGGCGAGTTCGACGCCTTTGAGACCGCGTCGTTTCAAGCCGACGAGGAAGTCCTTCCAGGCCGAGCGGCTCTCGCGATTGGCCATCTCCACGGCCAGGATCTGCCGGCGCCCGTCCCAGTCGATGCCGACCGCGATCAGCACCGCCTGGCTCATCACGATGCCGGCTTCGCGCACTTTCTCGTAGCGGGCATCGAGAATGAGGTAGGGGAATGGCTCCTGAAGCGGTCGTTCGGCAAACGCCTTCAGGCTCTCGTCCAAGCGCTTGTTGATGGCCGAGATCGACGAAGCCCAGAACGCATGACCGCACAGCTCTTCCGTGATCGCCTTGACCTTGCGGGTCGACACGCCCTGCACATACATCTCCGCAAGCGTCGCAACCAAGGCCCGCTCCGAACGCTGGTAGCGCTCGAACAGCTCGGTGGAGAAGTGACCCGCCCGGTCCTGTGGAACCCGCAGCTCAAGCTTGCCCACCCGGGTGACCAGGGTGCGGCCGTAGTAACCCGAGCGATGCCCAAGGCGCTCAGGCGTGCGTTCGCCCTTCGAAGCACCCAGCGCCTCCTCCATCTCGGCCTCGAGAACCTCCTGCATTACCGAACGGATCACTTCGTGCAGCCCCTCCGGGTTCGAAAGCAGAATGTCTTTGACGGCAGCGCTGGCCGATTTACCTTCTGTCTTGGTCATGGTGGCGTTCCTTCCAGGGAATCGGTGACGTTGAACATCACCAGCCTGCNACCGCACAGCTCTTCCGTGATCGCCTTGACCTTGCGGGTCGACACGCCCTGCACATACATCTCCGCAAGCGTCGCCACCAAGGCCCGCTCGGAACGCTGGTAGCGCTCGAACAGCTCGGTGGAGAAGCGCCCCGCCCGGTCCTGCGGAACCCGCAGCTCAAGATAAGAGCCACGCCAGAAAGCTGCCCAGATCGTCGGCCACGTGGAGCCGGCCACCCGCCTCTCCGACGTCCGGCAACTGCGACGACGCGCTAGCGTGTTCATAGAGCGTCTGCACGAAGACGAGTCCAGAGGCCCCAAAATCCGTGTTGCTGGTTGACACGATTACTGAGGGAAAAAGCTAATCGAAGAGCGTTCCGAGACGCGACAGATTCGCGCCTCTTTCCGGGGCACGACGTGATTTTGTCCACATCGCGCATGCTCGATATATGCCTGACGGCGGCCGATATCATAGCGGCATTCGTCAGCAACAATTCAGTGCCGGTTACCTAGCTTCCTGACCTAATTGCTTTGGTCCATTCATCTCTTGCCGGCTTGGTTAGCGGCAAGATTGCACCGCCGGCTGGAGTGCGCCCCTGCGGGTGGACAGATTGGGTTTGAGGGATTTACCAGTGCTGTCGGGTTTTCGGAGAGAGAACCATGGCAAGACACCGCAGTTACAGCATCACGTTCAAGCGTCAGCTTGTTCAGGAATATCTGTCGGGCGATACGTTTCACAGCTTGGCGCAACGGCACGACATCACCCGCACACTGATCCGGATCTGGGTTGGCAAGTATGAAGCAGGCGGCTTGGACGAAGATGTGGCCTCAGCAGCTCTGATCACGGAATACGAGGCGCGGATTGCCGCGCTTGAGCGACTTGTCGGCAAGCAGGCTCTGGAACTGGAGTTTCTAAAGGGGGCTCTGAAAAGCGCTCCGCGGCCGAAAAGCGGGATTACGTCCGTCATCACCGGCCCCGTGGTCTCAGTGTCGCCAAAGCTGCCGCTGATGGGTATGGCGCGTTCCAGCTTCTATGACGGTCCCGAAAGGCCAGCCGACGACACCGCCATCGTCGAGGCGATGGTCTCGATCTGCGACGAGTTCGAGTTCTACGGCTATCGCCGCGTGGGTGCGGCGCTGCGTCAGCAAGGCGTGGTCGTGAACCACAAGAAAATCCGCCGCCTGATGGTCGAGCATGATCTGGTGCCCAGGATGAGGCGCCGATTCGTCGCCACTACCGACAGCAATCATGACAGCCCGATCTTCTCCAACCTGGCGAAGGACTTCGTCCCGACGGGTCCGAACCAGCTTTGGGTGGCCGACATCACCTATGTCGCGCTGCCCGCCCGCTTCGTTTATGTCGCCGTCGTTCTCGACGCATGGTCGCGCATGATCGTCGGCTACGCCATTGGCCGATCGATCGACGCCCGCCTGACGATGGCTGCCTTAAGCGCCGCAGTCGAGCGCAGAATGCCGCCGCCAGGCTGCGTTCATCACTCCGATCGAGGCTCCCAGGGCGGATTCAAACGGTCGTCGCAACAGGGTCGATTTCTCTTTTCATGAGCCATTGGTCAAGCGCTTCAGCTGGNGGGCGGATTCAAACGGTCGTCGCAACAGGGTCGATTTCTCTTTTCATGAGCCATTGGTCAAGCGCTTCAGCTGGCGTCTTCCAGCCGAGCGCTTTTCGAGGTCTCGCGTTGAGCGTCGCTGCGACGGCAGCGATCGTTGCGGCGCTATGCGCGCTCAGGTCCGTGCCTTTCGGAAAATACTGGCGCAGCAGCCCATTGGTGTTCTCGTTGGTGCCGCGCTGCCAAGGACTCTGGGGATCGCAGAAGTAGACCTGGATCCCTGAGTCGATTTTGAGGGCAGCGTGTTGGGCCATCTCGGCGCCCTGATCCCATGTCAACGAGCGACGAAGTTCCGTGGGCAGGGTTGCGATGGTGCGCGTGATGGCGTCACGGACAGCCTCCGCACCATGCCCGGCGAGGGCCGGTCCATTCCTGGAGCGTGGTGCTTCGCCGTGGCCGTCCAGTCGCGGTAGGTGCAGCAGCATCGTGAACCGTGTCGTGCGCTCCACGAGCGTACCGATCGCCGAACTGCCAAGCCCGAGGATAAGATCGCCTTCCCAATGTCCGGGGACTGCACGGTCATCCGCTTCAGCCGGGCGCTGACTGATCATGATCTCGGATGACACGAAGCCCTTGCCACGCAGGCCGACGCGCGCCCGTGGCGTCCGCAGGGCTCGCCCAGTCCGCAGGCATGCCGTCAACTCTCGCCGCAGCGCTCCTCGACCTTGGACGAAGAGGGCTTGATAGATGGCTTCGTGGCTGATCCGCATCGTCTCGTCATCCGGGAAATCTATCGCCAGACGCTGGGCGATCTGCTCTGGGCTCCATGCCTTGCCCCATCTTCTATCCTTTCGTTGCCCATGCCGGCGTCCGATCCAGGGGACCGTAGGACCAGGAGCGACTATTCCGTCAGGTGCCGCGACTGTTCCGGCAAGCCTTTCCTCGACATAGAGGCGCAGGGCCTGGTTCAGCGCAAGCTTGGCAATCTTCGGGCGCCGGCCTGATCGCTCGGCGTGCCATTGGGCAGTCGACGCACGATACTCCAGGCCACCGCTGCGCGTGGCAGCATTGCGGCGCAACTCGCGGGAAATCGTTGAGGCGGATCGACCAAGGCGGCGACCGATGTTGCGCATCGAAAGGCCCTGGACGCGAAGAATTGCGATCTCTTCACGTTCCGCGAAAGAGAGATACCGGCCGCAGGGCAGCTTGGCCGAAGATCTGAACATCGATGGGGGCATACCGCCTGCCTTTCGCAACAATCTTGCTCCGACAGGCTGCGATATGCCGGCCTCCAACGCAGCATTCTCGCTGGGCATCCCTCGGGCAATCCCCAACCAAAATCGCCGAAGTTCGGATCGCCCCGCTTCTGGCGGCCGTCCAGGTGATGGCAACGGCGCTCGTCCAGATTGGTGTGATCGCCGCTTTTGAATAGTCATCGCAACCTCCAATGTCAGAGTGTTGCGACGACCGTTTGAATCCGCCTTGCGATCCCTGGTCGGAATGATGCAGCAGGCTGTCGGGCTTGCCTCGGCGCCAGATCGCCATGATGAGTGCATCGGTGACGAGCTGGGCCGTCATCTCGGCCTTCATCGCCCAGCCGACGACCCGCCGGGAGAACAGGTCGATCACAGCAGCAACGTAAAGCCAACCTTCTGCGGTCCAGATATAGGTGAAGTCGGCGATCCACTTCTGGTTCGGTGCCGATGCCTCGAAGGCGCGGTCGAGGAGGTTGTCCGACACTGCCGCTCGCTCGCCGATGTCCTTCGGCAGCCCACGACGCCGTGGTCGGGCACGCAGCCCGTTCTCCCGCATGAGCCGCTCGATACGATGCAGGCCGCAGGAAAGCCCCTCGGCCAACACATCATGCCACACGCGGCGAGACCCATAGGTGCGGTCGCTACTCTTGAAGCTGCGGTCGATCCTGGAAACGAGGATCTCGTCATGGCGGGAGCGAGCGCTGGGGCTGCGGTTGAGCCAGGCGTGGAAGCCTGAACGGGACACATCCAGCGCACTGCACAGCCATGCCACCGGCCAGATATTCCGGTGCCTCGCGATGAAAGCGAACCTCACGTCACTTCCCTCGCGAAGTAGGCTGCGGCCTTTTTTAGGATGTCGCGCTCCGCCTTCAGCTTCGCCACTTCCTTGCGCAGCCGGTCGATCTCCTGCTGCTCTGGCTTCATCTGCCCATGACCGGGAAACGCATGCTGCGGATCGGTCGACAGCTCGCGCACCCATTTGCGCAGCACATTCTCGTGGAGATCGAGGTCGCGGGCAGCCTGAGCCACCGCTACGCCCCGATCCTTGATCAATCTTACCGCCTCAAGCTTGAACTCGCGGCTGAATTTCCTTCTCTGCATTCCAACTCTCCAGTTCCGTTAAACACCTTATCTCGGTGTCCACGAAACCGGCAGCATGCCATTCGGAGGCTGGGATCGTATGACGTGCTTTGCCCGAGTAAACCCAGAGTGCAGGAAAACGACGTTTCTTCTAAATGATCTTCCGACTGCCGGTGATGAACGGCCCGATGTTGGGGAAATTCGGCTTGAGACCTCTGTAGTATGGTATGCGAAGCTAAGGTCGTTCCCGCCTTAGAGCAGCGATCTAACAGCAAGGGACTTGGACAGGGCAGATGCAAGGAATCCTAGGCTGTGGGAGAGCGTTAAGCACACAATGTAGATCCAAAATAGCGATCGCTGCGCAATGCCCGTGCGGAGGAAGTTGAATGTCGGGAAACATGAAGTCTGTCTGGGAGCATGTCGAGGCTCACAAGTCCAGGTTCCAAGAGTTAAGTGACAGGATCTGGAATCGCCCTGAGCTGAACTATCAGGAGTTCTTTGCTGCGAGCGAACATAGCCTCGCGCTCGCCTCGGAGGGCTTTGCGGTAACGGAAGCGTTGGCGGACATTCCGACCGCGATGATGGGTGAGGCCGGCAATGATGGCCCCGTAATAGCGATACTTGGTGAGTACGATGCGTTACCGGGTCTGAGTCAGGAGCCGGGACTGGCGATAGAGTGCCCTCTCCTTGCCGGCGGTGCTGGGCACGGTTGCGGTCACAATATGCTTGGTTCCGCCTCTCTCTTGGCTGCTGTCGCGGTGAAGGAGTGGCTGGCCCAAGCCGGACTGCCCGGCCGAGTACGCTACTACGGTTGCCCCGCCGAAGAAGCTGGATCTGGGAAGAGCTTTTTGGTTCGCGCCGGCGCGTTCGATGACGTCGACGTGGCAATTAGTTGGCACCCTTGCGACTTCACGGGCGTCTGGATTGATCCTTCGCTGGCCTGCATAGAGATGGACTTCACCTTTCATGGCCGTGCTGCTCACGCGGCTTCGGCACCGCACCTTGGACGAAGCGCACTCGATGCAGTCGAGTTGATGAACGTCGGTGTGAATTATATGCGCGAGCATATGCCCTCTTCGGCTCGCGTCCATTATGCTCTAATCGACGGCGGAGGCATCGCGCCGAACGTCGTGCAGCCGCGCGCCGTGGTTCGCTATCTTGTTCGGGCACTCACTCTCGATGAGATGTGGAGCCTGCTCGAACGGGTTAAGAAGGTTGCTGAAGGGGCGGCGCTTATGACCGAGACCTCCGTGGATATGAGACAGCTATCCGGCGAGGCAAACTTGGTCAGAAACGCGCCGTTAGAGGAGTCTATGCACGCGAATCTGCTCCAGTTGGGGGGGCCAAGGTTCGACAGCTTAGACAAAGAATTCGCCCAGGAAATCCAGCAAACTTTGGCGCCAAACGATATCCGGTCGTCCTACGGTCGCCACGGGCTGCCGGTTGGCTTCGAACCTCTATATGAGCAAGTCTACCCGCTGCAAGGCTCCCGCACCGAATCCATGGGATCCACCGACGTGGGAACCGTGAGCTGGGTTGTCCCGACCGTACAGTGCTTGGTCGCATGCTACGCGGTGGGAACGCCCGGTCATTCTTGGCAGCTCGTTGCACAGGGCAAAACCCCCGCCGCACATAAGGGGATGATCCTTGCTGCAAAGGCGATGGCGGGCGTTGCTTTCGACATCTTTTCAAATCCCGTTCTGTTGTCGGCAGCAAAAGACGCACTCAAACGTTTTCGTGATGGTAATGACTTCACAAACCCCGTTGGGCCGGAAGCGGTGCCGCCTCTGAAAATGGCGCAATGACAGGCTACTCCAGTTATTTCGTGCCGGCGTCAGTGATCCGCACGCTGAAGAAGGTGTAGCAGGCTAACTGTGAGCGCTGGCAGCGCCGCGACCTGTCGGCTTGACGCTATGTCTACACGCTAGGTCTACATCTGTGTCGATGGGTCTCCATTGAGGCACGCAGGGACGACGCTGCCGCTTACATGCTGGTCTCATCTGAGCGACGCCAGGTTCATTTCCTCCGAGCCATCGCCTGCTTTGGCCCAGGTCCTTAGGCGATGGACGCAATTATCAGCCGACAAAGACTCGTAATGTCGTAGATGGGCAGTTTGGTAATTCGGCGGATCGAAGGCGCGGTCAAGGGAAATGCGGTGCATTCGAACAGAATGGCCCCGATCTCCGGGTGGGCGGCTCGGAGGCGGGCAACGCAGGCGTCGACATCCGTCTGAACTGCGACAACGTCGGTCGGCGGTAGCGGACGCTTCATGCCGTCGCGCCAGTACTTGCCTCCTTCGATGCCGCCGATCACGATTCTAGCCCGCTCAGCCAAATCATCGACACCAAGCAGGTCTTCGCCACAATGCGTTGAGTCGTAGGTCAGAACGGCGAGCTTGGCGGGCGGCGGCAACTGGCGAAGCAACGCCGGCAACAGAAGCAGGCTCGACATCGCCACGGGAACATTCACGGACGCGGCCACCGCCGGCTGATGCCGAATAGAGAAGCCGCAGTCCGAACTAATGGCTACGGCGCCTCGTTCGACTAGGCGTCGGGCAGCTGCGATGTAGGCCGATTCGAGGGTGGGATCGCCGCAGACGACATTTTCTACCCAAGCTCCTGACACAGTCTCTAAGATGACGGGGAAGTCGAAGGTCGCGGGATTCATCATCGACCCCGGCAACGGCGTCAGCGGCATGGCGTCAAGCGGCAACCCGCTTTCGAGACACAAAATTCCAAGGCTCGGTGAGTTCACGATTTTACACATAGAGTAGATATTCTACACCTTCCAACGGAATGGCTTTGACACGGGGTGGTCCTAGTGTGGCCCAAATTGCGCGTTTTGATCGAGAAATTAGAAGCTTTTCTGCGATCGAGCTCGTATCGCCATGTAGCCCGGCGATGAGAATCGCCCCTCAATCGTAACTGCCGTTGGCAAAAACTAGGGCGGCGATCAGTCCGAAAGGACCGATACATCATCCAGCAGGCACCCTGGCATGCTCCCTTCGAGGCGGCAAGCAGTCAGACGCTAACGAAATTGTTGAGCCAGCCAAGCGGGTCTGTCACAAGATCCAGAAATTCGCGAAGACGCACAAGTCTGTCCGACGCACAGCCTGTGCATCGCTCTCACTTTGCTCGCGTCGAGGCGGGAAGTCAGACGCTTCATTGCAATGCTTCGTATTCTCCTCCGTGGCGCGCAGCGGGACGTCGATGCACTAATCGTATTAAATTCATCCAACATTACTTATCTTACAGGCTACACGGCCTTGTCTGGCTACGTCCCACAAGGTGGTGGTTTCAATTCACCAAGAGGAGCCTTCGTTCATAGTGCGCAAAATGGATGCGCCGGCTGCCCTTCATCAAACGTTCTTGCAGCGTGACAAAGTAATCGCCTATCCAGAAGCACTTATTGGCAACCCGGACAAAGACGGCTTCGACAGTATCATAGATTTCCTTTATAGCGCTGGCGTCGTTAACGGCGGCGTCGGGCTTGAGCTCGGCAACCTCACGGCGCCTTCGGCGGAGAAGTTCAAAACGAATTTCAAAACGCGACTCCCACAAGCGAAGATTGTGGATTGCACCGGCGCCGTAACGTGGATCCGAATGGTCAAGTCCGATCTTGAGATATCTGTCATGAAGGAGGCGGCCGCCATCACCGATGCAGGAATCATTCGGTGCCGCGGAAGTGATACGTGATGGAGTGCGGGAAGCTGACGCGATCGCCGAAATCGTGGCAACGCTCGTGCACGGCGCCAATGGCAAGTCCGGAACGTCACTGGCAATACCCCATTTATGCTCGTCGCCTCGTACGGGGGCAAGCCACATCACATGGAGCGAGGATGTCTTTCGTCAAGGATCGCAAATAAATCTTGAGATCTCGGGTGTGCGCCATGGCTACACTGCCCCGATTAGCCGGACCTTCTCTATTGGCCGGTCCTCCGAGCGCCTGCGCCGCGTACATGAGGCTCAGGTCGCCGGCCTGGAGGCGGCGCTAAGCACGATTCGCGCGGGACGTACCTGCAGCGACGTCGCCGAAGCAGCCTATCGCGCAATTGAGAGGCTTGGCTTTAAGAAAGAGTCCCGATGTGGCTATCCTGTTGGAATTGATTGGACGGAGCCGACGCCAGCCTGAAGGAAGGGGACTTGACAGTGCTGGAGCCGAACATGACCTTCCACGTGCATCTGGGCAACTGGGCTATTGATGAGGAATTCGGGTATGTTATCAGCGAGTGTGTTCGCGTAACTGAGTCTGGCGTGGAAGTGCTTACAAGCGCGCCTCGGGAGGTTTTTGAGCTTTAACCTGACCCAACGCCTATACCTAATTCGCATGGCTGACGAGTGATAAGCGCTGCACTAGGCAGCAGAATCCAGCAAGGCAGCCGGGCTCAGGAGCTATTTGGTTTGAGTTGTGATTCATTGTCTCCGACATTTGCGCCGCTCAGGACCTGAGCCATCCATGGGTGTGGTTGGCCAAGCAGAACTCCAGCTTCGGCTGACTTCGAGCGGAACTAGCCTGAAAAATTCATGGCAGGTTGACGATGTGGAGCAAAGCGTTGAAATCGCGTAGGATTTGGTTGCTTACTTCCGGCTGTTCCTGCAGGTTGGCGCCTACTGGCTGATGTGGGGCCTGCGCGCCGCGATGCCGAGGCGACCGAGCTTTGCCGTCGCCCAATTCGACAAGCTGCGATTGCGCCTCATCGAAATCGCAGCGCGGTGGTCGAGATGAAAACGCAAATCCGCCTGCACCTGAGACATCCTGCCCCGACCAGCGCATCCTTTGCATCGTATGCCTCCGGCGAGGTCCGGCGAGGGCCGTCTTGTGGGCTGAGGGCGAAAGTCGGAAGTCCTAAGGGTAATCCTAGGAGTAGCCCTATGACGATGCCGCGCGTGGAGGTGATCACGTCCATTGAGAGGCGCCGGCGGTGGTCGCGGGAGGAGAAGGAGCGCCTGGTCGTGGCGTCGTTCGAGCCCGGCGTGTCTGTATCGGACGTCGCGCGATCGGCGGGCATTCACGTCAGCCAGCTCTTCCGATGGCGCAAGGACCTGTGCGATCGGGTCGACGCCGGTTCCTCGCAACTGGTCCCGGTGGAGATCGTCCCCGCTGCTGCGCCGCCCGCTGTTGAGGTGCCGGCATCATCGGCGGCCCCGGGCCGGCGTCGCCGCAAGAGCGGCATCATCGAGATCGAGCTTGGCGGGGGGCGGCGGGTCCGGGTCGATCGCGATGTGGATGCCGAAGCTCTGCGGCGCGTTCTGGATGCGCTCGGGTCCCGATGATCCCGGTTCCGAGCGGCGTGCGGGTGTGGCTGGCGACCGGCCACACCGCACCGAACTCACGACGCCACCGATAAACCAGAGAGCGATCAACATCGTGGCGACGCGCCACCTCGGTCACAGTGGTCTCCGCCGCAAGCGTCTCCGAAACGATCTGCTCCCTTATCGCCGTCGGCCAGCTTCGTCGCCGACCAGTCCCGGTAATGATCTCCATCCGGTGAACGGACACGTGGCTATCCTCGCTGCTTGCACCGTGGCAAAACACTCACACCACGAAAAACAGCGGATTAACCCCACTTGAGCAAGGCGGCCCTCGGCGTAGGCTTACTTTGCTTCGACGAGCCGACTATTTGATTGTAAGCGCTGTTCCGGTGGCACCTTTCGCGCGTTGACGTGAGAGACGATGTTCGGAGCCTTTGAGGGCTTCGACACATGACGATTTCAGAGCTTACGCTTAAATCCAGCGATCACGAGCCCGCACGCCGGTTCGAGGTGTTCACGGGCTCCGGTCGGCGGCGCGAATGGCTGCCGGAGGAGAAGGCGCGGATCGTGGCGGAAAGCTACGAAGCCGGCGCGACCGTGAGCGCGGTGGCGCGGCGATACGCTTTGCCCCCGCAGCAGCTGTTCGCCTGGCGTCGGGCCGCTCGTCAGCCGTTGGCGGAAGCGCCGGCACCGGAATCGTAGTTTGTTCCGGCGGTGATTGCAGCGCCGAGGCCTGAACCGTCGGCAAGGCGGCGGCGGAAGCAGAAAGCCGCCCGAGACGCCGGTGTGATCGAGCTGGAGATCGACGGCATCACCATGCGCGTTGGCCGGGGTGCGGATGCGAAGACCGTGACCGCAGTGATCCGCGCGCTGAAGGCGACGTCGTGATCGGGCCGACGGGCGCGGTCAAGGTCATGGTGGCGACGAAGCCGGTCGACTTCCGCAAGGGTGCGGAGGGCTGGCTGCGCTGGTGCGCGAGACGATGGGGGCCGATCCGTTCAGCGGGGCCGTCTACGTCTTCCGGGCGAAGCGGACGGACCGGATCAAGCTGATCTTCTGGGATGGCACAGGCGTGTGCCTTTACGCCAAACGCCTGGAAGATGGGGAGTTCCGCTGGCCGAAAGCAGCGTCACCGCTTCGGCCGAAGAGCTGAGACGCTTCCCGAGGATCAGTTGCTGCTGGGGCTCGAAGAGGCCGAGCAGATAGAGGCGGCGGACGAGGAAGAGACCGAGAGGCCTCTCCGGACCAGCGACAGGCAAAGACTGCCAAACGCCGGTCCAACCGGGGCTCGCTGCCGGCGCATCTGCCTCGCGTGGAGATGGTCGTCGACATCGAGGACCATGCCTGCCCGGGCTGCCGCAATGGCCTGCATCGGATCGGTGAGGACGTGAGCGAGCGGCTCGACATCGTTCCGGCGCAGCTGCGTGTGATCGTCGTGCGCCGGCCCAAATATGCCTGCCGCGCCTGTGAGGACGTGGTCGTTCAGGCTCCGGCACCCGCCCGGCTGATCGAGGGCGGTTTGCCGACCGAGGCGACGGTCGCTCAGGTGCTGGTGTCCAAATATGCTGACCACCTGCCGCTCTATCGTCAGGCGCAGATCTATGCCCGGCAGGGCATCAATCTCGACCGGTCCACGCTCGCCGACTGGGTCGGCCGCGCCGCCTGGCATCTGCGTCCGGTGCATGAACGGCTGCTTGGCAAGATGAAGGCTTCGCCGAAGCTCTTTGCTGACGAAACCACGGCGCCGGTGCTCGATCCGGGCCGCGGCAAGACGAAGACTGGGCAGCTGTGGGCCTATGCCCGCGATGACCGACCATGGCAGGGGAGCGACCCGCCGGGCGTCGCCTATGTCTATGCGCCGGACCGAAAGGCCGAGCGTCCGATCGCTCATCTTGCAGGCTTCACCGGAATCCTTCAGGTCGACGGCTTATGGCGGCTATCGCGTGCTGGCCGAGAAAAGCGGCGTGACGCTCGCCTTCTGCTGGGCACACGTCCGCAGGCGCTTCTATGAACTGGCAGCCGCCGGTGCCGCACCGATCGCCAGCGAGGCGCTCCGGCGCATCGCCGAGCTCTACAGGATCGAGGATGACATCCGTGGCCGGTCGGCCGACGAGCGCCGCGCGATGCGTCAGGAAAATAGCCGCGCTATCGTCGCCGATCTCGAACCCTGGCTGCGCGAGAAGCTCGGTCTGATCAGCCAGAAGACCAAGCTCGCCGAGGCGATCCGCTACACTCTCTCGCGCTGGGAAGGCCTGACCCGCTTCCTCGACGACGGCCGCGTCGAGATCGACTCCAATACAGTCGAGCGCTCCATCCGTCCGATCGCAATCCCGGGGTCATTCTGCCCATGTTGGGCAGGAGGTCGAAGTCCATTATCGTTGGCATCCGTATTTCGGACGCCGGCTTCGCTGCGAGAACAGCGAAGAACGCGCGAACGGTCGAATCATTCATCTCGTCGTCGTGCCCGGGCATGTCATTACCGCTCCGGCCTGGATGGTCGATCCCGTGGCTTGCGCGACAATGGACCTGGGCTCCCCGCGCGTATCGCTTGCCGCGCTGCTTGAGCTTCACAAGCTCTTGATCGAACGCCGTTTCCGGCGAGGCTCTCCGGTTGGTTTCACCATCGCGGAGGCGCAACATGAGAACCCTGCCACCCCCGACACGATCTCTCGTGGTCGTTCGCCAACTCAGCTTGCCGCTCGACTCGCAGAAGCTGAACGGGCTGAGTTCAGCGCAACGGACCATAGTGATCGCCCGGCTCGCCAACGTAGTGATGGCCGCCGCCGGCGTGGCAACGGAGGAGGAGAGCTGCGATGACGAGCGGTAATCTGATTCCGACTGCCGTCCTCAAGCGCAAGGCCGTCGTCTATGTGCGTCAGTCCACTCAGGCGCAGGTCCAGCTCAACCTTGAGAGCCAGCGTCGGCAATATGAGCTTGTCGACGTCGCACGGCGCTGGGGATTCCGCAAAGTAGAGGTGATCGACGAGGATCTGGGACGAACCGCAAGCGGGGCTGTGGAGCGTCCCGGTTTCGAGCGCCTGGTCGACGATCTGTGCACCGGCCATGTGGGCGCCGTGCTTTGCCTGGAGGTGTCCCGCCTGTCGCGCAACGGGCCGGACTGGCATCGGCTGCTCGAGTTGTGCGGCGAAGTCGATGCACGCGTGATCGATTTGGACGGAGTCTACGATCCGGGGTTGCCGAACGACCGCCTGCTGCTCGGTATGAAGGGCAGCATCAGCGAGTTCGAGCTCGGCGTGCTGCGTGCCCGCATGTACGAGGCCGCCCGCGCCAAGGCACAGCGCGGAGAACTGCGCATCTCCGTGCCGTTCGGCTATGTCTGGCACCGCGATTACGGTCTCGGGTTGGATCCCGACATGCACCTGCAGGAGACCATTCGCCTGATCTTCGCGCGCTTCCGCGAACTCGGCAGTGCGCGTCAGGTCCTGATCTCGATGATCGACGATGGCGTGCATTTCCCCAGACCCTCCGACGGCAAGAAGATGGTGTCCTTCGACTGGGTTCCGATCCGCTATCGCAACGTGATCTCGATTCTGAAGAACCCATTCTACGCCGGCGCCTATGTCTATGGTAAGAGCGAGAAGCGCACTGAGATCGTCGATGGCCGCGTTCGCAAGAGCTATGGCCATTACAAGCCGGCTAGCGAGTGGGCGGTGGTGCTCAAGGACCATCACGAAGGCTACATCGGATGGAGCGAGTACGAACGGAACCAGGAACTGCTCGCGGCCAACGCTTATGGCAAAGCCGGCGGCGTCAAGTCGGGCCGCGGCGGTCGCGCGCTGCTCCCGGGTCTCATCTCCTGTGGTCGATGCGGGCGAAGACTGGTTGTCATGTATGCCGGACGCGGCCAAGGTTATCCGGTATATCGCTGCGAGCGCGGCAACCTCATGATGGCCCAGGCGCGATGCATGTCGTTCAACGGCTTTCGCACCGACGCGGCGGTGACCCGCGAAGCGCTGGAGGCGGTTGCGCCGATGGCGATCGAAGCGGAGTTGGAGGCTGAACGGATGCAGCTGGAGAGCGAAGCCAAGCGGCGGCAGATGATCGAGATGGACCTGCAGCAGGCGCGCTATGAGGCATCGCTCGCCGAGCGCCGCTATGCCGCTTGCGACCCGGAGAACCGGCTTATTGCGGCCCAGCTCGAGAGGAGTTGGGAAGCCACGCTCAGGCGCGTGGAGACCTGCGAGGCCCGGCTGAGCGAAGTCCAGCGTGTGGAGCCTGTCGACGCGGTTCCGGACTTCACGGGCCTCGCCCAGAATCTCGAGGCCACCTGGAATGCGCCGGGTGTCGACATGCGCTGTCGTCAGCAAATGCTGCGCGCACTCATCAAGGACATCGTGGCGGACGTCGATGACGATGCGCGCGACGTGATCTTGACCATCCACTGGCATGGAGGCCAGCACTCACAGGTACGGGTTCGCAAGCCCAAATCCGGAGAGCATGGCCAGCGTACGCCTGAAGAAGCCCTGGCGATCATGCGATCCATGGCAACGCGGTGGTCGGATGCCGAAATCGCGGCCACGCTTAACCGCATGGGCATGCAGACCGGTCAGGGAAAGACCTGGACTGCTCGGCGCGTCCAATCGCTACGCACAGTGCACAAGATCAGCGGCTATCGATCTTCCGACAAAAATGGCGAATGACTCACCATGTCGGACGCGGCCGCCCGGCTTGGAGTCTCGCACGTCAAGATCCGCCGTTTCATCAGGGACGGCATATTGCCCGCCGAACAGGTCATGCGCGGTGCGCCCTACCAGATCCGCGCCAACGACCTCGAAGACGAACGGATCCAAGCCGATTTGGCGCGCAATACTCCGCGTCGCATCCACGACGACAATCAGGAAGCGCTGTTTTCCGCCATTTGAAGAGGGGGTGCATAATGAATCAGTCTTCGCGCTCAACCGGAAGAACGCCCTCTTTGCAGGCTCCGACGGCGGTGCCGAACACTGGGCAGCCGTTGCGTCGCTGATCGAAACCTGCAAACTCAACGGTGTCGAGCCGCTCGGCTATCTCGCCGATGTCCTCACCAGGATTGTCAACGGCCACCCTAACAGCCAGATCGACGACCTGCTGCCCTGGGCCTACATCCAAGCTTCTGAGCTTAAGGCCGTGGCCTGAGAACAGCGCTTACATTTGATTCACGGCTGCCACGACTGCCTTTTTGCCTTTACGATGTTGACCAATGGGTCGATGCTTCCAGGCACGACCGAGCACCACCTTCTATTTGCAGCTACCAGCCGGCACCGACCCGAGGGCGGCTAACGTGAGCAGACTCTCAGCAAAAATTGAACGCCCGGCAGGAGACTGAACTCGCTGCCGGGCCGGTGCGCCTTGGGAGGTGGCGTACTTGGGAATCCTTTGCGCAAATAATTGTAGCGCATTCAATGGGCCGATTTACACGAATGACGCCCCGCCAACGCAGGAGTTCGGCGTTGGGCCGCTACATGTGCATGAAAGCGGATGTCCAGCGCCATTTCACCATATCGAGGATGCGCGTGCGGGACATCGTCGGGAATGCGGCTCCCGATGCGGCCCGGGGGCGAGGGTCGGTCCGGAAGGGGCTAAAGATTGCTAGCGCGCGCAAGGCCACAACCGTGTCGTTTCAGAACCGAGCGTCGACGAGGTGGGCCAGTTGGGCCCCCACCTCATAGTAGTTTTCCTTGAGCGCACGGAAAGCCGGGGTTTCCGGGGTAGTGACGGGAAGTGGCAGATCCGCGTCTCCGACATTCCCGAGAATATGGTCGGCCAGCACACGCCCAAAGACCGTGGCTGGCGAAATTCCACGGCCATTATAGCCGCAGATGCTGACTACATTCGGTGCGAAGCGGTGAAAACGAGGCAGGTGGTTACTTGTTGTCCCAATCATGCCGTACCACTCGGACTCCAATTCAACCTCCCAGATCTGCGGAAAGAGCTTGCGAATGGCACGCGTGGCCCATGCTCGGTGGATCCTGGCACCCGTACCCCCGAGCGCGCCGATACTGCCGAAAACCAACCGTCCCTCTTGGTCCAGCCGAAACGAACTCAAGATTTTCTTCGTATCCCAGCAGCCCTCGCGGTTGGGAAGAATCGACTTCTGTAGTTTGTCCGAAAGCGGCCGGGTTGCCACATTGAAATAGGGAAGATGTATCTGCTCATGCCTAAGCTCTTGCCAGGGTGCTTTAGTGTAAGCGTCCGTTGCAACTACGATCCAGTCGGCCTCGACCGATCCGCTCGGTGTGCGCACCGTCCACTTACCGTTTGATCGCTCGGTCCCGGTGACCCCACTTGAACTATATACCTTGGCTCCTGCGGAGATAGCAGCGCGTGCAAGTCCTCGCACATAGCCGAGTGGCTGGATAGTTCCCGCGCGCAGGTCGAGAAGTGATCCGGAATAGGCAGTTGTACCAATACGTGCCGCCGTCTCCTCTGCATTGAGAAACTTCACGGGCGCGCCCCGTTTCTGCCACTGTCGCTCACGTTCCCCGAGCTCATCAAGTCCCGCTTCCCCGACCGCGCAATGAAGCGTACCGTTCCTCACTGCCTGGCAGTCGATGGCATGCTTGTCGATCAGAGACCAAACTTCGGCAGGCCCATTACCGAGAAGTTGGAGGACCTGTTCACCGAAAGGTGCGCCTAGACTAGATTTCACATCCTTCGGCTTCATCCATAGGCCGGCATTGACTAAGCCAGCATTGCGCCCCGACGCGCCAAAGCCGATCTCCACCGCCTCAAGCACGCTGACCTTTACACCGGCTTGCGCCAGGTGCAATGCCGTCGAAAGTCCTGTGTATCCGCCGCCAACTACGGCTACATCTTGCTTATGGGCGTATTGGAGAATGCTAGTATGTGGAGCCTCTGGCGCGGTTCGCTCCCAGAGTCCATGGGAACGACTGTTATTTAGCATTTTCATCCTTTCATACTCTCATTCACACGGATTGCCCCTGTCGGCAAAACGCCTACGTGATGGCAATTTGTGGTTCGTCTCGGGCGATGCGCGAGGGGGCATTGGGTCGTCCAACGCACTAGTTCGGCGGCATCAAGAAATTTCGCGCGGAGTCACAGAGGACGACAGCCCCTATCGACAGTGCCCGTTCATCGACCCGAAATCGCGGATGGTGAAGCGGATAGACCGCGCCAAGGTCCTCATTGCGGATGCCCAGCCGGAAATAGACCGAAGGGCACCTCTCGCTGTAGAAAGCGAAATCGTCGGCGGCCGTCCAGCCCGGCGCGCTCAGCATGTTGTCCTGCCCCAAATGGCCGGCACCGGTTCGGCGGATGATCTCTACCATGTCCGGGTCGTTGATGACCGGTGGTTCGCCACGCCTCAGGTCCACCTCGGCACTGGCGTGGTGGCTTGAAGCCACGCCTTCTACAATCTGACGCAGCCTCTTCCAAGCATGCTGGCGGGTCGCTTCATGCCCGCTGCGGATCGTGCCCTTCAGCCTGGCCTCGGCGGCGATCACATTGTAGGCGCCGCCGCCTTCGATGCCAGTGATGGAGACGACCAGCGGGTCATACGGATCGATCTCGCGCGACACGATTTTCTGCAGCTCCGTCACCATCGAGCAGGCGACGGCGATGGCGTCGACGCCTTCGGACGGTTTTGCGGCGTGCGCGGAATTGCCGGTGACGGTGATGTCGAAAATATCGCACGCAAGCGTATACGGCCCCGCGCCGACCGCGATCTTTCCGGTCGCGGTATAAGGATCGACATGGACGCCGATTGCCGCGTCGACGTCGTCCAGCAACCCTTCTTCGACGACCCGGCGGCCGCCGAGCGGCTCCGCCTCCTCGGCGGGCTGGAAGATAATGCGAACGGTGCCGCTGAACGATTGCTTCTGGCGCTCTAGGAGAACGCTGGCGGCGTAGCCCATTGCGGCGTGAGCGTCATGGCCGCAGGCATGCACGACGCCCTTGCGCTCGGAGCTGAACGGCAAGCCCGACGTTTCCATGATCGGCAGCGCGTCGATATCGGCGCGGATGACGACCTTGCGGTTCGAGGGACCGGCCGTGCCGACGACATCGACGGCGAGTCCGAAGCCGGCCACGGGTCTGATGCCGCTCAACCCGGCTTCTTCGAGCACCTCTCTCAGATAGGCCTGCGTCTCGCTCTCTTCGTTCGAGAGCTCCGGATTGCGGTGGAGGTGGCGGCGGATCTCGATCATCCGGCGTTCCAGCGCGAGATCCATCAATCCACTGTCGGGTTCAGCGTTTGACATGGATCTCTCGCGGGAAGCTGGTCATCGTTTCGCAGCCGTCGGCGGTGACGAGGATCGTTTCGCTCACTTCAATCCCCCAGCCGTCCATCCACATGCCGAGGATGGAATGAAGGACGTTGCCCGGCTTCAGGATTGTCTTGTCGCCCTGGCGCAGGCTGATTGTGTGTTCGCCCCAGTCCGGTGGATAGGCGGCGCCGATCGAATAGCCGATGCGGGACTCCTTCTTCAGGCCGTAGCGCTGAATAACCTTCCGCCAGCTCGCCTCGACGTCTTCCGCCGAGATGCCAGGCCTGATCGTAGCAAGCACCGCCTCCATGCCTTCGAGCACGGCCTTGCCAGTGTCGCCGACCTTCGCGGGCATGGCGCCGAGCTGAAGCGTCCTCGCCAGACCGGCGGCGTAGCGGCGAACAACACCGGCAAGTTCGAGCGCGACGGTTTCGTTGTCGCCAAAGCGGCGGTCGCTCCACATAATATGCGGCGCCGAGGCATTTTCGCCACCCAGTATGGTCGGCGGCAGGGCGGTGATGTCGCCAGCGAAATCCGGCGAGCCGGCTATTTGGGCGGCCTGAATTTTCGCGATGGCGTCGCACTCGCGCACGCCTGGGGCAATAATCTCATAGGCCGCGGTGACCGCCGCCTCGGCAAGGCGCGCGGCCTTCCGGAGATACTCGACCTCGGCATCCGATTTGACGCTGCGGATCCAGTTCACCAGAAGGTCTGCGTCGTGGAAGATCGCATTGGGCAGGCCCCTGGTCAGCCGCACATGCGCCTTTGCGGAATAGTAGTAGGCCTCGAGCTCGATACCGATACTGCCGCGCCCCCAGCCCTTCTTCGTGATCCAATCGGCAATCCAGTCCATTGGATGGCGGTCAGCGCGCTGGACATAATCTTCCGGGAAGCCGACGACGTTCTCGGGCTTCATCCACGCCGTCAGCAGCCCGCCCGCTGCATCCATGGCGCGGCCGATCCAGACCGGCTCCTCATCGGAGAGCGGCACCAGAACCATTTGCGGCGTGTAGAATGACCAGCCGTCATAGCCGGTGATGTAGTGCTGGTTGGCGACATCGTTGACGATCAGCAGATCGAGGTTGCGGCGCGCCATTTCCGCGCGTATGGCGGAAAGCCTATTCCGGTATTCGTGCGGGCGGAAAGGCAATGGGATCATATCGAGATCATCTTCTCTATCGTCGGAGTGTTTATATGGCAAACAGGCGGGCTGAGCCGATTTGCGGTGGAAATCTACAAGAGCTCGCCGAACCTCTTCGAATGTCCTTCGCTCGCTTGGTACGCTTAGGCATTCATCAAAAGCGCGGCGTAGCCGACCTCAAGGGCCAACACGGCTCGCGGCTAGTGGCAATTGGGCACTCTTTCGCTACTGCCCCCACGATCGACTTGCGTGGCTCTATTTTCATGCGGACGGTTCAACCGCATTTTTTTTCGCTGGTAGACTGGTAATCGTGATTGATGCGGCGCGCATCCGTAGGCCTCGCGGTACGCTTTCGAGAAGTGCGATGCAGAGACAAAGCCGCAAGCCATCGCAATTTCAACAACCGGCAGACGCGAGCTGATGAGAAGCAGGTGCGCACGTTCCAGACGAAGATCCAAGTAATAGCGGCTCGGAGAACATCCCAGTTCCCGCCTAAACAGCCGCTCGATTTGACGCCGCGATAGGCCGGCTGACCCCGCAATTTCGTCCAGTAGCAATGGCTCCGTGAGGTTTGATTCCATCTGGTCGATTACCTTGATGACCGCTTGGTGATTGAGTTGCACTCGAGAGTGAAGAGGGAGACGTTGGCGGTCGCCCGCTGCACGGGTCCTGCACGCGATAGCTTTTTCGCAAATACGGTTGACGGCTGTCGTCCCATGATGCTGATCAACCATGCCGAGAAACATGTCGAAGGGGGCGTCGCCCCCGGCGCAAGTGTGTAAGTGCCCGTCCTGCTCGAACGCGGTTTGAGCGGCTAGCACACTTGGGAACAGCTCAGAGAACATAGGAAATTGCTCCCAGTGAACCGCGCAACGCCGCCCTTCTGCAAGTCCCGCCCGAGCAAGCACAATCGTACCGCTACCTATCCCTACGAGGCTGCCGCGGCGGTTCCGACACTCTCGTAGCCAGGCATCAAGCTGTTTGTGCGGACTAGGAGCATTGCGGTCGCCGACAACCACAACAGCCGGTGCTGATATCGATCGACGAGCTCTTTGACGTTCGAATAATAACGAAGAATCGGCGCAAACCAACAACCCGCAACTCGAGGCCGCAGGTTGCCCGTCATCCGAAATGACCTGCCAGCTATACACGTCCCGCCCCAACACCTCATTGGCGAGCCTCAGCGCTGCTACTGCCGACGAGAAGGCCTGAAGCGAAAAGGCCGGCAGGAGGTAAAAGCAAAAATTTCGGCATGTGGACTGTAAGTCTAGCATCCCGGCTGGTTCCTTTCCCGTATTCGACAACATTCTAGCGAAAGCCTGCCGGGCCCGAGGCGATCGCCTCGGGTTCCGAGCTAGGCTCTGCTCTCATGCCTGGGCGCTTTCGGCGCCGCCCCGTTGCGGTCGGGGCCGATGATTCTCCGATAAGCGTCACTTGATCTGCCCAATCAGGTTGTCACCGGTGAAGCGCTCCGTAGAGGGGGCCAAGCTGCGCCTGTTGAACGATCGGGCAGACCTTCAGAGCATCTCGCCACCGCAAATTCGGCTGCCGCCCGTCTAGATGCTAACCCCGTCCCGCGTAAGCTCATCCATGACTAAGCGCACTGCGCTTTCGGCGATAGCAACAATCTCTTCCGCCTCAGCCTTGGTGGTGACGAGCGGTGGGGCAAAGCCAAGGATATCGCCGTGTGGCATGGCGCGGGCGATCAGACCGCGGTCGCGCGCTGCCTTGGAGATGCGTGCACCAACCTTGAGTGTCGGATCAAAACGCTTCCTGTTGTCTCGATCGGCCACAAACTCGATTGCGCCCATAAGGCCAACGCCGCGCACTTCGCCGACAATCGGCAATTGCGCGAATTTCTCCTTCAGCTGCGCTTGGAAGAATGCACCAACGTCGCGGGCGTTCCCCGGAAGGTCTTCTTTCTCGACGATGTCCAGAACCGCGTTGGCCGCGGCAGCCCCGATCGGGTGACCTGAATAGGTGTAGCCGTGCGAGAATGCGCCGACCTTGTCCGCCCCGTCTTCGAGAACCTTGTAGACCTTCTCACCGACAATTGCCGCGGAAAGTGGGAAATAGGCCGAAGTCAGACCCTTTGCAATCGTGATGAGGTCTGGCTCGATGCCATAGTGCTGCGAGCCGAACACCGAGCCCGTGCGGCCGAAGCCGGTAATGACTTCGTCGGCGATCAGCAGCACATCGTGCTTCTTGAGCACGGCCTGGATTGCTTCCCAGTAGCCTTCCGGCGGAGGCGTGATGCCGCCGGTGCCGAGCACCGGCTCGCCAATGAAGGCGCCAACATTGTCCGGGCCCAGGCGTTCGATCAGCTGATCAAGTTCCTCGGCGCGGCGCGATGAAAATTCGCGTTCGGACTCGCCTGGGTTCGCGCCCCAGTAATGATGTGGAACACCGGTGTGAACGATCTGGGGGAGCGGAAGGTCCATGTGGTCGTGATAGAAGCTCATGCCCGTCATCGAGCCGGACACGACACTGCATCCGTGATAGCCGCGTTCGCGCGAGATGATCTTCTTCTTGGTCGGCTTGCCGCGAAGATTATTATAATACCAGACAAGCTTGGCCTGGGTCTCGTTGGCGTCCGAGCCCGACATGCCGTAGAACACTTTGCTCATCTTGCCAGGTGCCATCTTCACGAGGCGATCGGAAAGGATCGCGAGCTCATCCGTCGTGTGCGCCGCATAGGAGTGATAATAAGCTAGGCGATAGGCCTGACGCGAGATCGCTTCTGCCACTTCGGTGCGGCCATAGCCGACATTGACGCAGTAGAGGCCGGCAAAACCATCGATGAATTTGTTGCCATGCGCGTCCTGAATGCGGATCCCCTTCCCGGTCTCGACGATGGTCGGATCACCGAGCTTGCCGGTGGCAAAATCCTTGAGCTGCGTGAAAGGATGCAGGACAGCGTTTCTATCCTTTTCGCTGATATCCTTGATGTTGATAGTCATAGGGCTTTCCTTTCAGGCTGCGATGTTGCCGATGCACACGTATTTGGGTTCGAGATATTCTGCGAGACCATGTCTTGAGCCCTCGCGGCCGAGGCCGGATTGCTTCCATCCGCCGAAGGGTATGGGAGCGCCGGTAAATTTCGGGGTGTTGACGGCGACCATGCCGTACTCCAGTTGATCGGTCAGCCGCATGGCGCGGTTGAGGTCCCGCGTATAGACATACGCCGCAAGACCCATTTCCGAGTTGTTGGCTCGGGCGAGCACTTCCGCCTCGTCGTCGAAAACCAAGATTGCCGCTATTGGACCGAAAGTTTCTTCCTTGGCAATCAGCATGTCGTCCGTGACGTCGGCGAGAACGGTCGGGGTGACAAAATTGCTCCCGAGCGGACTAGCCTGTCCGCCAACAACGATGCGGGCTCCGGCATAAAGAGCTTCGGAAACCTGTCGCCTGCACTTTTCGGCGACAGATGGTTTGGTCATTGGGCCAATGTCGACACCAGGCTCCAATCCGTGACCGACTTTCAGTTTACTGGTGGCCTTCGCGAATTCTTCCACAAAGCGCTGATAGCTTCCCCGCTGAACATAGATCCTGTTGGCTGCCAGGCAGTCCTGACCGGATGTGGCGAATTTTGCTGCCATGCATCCAGCCACGGCAGCCTCCAACGGTGCGTCATCGAAAATAATAAAAGGAGCATTGCCGCCAAGTTCAAGTGAAGCCTTCTTCAGGGTTTTAACGGACTGTTCGAGCAGGATCCGGCCGACCTCGGTCGAGCCCGTGAAGGAGAATGCCCGCACATCGCTATGATCCAACAGCCGTTTTGCGAGCGGGGCAGCCTCCCCCGTGATCACTTGAAACACGCCGGCGGGGACTCCTGCCTCCTCGGCAAGACGGGCAAGCGCCAGAGCTGACAAGGGCGTTTCCTGGGCGGGCTTCACAATCATGGTGCAGCCGGCAGCCAGCGCGGCCCCAGCTTTTCTGGTGATCATTGCCGACGGAAAATTCCATGGCGTGATTGCGACGGTCACTCCAATCGGCTGCATCCGCACGGCCAACTGACTTCCGGCAAGATGGCTCGGAATGGTCTCGCCGTATGCTCGCTCGCCCTCCGCTGCAAACCAGTCAAGAAAGCTAGCGGCATATGAAATTTCACCCCGAGCCTCGGCCAAGGGTTTGCCCTGCTCGGCGGTCATGATTGCGGCAAGGTCTTCCGCATTATCACGCATTCCGGCTGCCCATTTCCGCAGGTGTGTGCCCCGTTCCGAAGGAAGAACATTGCGCCATCGCAGAAATGCGGTTCTCGCGAAGTTGACTGCGTTGCCCACGTCAGACGTATCACAAGCTGCCACTTGAGCGAGTTCCTCGTCAGTAGCGGGATCCAGCACCGAGAGTGTTTCAGCTCTGGAGAGCCAAGCGCCCCCCACATAGGCGCATTTTTGCAGAAGGTCCTGCCGTTTGAGCCCCTTTAATGCGGCGGCTGCGGAACCTTTCATGTGTATCTCCGTCAATTTTTCGATTTACATCAAACTAACCGCGCCAGCGGTTCGGTTGGCGGCGCAATTCCAGGCCATCTTGGCGTTGTCCTGCGAACAGCGGGCATTTTCTGCGGATTTCTCCATCTTCTATGCCATGCAGACAAGTAAGTCTCACGCGCCACGGGACGTGACGTTAGTGCCAGCTGTTTTCAGCCCTTGGGGCGGCGCTGGCTGGTTGCAGGATGTCCCGGCGCTTGTATGCGCAGCACACAGGGGACGCGGATGTGCCTCCCGCTTGTTTCGGACATATTGAAGTGCGAACGGTAGGCGGCGTCGCGCCGGTATCTCCGCGAGCTCAGGAACGCACTAGGATGGCGCGGTATGTCGGGCAAGTCGTCAAAACGTCGGCGCCGGCTTTAGGTCTCCGTCGGTGCCTTGAAAACAACACTGAAAATGCTGCGAAGGAGTGCAGAAGCAGAACGATGCGGCTGACAACACCGGCGCGCGTACCTTGGATGCGTTCGCTTTGCCGGAGGCAGCATAACAGCGGCGAATAAGCCGACAAATATGCAGAATAACTGCGTCGTCGTCTCACAACGAGCACCATCTCGACGAGCCTCCTCATTTAACGTGGCACAAATGAATGTTGTTGCCGGTGCGGCAGCGTCGGACGGGGATCAATCTGCCCAAACGATCGGAATACCTTGGCGCCACCACTGCCAAAATCCAACAAGGACGCATATGATCACCAACTCGCCCCTTCGCCCTCGTGAACTACCCAACCGCAATCACGAGATTCTCATCGTAGGGGGAGGAATCGCGGGTTTGAGTGTCGCGTATCACCTCGCAAAAAACGGCAAAAAGGATGTCGCGCTTTTAGAACGAAACACGCTTACATCTGGCACCACGTGGCATGCCGCTGGCTTGATCATGCAAACGCGCGGTACTCACGCACTCACGGAGATTGCGAAGTACAACGCGGAACTCTACTCCGCTCTGGAGTCCGAAACCGGACAAGCTACGGGGTTCAAGCAAAATGGCACGCTTGGGGTCGCTAGAACCAAAGAGCGCCTCGATGAAACTGCACGCAATGCATCAATTGCTAAGAGTTTTGGGCTTGAGGCCCACATGATTTCGCCGAGCGAGGCTAAGAGGCTATATCCGGCCCTCAATTCGTCTATCATCGAAGGTGCAGTCTTCATCCCTGGAGACGGCCAAACCAATCCAGTCGACACATGCATGGCTTTAGCAATTGGCGCTAAACAAAACGGCGTGAAGATCTTCGAAAATTCCGACGTTAAGGACCTTTGGCAGACTTCAGAAGGTTACTATCAAATCCGAACTAATGAAGGTGTCGTTGAAGCTGAAGTTCTCGTACTCGCGTGTGGGCTTTGGACCCGAGATCTTGCATCCAAGCTAGGTGCGCGGGTCCCCTTGTACGCCGCAGAGCACTTCTATGTAGTGACCGAACCTATGGATTTTGTGACGCCGACCTTGCCTGTGCTGCGCGACACGGACGGCCACGTCTATTTGAAAGAAGACACAAGAAAGCTCCTTGTGGGCGCGTTCGAGCCGTGGGGGAAGCCGCTTCCGATGGAAAAGCTTCCGAAAGGAACAGCCTTCATCGAGCTCCGCGAAGATTGGGACCACTTTGAATTGCCGATGACCAAGGCAATAGAGATTGTTCCTGAGCTCGCGAACGCAGGCATTGCCAAATTTTTCAACGGTCCTGAAAGTTTCACTCCAGATCTTCTGTTTATGATAGGTGAAGTGCCCGGACTGAAAAATCTCTACGTTTCATCTGGGTACAACTCGGAAGGTATTGAGTACGGTGCTGGAGCAGGGCGAGCGCTGGCGGAATGGATCATTGCTGGCGAGCCCCAGATGGATACCAGCTTCATCGATGTCACGCGGTTTCACCCCTTCCAGATCAATAAAAGATATTTGCACGATCGTACAGCCGAAGTGGTGGGTCTTCACTACAAGATGCACTGGCCGGCTTACCAGCCGGAGACCTCCCGCGGCGTCAGGAAAAGCGCACTTCATGATCGATGGGCTAAGCTTGGAGCCAGCTTTGGTGAAGGCATGGGTTGGGAGCGTCCGTTGTGGTTCGCGGGGGAGGGGGAATCGACGAAAAACCTCTACTCCTACGATGAGCCGAACTGGTTCAAGTATACGAGTCAAGAGTGTAAGGCCGCTCGTAACGAGGCCATCCTATTAGACCAAAGCTCATTCGGCAAGCATCTAGTGCAAGGTGGTGATGCGTGTCGTTTCCTTCAGTGGCTCTGCGCGGGCAATGTGGACGTGCCCGTTGGAAAGCTTGTCTACACACATATGCTCAATAAACACGGTGGAATCGAGACAGACATTACAGTAAATCGGTTGTCACAGACAGAGTTCCTCATTATCTCCTCAGCGACCGTTCATCCTCGGGATAAAGCTTGGATTACAAAACACGTTAGGGATGACTGGAATGTTACGGTCACTGATGTCACGTCTGCTTATGCAGTCCTATCATTGCAAGGACCTAAATCCCGGGAGATTCTGTCCCAAGTTACCGATACAGATTTGGCAAATTCAGCGTTCCCATTCGCTACAAGTCAGGAAATCGATGTCGGGTATGCTCGCATAATAGCCAACAGGCTGACTTATGTCGGGGAGCTTGGTTGGGAGCTGCATATCCCGACCGAGATGGCTCAGCACGTGTTTGATGTTGTTTGGGAGGCCGGCCAAGCCTATGGCCTAAAGGCTGCAGGATACCACGCGCTTGAACATCTACGATCCGAGCGCGCCTACCGAGAATACCAGCTGGATCTTACACCCGTCGACACGTTGCTTGAGGCGGGCTTAGGATTTACAGTTGATTGGAACAAAGAAGGTGGGTTTATTGGGAAGGAAGCGTTAACCTCTCAAAAAAATTCCGGCCCACTAAAGAAGAGACTGGTATCGTTCATGATTCGCGATCCGAAACCCGTTCTATTTAATGAAGAACTTATCCGTTGCGACGGAAAGATCGTCGGCTATATTTCTTCCGGCGTAAAGAGCTTCACAATTGGAACGTCAATAGGAATGGGATATGTAAACCATCCCGCCGGTGTCACGAAGGATTTAATCGAAAACAGTCGATGGGAAATCGAGATCGCCGGCAAACTCTACGAAGCCGACGCGTCGCTCCGCGCGTTTTTCGACCCAAATGGAGATCGAGCTAAGCAATGATTTTGCGCCGCTGCGGACGCGCGGATGGAAAAAAAGCTCTTCCGCGGCTGTAATTGAACCAGGTCAGCTGACAAGCCGCCCGCGCTGGCGTCGCCACGACACCGCCCGGTGCCTGGACGATCTCGACCGCTCGTGTCACCAGTTCCGCATTGCCCGAGGCGAGGCGACCCCGACCGACATAGAGGTTGTCTTCCAGACCGACCCGGACATGGCCGCCGAGCAGAACCGATTGCGCCAGCATCGGGAATCACGCGGCCCCGATCCCGAACGCGCTCTAGACGGCGTTCGTTGGAAGAAAATCGCGCAGTGCCAGCATGCCCTTGGATTCGCCGGCGCGCCGCCGCGAACGCCAAGGCAGAGCTGGAAGAAGGAGCGTCCTTCGACGAGCGCCTCGTCGATGAGCCCGCGCGTCTGCTCGATCTGCCCGATCTCGAAGACGTCGAGTTCCGTATTCGAACGGCGGGTGAGAGAATTCTCCGCCTTTGTTCAAGCCTTTATGCGAGCGGCGGGCCAGCTATATGACCCTTGAGACCATCAGCCAGATGAGTGATGATCCGCTCATCAGCCTGCCGCAGTGGCACGCTGATCATTCCGGCCCTGCCGGAGAGCACGGCGACCACTGCCGTCAGTTACACCACCTCAGTGGGCACGATCCAGGCAGCTTAGACTGGCAAACTGCTTGGCCAGGGAGGGATTCGGATTGAAAGCGTATCTCGCCTGTCGTTTTTGCATCACAGCGATCAGTCTCTTCGAAATCGACGGCTGCTAGATGGGTTAACGGGCCTCAGTCGCCGGCGCGAGAGGCCCGTTAACCCATCTTGCAGGGGGTAAAGACAGGCGGCCAAATCGACAAACGCTGAATACCGAACAAATGGCCCAGGTCGCGCCAATTTGCGATCGCCTTCTCGGCGGTGGCCGCACCCGCATCACCTCCAGCTCCATCGGCCGCTCCGCGGCAAGCCAATCCGCACCACGGTGCGGGACAAGGCCGCGCCATGTCCGCTCGACCATGTGAACCGGGTCTTCCATGCCCGGCGCCGAACATGCTCTGGCTCTCGGACTTCACCTACAGTGCGCCTCGTCCCGGATGGTCCGGGGTGCATATGACTGGATGCATTGAGAAAGGAGAATTTGAAGAATGCCCTGCTTCCTGCTGTGAGGGGGCAAGAGCCCAAGCGGCGGTGACCTGTCGTCAACTGGCAGGGTGACGTAGCCCGCAGGTAAAGGGAATTGAGGCGAAGCCGTTACGCCGAGATGGTTCCCGAGGCTGTAGCACTGGAAGGTTGAGGAACACGAACCGGTTAATCCGCATCCGAGGGCTGAAATGTCGCCTTCGCCTACACGGCTTAACAGGCGAAATGCTGATGAGGTCGCCGGAGACGTATGTCGGCGGCATCCGAATGTGGGCGTATATGTAGGTCGCCTGCAGGGAGCTATGGGCAGAACACAGCCAGACCATGGCAGCGGTATCGACTTGCGGGACGCAAGGACTGCGACCGGCAACCTCCCCAGTGCGTGGAATGTCCAGCATATGAACGAGGGAAGGCATGATGGAATGCCCACGATGTTCTGCGTCGCAAGGGAGTTGACCCTGATGTCCATCATGCTGGCGGAGTTCCCGCAGTAGTCCGCGGCAGGGAAAGCCTGCCACATGGCGAAGGGGAACAGTTCAATCTGCTTGGAGTGCAAATTACCTGACCAAACGAGGTGAAGACCTTTGATAATCAGCGAAATGCAGCACAAGCTCGCAACATGGGCTGAAAGCGATCCGAACCGGCGGTTCGATCGTCTTCTTCGGCTCTTGCCGATCGGGAATGGCTTGCCGAAGCCGCCCGGATCGTTCTGGCGTCAAGTGGCGCCCGGACGCCGGCATTGACGAAATGGATAAGCAGCGCATGCAGGCCGGGCTGGATCGCCATCTGGCCGACCTGCGGACGAACCTGCTGAAGGGCACCTATCGCCCGAAGCTGGTCAAGCGGATCTATATCCCGAAAGCCAATGGCAGGCTACGACCACTGGGTATACCGAGCCTGACACGCCGTCGCGCACGCCTCCACCGCAACGATGCACCTCGGCAGCTCCGTAAAGAAAAACTAGGACCTGCCCGCGTGACGGTAGAGCGGGAATTTTCGCACTGCCGATCAGCATGCTGCGGGAATTGCGCGCAGATGGCCCAAAAACGCCGATTTTCTGCGACGAGGGGACGGTTATTCGCAACGCGGTCCATTTGGCGCTGCTATATTTCACGAAGCGGGCATTGAGCCCGTCCGTTATCGAGGATTAGCCTAGAAGGACGGAGACTGGGGAACGGAGACCGGGGAATAAAATCACTTAAAGCAGCCGGATTACTGAAGGTCGAATGTTCCGGCAAACTGCCGGTGATCGACGGAAGTGTTTGCCAGACAGGTTCGGCATTGGCCTTGCTGGAGGTTGTAAGGAGTAAGTGTGTCAAGCCTAGCCCGGTCCCATGCAGGGGCATCAATGCTTAAACATATGGATGCGCAGACAGATATCGGCAATAAAAACCTATCGAGCCGACACTTGACTGTCCCTAGACTATTCAAAAGAAGACCTACTGATGACTTCGCGGTGCAGCCGAGCCAGAGCATATGAGGACTAAAGTATGAGCGCTTACCGCGACGGACCAGCTTCATTCATGTTCCGGCCGCCCGGGAGAAACGGCCGAGCATTCCGAGAACATTTAGGGGTTTGCTGTTGGGCTGCGCCGTTATCCGATGAGCCTCTTAATTCTCTGCGCTGCGATTGGCTGCAATGCGCCTTCAGCATATCGGCCGTAGAGGTGACTCCGCCACTGCCCATAAACAGACATGATCTGCAAAGCGAGTGGCAGGTAACCTCCCCGTGAAGGCACATTTTTCTGATCTCGGCCAATTCTTCTCTTAGTATCGCTCCTTAGTATCGCTGTCGCTGTAACTCAGTACCTTTGGTGAACGATGTCTCAGGCGGAACAATGGACCGACGAAAACATCGATGGATTGAATGCTCGTGCGCTGCATTTGCACACCATTGACTCGTTAGTTGCCGATTTAATCGCAGGCACGCCAGTTCTCATTGAGGGCGCGCGCACCTTCTCTCTGCCCGATGCTGCAACGCGTAGCGCGTTGGGATGGTACCAAAATCGTGGCCCGGCGGCTTGGATTGCTGATGTCCGCTCTCCGCATGCGGAAGAACTCGTAGACGCGATTTCCCAACCGCCACCTGCTGTGAAGGCCTTGCCGTCGCGGCCCGCGAACGCGAACAACAGGCGACTTCGGCTGAAGAGGGTGGAGGCTCACCGGTTCGCCGGCCTGCACAAGTTTGGGACACCGGATGCGGCCCCGGAGAATTATGTCCATGAGTTCTCGTGCCCAATCACGCTCTTCGAAGGGCGGAACGGATCCGGCAAGACCTCGCTGCTCAATGCCGTTATCTGGACGCTCACAGGTCAGATGCTTCGGCCCCAGCGCGAACCGGAAAGCCCAGAGGACTTCGATTGCTGGATAGGCAATGCGGAGGACGAGCGAACAACGCACAAATTGTCCTCACTGACACCCATGCCACTGCTGGACCAATACCGACCCGACAAGGACTGGGTTCTAGCTGATACATGGGTTGAACTGACCTTCGTTGAAGATGGCGGCGTGGAGCTTCCCCCCGTCCGCCGCAGCATGACGCGCTCATTTCAGGGCAAGCTGAAGGAGTTGCCGCCCGATCTTACCCCGCTCGGGGTCGATCCCATCGCACTTCGCATTGGCACCGTCATGCCGGGCTTACTCCCGCTCATTCGGTTGGGATCCGAGTCGGAATTGGGACGCGCAGTGTCCGAGCTTACAGGGTTGTCAGCGCTCGTGGACCTTGCTGCACATACGCGTCGCGCGAAAACCAAGATCGACAAAGATCTCGTCAAGGCCAAGCGCGGCGAACGCGATAAGGCGGACGCCGACTACAACGTTGCCAAAGGCGACCTGGAAAAGATCTTTCAGACGCATGCTGTCCTGGAGCCGCCGACGCCGGTGCCAGTCCCGTCGGACGACAAGGCGATTGAGGAAAAGCTTAAGACCATCAAGACGCACTTCGACGACGCAAAGGCATCCGCGTTTGAGTCCGCGAAAGAGATCCTTGGCGGGCGTTTCGACCCCGCCGATGCAAAACTGCGTTTGGACCTCGAAGAGAATATCGGTCGCGCGCTCGAGCGTGTCAGCCAGCCTCAAACGTTGAAGTCGATCGCACGGCTCGCCGACCTCCGCAAACTGACGCCGGACGAGCTTGGCGAAGCCGAAAACAAGCTAACTGCCATTCTGACTGAATCGCGAACCCTCCAGGGGCTGGCGCAAAATCCGTCGAGCGCAGCACGCACGCGCTTGTATGCACGGATCAAGGCCTGGATGACGGATCATCCGGACCCAGAACGCGACCAAGACCGGTGCGTAGTGTGTGGTGGCGATCATTCCCATGCCGTTGACCCTGTGACGGGCCAGCCGGTCAAACAACACCTAGCCGGGGCTGCTTCCGATGCTACCCTCTTGTCGCAAACCCTTGCCCATTGGGCAGCAAATGCCCATGGTGATCTGTTGCGCTCATTACCCGAGGCGCTTCGCGCTGAGTTGGTCACGGAGTTGCCGTCAAATCCGTGCGACCTTCTCCGAAAAGCGCTCGTTGACGAGGCTTTTTCGTTCGCACCGTTCGCAGGCATTCTTGGCGAGTTGAAGTCCCCCACGGCCTTGAGTCTCGATGCCGTATTCGAAAACCGCGCGGAGTTGGATGATCCCATCGCCATCGCGTTGCCAGCAGGGTGTAGCGACCTTCAACTGGCCTTGGAGCGGCTTGACCGGGCAATCCGCTTTGCCCGTTGGCGCCAGAACAACGATGCCTTGGCAAAGGATGTCCTGACCCGCGTACTCGGGCGCAAGCCCAAGGAACGGGAGCCTGCAGAGAAGCTTACCCTTACCGGGAAGCTGTTGGAACTTCAAAACATCGTCAAAGCAGCCGAGCCGATATCGGACGCATTGACCCAGTGTGCACGGTTCTCAAAGCACTTGGCGACGCGCCGGGCGGCTGAAACCCGGCTTGCCAATTACGCGACGGCAAGCACGGCGCTCGGCCAACTCGCTGATTTGGGAACGCTAGCTGACCAGCAAGTTGACCAACTTCGGAAGATCCTTCGAACGGACGCCGCCGCGTGGCGTGATCTGATCTATCTCGGGGCATTTCCCGATACGGCTCATCGACTCGTCGATACCGGTATGGGCCGCAAAGGAGAATTGGACCTCGTCGTCCAAGCAGGAGGTGTCGCAGCCCCAGCCCAACATGTCACGAACGCGTCGGCCCTGCGGGCGAGTTTGGTCGCGTTCTTTTTCGCCTTCTGGCAGCACGTGCTGAAGGAGCGCGGCGGCTTGACTACCCTCGTGCTTGACGATCCCCAGGAGCTGCTTGACGACGCAAACCGGGAGCGGCTGGCGACCGCGCTCGGAAACTTGGCGAGCGGGGGCGCGCAGGTGATCGTTACGTCCTATGATCCCCGCTTCAGCGGCCGGGTTGCCAAAATCCAGCTTCCGGGCGGAATTGAGCATCTTGCGGTGCATCCCGCGACACGGCTGCAGCCCCGTGTCAGGACGATCGTGCCCCATTCCGTCCTGCTTGAGCGCAAGAAGCGCTTCGATGCCGACCCAAATGAAGAAGAGCCCGCACACGATTTCGCCGATGGATGTCGCGTCTTCCTCGAGGCGCAGCTTGGGGACATGTTCGACGATCCGGCCCATTCATCTTGGGCCAAGGCTACACCGAATCCCACACTCGCCGATTTCGTGCAGCGAATGCGCCCTTTGGTGCGCGCCGGATCGTCCGGGATGTTTGGCGCAGACATTTTCAGGCGGTTCGCTGAACATTCCGCGCTGGGCGACAATTCCCCGGTGGTGGCCTTGATGAACAAGGCCCATCACGGGCGTCGCCTAGACATCACCGCTGGTGAGGTCGCGCAGTGTGCTGGCCAATTGGTTGATCTGATCAATCTTGCGGAGGACATGCGTGAAGAATGCTATCGCTGGCGCCGGCGGGATGTCCCAGCAGCGAAGCAGAAGCTTGAGGCGCCGGCCGCGATCGACTTTACCCGGCTCGCTCCACCGCGGGCCGTCATCTGTCCTGATTTGGCGGCCTTTACCCGGCACCGAGCGGCTGCAGAAACCCAGGATGAACCGGAAATTCTCGATCCCAACGTTCTTGAGGGCTGTGTTGCATACTATCTCAGGCGAGCCAACTTCGGGTTCGCGGCACCCGCTGGCAGCCTTGCGATCGTCAAGTTCATCCCAACGGCAAGCTCGGACCGGCGGCTTGTGATCGCTCGGCACGGCAAGGACATTTACGCGCGCCGGTTGGTTCGCAGCGCAAATGGTGGCGGATTAATCGGCCTCACCGCCGAGACGCCGGACCCGCGCATCCGCAATCCAAAAACCGTCTTCCTTCCTGAGGATGAAACGGCAATCCACCAAGTTGTCGGGATCATTTTCGACCACACGGTGCGCGTCGATCATGGCCCGGAAGAGGCCGTGGCCGTCGACGCCAACAGGGAGTTGCAGCGGATCGCAATCGCCTTCCGCGTGGTCGATGAAAGTGCCGTGCCGCTCGCGCTCGACAAGCAAGTTGTCCTCGGAGGAGACCACGTCCAACTCGACACCTTCGGGCATCATCAGGGCGCGCTCGTCGCCCTTTGCCTTGATGACGGATCCAGCATTTTCAAGCGGGTGGGGTCGGCGCTTCCCGGCGACCTTTCCCATCTCAGGCTGTTCGAGAGCGTAGGCGGGATGGGATCGTCACAGGTCCTTTCCGTGGGAAAGGCTGCAAATGGGGTTCCGTGGGTCGTTGGCGCCCGGAAAATCGTCGGCGTGCTTTACAACGTCTAGCCGCAATCGACATCTGATCCCGATAGCAGACATTGACACATCAATGACGCAGGTCGTGCCGCGCCCAAGCAGACCTTGACGCAGTTCCTCGACCTACACCCACCTGCGCCGCCAAGCCAGAAGATGAGATGTTCGCATCAATGCAGCCGACAAGAAAGACACCCCAACCCAGTCATTCTTGGCGTGGGGAGGCGATAAGCACCGGACCGAACTCTTAGCGGGTGAACGATGACTGAACAACCCTACGCTAACGATCCCTTCTTCAGGATTGGTGGGAGATCCGGATTGGAACGCCTGCATAGGCAGACAGGGTGAAGAAGAGAATTATGTTGAGGGATATATCGAGGTTGCGATCGAATTTGCGGACGCGATCATAAAAAAACAGATGTTCGGCAAGCGCGACACCTTGGTGCTGCCGATCCTGTACAACGCGCGGCACGCGATCGAACTTGCCTTAAAATTCGCTACCGATCGGCTTTTCCAAGCCGGCGTGGTCAATGGCAGCGGGCGCAAGCGTGATCACAACATCAAGGCCTATTGGGAGCGTCTCCACTTTAGCGCAATCGGGGACGAAAAGCTCTCAAAGACCATTGCTGCACACTTGAACCGTTCGTCGAGAGCGTATCGCGCATAGACTCTGACGGCCAGGAATTGCCATCATCGTAACCGGGAGAACGATCCGAGTCTGGCAAACTACGCGCTGGCGAATTTGCAACTTATTCGGGCAAGTATGATGGACCTTCAACCTCTGATCAGCGACCGTCAGTACCGCACCGTCGACTTCCTGAGTGAGCGAACACGCTACGGGATCTCACACCAAACGTTGTTCAAGACGGGATCTCCTGGCAATCGCGCAACTCATGCCGCGGCGTGACCTGTGGAGCACTGCAGCTTTCGATGACCGGAAGACCCTCATCAGGCAGCGTTTCGAACAATCGGGCGTTCTCCATGGCACTCGATCGCATTCAGGAGAACCGGGAGATGCGATCGATCCTCGGTATGGAGAGTTCGCTTGTGCATGTCTCCGACGAAGACATCGTCGGAATCGTGCAGCAGTGGCGGCAATTGCATCCGAAACGGGAGGGGCGGTCCGAAGGTCAGGAGCTAGACCATTTTGCGCCTGGAAGAATCGAAGCGATGCGAGGACGTATGGTAATGCTTGCGGAGGTCATTGCTGCAGTGAACGCAAAGCTGTCGCCACAGATGCTGGCTGACCTCGAAGTTATGTTTTATCTCGGCCGCGATCGTATCTTCGCAGAATACTACGAGATGTTGTACGCAAACTGAGGAACACGCCGTGGCGAATAACCCGCGGGAAGAGATCCGGCACTGATGGAGAAGACGAATTTCTGCAATGTCTAAGAACCTGGTTCCAGAAGCTGTCCGATATCTCGTCGCTGGCAAGAGAGGCGATGTCGAACAAGTTGAAACAAGCAACTATCGGTGCGGTCCACGAGCTCGGCCTTGACTGCCATGCCTTAACAACTGGCCAGTGCCGACCTACGCGGTATCGACGAGTGAATGGGAACATCTACAAGATCATGGATCCAGTCGTCACGACCGTGCAGGCAAGAATGGAGCCCTTCACGTGGACGGCCGAACCGCGAGAGATATCCTTAGGCCGGCTCGCAGCGTCTACAGCGAGGCAGGGTATTTTGAGATCCGGTTGGCGGGTACCATCCCGATTAGGACCGCGTGGATCATATGCAAGCACTTCACTTTTGCGAATGCCTGAGCCATTGACGCCGGCTGGCGCAGTTTGCGGCAATGCTCTCGCAAGAGCGTCAGGGACCTTCGCTGCCGCGCCACCTTTCACGTGACACGTTGCCGGAGAGTCAAGGGAAGGAGCTGAAAAGGGTAGACATGCAGAATGTCTTCGAGAGATTTTTGGAACGGCTTTCAAAAAGCGTCGAGGAGGCCGATCTTCGCGGTGCCCTAGTCGATGTAGCTTCGGAACTCGATCTACTCGCTTTTGCCTACCTATCCTTGCCAATGCGGTCTGATGGCAAGCCCACGCTGATCTCGAACTATCCGGCGCACTGGACATCGCGCTATCTTGAAAACCGGTACCAGAGTGTCGACCCGGTCATTGTGCGTGCACGCTGTGGTGGATGCCCGTTTCGATGGGGATCCGATCTGAAGGGCAGCGAGGCTTCAGGGGCTCAGGTTTTCGAAGAAGCGGCGCAGTTCGGCATCTGCTGCGGCGTGACGATCCCGATCATAGATCTCCGAGGGAATTTTGCGGCGATGACCTTTGCCGCTGATAAGCCCGATACTGCATTTTTCCGAGTCGAGGAACGCTATGAACAAGGTCTCCCGTTCATCGCGACCAGTTTTCATATGTTCGTTCGCAGCAGGCTTTCGGGCAATCGAATGGTGGACGGTGTGTCGCTGACGCCGCGCGAATACGAATGCTTGCAATGGTCCGCGAAGGGCAAGTCGGCCCGCGATATCGGCTGTATCGTTGGGATCACGCGGCACACAGCCGCGTTTCATCTGGGCAACGCTCGCCGAAAGCTTGGATTGACGACCACCAGACAGGCGATTACGCGTCTCGCCCGTTCAGGTTTTTCGCTTCAATGACAAGTCAGCCTCACCTGCGCAACTGCACAGGCTGCCAGATCGTGAAGATTCGCCTCCAATAGCGGGGAGATATCCCGGCGAGGAGGCCTTCGATGATCCAGCTGATTGCGCCCGACTGCTACGATGACTTTGCCGACGAACTGCATGCAATGCATCGCCTGCGTTACCGCGTCTTCAAGGAACGTCTCAATTGGAACGTGGGAGTGAATGGCGGGTATGAGATTGATACCTTTGACGTGCTGAGACCTCACTACCTGCTGCTCCATAGTTTCGACGCTCGAGTCGCTGGTTGCGTGCGCCTTTTGCCCTCTACAGGCCGGACAATGCTTCGCGACACGTTTCCGATGCTGTTGGAGGGCAAGACCGCGCCCGAGGACTCGCGCATCTGGGAAAGCAGCCGCTTCGCGCTCGACATAGCTTCGTCCGCACCGAAGGGAGCGGGGGTATTGCTCTCGGTACCTACGAACTCTTCGCCGGCATGATCGAGTTCGGTCTGTCGCGCCAGCTCAGCCGCATCGTGACAGTCACCGATTTGCGTTTGGAGCGCATCCTTCGGCGCGCCGGCCGGCCGCTTGAGCGAATCGGCGAGCCGCAAAACGATCGGCGTCACCCGCGCGCTGGCCGGCTATCTCGAAGTGTCGAATGAAATATTGCAGGTGGTTCGACAAAACGGCGGCTTGGCGGTCCGGTGCTATGGTCGCCAGTGCTTCGGCGGGTGGCATGATCTTTCCACGCAACGGGGGCGGGCAGGGGAGTACCGTCATGCCCGTTGCGACAGACGTTACGCCAGACTGGTGGGACGAAAGATCGTACGACTACACCGCTCATTTGACGGTGCGGGGCTGGGCCTGGGAGTTTCTGAGACGCAACCCGGCATTCCAGCGGGATCTGCTCGCTGCGCTCCAGCGGGCCAACAATTTGTCGCGTAGCGCGCCCGTCGAGGTGATCGCGTCGGCCGGCGACCTGTCGCGCTGGGGTGTTTTGTTTCGCTGAGGCTTATGGGAGCAGTGCGGCCGTGTTCTGGTGTCCGCGTCGGTGCGCACATGTGTTGCCGATCATTGCGGAACAGCTGTCCACATTGTCGACGACGTCGCCTTTCGATCTGGCGGCGTTGTCATGTCGTGCGACAGTCCTGCTGATGCCCGACAAGAGCCAGCATGTTCTTCTTCGCAATGCGCATCGCAGTCTCCAGCTCGCTGTCTCGGGTCCGGACATCCTGCGGCCTGTTTACCTGCGCGCCGAGGCGATCTGGCCGGCAGCACTTTCGAAGCATCGCCTGTGGGCACTCGAGTGTCTCAATGCCCTCTGTGCGCACGGACAAATGCCCACACGCTTGTTTCCGCCCGACAAACGCGGCCCCCGATTGACCTTCGTTCTTCGTGCGCTCGACGGATCGCTCGCCGGAGCGTCACATCGCGAAATCGCTGAAGCGCTGATCGGTCAAGGCCGCGTCCATGCCGACTGGAAGATCCTCGCGATCACCTGCGCGACCGCATCCGCCGCGCCGTCACCCGTGGCCACGCGCTCATGAATGGTGGCTATCGAGACTTCCTCGTCTGAGAAAGCATCACAGTCCGCGCTGTGCGTCAGCCGGCGAAAATTTCCTTGTAGCCGGTCGTCACCATCCAGTTCGCACGGTCGAGATGACTGCGAAAAACCTTGCGAGCCCGTACCGGCTCAAGAGCCGGGTCGATGCCCAGAATGAGATCGGCCATCTCTTCTACGCTGGCATTGTCGGCACAGGCGTCCAGGATCCGCAGGTAAATGGTGAAATGCTCCCTGTCGTAGCTCGTGAGGCTTTCCGACCAGGGGACTTCGTCCATGATGTTTGGCTTCATTTGCGCTCTTGCCTGTTTGATGTGAGTAGATGGTGGCGGTCGGCCGGTTGCGGCCCGGCTGAGCATCTTCTCCGACAGGAGGCCAAACTATAAAGAATAGGAACGATCATTCCTAGAACGATAATTCCTTTTCAGCGCCTATCTCGCTGTGGATCTCAAAGAGGTCATGGCGATCAACATGCGTCGCTTGCGCCATGAACAAGATCTGACGCAGGAAGAGTTGGCTGCACGCGCGGACCTTAGCATGCGCTATGTGGGCTCGATCGAGCGTGCCCGCGTCTCCGCAAGCGTCAGCGTGCTCGGACGACTTGCGGAGGCATTCAGCGTTGACCCCTGCGAGCTAATAAAACCACCGCGCAAGGTATAGCATTCGCGATCGGCTTCGGCGGAAGCCGAAAATCCAGCCAGCTCTTGACGGCGCTCGCACGCCTGACGACGCGCACCGGGTGGTCGTGAACCGAGCCGGCTTTTCTTCGGCAAGCTCAGGCAGTCCTCAGCCATATGCTTGCATCGGGAGCCACAAAGAGCCCAACCCATGGCAATTAAAACGACCGAGGTTCTAATCGCCACCGGATGAAAGTTCCGTGGCAGGCCAGCTGTAGTAAGCCCGCAATGATCCAACAGGCGCACAAGCTCAGACATGACGTCCGGGGAAATGATGTCGGCAAGGAGTGCTATCCGGAGCACTCCATCAGCAACGGCAAAGCCATCCTGCTCCAAGGTGAGTCTAAGCACTTTAGGCCTTAGTCGAGGCCCCGTTGACCAGGGGACTCTTCGTGGTCCGGTGGAAGCGGGGAAGCCGCCCCCTCGACAACGGCTTACTCAAGTGTGGCCCCACGATCGGCTGCTATGTGTCGGATGGTCATCGATAAAATTGATCAGAACGTTCCTCCGATTTCGGACACTTCTTCGCCCACGGGCAAAAGGCCGCCTCCTCGAATGATCTGGGTCGCCTGTGTAGGGCCGATGGCAAAAAAAAGGGCGCACGAGGCGCCCTTCATTTCAGATCGGCTATCAAGCAAGCCGCATTCGCCTTCGTTATCAGAAGCGGTAGGTGACACCTGCGCCTATCAACCAGGGATCGAGCGCGGCCTTCCCCGTCAGCTTCGCGCCGTCCTCAGTGACGTCGAAGTCTGGTTTCAGGAAGAGCTTCTTCACGTCGAAGTTGACGCCCCAGTGCTGATCCACCATGTAGTCGAACCCGACCTGCAGCGCGGCGCCGAACGTGTTCTTAACCTTGAGAGCATCGGCGCTGCCGGCATCCTGGTTATAGAAGATCGTGTAGTTTACGCCGCCACCGACATAGGGCTTGAAGGCGCCGAAATCGGTAAAATGATACTGCAATGTGAGCGTGGGCGGCAGCAGCCAAACCTTGCCGATGTTGCCCAACCCGCCGATCGTTCCTTGGCCGTAGATGTTGGCATAGGTGGTGCCGAGTACGAGTTCGGCGGCGATGTTGTCCGTGAAGAAATAGGAGATATCGAGCTCCGGGATCACCGTGTTCGAATAGGAAAGACCGGAGCCGGGCACCGCATTGACGTAGCCCGAATCCTCAGTGATGACCCCCAACCCACGCAGGCGGATTTGCCAAGGACTTGGCTCTTTTGTGACCGAGGTTCCTGCCTGCGGGACGCTCGGGGCTTGCACAAGGTCGGCCGCGACGGCTTGCTGTCCCACCACCATGAGGACGACGGCCGCTGTTGCTCCCCGCGCCACGCCCGTTTGCTTTCTCGCCATGATATTCTCTCCTTGCTCTTCAGAAATGATGGATTGCACTATGAAAAACCCTGTTGGACTGCTTGAGATTAACGGCGCATCTGCGTGAAACTATGCACACATTATTTGCGCCGTGCTCGCGATCAGCAATCTGTACTCACTATTGAAAAGTTGCTCGTGTTGGCCCCGGTCATCTATCGACCGACATCGGTTTGCCAGCCGATCGCACTGCGAAGGAAATTGTTACCCAGGGCAATGAACGCGGCCCGCCCCCGATTGTCCTTGCTGTAGCTGTGCCCGCCAGCGCCGGGCTCGTAGAAGTAAGCGGGATAGCCAAGAGCCTGCAGCTTTGCGGCCATCTTGCGCGCATGGCCCGGGTGGACGCGGTCGTCCGCTTTGTGGTGGTGATCAGGATCGGCGGGTAGGGCTCTCCCAGCATCGCGGCGTGGTAGGCGGAGATGTCGCTGAGGAAAGTCCAGTCCTCCGGCTTGTCGGGATCGCCATATTCGTCAATCCAGCTCGCGCCCGCCAAAAGCTTGGTGTAGCGGCGCATATCGATAAGCGGCATTGTGCAGTACAGCGCGCCGAAACGCTCAGGATAGCGGGTAAGCATATTGGCGATCAGAAGGCCGCCATTTGAGCCGCCCTCGGCGGCAATCCGCCTTGGCTTAATGCCCCTTCGCACGAGGTCGGCGGCAACGGCGGCCAAATCGTCATGGGCGAGACGCTTGCCGTCCCTGCGCCCGGCCTCGTGCCAACGGGTGCCGAACTCTCCGCCGCCCCGGATGTTGGCCACCACGCACGTGCCGCCGCGTTCGAGCCACAGCTTACCGAGCGAGGAGTTGGAGTGGGGCAGGCGCGATACGCCGAACCCGCCGTAGGCGGTGAGATGAATCGGGGCATCCCCGTTCCCGTTCGTCGGACCGACCTGCGTATAGGGGATCATCTCACCATCGGTCGAGACTGCCTCGTGGCGCGTGACCACCAGCCCGGATGCGTCGAAATTCTCCGGGTTGCGCTTCAGGATTACTGGAGCGCCGAGAGGCGCCGCGGCATTGAGGTCGAATAGGAGAAGCTTCCGCGGCGTGATCGGGTCCTGAGCCGAAATGAGGACCTCTCCATTGGTCTCGTGACGTTCCGCATCGAGCGACACGAGGTGAACAGTCCCTTCGGCGGGCACGGTGTCCAGCGCTCCGCGCGTCCATTCCTGGCGGTCGGGGGTGAACATCTCGAAACGCGGATCGAGGTTGACGAGGTGTGAGATAATGAGCTTCCCGTTATTCCAGAAGAATGACTGCAGGGAGCGCCTGTCGCCTGGTTCGAAGAGGATGGCAAAACTGCGCTCGCCGGCGATGAAGGAGGAAAGCGAGATGCCGATCAGCGCGTCCGCGGCATGGGTCATCCCTCCCACTGTCCACGGCTTGCGCGGCTTTACCGCCAGCCAGTCGCCGAAGCCGCTCCACGAGGCGTCCCGAAGAAGGTCGATCCGCATCTTCGGCCCGCTCCTGTCGCCCATTCGGCCGATCTTCTCGAAGGAGGCCGGCCGCTCGATGAACAAAAGGCGCTCGCTCTCGGCGGTGCGGTCCAGATGGCCGGACACGCCGAGGGATTCGGAACCGGTCTCGAAGATTACCGGCGCGGTGAGCGGATCCGCGCCACGCTTCCACAGCCGCACGGTGCGCGCGTAGCCGGAGCGGGTGGCCATGCCATCACCAAGCGCACTGGAAAGCAGAAGCGTGTCAGGGTCGAGCCAATTGACCCCGCCCTTGGCCTCCGCGAGGTTGAAACCGTCGGCGACGAAGCTAAGAGACTCCAGATCGAATTCGCGATGCACGACCGCCTCTATGCCGCCGCGCGACAGGCCCAGAACGGCTCTTTCCCGTCTCTCCGGCTCAAGGGACGCGCCGCGCCAGATCCAGTCCTCTCTGTCGCTAGCGGCGAGGGCGTCCAGATCGAGCAGTAGCTCCCAATGGGGATCCACTTTCATGTAGGCGGCAAGGGTGGCCCGGCGCCACAGTCCGCGCGGATTTCCGACATCTTGCCAGAAATTGTAGAGGTACGGGCCGCGGCGGGTGATCAAGGGAATCTTGTCAGGACGGTCGAAGATCGCTGTCAGGGCGTCGCGGTCGCGATCGAACTGCGTTACGCCGAAGTGCCCCAGGGTTCTGGCCGACTGGCTGGCGGCCCAGTCAAGTGCCCGTTCGCCTTCTACATCTTCGAGCCAAAGATAGGGATTATCGTCGGGAGCATTCAGCGTTGGCCGGAAATTGAATGCGGTCATGTCCGGATAACCCGAAGAGTGATGTCGCCTCGAAAACAGGCGCAAAGTCTTCCGTCCCGGGAAAGCTCAGTTTTCGCGGCTGCGACCGCATGTTCGGCGCGCATGATCATGGGATGATTTCTCCTCTGTCCGTGCCGCAGCGCGTTTTGCGGACTGCGTTGCAGGTGTCGTGCCAAATGAGAAAATCATTTCATAACAATGCGATCACCCTGATGGCGTCGTGTCTCATGTCCGACATCGTCGGAGATCCGACAACGAATGCAGCCGTGACCGCCTGATAGAACCTCCTGTGCCAGCTCGGTGGGCACTGCGGAATAAGCAGTGAAGCTCACCGCGAAACTGGCCGAGCTTCGGATCGACATCGGCGACGGGGCGATCGACGACCACTACGTCGCCGGTGTCGGGCGCGGGACTCCGCGGCGGCGATCATCGAACAACTGCGTTTACGATAGCTCATCCTGGCCCACGGGTCGGCGCGCAAAAGACTGCTTTGCGGCCTCATCCCTTTGCCTGGATTGAGTCGCAGGGGCCGAATGGCGCATCCGCTTTTGGAACCGGCAGAGTGGTAGAACGCAATTGTCTTCCGGCTATCTTTACAGAGATTCGACAATCCAGTTGGTTAAGCTCCCATATCGCGCAAATCATTGATGCGCTCAGGTCTGGGCATGGGCCCATCACATCTCATCAAGAGCATCGATCCGACACCGACATAGAGAATTGCTTCTCCATTTAGAGAGGCCTCGCGGCGGACATGAGATTGCGTCACTCTTCATGATCGCGGCCTCCGAGGATGTCGGGATCGAGCCAGTGCAACGGCACAATAGGGCGAAGGATCTGGCAGCTCTTGCAACTGCCGACCTCGATGGACAAGGCATATCGCGATCTGTCCGGCAGAGACACAGGGTTCTGCACTGTCCGTTCATGAAGGCTTCGTGCTGGGCTCCATAAGAGAAGTATTCTGGTGCAGAAGGTGCCCGATTAGCTATTCGGAAAAGGCGACATCGACGTGCAAATCGGGCGCCGCCGGTAGGCGTTCCCCTCAATGTCGGATTTCCGACAGGATCGTAAATCCACCAACCCATTACTTAATAAGGTTTTCCTTCTCTGGCACGGCCCATGCACGGGTTTCTGCGAACGCATCAGCGAGAGGTCGTCCATGATCATGCGCACCGAAAATGCCTTCGCCCCAGCGAAAACCGCGCTCTCGCCTGCCATCAAACCGCCGAAAGGCCGGCGCGTCATGGTCGAGGCAGGCGATTGCACCGGCTTCAAACACCTTAGTGGGCCTGGAAAGCTCCTCGCGTGACGGCGAGGGGGGCATCCAGACGGGCGGAAAGGACAAACGTCGTTGCCCCACGTCGCCGGCATGACCCGTCGATTGTCACCGCGCTGGAATGCGCGGGTCCACATGCGAAGACCCGAACGCGCAGGACAAATTCTCGCAAGCCCGGTCGGGACCGGGGCTCGAAGTCCGTGAGCGGAGGCTAATGGCTATGGCCGATATTCGCCGCGAACAAGCCGCCTAGTGGGAAGACGCTATAGGAGGAAGCAGGTGGAGTTATCTTGCGTTGGGATCGGTGCTGGCCCGTCCAATTTGAGCCTTGCGTGTCAGATACACGAGCAAGTTGGGAAAGGGGCAGTGTTCCTGGATCGGCAGGTCGACTTCCGCTGGCATCCAGGCATCGCATTCGATTCCTCGGAGCTCCAGGTCAGCCACTTCAAGGACCTGGTCACTCTGGTGAATCCGCGATCAGCCTACACTTTCGTAAACTTCCTGCACGAGAACGGGCGTCTGTATCACTTCCTGAACGCACAGTTCGAAGCCGTGCTCAGAGTGGAGTTCGAACAATATCTGAACTGGGTCTTCCACAGGAACCCACTTGTGCGTGGCGGCGAGACAGTGCGCGAAATCCGCTTTGACGGCGAGTTTCGGGTGCGGACGGATAAGGCGGTTCTCGGCGCCAGAAACGTTGTGGTCGGCATTGGCAAGCAGGCGCAAATTCCGCCTCAATTTCAGGGCTGGATTGGACGCAACCTGTTCCACTCATCGGTTTTACTGCACATCCACCCTGAGGTGCGGAGAAAGCATGTCTGCGTTGTCGGCGGAGGCCAGTCGGGAGCCGAGGTGATGTTGCACCTTGTCGGCCTGCCGAACGAACGGCGGCCTGCCTCGATCACTTGGGTCTCGCAGCGCGAAAACTATCTGCCTCTGGACAACAGCCCGTTCACAAACGAGTTGTTCATGCCCTGCTTTTCGGATCGCTTCGCGGCGATGAGCGAGTCGCAGCGTAAGCTGCTCCTGCGGCGTTTCGTGCTTGCTTCGGACGGCATTTCAGAAAGCACGTTGCGCGCGATCTATCAGGCGCTGTACCGCCACGCATTTTTCGAGCCAAACCGATCCGACATCACACTGCGGCCGGGCTGCACCGTCTCGCACTGCATCAACGCCGGCGCGGGTCACAGGCTGACCCTGCAGCACGGCATGGTCGAGGTCGAAGAAGTCAGGGCTGATATCGTCGTGCTGGCCACCGGTTACGAGAACGCGATCCCAGACTTCTTGGAACCTATCGCGCACCGGCTGGAGCATATCGACAATGAATTAGCTATTCGCGAGGACTTTTCGGTGAGCTGGGACGGACCGCGTGACAGCCGCATCTTCGTACAAAATGCGAGCCTCGGGCAGCGCGGCCTGGCCGATCCGAACCTAAGCCTGCTGGCCTGGCGCGCGCGCCGCATCCTCGATAGCCTTCTTGGGCGCGCGCCATGCGCGAACCCCGAGCATCCTGGCTTCATCAGCCATACCTCGATCGAGAGCTGGCCCGCCCCCGTAGCCGAAGAAATGGGCAGCGGGATATGACTCGTAAACTTCTGATCATCGGCGGTGGCATCCTGGGAATGACGTCCGCGTCCGCTGCGAAGGCCGGAGGCTTCTCCGAAATCATCGTGACCGAACAAGTTCTTGGACCAAGCGGCGCATCGCATTATTCTGGGGGCGTGCATTTCCCCTACCGTTGTCAAGGCCGTACCAGGTCGCGCACTCGAAAGAGCGCCGTGGTCTTGGCGGCTATGGCTGGGTCGGCGGTCAGCGGATGGTGCCGGCCTTTAGTGATGCGTGTCGTGGCTGGACCGGGTGAAGCGGTTGATCCGGCCCAGTTTACCGAAGCTCTGGACCCGGCCGAGCATGACATAGGCAGTTTCGCGCCGAGCTTCACCGGACAAAATCCGTCGGAGCGGAACGCACTTAGCATCGCCGTCCCACATGCGTGGGCGTCTCCGTGGACCGCAACTAGCCAGCGCCCGACTGCCCTAATTGGGGTCCGACCAACCAGTCTTTCCAACAGGAGGCTTTTCGCATGTTGACTGATACACAAAGAGACAAGTGGCAGAAAGACGGATACGTCAGGCTCGAAAGTTTCTTTGCGCCAGCGGCTCAGGAAGATATCTCTGATTTTGTCGAAGATGTGTCACGCTGGGACGTCAGCGATGATAAATGGCTCATGTGGTTCGAGAAGACGACGGACAATCGAAAGATCATATCCAAGATCGAGAATTTTCTCGACTACCATGATCCATTGCGTCGTTTGCTATTAGCAGATCAGCGCATAAAGTCAGCAGTCGATGATTTGCTTGGAGAAGATTCGCGCAGGCTCAAGGAGTTGCTTATTTTCCACTACCCCGACAGCGGCGGCTATCTCCCGCATCAGGACATTTATCACATTCCACACAAACTCCCCGACCGGATGGTCCATGCGGTGGTTGCCATAGGCATCGACGACTCCGACCCGGAAAACGGCGGGCTTTTCTTCAGCCCCGGCAACCACAAGAAGGGGGTGTTCCCCATGGATGCCGGTGGGGTGATCGATCCTCAAGTCGCCGAAACGTTCTCCTGGGAACCCGTAGTATGGAAGGCTGGCGACATCTTCATCTTCGACGATTACGCACCGCACTACTCACGACCGAACAAAAGCAATCGCTCTCGGCGGACACTCTACTTGGTGTTCCAGCGTGCCTCAACCGGTGGGCCGACCCGCGCTGAATATAACGTGCTTAAGCGCGCCCTTAACCCGCCCGAGGGCAAAGTGGCCGATCTCGACAATCTCAAGCCCCCAAATGGCATCTTCTATCGCGATTGAGCTCACGCAGCCAGGCGGAGGCATGCACACGAAACTGATCGACCGCTCACGAAATGCGCGGACGGTATGGCGGTCTGATTTGCGGGCTAGCGGAGCATCGGACGCTTTGGCACGTGGATTGTGGAGGGGTCACAGGCGGCCTTCTGTGTGCCTACAGCCCGACCTAGCGCCCCCCTTGGTCGCCCGCCTGCCGGCCCAGAGCTGCACTATCCTGGCCGGGCCGCCAACGGGTCGGGCTGCCGTTTCTCTCCATGAAGTGCACTTGAGGCTGTTCGTTGGCAGCCGAAGGTCCGTCCCACTCTTCAACAGCTTAGGTTCGTTGTCATGCGCAAATACACGTTTTCTCGAACGGAGCTGTCGCGAGCGTTCGGTATCGACACGGCCACGCTTGGAACGGGCAGTGCTCGCACGGGGTTTTCGTTCGGAAAGGTTGGACCCGGGGTCACATCCGAGCCCCATCGGCACGACGAAATCGAGGCCTTCGTGGTCCTGTCCGGTGCGGGCAAGGCCACCACCGACCTTGGGGAAATCTCGGTCGAGGCCGGCGACGTCGTCCTGTTCCATCCTTTTGAAGCGCATGTGCTGCGCAATGACGGGAACAAAGACCTGGATTTCGTCGATGTCTACTGGCGAGACGGCGAGGCCGCCCTTGATGCCGCTGCAAAGACCACGGCTCCACGCGGGCCGACCTTCGTCTTCTCCGCGCCGCCAACGCCAAATGGCGATCTGCATCTGGGGCATCTTTCTGGCCCCTATTTCGGCGCCGACGTCTATACCCGTTTCCTGCGCATGAAAGGAGTCGAGGCGTATCACCTGACCGGAAGCGACGATTACCAGAGCTACGTCGCGACACGCGCCGCTACCGATCAATGGACGCCTGCAAACGTGGCGCGCTACTACTCCGACGAGATTCGCGCCACGCTTGCACTTCTCGATTGTGACGTCCACAGCTTCCAAGCCACAATGGGCGATGACGGTTACCGCGAATTTCAAGCCGCGTGTTTCCGAACTCTTCTGAGCAGCACGGCGGTAGATCTGCGCCAGAGCCCTGCGCTTTTCGATGCTGTGACAGGCCACTATCTTTATGAGCCGGATGTTAAAGGCCTCTGCCCCGATTGCGGCGGCTCCGCCGCCGGCAACATCTGCGAGGAATGCGGCGCCCCAAACCTTTGCCACGACCTGGGTGCAGCGCGGTCACGGCAGTCTGCCGAAGCGCCGCTGGTCGGCTCCCTCCGCCGTCCGGAACTTGCCTTGGACCGCTGCTACGACAATATCGACCGGCATCTAAGGGCATCAGGCGTCCCGCTACGCATCTTGGATCTCTTCGCGCGCCTACGCCAACGCGGCAAATTTTCAGTACCCATTACCCACCCCTCGGAATGGGGCCTGCCGGCCGAAGGGTTCCCGGGGCAAGTGATCTGGGTCTGGCCGGAGATGGCCTTCGGTTTTCTTTACAACATCCAGGCGCTCGGCCGCTCGCTGGGTCGCGACTGGAATGCGGAGATGCCCGGCAGCGATTGGCAGATTGTCCATTTCTTCGGCTTCGACAATTCGTTCTACCACGCGCTACTCTACCCCGCTCTTTACGCCGAGGTCTTCTCCCACTGGACGCCGCGCATCCACTATCACGTAAACGAGTTCTACCTGCTCGACGGCAAGAAGTTTTCAACCAGTTGCCGCCACGCGGTCTGGGGCAAGGACGTTCTGAGCCCAAAGACAGTCGACGTCGTGCGCCTCCATTTGGGCCTGACACGCCCGGAAGGGGAGCGGACGGATTTCACGCTGGACGGGCTGCGCCGCACCGAGAAGGAGGTCTTCCAAGGGATTTGGCTGAACTGGCTTGATGCGTTGGACCAGGAAATCAAGCAGGATTTTGCCGGCCATGTACCCGATGCAGGCGACTGGAGCCCAGTCGACCGCGCCTTCTTTGCTCGGATAGAGATCTATCGCGCGGCGATGGAGCGGGCATATTCAGACGAAGGCTTCTCGGTCCGGCGTGCGGCCGCTCAGGCCTGCGATTTCGTGCGCGATTGCGTGATCTACCGTCGGGCGCGAGACTATGCGGCTGCGCGATGTTTCTACCCCGCCCGCAATCGAACTTCGCTAGCCCTTCAGACGACGGCCGCTGCGATCATGGCACCGACAGTCGCTCCGCTGATGCCCCGATTCGCCAGAACGCTGGCGCGAGGCATCGATGGCGTCTCAACCGAAACATGGCCCCGGTCCGTCCAGCGCCTCGCACCCGGGACGCGCTTTGATCTCAGACCCGTGTTGGTGTTCTACGCCAAGTCCGGCAATCCTCACCTCGATGAGGAGGAAGCACTATGAGCCCAAAGGTGCACCAGTGAGCTGTCCCAATCTCGACCAGATCTGCGCGGCAACCAAAGCCGACCATGCCAAATATGCTGTCACTGGGGCGACCTGAACCAGCGCGTCGTCGACAACCCTGGCCCGCGGCTTCGAGGACCGCTCGGCCGGTCGCTTCCCAGCCCTTGCTGTTCGTGCCGCAATGCCGTGAGGGCTCGACTGCGCTGACCAACCTCTGCGGCATCGGGATTCCGTCCTCCAGCGGGTCAAGGCTGTCATGCGATTCGACCCGCTTGGTCAACCTGGCGCCTGGAGCGTGCGCCGATCACCAATGTGAACGCGAATGCCTGCGTGATGATATCTTCTATTCTGTCCGAGACTGTACCGGCGCGGCATTCAGCCGAAGAACAACTGAACTGACAATCGGAATGTAGCAGCTTCAAATTCGGGTCCGAAACCGGTATTGCTCACAACCAGCGTTCACCAGCATGGTGCACAAGCTTCCAATCAGACCCGCGCAACGCACAGCCCTTCGCCTGAAGTATTCGGCGAGGGATGCCAAATCGCAAGCGTATCCTCCTTAACATTCACGAGGTCTTCGCCGAAAATGCAGACGCTTGTCGTGGGAGAGATAGATGCCTAAATTATTAGGGTGCTCCTCAGATTGCGTGTTTGCTCCGGTATGACGGCCCTAATCGAGGAGCGATTCTACAATTTACATGTTTGGGGATCGCTCACTAGGTACTCGGCCTGTGACCCTGCAAGTCGATGCTTCAGATGCCGCCCATGCAGAGATATTTCATTTCGAGGTAGTCCTCGAGGCCATGGCGGGAACCCTCCCGCCCGATTCCGGACTGTTTTATCCCACCGAACGGCGCCGCTTCCGAAGACATCCGGCCGGTATTTACCCCGACCATTCCATATTCCAAGGCCTCGGCGACACGCCAGACACGCTTCAGGTTAGAGGCATAAAAATAGGCCGCGAGGCCGTAGATCGTTTCATTGGCATCACGCACGACCTGATCGGCATCTTTGAAGTGAATAATCGGTGCGAGCGGCCCGAATGTCTCTTCGCGCGCGACGGTCATCTCGCTGGTGACACCGGTCAGGACCGTTGGTTGGAAAAACGTGCCATTCGTGCCGATGCGTTTGCCCCCGCATCGAATCGCGCCGCCTTTAGCTACGGCATCGGCAATATGGGATTCAATCTTGGCCAAAGCCTTCTTGTCGATGAGAGGCCCGATGTCCACTCTGCGCGCGAATCCGTCACCAACTTGAAGTTGGCGAGCCCGTTCAACGAATTTCTCGACGAACTCGTCGTGAACGCCCGACTGGACGTAAAGGCGGTTCGCTGAAACGCAGGTCTGGCCGGCATTGCGGTACTTCGCCTGGATCGCACCGTCTACCGCGGCATCGATATCGGCGTCATCGAAGACGATGAAAGGTGCATTGCCGCCGAGCTCTAGGCTGACTTTTTTGATCTGGGCCGAGCACTGGCGCATGAGTAGGCGCCCGATCTCAGTAGACCCGGTGAAGCTGATCTTGCGGACCTTGGGATTTGTGCAAAGTTCGCGGCCGACCGCGTCAGCTTCGGATGCATAGATCAGATTGACGACGCCTTCGGGAAAGCCTGCCTGATGGGCGAGGGCGAACATTGCTCCAGCCACGAGCGGCGTCTGTTCAGCGGGCTTGAGGACGATAGTGCAGCCCGCCGCCAAGGCTGGGGAGATTTTGCGCGCCACCATCGAGGCCGGGAAATTCCATGGCGTTATCGTGCCGACGATCCCGATGGGCTGCTTGATCACCAGCATTCGGCGGTCGGCCGATGGTGCGGAGATCGTCTCGCCATAGACCCGATTTGCCTCCTCGGCATACCATTGCAGATACGCCGCAGCATGCGATATCTCCGATTTGGCTTCCGCAAGCGGCTTGCCCATCTCCGCAGTAAGAATTGCAGCGAGATCGTCGGCGTGGTCGATGATCAACTGATGCCATCGCCATAGAACGTCGCTGCGCTCACGTGCGGTAAACCCTGCCCATCGAGGCTGCGCGACATAGGCCTTGTCGATCGCAGCGCATGTCTCCTCGACACCCATATCGGGTAGTTCTGCCAGCACTTCGCCGGTCGACGGGTTGAGAACCTCAAATGTCCGCTCGCCCGTCCGCGTGCCAAGTGCCGGCAGGCGATCGATGGGTCCAAACAGGTCAGGGGATCGCAGGTGACGGATCATCGGCGGGCACAGGGGCAATACCGGATTCCTCCTCAACGCAGCATGTGTATATAGCAGGTGGGGTGTGTATTCCGGACGTAAAGGTTCCTTATAGGGCCTCGGCCATACAGCTAGCAGACCACGGTACCCAAGTGGGAGGGAGACGCTACAAGACGCCTAGCGGTTCTACTAGTCGGGCTCGACCGGTCGGTTGCGCGGTGGCAGATCCGGCCCGCGCGCAACCTTGCCATAGGTCTTCGCGGCCAGCGCCTTCACCGTCTCAGGCTCTGCGTCGCCTGCCACCACCAGCACGGCGTTGTTCGGTCGGCGGTATTCGTTGCACATCGTGAACCGATCGGTGCCGTTCAGCTTCTTCATCTCCTGCGTCCAGCCGTTCACCGGAATGCGGTAGGGCTGATTCGGCCGCAACGTCGCGTTGACCTCCTCGTCCACCAGACCTGAGGGTCCGTCTCTCTGCGCCAACGGCGCTCCTCCAGGATCACGTTTCGCTCGGTCTCGATATCATCGTCGTTGAGAATGAGGTTGAACATGCCATCGGCCTCGAAGCCCATCATCTCGCCCAAAGCGATTTATAGGCAATGAGGGCGGTATTGTAGCCGCTGTCTGAGACGGCTCCGTCGAACTCGCTGTCGGCGCGGTTGGGCGTCGCCCTAAAGATCAGACGCTCGAGGGAAGGGGCAAGGTCGGGTTTGCCCGGTGGCTCGTCGGCGCTGCGGACCTTGTGCCAGATCATATGAGTGACGATTTGCGCGGAGTCATGTCGATGCCGCCGTCGGTGGCGGCCAGAGCCGGAGCGGTCGTCGCCAGGGCCAGGGCGGGGGCAGTGAATGCCTTGCGCAGCCAGGGGGCGATCGATGGCTCCGGTTGGAAAGGCAAGTTTCGAGGCAGTGATTTGTTCCTCATTTTCCTGAACGGGCTGCGTCTTCGATCTCGGCGGGCAGGCCGAGCCAGATGAATCATGCGGCCAAGGCTCACTCGAGCCTCATCTTGGGATGAGCCCAGGAGACCGGCGGCGGTGTTTTTGGGGGGATGGTCATTGGAGGGATTTTCCTTGATCCGCGACGCCTTGCGGACGACCACGCATGCACCGTGCCAGATCAGAAAACATTCGAGGCATGTGGACAAGTCAGTCTGACATGTTGTGCATCCGACATTGTGGGCCATCGAACAGGGCTGAAGGCGACGCGAGCACGGCTGAGAATATCTTCTTCATTGGAAGACGATTGGGCGCGCTGCTGGGGAAGGGGGACGGGATGCGCTTCGAAGGCCGCTGCACCGACGGTCAGAATTGAAATGTTGTCGCTCCAGCGGACCGATGTCCTCGACAGTCAGACCGGGCGGTGCTGAAGGGTAGAGGCGTGAGCAGCGTAGCTAAGTGGGCGCGGACCCAGCTCGCGCGCGAAGACGGACCTGAAAAAAAACGGCGGGTGGCGACATTCGCGAGGCGCTGGAAAACGAGGTCGTAGGACTGGGCGGGAAAAACGACGCCGTTGCTGTCTTCTGGCGTGATGGCCTGCCGCGAGGCGGTTGAACAGTGATGAGTTGCTGCGGAAAGGGGAGTGTTTTCGCGGGACCTTGGTCAACGTAAGAAACAAACGTCGAGCTCGCCTTGGATGGGGGCATGCAGCACATTTGCCGCTGCAGGACAGCAGCACGGAAGCTGTCCGCGCTTGCCGTCGTCCATGGGACCAAACAGCAGAATTTAGCGGTCGCGATTGATTTCATGTGCATAAAATACCGCCTGGTGCGCTCGGCTGCAAATGCACCCTGGCGAGTGGTCGCTTAGGTCAAGAGCATCGCGTGAGTAACAGCCTTACCTTGCTCAATCTGATGCGCGCTAACCGCCTCGCCGGATTGTGGAACTGCTCGCGGGTGGCTTCTACCACAAACAGCAAGGTCATGAAATCAAGCAGGAAGTCGTCAATCGCTTGGGCGATTGTTTCTGACTTGCCCTTGAACTGGTCCAGCAAAACGCGCGCGCTATCGATCGCTTCCACGCTGGTCGCATCGATCAACCCCTCGACCCTCTTGAAACAATCCAACTCGAAACTCCTTAAGGCGCTCCCAAGGTGTTATGCACGAAGGCAGCTCCGTGAACTACCCGGCCTTTTGACCTGGCGGCACGAGCAGCGGTCGGCCTTACGTCCCGCGCCTCCAAACACGAGCCATCCACGTGGCGCTGAGGAGCGTTGGAAGAAATTGGGCGCTTCCGGCCACGCTCGAGCGGTAGTATAGGACAGTGCTTGCTGGCGGCTACGCCCACAATGGAGTGCGCCAGCTGATCGGGGCTTAACAATTTTTCGCTTTTTGCTGCGCCCAACTCTCGGCTATGACTCGGACAGGCCTAATGGCCGCCCACGTGCATTGTAGAAGAAGGAACAAGTATATGACGACTGGAACGGTAAAGTGGTTCAACAGCACCAAGGGGTTTGGATTTATCCAGCCCGACAATGGCGGTCCGGATGTTTTCGTCCACATTTCCGCTGTCGAACGCGCGGGCCTCTCGACCCTCGCTGACGGCCAGAAGATCAACTATGAGATCGAGCAGGACCGCCGCACTGGCAAGTCCTCAGCTGGCAGCCTGAGCAAAGCTGGTTGAAATTTTCTCCTGCGAAGTCGCAAGAGTGGGCGTGTAGGCCCGGAAGTGCTCACTGCCGCTCGATTGGGACGAGCAAAAAGTGAGGGCAGCAGATTGCTGCATGGGTCGCGAATTCCTCATGAAACAAGTTGTTGGAAAGGAAGGCGGGGTTGGCCCCGCCTTTTTTATGCGACGCCCAGATTAAGCCGACGGCTGCAACGCTGCAGAAGGAATTTCAATTGCCGCAATCAAGCCGCGACCTTCTTGCGAGTTCGCTTCGTCGGCACCGGCGCTTCCGGCTCTCTCGGCGCTTTCGGTTTGCGGCCGAGCCCCATCGTTTTCGCCAGTGACGAACGCTTCGCGGCGTAGTTCGGCGCCACCATGGGATAATCCACCGGCAGGCCCCATTTGGCCCGATATTCACCCGGCGTCAGCCCATAGTGGGTCGACAGATGGCGCTTTAAAGATTTGAATTTCTTCCCGTCTTCAAGGGAGATGATGTAGTCCGGTGTCACAGACTTCCTGATCGGGACTGCAGGCGTAAGGGCAACCGGCTCTTGTGCAGAGATACCTCCGGCCGTCGCTCTCAGAGCCGCATGCACTTGGCCGATGAGGGCAGGGAGATCCCCCACCGGGATCGGATTGTTGGACACGTAGGCCGACACGACATCGGCGGCAAGCTCAATCAGGGTGTCGACGTTTTTTCCGGCTTCTTCTGTCATGAAACTCTCCAGGCGGTGAAACATAGTCAGCGAAGCGTCGCTTCATAGGGCCGGTTGCCGCTGAAAGCAACAATGTCTCTGACTGCGTTATTGCCAATGCTCGTCCAGAAGCGACATCGATGCGCCATATTTCGCGGCGTGACCGCTGAGCCACTCGTTGTTGGCGACCCTGCCGAGGTGCGTGGCGCGTGCCGCTCTAACTTAGCGCCGAAGTCGCTAGTAACCTCGAGGCTGCGCTGTTTTTGTCTCGCTTTGCTTCTTTGGACTGTGGAATCGAGCGATAGTGGTCGCTTGATGGTGGGCGTCAGGGACGATGGAACAAACGTTCATTGGCAATGGCCAAAGTGATGTAAGTTCATCGCCGGTGAGCCGCTCTTGCAAAGGGGCTGGGAACCGCCGCTGATAAACCTAGGACATCAATGTATTTCGAGGCGTTTCTTAGCCGGTCCTGGAGAGGCGGCAATGGCTGCGGATGACACCTGTTCCACGATATCAAACAGCGCGGCGACCGGCAGCTTCTCGAATCTGGAGCGGCTTCTCGCAAGTTGGCGCCGCGCCGAGAGGCCGGGCAAGGACAGTGAGCCGCCTGCATCAATGATATGCATCAACCAGCCAGCGACGCGTCCTCATACAGAATGCCGCGACCGGCCGTGTGATCTCGCCGGTAGTCGCCGAGGCCCTCTGCATGAAGCCTCGTGATGTGCTGACGATCAACCAGGCCAGAAAGGTCGACGTCCTGAAGCAGGGATGACATGAGTTCGCCACTATGCGCAGGCTTGCCATGCCCTTCCGCGGCATTTTGCGGGGCCTGTGAGTTGGGCAAGCTCGGCACTTCGATCGACTTGGCGTCACCCGGCTCATCGCCAACACGCGTTTCGGTCTGGTCCTACGCCGTGACGTTGACTCCGTTCGCGATGCCATTGAACTGCCGTGGAGAGCGGCCGAGGCGGAAGGGCTGATCAACCGCCTGAAGACGATCAAACGTACCATTAGGCAGCGCCGGCTGCGAACTCCTTAGGCACGCATGCTGCCACTCAGCCGGCCTGATCACCACACGAAGCGAGGAAGAACCTGGTCAAGTGCAAAGCGACAATTGCCTCGACAGCAGGTCCCGGAAGGTTTATGCTGCCCGATGTCACCGCAATCCTGAATGGCGATTGAGTACCTTCACGACTGAAGGGAGTGGAACTGCTTTGTCGGCCAAATTGTTGACGGAACGCCCGGCGCCCATTGTTGCTACATGTCTAGATTCTTGGGGCGTTTTGGATGATGCAATCCACCATCTCACTCCAAAGGGCAGTGGAATCTGGAACAACGTCGCTTTTGTACGCACTACATCCTTCGTGCCCGATTGGCATATTGTCTTTAACTCTGCTTCTCTTTTTGGGCTCCCTGTTGATATCGAGGCGAGCCCAAACAGGACAATCTTTGCAATCGGCGAACCGCCGACGAAAGCTCATCGTGCATTTCATGAAGGGCAGGGGAAGAATACTATCGTCCTGACGTCTGACGAAGAGCTGGCTGCTCGGCAGAATGCAGCGCGCCGATTCGTTTTGTCTCCACCTATCACTCGGTCTTGGTCTGTAAACAAGACATATGACCAACTTCTGGTCAGCGAAGTCGTGGATAAGCCGCTTCGGCTCTCATGGATTACCAGTAACATCGCCCTGCTAAAAGGACATCGATATCGGCTGGCGTTTCTGGAACGGCTGAGAAAGGAGCTCGATTTTGACCTGTTCGGCCGAGGTTTTCGGCTGATTGGAGATAAATGGAACGCACTCGCACCTTACCGTTACAGTATAGCGTTCGAGAATACTCGTGCTGACTACTATTTTACAGAGAAGCTTATGGACTGCTTCGTTGCTGAAACAATGCCGATCTATTACGGCAGCCCAGCAATCACGAGGTTCTTCCCTTCGGACTCTATGGTTCTGATTGACCCAGAGGACAAGAACGTAACCCAAAAAATTCAAGAAATCATCAACTCAGACCTCTGGAAGGAACGTCGCGGCGCAATAAGAGAGGCGAAGCGGCTAGTTCTCGAGAAATACAATACGTTTGCTTATCTCGCGGGCTTCATCGAAAGCGTTCAGGATAAACCCTTACCGCCAGAAATTATACACATCGAATCGCCTGAAGTTGATTTTGCAACAGACGAATGAATTAATCCAACGCTCGCTTCGCGTGCCCGGCGGTTGGTGGTCTGGCGAGATCGGTGCGGAGCGCTCGGCGGAGAATGCCTGCTGCAGACGGGCCGGCACGGGCGCACAAGGTCATGCGCCCCCGGCTGCCGCTGATCAGACGAACTGGGGAAGGCCAGGAACGGAATTGAGGACCTCGTCCACGAGTTCGTCGCCGGCATGTTCCTTGGCGCAGGCGATCGTCTCGTTGGCGAGGGCGGCGATCTTTGCCATGCTGAGACCCTCACCCATCAATTGCTGCCCGAGCCCCATAAGGCCGCCACCCTCTGGGTCGTCGCCATGATACTTCGCTACTAATTCCGAAGCTCCCGGAATGGCCTCGATCATGCGCGCGCCGGGACCGTCGGCCGCGTGGCTCCGCAGGAAACCCAGCATTAACCCAACGGCCTTCTCTGCGACAGCCGGGCCGATGCCGGCAGCAGTGGCGATGCGCGGTAAGATTTCTTCCATGCAGGGTCTCTCTCTCTTTGATTACGTTTACAAGGGGCCGGTCCGGCGCCCCGCGCCTTTGGCCGAACCACAATTGAACTCCACAAAATAGGCCAGCGGAGGTGCTATTGCGCCTAAAACCGCCTCTGTCAACGCAAGCTGCGTCGGACGTGCGTGTTTCCCAAACCGAAGATCATTCCAATTCACTTCATTACGCACTGGCAACCGCACAGTTTGCGGTGGCTCGCTTATGAGCCAATGCCCCGCGCCCGTCAAATGATGACGACAACGTGGTCGGCGCCTAGGATCTGTGGATCAAGGTGTGAGGCAGTTGCAGCGGGTGGACCTGCTCAAGCGCCGCGCCATCCTCGCGTGATGGGATGTTCGTAGAAGCGGAGCTATATGCCGGTGTGACGATCGATGAAGGCAGAACGGCTATTCCGCTACGACCTCCATACTGTCGCATAGACCGTCGCTGCTTAGGTATTGAAACCGCCATCGCTGGTGACATCACAATGTGCAGTCGGCGGGTGTCGACAAGGCCGATTCACGCAATCAGCAGGTCAGGAGGAACGAATGAACCCTGACGTTTCAGAAGCTCACTTTTCGCGAGGCGTGCAGCGCACATCGTGCAAGAGATTGCCAGTCTTGCGGATGCTGTCGACTTTCTCAACCTTGGCTGGAAGATCGCAGTGACCGAATCTACGAAGCCGCCCTCAGGGCGTGCTTTGATGCATAAAACCGGTTGCCAACCAGGGATACTCCTCCTCCCTGAAGTCCAATCGAGAAGAGCGATCACTTCCAAGAGGGTCCCAGCTCAGCTGCGAAAACAGGTGTGAGACCCCGTCCTCTCCCTCAAGCTGATCTAGCTCAGGGCGTTCATGAGCCGCAGATCGCATAATGGCTGCGTGGACGACGCAGGAAGACCAATTATGAAAATCCTATTCAGTACGATGGCTGTCACCTTGCTGGCACCCACCGCCTTTGCTGCGGATTCGATCCCCACCGACCTCAGAGATACGGCATTGGCCACCTTCACGGCTTTGCCATCCACCACGCCGACAGTCGCCAACAACCCGATCACCCCGGAAAAGATCGCTCTCGGCAAGGCACTGTTCTTCGATCCACGCGTCTCGGCGTCAGGCGTCTTGTCGTGCAATTCATGCCACAACCTGGCCACCGGCGGCGACGACAATCACGAAACCTCGATTGGCCATGGTTGGCAGAAGGGACAGCGCAACGCGCCGACTGTACTGAACGCTGTCTTCAACATCGCCCAGTTCTGGGATGGTCGTGCCGAAGACCTGAAGGCTCAGGCGAAGGGACCGGTCCAAGCCGGGATCGAAATGGCCAATACACCGGGCCAACTCATCGCCACTCTCAAGTCCATGCCGCAATATGTCGAGTGGTTCGATGCAGCCTTTCCGGCTGAAGCCGATCGGGTCACCTTCGACAACTTCGCCAAGGCGATCGAAGCCTTCGAGGCGACACTGGTCACACCTGCCCCGTTCGACAGCTTCCTGAATGGTGATGAGGTTGCCATGACTTCCGAACAGAAACAGGGCCTGGTGCTTTTCATGGACAAAGGCTGCTCGTCCTGCCATGCCGGCATCAACGTTGGTGGGCAAGCCTATTACCCGTTCGGCCTCGTGGAACGGCCCAGCGCCGAAGTCCTGCCGGACAAAGACAAGGGCCGATTTGAGGTCACCAATGCAGCCGACGATTCCTATGTCTTCCGCGTGGCGCCGCTGCGCAACGTTGCACTCACCGCGCCATACTTTCATTCGGGCAAGGTTTGGGATCTGAAACAGGCCGTCGCCATTATGGGGACCACCCAGCTCGGCGTAGTACTGGCGGACGAAGAAGTTGACCTGCTTGTTGCCTTCCTCAACTCGCTGACCGGAGAGGCACCTCACGTCGCCTATCCCATCTTACCCTCAGAAACGGCGACAACGCCCCGGCCTGTAACGCAGATCTCAGGAAAATAAGGGCCAATCGGCTGCGGACTCGCAATCGAAAATGATTGGCGATTTTTACTTGGCGACACGAATTGCGACGTCCATCTCCGAATTGGCGGGACGCTAGCGATACCCGAACCCTGCCACCTCGCCCGTAGTCTGCGCGATCAACTGGGGGCGGACAGACGCAGCACCATATATTGTCGCTGCCTGAGCGAACGCGCCAAGCAGTCTACTTTGAGAAACGACGCGTGTCCGATTTGTTCGAGGCGCGGGGCCTGTATGTCCCCAAGGAACCAATATTATAGCGTAGTGCCACATTTATATTTCTGCGGGATTAAGACACGTGCCGGAGGGAAATTGCACATTTGCGCCGAGTGGCTCATTTCCAAGAGTGTGCCGGTTTGGCATGTTCACGGCCGACAGGAGCCAGCCGGTAGCTCACCACACGGTGAGGAAGGAGAAGCCTCAGGCCACTTTCTCCCGGAGCGCGCGCGCTGCAGCGACCATGTTAATGAGGGCAGGGCGGACCTCCTCCCACTTGCGTGTTTTGAGGCCACAGTCCGGGTTTACCCACAGTTGGCCGTCGGACAGTCGCTCGCGGGCAAGCATGATTAGGTCCGAAATCTCGCAGACCTCCGGCACACGTGGTGAGTGAATGTCATAGACGCCGGGACCGATCTCGTTCGGATATTTGGAGCTCGTGAAGGCGTCCAGCAGTTCCATCTTGGAGCGCGACGTCTCAATCGAAATGACATCCGCATCCATTCCAGCGATCGCGTCGATGATCTCGTTGAACTCCGAATAGCACATGTGGGTATGGATTCGAGTCGCGTCCTTTACACCCGTTGAAGCGATCCGGAAGCATTCGACAGCCCAGTCGAGATAGGCTTTCCAGTCAGATTGGCGCAGTGGCAATCCTTCGCGAAACGCGGCCTCATCGATCTGGATCATCCTTGCGCCGGACCTTTCGAGATCCGTCACTTCGTCGCGGATGGCGAGCGCGATCTGGCGGCAGGCTTCGGAGCGGGGTACGTCGTCTCGAACAAAGGACCAGTTGAGAATGGTCACTGGGCCTGTGAGCATTCCCTTCACGGGCTTTTCCGTAAGCGACTGGGCGAATTGCCACCAGCGCACCGTCATCGGATTGCGCCTCGATACGTCCCCGAAGATGATGGGGGGACGCACGTAGCGCGACCCATAGCTTTGCACCCAGGCATGCTGAGTGAAGGCGAAGCCGGACAGCTGCTCGCCGAAATGCTGTACCATATCGTTTCGTTCGAACTCACCGTGCACCAGCACGTCCAGCCCGATCTCTTCCTGCCAACGAATTGCTGACTCGATCTCCTTCTTCAGGAAAATCTCGTAGTCGACATAACTGAGCTGGCCCTTCGCATGAGCGGACCGCGCGCGGCGTACCTGCGGCGTCTGCGGGAAGGACCCGATTGTCGTCGTCGGGAACGGCGGCAGCCCGAGCGTGCCGGCCTGGACTCTGGAGCGCTCGCCAAAAGCGCTCTCTCGTCGTTTCATGCTATGGTCAATGCTGGCGATCCGCCCCTCAACAAGCGGGTCATGGATCTTCGTGGACGTCAAGCGAGTGGCGGCAGCCTCGGCAGAAGCTTTCAACGCGGCTGCCACCGCATCCCTGCCTTTGGAAAGGGCCCGGGCCAGCAAGACCAGCTCGTCGGTCTTCTGGGCCGCGAAGGCGAGCCACGACCTGATGTCGGCCTCGAGTTCCGTCTCCATGCGCAGGTCAATCGGCACATGCAGCATCGAGCAAGAAGGCGCAATTTCGACGCGGTCCAAGGGCCAGCCGGCGACGATCGGTTTGATGCGGTCGAGAATGGCGGGCAGGTTCGCACGCCAGACGTTGCGGCCATCGATCAAGCCGAGCGAGAGCACCAGATCCTTCGGAGCGAGCCGACCCACCGTTTCCAGCTGCTCGGGAGCGCGCACGAGATCAATATGCAGGCCGGCCAGGGGCAGAGAAACCGCGGTTTCGAGATTGTCTCCCAGCGACCCGAAATACGTAGCCAGCATGATCTTCAGCTCGGGCGCGGCTTTCGACAGCTGGCCATAGGCGAATTCGAACGCAGCTCGTTCGTTCGGGTTCAGATCGAGGACAAGCGCTGGCTCATCGATCTGCACCCAGTCGGCTCCCGACAGCTTCAGCCTCTGCAGGACTTGCTCGTAAACGGGCAGCAGCCGCGGTAGGAGCGCGATGGGACCGAACCCTTCGGCACGCGATTTCGCCAGCTTGAGGAAGGTGATAGGTCCAAGGATGACTGGGCGTGTGTGTATGCCGAGAGCTTTAGCCTCGAGGAAGTAATCGACCGGCTTCGATGACGAGAGGGCGAACGTCTGATCATCATCGAGTTCCGGCACAATGTAGTGGTAGTTGGTGTCAAACCACTTGGTCATTTCCATCGCGGTTACACCAGGTCCATGAGCCTCCTCCTGGTGACCAGCGTGTCCACAATCCTCCGTCTGACCCTGGTTGCCGCGCGCCATTGCGAAGTAGATGTCAAGTGGGACCTCGCCGCTATTCCAGCCGTACCGGGATGGAATGGCCCCGACCATGGCTGCGGTGTCGAGCACATGGTCGTAAAGCGAGAAGTCGTTCGACGGGATTTTCGACACGCCGCGATCGCGCTGCTCTTCCCAGCTAGCGGCTCGGAGCGCCTTCGACGTCGCAAGAAGGTCGCCAGCGGACGATGTTCCGGACCAGTAGCTTTCGAGGGCGAATTTCAGTTCTCGCCGACGACCGAAGCGCGGCACGCCGAGCGTTGCTACAGGAATTTGCTGAGAGACAGTCATGTCATACCCCGATGATTGGGGCGTCGGTGACAAGGAAGGCGCTAGCAGGCCGGCATCAACGCCGGGTTGCAGCGGCCACCGAGACACCCCGCCCGTGGACGTAATTCGCGTGGCAGGTCTCCTGGCTCGCGGGGTCATAGCCTCTACCCGTCTTCCTGAGGGTATTCGCCTCAGTGACGTGATTGGGGTTGGCTCGCCGCTAACAGTTGCGGGGGCAGCGCCGGCATCGCACCGGCTTCCCTCTTAGCTCCGCTGCGGCAGCGCCGCACGCGAGAACCACGACACGCAGACGATCACAGCAGTTCGCTCTTTTGTCAATGACGCATAACGAAATGTTTATGTCGTTATGTGATCGCGCTTTTACGCCTTTGTCTAGCATTGTGAAATATTCAGTCTGCTGCCCGCATTCGGCATCGTGGGACGTGATCGCAAGTCAAGTCCGACGGACGCCGCGAGTTCTCCGTTACCTCAGGAACCTTACTGGCCTTCCCCAAGCTGAGCTTCTGGAAAATGCTGGTGACGATCTGGATGACGGTGAATGCCGTCATGGCAAGCACGCCTTGCACCGCTCCTCCAGCGAGCTTCACGGCAGCAGCATGGGTCAGTTCTCCGAAGCGAATGGCTGTCGCTATCAGCGAGCTTTGACACAGTTCCGCCACTGCGGTCATCGCGTCAGTAGGGCGGCTGGTTAGTTGCCGGCGCATCTACAGCAACCCAGCCCCTTCCGCCTCGCGGCGCAAATTCTGCCTTGGCCTTGGGCCGATCTGCTGGATCACCAGGCCGGCCGCCAGCGAGCCAAGGTCGCCGCAGGTCTTGAGGTTGCGGCCCTGCGTGTAGCCATGCAGGAAACCGGCGGCGTAGAGGTCGCCGGCGCCGGTGGTGTCGACCAACTCCTTGATGGCGGTCGCCTCGATGACCACGGTCTCGTCGCCGCGCACGATCACCGAGCCTTTTTCGGAACGGGTGACGGCGGCAATCTTGCAGTCCTTGCGGATCTGAGCCAGCGCCTCGTCGAAGGATTTTGTCTGGTAGAGCGACTTGATCTCGTGGCTGTTGGCAAAGACGATGTCGACAGTGCCCGAGCGCATCAGCTCGAGGAACTCGTCCCGGTAGCGGTCGACGCAGAACGAATCCGACAACGTCATCGACACTTCGCGTCCGGCCTCGTGTGCGAGCTTCGCCGTCTGCCGGATCGCCTCCTTGGCGCGCGGCGGATCCCACAGATAGCCCTCGAAATAGGTAACCTTGGCGCCGGATGCCTTGTCGGCCTCGACATCCTCAGGGCCAAGCTCGACGCAGGCGCCGAGATAGGTGTTCATCGAGCGCTCGCCGTCGGGCGTGACGAAGATCATAGAGCGCGCCGTCGGCGGCTCGCCCTTGAGCGGCCTGGTGTCGAAGGCGACACCCTGTGCATGGATATCGTGCGCATAGATTTCGCCCAGCGCATCGTTGGAGACCTTGCCGAAGAAGGCGGCGCGTCCGCCGAAGCTGGCTACGCCGGCCGCCGTGTTGCCGGCACTGCCGCCGGAGGCCTCGATCGCCGGGCCCATGCGGCTGTAGAGCAGTTCGGCGCGGCGCGTGTCGATCAGGTTCATCGCGCCCTTGATGATGCCGTTGATCTCGAGGAATGCCTCGTCGCACTGGGCGATGATGTCGACAATGGCATTGCCGATGCAAAGCACGTCATAATCCGGCATCAATGTCTCCGCCAAAAAACCCGAGCCGGCTTCTCGCCACGCCTGCCAGGCGCGGGTCTGCCCGGTGGAAATGGGCTTTCCGCTTGCCAATCCGTTCGCCGGCGGCTCTCACGGGGCGGCGAGTCCTGCCTCGCGACGCAATTCGTCCGCCCTGTCTGTCTTCTCCCAGGTGAAATCAGGCTCTTCACGGCCGAAATGGCCATAGGTCGCTGTATTGCGGTATATAGGGCGTAAGAGATCAAGCATCTTGATAATGCCTTTCGGTCTGAGATCGAACAACTCAAGAATGAGGCGCTCGATCCTGCTTTCCTCAACCCTGGCTGTCCCGAACGTGTTGACCATGACGGAAACCGGACTGGCCACGCCGATTGCGTAAGCAAGCTGCACCTCGCACACGTCCGCAAGTCCGCTAGCGACGATGTTCTTTGCGACATAGCGGGCTGCATAGGCAGCCGAGCGGTCAACCTTGGACGGGTCCTTGCCCGAGAAGGCGCCGCCGCCATGACGACCCATCCCGCCATAGGAATCGACGATGATCTTGCGTCCAGTGAGACCGCAGTCGCCGCGCGGCCCGCCGACTACGAACCGCCCCGTCGGGTTGACCAGAATTCTGATGCCTTCCGTCTCCAGGTGGGTCGGCAGGACAGGCTTTATGATTTCCTCAATGACGCCCTCGCGGACAGTCTCTTGCGAGACCTGCTCGTCATGTTGCGTCGACACGACGATGGTATCCAGCGCGACCGGGCGCAACCCCTCATACCGCACTGAGACTTGGGATTTCATGTCAGGACGCAACCAGCCAAGCTGTTGTGTCTTCCGGACATACGCCTGCCGTTTCGTCAAGCGATGAGCGAGCTGGATCGGCAAAGGCATCAGTGTATCGGTTTCGCGGCATGCGTAGCCGAACATGAGGCCCTGATCTCCCGCTCCCTGCTGGAGGTCTTGCCCTCTTCCCTCGTCAACGCCTTGGCTGATGTCGGGCGACTGCTCGGTGAGGGCATGAACGACGGAGCAACGCCGGCCGTCAAAGCCGACGGCCTCGTCGTCGTAGCCAATGTCGAGAATCGTATCGCGCGCAACTTGGCTGTAATCCACCTGGGCATCGCTGGTAATCTCGCCAGCCAGAACGACTATCCCTGATTTTACCAACGCTTCACAGGCGACGCGCGCCTTGGGATCTGTGCGGAGGATGGCATCGAGGATGGCATCCGAGATGTTGTCGGCCAACTTATCCGGGTGCCCCGCGCCAACCGATTCGGAAGAGAACACGAACTGCCTAGCCATGAATACCTCGCTTCGCGTGTTGGATGTGGTATGGGCATTTTGCTTGGCCCACCTTACTTGTCGCAGATGCCCGGGACCTCGAACGCAGCGCACAAGTCGGCAACGTCTCTTCGCACGCAGGCATGGAGATCTTCGTCGTCTGGCCGCTGGAGGACGGAGTCAATGAAGCCAGCAATCTGCACCATTTCCACATCGCGCATGCCCATTGACGTCACTGCTGGCGCGCCCAGGCGAATTCCGCTTGTGACCGCCGGATGCCGCGGGTCGCCAGGCACCATATTAAAGTTTGTGATGATTCCTGCCTTTGCTAGTCGCTCGGCATAGGCCTTGCCCGATAGTGGCCGATCGCGAAGATCAAGGATCAGCATGTGATTGTCCGTCCCCCCGGTCACCAGGTCATAACCTCGCTCAAGCAGTGCATGTGCCAGAGCCTTGGCATTCTTGACCGTCTGTTGGCCGTAGCTTCGGAAGGACGGGTTCGCGGCTTCGTGCAAGGCAACCGCTAGCGCAGCGATGGCATTCATGTGAGGTCCGCCTTGCAGGTGAGGGAAGACCGCCCGGTCTATTCGTCTGGCGAGATTGTATTTGCTCTTTGTATGATAGAGGGCCTGATAGCGATCTTCGTTCCTTGACAAAATGAAGCCACCGCGGGGACCGCGGATCGACTTATGGGACGTGCTGCTGACCACGTCGCAATGGCCCACGGGATTCGGGTGCGCTCCCGCGGCAATCAGGCCGCTGATGTGCGCAATGTCGGCTACGAGATAGGAGTTCGCTTCCAGGGCAATTTCTGCCATTGCCGCGTAGTCAAAGACACGCGGGTAAGCAGTTCCGCCGACCCAGATGAGCCGCGGCCGTTCCCGCTTGGCTGTCTCGCGCAAGCGGTCATAGTCAATCTGCTGTGTCGTTTCATCCAACCCATAGGGGACGCGTTTATAGTCAGTACCGGAAAAGTTGATGGCCCAACCATGAGTCAGATGGCCCCCTTCCGGAAGGGGCAAGCCCATGACTTTGTCACCGGGACTCAAAAGCGCACGATAGACAGCCTGGTTGGCCGGCGAGCCGGAATAAGGCTGGACGTTGGCATGCTCGCTGCCAAATAGTGTTTTCAAGCGCTCAATGGCTAGCTTCTCAAGCTCATCAACGATCTCGTTTCCAGCGTAGTAGCGCGCGCCGGGGTACCCCTCGGCGTACTTGTTCGTGAAAATCGAGCCGTTCGCTTCCAGCACGGCCGAGGACGCAAAGTTCTCTGAGGCGATGAGCTTCAGGGTCGTCCGCTCCTGCCGCTCCTGTCTCAGAAGCAGCTCGTGGACGCGGCAATCAACCGCGGCCAAGGAAGACCGCCCATGGGTGTCCGGCTGTGCGATCGCGCCGTCTGCGGAGTTGTCCATGGTAGCTTCGCGCTCCAATTGGATTGACCTATTTCACGATCAAGCACGCGGTCCCTTTCGGCCGCGTGTCTCGTACCGCTTCGAGCCGCTGCAGGTCCTGTTTATGATAGCCGTCGCGATGGGGCAGGAGATCGACCAATAATTGAACCAGCCCGCCGTCGTTGGATCCTGCGTTGAGATGGTACGAGCGCCACGGAGGCTGTTCGTTGCAGCAAAGAAAGTCGGCTCTGGCGAGCAGCCGGACGTGTCGCGCAACCCGCTCTCGACACACGCTCAGAATCTCCGCTAGCTCGCAGACAGTTAGGTCCGCATGCGCACAAAGGCCCAGGATTCGAAGGCGGTCAGGATGCGCTGCCATGCGTAGGCGACTAACCAGTGTCATCATGGCTCAGGACCAAGTCCTACCGAATTTCTCATTCGCGTCCTCCACAGAAGTCGCAGCTTTTGAAGGTTGTCCAACGACCGGACAAATCTCGGTGGCTGTGGCGACTGCCGATATCGCCCTGTCGAACAACAAAGGGCGTTCTTTTGCCTTTAGCCGAAATTGCAAGCAGTTCGGCCAGTCGAAGACAAGCGGGGCCACGGTTTGGAACCACTGACCTCAGACGTTGCAATAAGCCTACCATTCACAGCGAGCCGGAGTTGCTAAGAGTCTATGAATTTCCTTGAAGGATCTGTTGCAACGTTTGCCCAGCCTGGCCTGCTCCCGGTTTGCAGCGGTCATGGTCAGGCGATCCATCGCCTCTGCGAGCACGATCAGGAATTTGCCCTGCATCGCATCGCTGATCAGCTCCTGAAGGCCGGGACGCAACAGCGACCCGCCGCAGATCGCGCGGTGGGTATTGCTGTCGACGACTGTCCAGCCTTGCTTTTCAGCACGCAAGCAGCAGAGCCGCAACTGATCCTCGATCGAGGCGTCTCGGTGATTGTCAGTTGAGTAGCGAGCGCCAAGCGCGACCTTCATGAGGCGGCCCCTTACTCCGGGACGCGGTCTCGCGTCTGGCTATCCGTTTCGGCTTGAACGAAATCCCGTGCGGCCTGTCGTGCCAGCAGCCGGACCAGATTGACGAAGCGTCGATCGGGCTTCGGCGACGCAGACACAGCCGATTCGCGGGCCGCGCCGGCGACCACACGAAGCTTTTCGGCTGTTGCCGTTTCGGCGCGCTATGATCGCGTTCCTGTCCTGACGCGAAATACTCCGTTTCGCGACAATGATGCCAAGTCAGTGCTTCGACAAGCTGGAATTCTATCAATACGCGCGTCGCGCAGGAGCCAGTGCTGGCCGATGACGGGGCACCTTGTGCTCCGAAGAAGCCATGGCTATATATCCGGATAGAGAACGGAGGCACGCGATGGGCAACACTGCACAGAAGAGAGCCATCGAGAATTATCGCTCTCGCCTGGCTGAGCGCGGCATCGCGCGGTTCGATATCCAGGCCTTCGACGCAGACCGCGATCTACTGCGAACTCTTGCCCGAAAATTAACGGAGAGCGGGCCGGATGCCCGACAGCTTCGTCGGACCATACAGCAAGCCGTGGCGGGTGAGCCACCGAAAGCGGGCAGCATTCTCGCCGCGTTGCGTCGCTCGCCTCTGGTTGGCTCCAATCTCGACCTCAGCCGGCCGCGCGAAGAGGGGCGCAAGATCGACCTGTGACGCGCTACCTTCTTCATACCAATATCATCAGCAACGTCATAAAGCCGGAGCCTTCGGGCTCGTTGCTGGCCTGGATGGGCGCGCAGAAGGACGAAGACCTCTTCATTGCTTCGCTTACTGTCGCCGAAATTCGCCGAGGCATCCTAGAGAAGCCGAAGGGGAAAAAGCGCAGCAGCCTTGAAACTTGGTTCGAGGGCTCCGAAGGCCCGCAAGCGCTGTTCGCTGGCCGCGTGCTATCGTTCGACGAGAAAGCTGGCCTCGTGTGGGCGCGGCTGATGGCCAACGGCAAAGCCAGAGGCCATTCGCGGAGCGCCCTAGACACAATCATTGCCGCTGTAGCCGAAGCCAACGAGTGTGTCGTAGTGACCGACAATGAAAAGGACTTCGAGGACGTTCAGATAATCAACCCGCTCCGTAGCTCTGGAAGCCAAGCGGGTGATGATAGCTCCAACGGTCCGGCCGATTCAATTTGAGGATTTCAGCGGCACGGAGTCCGAACGTCTCGTGTTCGCCTACCTTTAGCGATGGCTGGATTGATCTTGCTTGGTTCGGCCAGGGCGTCTCTTCCAGTTCCGCTTTAATGCCATCCCGGTTCATCTAGTCAGCTCGATCTACCAACAGTTCGCTCGCACGAGCGCCGCGGACAAAGCGATCGCAGGGACTGCGCGATATGCGTGTCGAGCTCGTCCATCTTACACTCGATCTCGTCTTCGAAGGCCTCTCGCCAAACGCCACTGTAGTCGATGCCGCGCGCGGCTCGGGGCCTTCTCATCGAGGCTTTCTCGCGACTGGTCTGGCGCGCTACCAATGGCAAGTTCGCCCGCCGGGAACTCGTCGGTCTGTACTCCCAGCTCTGGGCGTCCACATCAACTGCGGAGGCTCTTGGCATCGCCGTGTTCTGCCTTTAGCTGGCAGCTCTCGAGCTCGACGAGCAGCCGATCAGCGACACCCGCGACCTCAAGTTCGACCCCATTAACTCGATAACACCCTATTGGCAGATTCAGTCGGGGAGGATCTGCCCACTCCGATCACAAGCCGATCTTTCAACCCCGTGGTCGGGAATTCTCCATGGACTTCGTGAAGAAGGAATGCAGCGCCGAAAGCCGAAGCGCTTCCGATACATCGACGCCCCTTCCGAGACGGAGCCCCGATTAGGCATTCCTGCCACTCTATCTAGCCGACCCCGTGGCCGCGTTGCCGATCGGTGCGCACTGGTCGCCTACATCGCCCCGGCACGTGAAGATCGTCTCTGCTGACGCTCGTTGACAATTCAGGCCGCCTCCGGCTGGCGTTTGATCAGCGTCAGCGTCAACCAGCGCGCGGTCAGCGCCGGCTTTTTCGAGCCCTCGATCTCAATCGTCACGCCCAGCGCCGTCTGCACCCAGCCCGACGGCCTGACCTTGACGTCGGCCAGTACGAAACGGGTGCGGATGCGCGATCCGGTTTTCACCGGCGCCAGGAAGCGCAGCGATTCGAAGCCATAGTTGACACCCATCTTGCAGTTTTCGAGCGGCCGCATGGTCTCGAAAGTCATCGCCGACAAAAGCGAAAGCGACAGGAAGCCATGTGCGATGGTGCCGCCGAACGGCGTCTCGCGCTTGGCGCGCTCCGGATCGCAGTGGATGAACTGGTGGTCATCGGTGGACTCGGCGAACTGGTCGATCATCCGCTGCGAGACCACCCGCCACGGCGACACGCCGACTTCCTTGCCGACGCTGGCCAGAAGCTCGTCGAGACTGATCGGTTCCAAGCTAATGTCCTCCATTTCAACCGTCCGAAGCGCGAGCGGCTTCATTCCGTGAACAGTGTCAGCCCATGCTGCACCGACTGCCGGCCATCCATCGGCAGGATGGCTCCGGTGAGATGACTGCCGTCACAGCTGCACGAATAGAGCGTTCCGCCGGCAATCTCATTCGGCGCACCGATGCGGCCGATCCGAACATGGCTGCAGACGAGCCGGCTTGTACTCGGTCGCGGTGCGCGTCGTGCAGGCCACTGAAAGCAGCTCGTCTTGCTACCGGTGATCATTCCGCCGGCGCCGCTATGCGGTATTGTCGCAGATTGATAAAATCAATTGTCTGGATAGTAACCATCCGTGTTTCGAATTTGGAGGAGTCCAGCAGACGGGGTGGCTTGTGGTCCTTGTTGAAGCGCGCCGGCCTCATTCACCGGTAGCACTGAGCCGGCAAGAAGCGCCAGTTCAATGACATTGGGTGTCGACACGGCAAAGCGGCATCAGATGCTACTTCATGATGCGGGATGGCGCTTGCTTCAAGAAGCGCTCGGCCTGACGTGGAAGCCAGCACCGGATCTGGACTGTCGATATGCGCCCGATATTCGCGCAGCACAGCCTGCAACCGCAGCGAGATGATCTCAGCCGTTGCGAGCATGCCAACCTTGGTGCCGGCCACTCTGTTAGCTTGAAGCGCAACGCGCATTTGACCCGTCACCAGACCGGGTTGCGTAACTTGGATTTCCAAGGCGTCTTCCTGGGTTTGCACCGTCAGCGCGCTGACAGCAAAGGCAGGTGCGCACGTCAAGGCAAGCGATCGTCTCGATCTCGCGGGCAATTCCAGCCCCACCGCGGGAATCTGACCCGACAACAACGAGCAGATGCGGTTCTCGCCCCAGCGCCATTGTTCTGTCTTTCGATGCATTCTCGCGTGCGCGCTTCTGGGGCGTCGTTCAGCGCAAGGTCGGTGACCACGGCTGCGCTTTCCGCGCCAGCCTCGAAAAACGCCTTCGAGCCGGTCAGGTTGAGGCCGCCGATGGAGACCAATGGGATCGGCGCGACCTGGTGCTTCCACTCGCTGATCCGCTCGAGCCCTTGCGACGCCCATTCATCTTCTTGAGGCTAGTTGGATAGACTGGGCCGAGCGCCACATACTCCGGCTCGGCCACTGGCGCCGTTTCCGGTTCGGTGTGATCGTGGATCGAAAGACCGAGCTTCATTCCGTCGTATTTAATCGTCAGCATCGGCGGCAGCCAAATCCTTTTGACCAAGATGGACGAAGTCGCAGCCTTCCTCGATTGCCGTGCGCCAATTGTCGTTGACGCTCACTTGGCAACCATGGACCGCGCAGGCGTCGTTCGCGCGGCGGATTTCCGTCTGCAGTCCTTTCTCGTCCATATCCTTTATCCGGAGCTGCAGCAGACGCACGCCGAGCGGCGCCAGCCGGTCAACCCAGCCGGCACGTCGAAATTCAGATAGAAGGGATCGAGCTTCATGAGAAGACAGCCCTGCCGACCTTCGGTGAGTAGCGCGGTTCGAGCATTCCAGTGCTAGCTTCACGAATGGCATCGACCGCCCTTGCCGAACGCACGCGCCATCCCGACCGGATCGGCCGCCCTCGGGACCGCCGTGTTCAGGAGCACGGCGTCAAACCCGAGCTCCATGACGTCGCCGCGTACGACGGCCGTCCGAGCCACGCATCCACAATCAAACGGAATGTAGGGGAAATGTCCGCGCATCAACTGCACCTCGGAGCCCAACGCTTCATCGCATTAGAATGAGCGTTCGAAACGCAGGATACCGCCGACACTGCTCTTCTTGTTGGCATTGGCCCAGTTCACTTCGGAAGCTTTCACCTTTCCGACGGCGGAGCCTCCGTAGCGGTCGTAGTCGAGTTCAGCCGTAACTGTGAAATCTGGAAGAAGCGCATAGGCGACGTTCGCAGCGACACCATAGTTCTTGAGCTGATCACCCGAGAGCTGAAGGTTGAACGAAGTTGTCTCGTTGACCTCGTAAGCGGCGCCAGCCCAGAAAGCCCAGTTCCCGCCCCAAATCTTATAGAAGCCGCGACCATGAGCGTCGATCGCGTTCATGGAGTCGTCGTTGAGCTTGCCATTGGAACCGTAGCCGAACATTCCGAACAGCAACAGTTCGTTGGTGACATTGATGTCGACACGGACCTTGGCGGCTACCGATTCGTAGTTGCTATCATAACCAGCAACGCCGGTGATCGCTCCCCAGCCATGTGTGTATTTCAAGCCGCCGACTATGTGCGGAGCGTAGTTGTCGATTGTGCCCACCACGCCTGAGCCTTCTTCGAGCGAAACCACGGCGGAAAAGCCGTTCGCGGCGTCGAAGTAGTACTGGACCACATCGGTATCCAAAGCGCCGTACGGAACCGGCGTCTGGTTGAGTACGTCACCCGCGCCGCCAATAAACATGTCGAAGGCCGACCAGTCCTTACCAACTCGGAGGCCACCAAGCTGAATCCAGGCGAAAGTCAAGATGCTGTCTCCGTTGAAGGCATAGGACCGAGAACTGTCCGAAACCAAAGTGTGGCGGTTACCGAAATTCACGCGGGTTTCGGTGTAGGTCTTCAACGTGCCGAGTTCGGTCTCCTGGCCGGTCCAAGCTTTCAGTGTGAAGCGCGTATTGTTTTGCCATGTACCCTGATCCTCACCAGTCCTCACATCTGAGGTTCTTGCGTGGTCAAACAATCCGACATGGCCCAAGCCGACGTCGTAACTGACATAGCCGCCGATGCGCAGGCAGGACTCGGTGCCTGAAATGTAGATGTAGCCCGAGCCGTAGACGTCGCAGATCTTGAGGTACTCAGTCGGATCAGGCTCGGGGACGATGATCACGGCGCGAGCGTCGGAAACGGCGACCAGTGCCGCAGTTGAGCCGAGGAGGAGGCTCCCAATGGTCATTGTTGATCTCCGTCTAAATAGTAAAAGGAATCGAGACCGATAAATGATTTTTGCTAAGCAAACGGTTGATAGCGCATCAAGCTGAATTCTAGGAGTGTTGCTGCACCTGTCGTGCTAATGCTCAGGAGAATTTAGAATGTGATTGAGACTTGTTGTCACATATATTAAGTAGTTATCACTCCCAGACGGTCATACAACATTTTTGTACAATCACCCTTTTCACCTCCGCGGCGGGCCTCACAAAGGGTACTACTGCAAATGACGTGCCACCCTGACGGCCCAGCTGCGGCTTGAAGCTCAAATGTGCGGGCGGACCTTGGTTCGCGTTTCCGTTCTTTTTGCCTTGCGGATCCACCCAAGCACGAACGGCAAACGTTTCGGCTACGGTTCGTCTGTTCGCTTCGCGACAGTTTGGCTTAATGGCGACGGCATTGTTTGCTGTGAGCCCCGCCGTTGAGGCATCATGCGGCGGCCACCGCTCGGTACGACGCCGTCACTTTGGCGAGCTGATGGTCGATAACCACGCGCCGCAGCCTTGCACCACTGAGTCGGTAGGCGCCAGCCTTGGCATTGCGGCGGACCTGACGGTCGCGTCGAGCAGGTTTTCGTGCTGAAAGCGGCGCGGCACAGCTAATGCTTCTGCCAGCAATTCACACAACGAGCTCATCGAGACGGCAGAGATCATTATGGGCGGCGGTAGCTGGCGTGCAAAGTCTGGACCCAACACCGTATATTGTCTCATCGGATGCTTCATCTGCGCTCAGAAGAGTCTCCCACGCGCAGATGAAGGGAAGGGACGGTGGAACAAAACGGTGCGCGTGAGGGTTTCGGCGGGAACACCATCGTCAGTCGCTGACCGAGTGCGCTCAGACCATCGCTGTCCAGCCAAGACTGAACGGCGCCCATTGCTAAAAAATTTCGAGCCCAAAGCGGAACGGACTGACATAGCGCAAAGACGCAGGCGAGCGCAGCGGTAAGGTTGGATGTTATCAGCATGGGACGGTGACCGTTGCAGACCACGAAATTTCGAGAGGCCCGGCTGCCTTGGTACACTATCTATCCGGCTGTGTCGGAGTTCTCTGGGGCGGTCGGCGCCGAGGCTTATGAGGAATGGCTCAGGAACCTGCCGGCTGATGATCCGGTGTCACTCTATCTGCACGTTCCGTTCTGCCGATCAGCCTGCTGGTATTGCGGCTTCCCAACCACCATCACCCGCCGTGATGCGCCCATCCTCAACTATCTGGCGGCGCTGCGTGACGAGATCCGTCTGGTTTCGGAGCGAGTGCCGAAGACGTTGCCCGTGAGCGACATACATTTCGGCGGCGGAACGCCATCTCTCATCGGACCAGCCGAGTTCCTCGCTCTGATGGAGTTCCTGCGATGCCGCTTCGCCATCTCGAAAGCAGCTACGGTCGCCATCGAGATCGATCCACGCACGCTCACGCCCGAGATGGCGGAAGGCTTGGGAGCGGCCGGCGTGAACCGCGCGAGCCTGGGCGTACAGAGCTTCGATCCCATTGTTCAAAAAGCGATCAACCGAATCCAGAGCGAGGCCCAGACGTCGGCTGCCGTGGAAGTGCTGCGCCGGCATAGAGTAAGCCGCATCAACTTCGACCTCATCTACGGCCTGCCGCGTCAAACGGTGGAGTCGTGCGTCGAAACAGTGAGGGCGGCGGTCGCCATACGCCCCGACCGGCTTGCCTTGTTCGGCTACTCGCACATCCCATCCCAAGTAAAGAATCAGCGCCTCATCGAGGCGGAATTTCTTCCCGACAGCGCTGCCCGCGCTGAACAGTATGCGGCTGTCGCCGTGACGCTGATTGCCGCCGGCTACCGACAGATCGGGCTCGACCATTTCGCTTTGCCGGACGACGAGCTCGCGCTGGCACAGGAAACAGGTCACCTGCGACGTAACTCGTTGGGCTACTCGGCGGATACCTGCAGAACCCTGATCGGTTTCGGCGCGTCGGCTATCGGCCGCATCGGCCAGGGNGTTGGGCTACTCGGCGGATACCTGCAGAACCCTGATCGGTTTCGGCGCGTCGGCTATCGGCCGCATCGGCCAGGGATACGTTCAAAACGAAGTTACACGGGATTCCTACATCCAGCACATCGCAGCTGGCCGACTGGCTACATCGAAGGGCCATCGCCTCACAGACGACGACCGCGTGCGAGCCGCAATTATCGAGCGATTAATGTGCGATTTCGAGGCTGACGTGCCGGCAATCTGTGTCGCCCACGGATCTGATCCGATCCGTCTTCGCGATTCGGCTGAGCGCTTGGCCATGCTGGCCAAGGACGGGATAGTGGACTTCGAGAACGGCTTTGTCCGCGTACGGCGGGAGCATCGCTTTGGGATTCGCGCTGTCGCTGCCGCATTCGATGTTTTTAGGGATGGCGTTACGTATATCCCGCAGCAGCTTAATGCGATGCAAAGCACGACATAGTCCGGCATCAATGTCTCCGCTTGGAACCGCCGGCCTACTTGCCACGCCGGCCGGGCGCTGGTCTGGCAAGTGGGCTTTCCGTTTGCCAATGCGTTCGTTCCCGGCCCTCACGGGGCGGCGAGTCCCTGCCGTGAGCGCCTCACCCGCGAGGCTACATGGCGGCCGTGGAGATTACCTCAGCAGCGGCGCCCGATCGGAAACCTTAGCACCTCAGCGCTTTGGCGTGGCTGCTTGAACTCTTCGACGGCAACCGCCTCAATTAGCAGGTCCAAGGCTTCGCGGCCCCTTTGACTCATCGGGTCATCCCCACAAAGGTAGTCATACGCTCGATCTAAATGCACTCGGGCGGCGGAAAAATCGCTTGTCATATCATAGAACCCTCTCTACCCGCCCGCATTGCCGTCTACGAGGTGAAGGTAGTGCAATCGGCAATATATACAGACAAATTTGAATTAAATCGGAGATGATCATGGAGGCCGAGTTCCCTGACCTGATGCCGCCATTGAGCCCGCCGACGACCACTCGCTGGCGCTCGGTCGGTTCATAAATGCCGAGCACCCCGTCCCGAGACCACCTCTGACCTCCCTCCTTCGATGCTAGACGCGTGGAAGACATGGCTGCGCCGCCGCTGCGAGAAAGGCGTGTCCCATCGCGCGGCGGCTGCATAGTGGGCAGCAGTGCTGGGAGCTAATCGGCAAAGCCGCGTGTGGCGATTTTGCATAGCGGGCGCAGGCGAATCGCCACGCCCGTCCAGCATGTCCGATGCCGCGTAGGCCGCCAGGATCCCTGAGCGGAGTGCATGCACGATCCCGCGTGATGACAGTGGATCGGCACAGAACAGGCAGTCGCCCGCCGCGACCCAGCGGTCACCGGCGGCGGGATCGATTGCGGTTCCCGCCGCCTTGATCATGCTGGCGGTCTCGATTGCGTTGGGCGGCACGAGCGGCGCGATGGACTGCGTTGCGGCTAAAGCTTGGTACCAATGTCCGGCTTTGCGCAGTTCGCTGCCCAGATCCGGATCGGTGAGGCACGCGCAAGTCGGCGCTGTACCACCAGCCTTCGGGACGCGCCTTGACGACCATGCTGCAATCGCCCGGTGCGCGGTCGAAAAAGCGTGTGTAGGCGGCAAGATGTCCGTGCATGGTGAGCTTGGCGCCGAAACATCGCGCCAGCCTCCAACTGCGACCGGTCGCCCAAACCACGGCGCGGGCAACGATAGCTTCATCGGCCAGCTTGAGCAGCCAGCCTTGATCGTCGCGCACTGCCGAACCCACGGCCGAGCCAAACCGCGTGTCCACACCTGCCGCCTTGGCCGCCTGCACCATCAGCCGGTCGAATCGCGTCCGGTCGAGCTGCCAGCCGGCACCTTGAGCGGAAAACATGCCGTGCCGCTCGCTGGGAACTTCATTGGCCCACACCGAAACAAGCGCACGATTTTCAACGAAGCCGGCCTCGGCGAACGGCGTCCAGACACCAAGCTGACGCAGCAGCCCATTCGCTACTGCCGGCAGCACCTCTCCCGGCTTTGGCCGATCATGCCTTCCTGCTTCCAGCAACAGCACGCTCCGCGCGGGTGCATCGTTGCCAACGCCAGTCCGGATGTGGTCGCCGCCGAACGTGATCGTCTCAGCGAGCTGGCGGGACAAAATGCCAACCTCAAGATAGCGTTGGCCCGGATCAGCGAGGCGGACTGAGGAAGACTTTAAATTCAAAAGGTGACACGCGGCAATAGTCGCGTGCCGCTGTAGCCCCAGGCTCCGCTTCACCGTGGGGACCGATCGGTCGCACTCTCAGCCTGGGGTTCTTCTCTGCCACCCATCATCGAATTTTGGTGGATTGTCCGTCTCCCGCACCGGTTTGAGCGCGATAGACAAGAATCGCGTTTTCTGTGCCGGCCGGGCTTCAATGACGGGGATGGCGAAAAGCTGAGTGCTCGGGCTTGCGGGCCGAGCTTGTCGGCCGCTCGATGGAATGTGTCATTTGAGGTGGGGTCTCGGCCGCGTGCAGCTGAAAGACACGCTCGTCCAGTTCCTTGTCTACTTCCGTCAGACGATGATTGAGGCGAAGGTAGTCCGTCCAGGTCGGCGTGCGAAACGTTTCTGTCCAATGCATAGGCTTCTGCAAGTTCCGCTGGAGCGTCCAGTTCCGGGCACCGACGCGGCTGTGTACATGGCGCCGCTGCCGCATGAGGTCGAGGAAGGCCTCGAGATTTCTCTCGGCTATCAGGTATTGGATCTTGACCACGATCGGGCCGCTCCTCGGCTTCAAATTGAGAGAGACAGCTGGGGCATCGAATTCCTCCAAGGGATCGGGCTCGGAGTCGCGGCGCTCCCGAAGCGGAAAGAGAACGCCGGCTGCAGCGACGATCAACAGGGCTCCAGCGGAACCCTCTAGCGCCCAGGTCAACGAATGGTTTTCGGCCACCGTGCCCCACACCCAGCTACCGAGCGCGATGCCGCCGTCTATCAAAGCATAGTAGATCGAGATGGTGCGCCCCACGACCCAGCGCGGGCTCGCCAGCTGCACGCTCACACCGACCCCTGACCAGGCGGTGACCCAGCCCGCGCCGCCCAAAGCGAGTGCAATTGCCGCCACCCCGATCGAAGAGGTCAGTGCCAGGGAAAGTGAGCACGCCGCGCAGGCGACGCAGGAGAGCCTCATCAGCCGCTCCTGCGACAAGCTCCGTCTGAACAGGCTGTTGGAGAGGCCGGCGAAGACGGCACCGGTCCCGAAGCCGGCCATGAGCGCGCCATAGGCGAGCGGGCCTCCTCCCAGCTGGTCGCGGACAACCACCGGCAGCAGCGCGAGTATGGCGATGCTCGCCAGGCCAAAGAGGGTTCCGCGCGCGATCGCCGCTTTGATTTCCGATGACATCGCCGTGAAGCGCAGCCCGTCATAGATCGCCGTCCTCATCGACTCGCGTGGAAGAGGGGACGAGCGAACCTTCCACTTGCAGCGCCAAATAGTGGCCAAAGGTACGAAATAGGTGAGCGTGGTCACCGCAAATGCCGCCATGAGGCCAAAAGAGGCAACCACAATGCCGCCGAGCGCCGGACCCACGGTCCGGACGGTGTTGAAGCCAACAGAAAGCAGGGTTACGGCAGCGGGAACATCTCGTCGATCCACGATATCGCCAACCGACGCTTGCCAGGCCGGATCATTGAGAGCACCGCCGCTTGCGATCAAAAAGCTGAAGCCGAGGATCATCCACGGACTGACAAAGCCCAGCGCTACAGACGCGGTCAGCATCGCGGACGCAATCACCATAAGGCACCGACCGGCGAACATCACCCTGCGCCGGCTGAAATTGTCGGCGAGAGCTCCGGCAAAAACGGACAGGACGAAAGCGGGCAGGTTCGATGAAGCCTGCACCAGCGCAACCATCAGATCGGAAGTCGAGATCGTTGCCATCAGCCAGCTGATGGCAACAGTCTGCATCAACCAGCCGAGGCTTGAAACCTGCGTCGCGAGCCAGATCGAACGAAAGGTCGGCTGCAGAAGTGGCCCAAAGGTCGTTGGTGCAGCCAAATCTTCGTTTGATCCAGCCACCCTACTCATTTTGCGAACCTTTGCTTTCCGTTATTGTCGTTTCGCATGTAATCTAGGCTGAACCGTGGCGGCTGGAAGAATAGATGGACCCATTTGTCTCCGACGATGTGGCCACAGTTCCTCCTGACCAGTGGTCTGGCGGCCGGGACGCAGACATGGGCCGGCTCACTCGCCTTCGACGACATGTTGGTGAGCCGGAATTCACATGTCATTTGAGGCATCATGCTCGTTCGACGCGCTGCGAGCGATTTTTCGCGAAACGTTACCCCGTTCTTTTGTTGGAAACTCACTCATCAGCGGCGTTCGATGCTGAGTGCGGCTTCCGAAAAGTGAGGACGCTTGCAGATCTTTGACAGGATCAGTTCCCTGATAGATGCAGACGATTGCCAGGCCGCGATCGAAGACGCGCGCGCCCTGCTCCTTCAGTTCGGACAAAAGTCTGATGCGCTCACACATGCGATCGACGAGTTTCTGCTCGACCTGATGACATTGGCTTTCATCGTCGAATGTTACGGACGCGGCTTTGAACTTTTGGCGCGAACGCTTGCCCGTAGAAGGCTGGCGAAGGTCAGACTGTTGTCGGGAGGGGTCGGCCGGGCAGAACGGGTTCCAAAGCCTGATGGCTGAACCGGCGATCGAGCCGCGTTCCATTAACGACGTGGCGACCGCCAAAAAAAAGGGCATCGGAAAACCGAGGCCCTTTAGGTGTAAAGTCAAAACCTTCAGAGGGGAACAGCTGATACCATGGAATGGGAGGAAACCATCGCATGCATCAGCTGTAAGCTTAATGGCTAAAAGTTGTGCAATGCGCAAACACATTTTGTGCAATGCAGCTATGCAGTAACGCAAAGCCTCAAGTTGCAAGATCGATTTTGGAAATGTTTGCTGCTCGTACGGTGATGGGCGAGATCCTTAAGCGTATGTACGGCGGCATGATGGACGCTTGCAAGCAGCCAGACAAGATTATCGCGAAGCTAAAAGAAGGTTCGATCCAATCGGCGATGCTCAATACCCGCGCCATTCTGGTTCAGCCGGGCGTTACATCGCCTCGCCAAGTTGAGGATGTATTGGTCGCGAGCAGCCGCGCGCCAATTTGGAACCCACGACCATATGCAACGATTGGGCACTGTCCGAAGAAGGCCGAGAACGGTTGAAAGTGCGCTAGATGGAGATATTCTGAATTGGAACGGGGGCCTGGTTCATCGCCAAAGCGAGACATGGATGAAAAGCAGATCGCGCCCAACGCCTGATCCAACCATTGCAACGGAAGTCCCCTGGTCGGAAAGCCTAACCGCATATGATGACAAGCATTTCCAGCTCTATTTGAAGCTCATGGACGCTTGCGCCGACAGTGCCAGCGAAGAGGAGATGGCGCTGGATGTACTGGGTATCGATCCGGTCAAAGAGCCAATCCGCGCCCGTAAGGCCCTTCGCAGTCACCTCAAACGGGTGCTCTGGTTTATGCATGAGGGCCATAAGGAACTGCTTCCAAGCCGGCCGCCTCAATAACTGCGGCGCCGAACAAGGTTGCCCGAGAGATCAGGTGGCGCCCTCGGGGGATGCGAGGACACTTGAAAGCCGCAATCGGGTTATCATCTCCATACTGCGTGATCTCTCGGTGTACTGCGGTCCCGACTTTACGGATGTCACCCCCGTCGGCCTGGGGCACCCCTTCAAGGTGACATTCACGTCGGCCCCGGATTTGTCTGGCACCTACGAGAACGTTGCAGGGAGCGGCTCGGTAAGCGGCTTTGAACGACCCGGTCAACTCGTAATGACCTACTCCGGAGCAGATGGGATGTCCCATGGAGTTGCCATTCTCCAAGACATTCAGACCCACCTTTCTTCCAACAACGTCGAGCATGATTACGTGGGAGCCGTTTTGGTCCACGCTTGCTATAAGGCGGACACCCAGCAGTGCGATGCCGCCAAATCACGCAATATAAATTCTGCAGGGCGATTTTGTCGAAAAACAGGGAACCCGACAAGGATCCTTCCCTCAAGGGTTACTCGACGAACCATGTTCGGCTTTTCAGAACGATCTGAAGCTGAAGCTTAGCCCGACGGCACAGCTTTAGGCACGAAGGCGCTCACCAGGGTCGCAGCTCAAAGAGAACGGCGCCCTTCGCCGGGGGGCCGTCCGTTCCGCATCCCGCCTGACGGCGGCGCGTTGCTGATGCTCCTACGGCCGCCCTGTTGAGCCGGTCTCAGGGCCACGGTCTTTCTCCTGCACCGATCTGACTTGGTCCCGCTGGCGGGCATTTAGGTGCTTCCGTTTTGTACGCTCTTCTTTCTTGGGCCGCTTCGCGGCACGGCTGCGCCGACATGGATGTGCCTAGCGGCACCTCTCCTATGTAGCGGGAAGAGAGGCGCGCGGCCCTCTCTCCCCAGCAAGCCGCCGCGGGCGGGTTCCCCCATCTTCCTCCGCTTCGCTAGGTGCAGACCGGGGAGACCCCTCCGCCCCCGGGACTTGCCCCCCCCCTCGCTCCCCGCTACTCGCCGCGAGGCAGGGGTTCAGGGGACCTGAACCCATCAGGTCAATCGCTGAAATCAACACGAGCAAGTCCATGAATACCGCTGTTATCACTATCCCGCCCGCAGGTAGGGCCGAACTGGCCGCCAGCATCGAGGCCCATGGCCTCATCCATAACCTTTTGACCCGCAAGGCCCCGAAGGGAGCCAAGTTCGAAGTCGTCGCCGGAGGGCGGCGACTGGGGGCGTTGCGGTTGCTGCTGGACGAGGGCCGCACCGTACAGGGCGTGGCTGTGACCAAGGATTATCCGGTCAACCGCTGGCTTGAAGACATTACGGCAGTTGCCGGCCATTATGCGTTTCTCCCTGAAGTCGACCTGCCAGATTTACTCAACGGCTTAGGCTACCGAAGCCTGGGGATGAGGATCTGGAGGGCATTGCCCAAACAGCGCGAGAGCACTGGGGAATCGGATTGCGACCGACCCCAACGTAGTTGCTCTGCTGGAGCAGATCGGCGTCGTCGTGGCGAGCGAACCAATGGAAACCACACAGTTGTATGGGCTAAGCAGGTGGGGATCTGATCGTCGCCCACACGTATTTCTAGCGCAGTCATTCGCGCGAAGACAATTTTGATGCCGCGCACGAGTTGGCCCACCTCTTGCTGCACCGTGCAGTGTCCGAGGATGAGCTTGTCGAGAATTTCAAGCTGATCCAAGACCAAGCTCATCGGTTCGCTTCAGCGTTGCTTCTGCCGGCGAGTCAGTTCTCGGCTGAGGTCACTAGTGCCTCGCTTTGGGAGCTGGAGCGGCTGAAGGTTCGCTGGCGCGTGTCCATCAAGGCTCAGATCATGCGTCTCCAACGCCTCTGCATTGTCGATGCCGAGGGAGCGACCCGCCTCTATCGTAGCTACAGCGCCAAGGGCTACTCAGGATCCGAGCCCTACGATGACGTTTGGCCGCTGCAGCAACCTACGTTACTGGCTGATGTATTTCGGACCGTGGTGGATGACGGGGGCTGTCCAAGGAAGAGCTTCGGCACGATCTGCCGTTGTTCGCTCATGATGTTGAGAGCTTGGCTGCACTTCCTCCAAGTAAGCTTGACCCCAGCACTCCGGTGCACAGGTTCTCCTGGCTGCCGGATGCGCACGTCTGCGGTCTTCACCGGATGGACCTTCCTCCGGGCTGGCTCTCGCAAGAGCCTGCTCGCGTCGTGAAGCTGAAGCTCGTGGCGCCGACCCGCGGTGAGGGGCCGTCCGGCCAGCTCGGCGAGGTCATACCAATGTCGCGCCGACAATAAGCGACGTCCGCCAAGAAATATGCCGCAAGCGAAACAGCGGTGGTGTGCTTACAGTATGGGCAAGCTGCCGTTGAGATAACCGTCTGCCTGTGCCTAGGCTGCCCTAAAGCCGACAGGGAAAATGCGCTGGTGTTTCTTCTTGTAGATGCAGTAAGTGAGCAGATCGTAGGTGTTTGAGAAGCTGTGCAACCAGAATACATGGGGTTCGCCGTTCGCATCATAAAAGATGCTTTCGCCTTCGCCTACTGGACCCCGTTTGCGGTTCGTTGCGTGATCGCAGATCGCGGAATAGGCAACTGTGGTGGTGATTCCGGGAAAGTGCTCAGCTAAAGCTATCGATCTTGGAAAATATGCCACATTGTCATTCCCTGCCTTCTCGCAAATATCTCTGTGATACGGATGCCGACTGACAACGCCGAAGGCAGGAAACTCCGGGTCGCGTTCACAAACCATTTGCCAAAGTGTTGTTGTAAGTGTGTTCCCATAGCGCTTGCGAAGCTGCTCGATACTCTTCCATTCCAATGAGCAGTCCAGCGCTTCCGGTCGAAACCTTCCTCCCAGAAACAAGAGATGGCGTCCGCCATAGTTAGCTTCTGCTTCCATTGCCTGATGGAATGTTGGGTTCAGCGTGGACTCGTTGTCGCCCAGAAGCAGGGAGCGATGCCACGGTAGAAGGTCATGTGTAATTTCATGTGCGATGAGGAAGCGTCGCTTTAGCTCGGCTACCTCGTCATCGATGAAGATTCTTTTGTCGCCTTCCTTCAACATTAGGATACCACGAAGGCCATATTGCTGGACTACATCGACCATGCGCTTAGCCGTGCTGGTGATCTCGTTCCCAGCCATTCGCGCCCTGTGGGCGATCTCATCTAATAGGCTCAAGTTCGCCTTGCTATAATAGGTAAGGTCAAGCTTTTGCAGCGCGCGCACCTGCTCGAGCCTTAATGGGGGCTCTGGATTGCCGAGATCACGTAGCAAACGTGATATGTGCTCATGGATATCTCGGCGCTCAAAGTTCCCGATTATCGGCTCAATCGCAGACATGGTCATCCATTCTTCTTATCGATTGACGCCAGTACCTTAACGAAATCGTTGAGGTCGCGCCTTTCAGCCTGGCTTAGTTTCGATAGGTCGTCTGAACTCGCAGCAAAACGATGCACCGCTTCGGTGAGATTGTCATTCTGCGCGGACGCCGCCGCAGTCAGCAGTCCTACAGCACGTGCTGAAACCCCAATAAACTCGGCTAGCTGATGAACGGTACGCGGGCCTGGAACATAGTTGGGATCCTTCTCCACCTGCTCCAATTCCGCCGCATCAACACGAATTTTGGCAGCCAACTGCGCAATGCTTAAACCGTCCTTGCGTCGAAGCTGATGCACCAACTTAAACAACACAGCAGATTTCTGTTCGGGGGCAGCCGAATTAGGCTGCCCCGCAGTTGCTTGATGACGAGACTTCTCCTGCATAAGACGCTCAAGCGGAGCTGCGTCGCGGAGCGGGAGCCCCACGTCGCAATCGACATCCGGATCATGTTCGATATGGCTGCGCAGCCAATCGGCAGTGAAATGTAATTTCATGGTCGACTCCTCTTGTTAGTGTTGCACGGATAGGAAAGTCGCAGCATCCCTGCTGGAAAGCTCGAAGTATCTAAGTCCTTTATGTACTCCTTCGCTATCCGTTCCGAAATCCGTCATTCCGATCGCATCCCGGTAGAAAACTTCTGCGCCACGAAGAGAATGCAGACCAATTCGGCCACCAAATTCCTCTTCTAGGCTCAAGCTGACGGCCGTACCGATGAGCACACGGCCCGCGCCCTTGTAAGTCGGGTCAGCAACCAACTTTGGTCGGTTCCATGGAGCCGTCGCCAAAAACTCCACGTAGATCAGCGGCGCTCGCTGATGCTCGGGGTGGCGACTGAAGCAATCCTGACCGCCTTTGCGCGTCATCATGATGGCTTGGGTACTGCTGACCTGCCACTGAACTGTCATCCAGCGGCGATTAGAGCCTCGGCCGTTTCTGTTACGCCGTAGGGCGCGGGNGGTGACCTGCCACTGAACTGTCATCCAGCGGCGATTAGAGCCTCGGCCGTTTCTGTTACGCCGTAGGGCGCGGGTTGAGCAACCGGCAGAGACGCGAAGCCGTCAATGAGCGCAGCGTCGGAGCCGGTTGCGGTGAGGGTTCCGGCGAAGGCCGCCGGGGTCTGGTAGCCGAGCGAGGAATGCGGCCTCGCGGTGTTGAAGTCCTGCCTCCATTCGGCGATGGCGCTTCGGGCGTGGTCGAGGCTGAAGAACAGGCTCTCGTTCAAGAACTCATCGCGCATCCGGCCGTTGAAGGATTCGACGTAACCGTTCTGCATCGGCTTGCCCGGCGCGATGTAGTGCCATTCGACGCGGTGATCCTTCGACCAGGCGAGGATCGCGTTCGAGGTGAACTCCGTGCCGTGATCGGAGACGATCATGTCCGGCTTGCCCCGCTGGACGATCAGGTCCGTCAGTTCACGGGCAACCCGACGGCCGGAGATCGAGGTGTCCGGGATCGCGGCAAGGCATTCGCGGGTCACGTCGTCGACGATGTTGAGCACGCGGAAGCGTCGTCCGCAGGCGAACTGGTCATGCACGAAGTCGAGCGACCAGCGCGCGTTCGGCTTCGCCTCGACCAGGATCGGCGCCCGCGTGCCGACCGCGCGGCGCCGGGCTCGGCGCTTCCGCACCGTCAGGCCCTCCTCGCGGTAGAGCCGGTAGATGCGGTTGATCCCCGATGCCTCGCCCTCGCGCCGGAGCAGGATGAACAATCGTCGATAGCCGAAACGTCTGCGCTCGTTGGCGAGGTCGCGCAACCTTGTGCGCAACTCCGTCTCTGGCGGACGCCGGGACTGGTAGCGGATCATCTTGCGATCAGCGCCCACAAAGGAACAGGCCCGACGCTCCGACAGGCTCATGACGGCCTGCAGATGCGCGACGGCTTCGCGCTTGGCGGCGGGCCCTACCATTTTTTTGACAGAAGCTCGCGCAATGCCGAGGCTTCCAGCATCTGGTCGGCGAGCAGCTTCTTCAGCTTGGCGTTCTCGTCTTCCAGGGCCTTCAGGCGCTTGGCGTCAGAGATGTCCATCCCGCCATACTTGGCCTTCCAGTTATACAGCGTCGCCTCGCTGACCCCGTGCTTGCGGGCCAGATCGCCCGCTTTCGCACCCGCCTCGTGCTCGCGCAGCACCGTGAGGATTTGCTCTTCCGTGAACCGCTTCCGCTTCATCAGTCCGTCCTTCGATCAAGGCCCGGACTCTAATCTCAGATGGAGGAAAAACTCAGTGGCAGGTCA